>JAIBEZ010000084.1 GCA_019459485.1 Prolixibacteraceae bacterium
ATGTGATGGCATGAGAAAGGTAAATCAACGCATTTTCATAATTTGTCATGAATGACGTAATCATGATAAATAAGTTCAGGTTGATTGGCGGATTGTTATAATTGACCAGATTATTTCTGGTTAAAGCATAATCCGGGTTATTTTTCATGGTCGATTCTTCTGAAATATTCACCAGAGAAATCAGAACTTTATTGGTTGTTTTAACCGCATCCTCATCCAATCTGGAAATATTTTGTAATATAACATACGGAGCTTCAAGAACATCTCCGGGCTTTTTCACCTCCTCGATATAGGCATTTAGTTGTTCTGCCAAAAATTTCAGGACTGGATGTATCATGATAGAAATGTTAACTTAAACAATATGCCGACGAGCAAAGGGTTAAATTCTGCTCTGAATGATTTAAGGTTCTTTTCTATTTAAAGGAAACATTCTGATGGAATTCTCTTTGATTCTTTCAATTTTCATTTCCTGTTTGGGTCAGGGATTGATTTGAAAATTGAAAATGCAGGCTACCAATTTTCCATCAAAAATCCAATCAATATTTTAGCTAACTAGCTTACATTCTGTCTGTTTGTCGTGTATTTGTTTTTAAACAAACCAAACGATAACCAAATTTACAACAATTGGATGTCAAAGTCAATACTATGAGTAAAATAATATTTCCGTATGTATAATTACAAATTATTTCCTGATTGGATGAGGTTGGGGTTAAATCAACCAATTATGTTCTTATTTCTCTGGTTAATATTTCAGATGAATCGACCATGAAAATTAACCCGGATTATGCTTTAACCAGAAATAATCTGGTCAATTATAACAATCCGCCAATCAACCTGAACTTATTTATCATGATTACGTCATTCATGACAAATTATGAAAATGCGTTGATTTACCTTTCTCATGCCATCACATTTTTTCAGGGCAAATACTCTTTTACATTAAAAGACAGCACCACTGAGGTGGAAGGTTTACCGGATGATTTTCATATCATCCTCGACCTGTACAATCTTGGTTTTGAACAATTAAACTATGTATGGAGCACTTTCGGCGGGAAGCAACATCCGTTCGTTTGTTTTAAGGTCAGGCTGATAAAAATGGAAAGGGAAAGCACACGAGAAATACATGGAGTTATCAAGGAAGTACAGATTGATGGTCGAAATAAAAAGTAAGGTATAAATCATGTAAATCAAATTATCCAATGAGTCAGATCCTTCTATACAAAAGTCTTTTCGAGGTAAATATCCTGCACCATTTCTTCCTGAATAAAGGAGAACAAGAATGGGACAAGATGAGTCAGGAGGATAAAGATAGAATGGAATCGAAGTATGATATTCGGGAGATTTTTGATATAACACCAACGCAGGAAAGCACAAAGGCGCTGAGTTCACATAACTGCATTTTCAAGAAAACAGCCACAGGTATTTTGGTGGGCGTTAAGGCGAAACCTGACGAACTAAATCCGGGGAAGTTCAACTCTTTTGTTCCACTGGCTGATGATCTGACATTCAGGTTTCTGGTTAAACTGAAAGATTTGGATTTCATGAACTACACCGCACTTCCGTTACAGGGAACCCGGGACAAAATATTCGTGTTCAGCAACAGTCTGAACATTACTTCGAATACTTTTCCTTCGCTAAGCGCCATTCCTCCGGTTTTTAAACCGGCGAATACGTATATGCCAGGCGATATGCTTTCAGATAATACCAATAACCCAACGAAATTATTTACAGCGCTTGTAAAAACCGGCAACAACCCTACCCTATCTGCTGACTGGCTTACCGAAAATGGAAATATCACTACACCCCTGAGTTATGTGAATGTGAATGACAGTTATTCGGTTGCAAACGGATTTTTCACTTATACCATGAAGGTGAAGGATGCAAAACCAATTGCAACCATGAAAAATTCATCGGGGTTCACCGTTACACCAAAAATGGAAGTTCTTCCCGGTAATTTTTACACGCTACAGATTGATCTGCTGAAATTTCCGCAAGGAATCTATTCCATTCATATTGACAGTGATAACCCGACCTATCACGATGATGTCACCTTCTACCTCCTCCAGGGAAGTGAAACACCCTTCGCATTAATCGAAATCAAGGTAAAAAGCAAACAACCAGCTTATGATTTATTTAATGAGGACGATCTGCTTTCACCGACCTTTGAAATACGTTTCCGCAACCGGCGAACGCATTGGCGTTATTTGGGTAAATTATTCGATGCACCTTATGTTCTTGAAAATCCTTTGCCACTTACCCGCTACGGAAATATCGAAATCATGAAACCTCCCGAACCGGAAGATACCAAAACGATTATGCTTCCCAATCCATCTGTTAGTTCAATTAAGGCTGAAGCTTTAATCAATACCGAAGAGAAAAAATTTTATTCAGAAATTCATATTAATTAATTTTAAACAGGAAATCACATGGCAACGACTTACAAAACTCCCGGTGTTTTTGTCGAAGAAATTCCCAAATTACCACCGTCTGTAGCTCAGGTTGAAACGGCATTACCTGCTTTTGTCGGCTACACTAATAAAGCAGACGAATTAGCTCCCGGCGATTTGATCAACAAACCAAAACGAATTGGATCGTTGGTTGAATTTGAACTGTTTTATGGCACAGGGCCCTCGCCTGAAGTTACCGAAGTAAATATTGACAGCAACAACAATTTTACTTCTGCCACTGTAAAAAACACCTTCTTCATGTACGACTCCCTGCGCATGTTTTATGCCAATGGAGGCGGAGATTGTTACATTGTATCTGTTGGAAAAAGCGAAAAGGGCACGACCATTTCCACCAGCAATTTCACCGACGGGATTGATGAGTTGCGTAAAGAGGATGCACCAACCATTATTTTATTTCCTGACGCAGCAACATTGGGAAATTCTGAACTGGCAGAAGTTCAGCAGGCTGCGTTGCTGCAATGTGCAGATCTAGGTGACCGTGTCGGACTTTTTGACGTGAAACAAGACGACCCGCTTGGAGCCAATTTCAGGAACAACATTGGCATTAACAATTTAAAATACGGAGCCGTTTACTCGCCCTGGCTAAAGGTTAATTTACCAAAAGCAATAAAATATACCGATGTAGAAAGTGTAATAAGACGGGCAGGCATCGCCGTTCCGCTTTCAGGACTAACATCGGATACTGAAGTTCAGGGGCTAATTACTGAATTGGAACAGGCTTATGCTGATGTGGCCAATGTTGAAGCTAAAACAAAGGTTTTAAGTCCACCCAATGGAGTTTTATCTGATGGATTTAGCTCTTTGGTTGCAGCATTTAATGCTCCATTAGGTAATACGAACGGGAGTCTTAAAAATATATTCGATTATTTTGCCTCAGTAGGAAACCAAATTCAGTTGTTGGCAAATGGAGTTGCTCCAGATATTCTTACTCATCCTGATTTTCTTGCAGATGTAAAGGCTGGTATTACTTCGAATTTTGATCCGCTATTTGCAAAAATTAAAGCGCTTAATCTTGAAGCAATAGCAGACATTACCGTCGCTCTTACCGGATCAGATTTTACTGCTTTGACTGTTGGCAGTTGGCCTCTTACTGATGCAGCTGCTGCACCTGTTGCTCCTGGTTTAATCGATGAAGCCAACGATAACAACCGACGGATTGCCGCGGTTAACCTGTTGCAGCCTCTGTTTGATGAACTAAACACGGCCTACCTGAATCTGATTGTAAATGCAGGAAACGCTTATACCAAAACTCTTGATGATTCGCTGGTATTGGTATTTCCGGTTTATAAAAATATCATCAACGGAGTAAGTAAGAGTATGACTGTTATGCCTCCAAGCGGAGCTGTGGCTGGTGTGTATGCACAGGTTGACCGTACACGCGGTGTTTGGAAAGCGCCGGCCAATGTCAGTTTAAATAACGTACTGGCTCCGGAAACCGTATTTACAGCAACACAGCTTGACAACCTGAATGTGGATGCTGTTGCCGGGAAATCGGTAAATGCTATTCGCTATTTCACCGGAAAAGGCACGTTGGTATTTGGTTCGCGTACACTTGCCGGCAACGATAATGAATGGCGGTATGTTCCGGTTCGTCGATTCTTCAACATGGTGGAAGAAAGCTGTAAAAAATCGACTGAGCCATTTGTATTCGAACCCAATGACGCCAATACCTGGGTGAAAATTCAGGGAATGATTGAAAACTTCCTCACCACGTTATGGAGACAGGGTGCATTGCAAGGTGTAAAACCCGAACATGCCTTTTATGTTGCTGTTGGCCTGGGCAAAACGATGACTTCGCTTGATATTCTTGAAGGAAGGCTGATTGTGGAAATCGGTATGGCTGTAGTTCGCCCTGCTGAATTCATCATCTTACGCTTCTCTCATAAACTGGCTGAAAGTTAGCAGTCCCGAAAATCCAGTATGTGTTTAATTCAACAACAATTTTCATTCTTAAAATAAAACAATATGGCAAACTATCCTCTTCCCAAATTTCACTTCCTGGTGCAATGGGGCGGTGAACGTATCGGGTTTACCGAAGTTACCGGACTCGAT
>JAIBEZ010000103.1 GCA_019459485.1 Prolixibacteraceae bacterium
AATATAGCAGTAAAACATCCTTAAAACATAAAAAGCCATCCAAATGATTGGATGACTTTAATTAAGTGGGCGATGACGGATTCGAACCGCCGACCCTCCCGGTTACACCGGGATGCTCTGAACCAGCAGAACTAATCAGCCCAACAAGTTTTGTCCTGTCTTTCCAGCTTTTTATACCGATTAGAGAAATGTAATAGTCCAATTATCGCTCACTCAATTGGCCTAACATTTCTATCCATCGGCATTCTACCATGAAAGCATTTGGATTAATCTGTAATTCACGTTGGTATCAATTGTAATTCACGTTTGATTGCATCGTGTTTTGATTCAAAAACTTCAAAATATTTCAAGACCCAAGGTTTTCCTGTTGAAGTAAACCCTTTATTCGAGGTATTATGTCGTTGAAGTCGCCCCTGAAGACTGGAGGTGGAACCAATGTAATATTTATCAAGTTTTTCGGAATATAGAATATAGCAGTAAAACATCCTTAAAACATAAAAAGCCATCCAAATGATTGGATGACTTTAATTAAGTGGGCGATGACGGATTCGAACCGCCGACCCTCTGGGTGTAAACCAGATGCTCTGAACCAGCTGAGCTAATCGCCCTTTTGTTGTTATTTGATGAACGCGCTTTGTTTTTTAAAGCGTTGCAAAGATATACCCATTTTTGAAATGTGCAAACAAAATATTTAAAAAATATTACAAAACTTCAGCCACCACAAAATTGCTTCCACCCACAAAAACCAAATCATTTTTACCTGCATTGGCAAGGGCTTCGGCGAGTGCCTGACGAACAGACGGATAACTATTTCCCTTAAGACCAAACATGCTTGCTTTTGCTGCCAGTTCTTCCGGATCTGTTGCCCGGGGTATGGCGGCTTTGGTGAAATAATAGAACGCATTCGACGGAAGAATGGATAAAACTTCATCCTGATCTTTGTCGTTTACCATGCCAATCACGATGTGCAGCTTCTCCCAGGCTGTTTGACTGATTTGTTCGATCACCAATTTGATGCCAGCCGGATTGTGCCCGGTGTCGCAAACTGTGAGCGGATTGTGTCCGATAATTTGCCAACGACCCATCAACCCTGTATTTCGGATGGTATTTCTCAACCCCTGCCTCATAACTGATTCCGGTAAACTCCATCCTTTGTCGTTCAGGATGTCAATGGTTTTTATTACCGTTGGAACATTGTGACGTTGATAAAATCCCAGCAAATCCAATTGCAGATCAGCATAAACCACTTTACCATTGCTTCGGATATTCAGGCTTTGCTTTCCATCAATGGTCATCATTCCATAGGAGGATTCATAATGCTGACTGGCAAATGCGAGTTTGGAATCTGTTTTGCGGGCAATTTGTTCAAAAACAAAATCTGTTTCAGGAGACGACTCTCCAATTACTATAGGGATGTCTTTTTTTATTATTCCCCCCTTTTCAACTGCAATTTTCTGCAATGTATTGCCCAAAAGTGCCATGTGATCGAAACTGATGTTCGTTATGACCGACACTTCAGGAGTTATGATATTGGTAGAATCGAGCCTGCCACCCAAACCAACTTCAATCACAGCCACATCTACCTGCATGGTTCGAAAATAATCAAAGGCCATCGACACTGTCAGCTCAAAAAAGGAAGGTTCAAGTTTTTCTGCTTCGTTTTTCTTCAGGAACGATTCGGTAAACTGCACCACCGCTTCTTCGCCGATCATTTCGCCATTAACCCGGATTCGTTCCCTGAAATCTTTCAAATGCGGCGAAGTATAAAGTCCGGTTTTGTAGCCTGCTTCCTGAAAAACAGAGGCTAACATGTGAGAAACTGAGCCTTTCCCATTTGTTCCGGCAATATGAATGCTCCTGAACGACCGGTGCGGATAGTCAAACATCTCGTCGAGGCGGATGGTATTGTCAAGGTTGTCTTTGTAAGCGGCGGGGCCAGTGCGTTGAAACATTGGCAATTGACTGTATAAATAATCAAGTACTTCCTGGTAGGTTTTCATCCGAAAATCTTATTAACAAATTAATTTTGCAAAGTTGACAATTAAAGTGCTGTGAAAAATACAATACATCTGTTTTTTTCTATTTTTATCGAAACCTTAAAGCAACGCGGGATGGCTACTAAAAAACAGACAAAGATTTTCGTGCTCGATACCAATGTGATTCTGCACGATCATACATGCATTTATCAGTTTCAGGATAATGACATAGTGATTCCGATTACAGTTTTGGAAGAACTCGACAAATTTAAGCGGGGAAACGACCCGATTAATTTTCAGGCTCGTGAGTTTGTGCGCGAACTGGATGAAATTATCGGTGACAAACTTTTCAACGGTGGCATAAAACTCGGGGCAGACAAGGGGAAACTAATCATCGAAACGGGCAAGCCTTTTTCAGAAGAAATAAAACAATCGTTTCTTGAAGATATTCCCGATCACCGGATTTTGGCGATCACCATGCATGTTGCCCAAAAATTTCCGGCACGGCCATGTATTCTGGTAACCAAGGATATCAACCTTCGGATGAAAGCCAAATCTTTGAAAATTCATGCTGAAGATTATTACAACGACAAGGTAAAAGACATTCAGCTACTGAACAAGTCAGTTACTGAACTGGAAAATTTCGACGATAATTCAATCGAAAAATTTTACCATGAAAATACGATGCCGGTTGAATTAATGGGTCTGGCAAAAACTCCCGACATCAACGAGTATTTTATCATGAAATCGTCAAAGGCCAGTGTTTTAGGCCGATATGATGGCGGACTGAAAAAAATGGTGCGGGTGGAGAAAAAAACAGCATACGGTATCAAGCCCCGAAATGCAGAGCAGACCTTCAGTCTCGATGCACTTTTTAATCCTGAAATTAAACTGGTCGCACTTACCGGAAAAGCCGGAACAGGTAAAACATTGCTGGCCCTGGCCGCTGCTCTCGAGCAGCACAAGAACTTCGGTCAGATTTTACTTGCCCGTCCCATTGTAGCCCTGAGCAACCGCGATTTGGGTTACCTGCCGGGTGATGCGCAGGAGAAAATAAGCCCCTATATGCAGCCGCTTTTCGACAACCTTTCGGTAATCAAGCACAATTACAATACGCGCAGCACTGAATTCCAGAAGATTGAAGAACTCTTGAAAGAAGAGAAGCTGATTATCACACCTTTGGCATATATCCGGGGACGAAGTTTATCCAATTCATATTTCATTATCGACGAAGCACAAAACCTCACCCCACACGAAATAAAAACCATTATTACAAGGGCAGGTGAAGGCACAAAGCTGATATTTACAGGCGACCTCCAGCAAATCGACTCGCCTTACCTCGACATGAAATCGAACGGTTTGGCGTACATGACAGAGAAAATGAAAAACCATGAGATTTTCGCACATGTTAACCTGATTAAAGGTGAACGCAGTTATTTGGCTGAACTCGCGAGTGATTTACTTTAAATTATTTAAACAAAAATACAATGAACCTCGAAATACTTTGTACACAAGTTCAGGAGCTGGCCCGCGAAGTTGGGCGGTTTATTTTTGAAGAACGCCTGAAGTTTACCGCCGAAGATATTGTCCACAAAGGGAAATCGGACATGGTTACTTATGTGGATAAAACTGCTGAAACCCGCATCGTTGCTGCCCTTCGTGAATTACTGCCTGGTTCAGGTTTTATTGCTGAAGAGGGTACTGCTGTTGACAATGGCGAAAAGTACCGTTGGGTGATTGATCCGCTGGATGGAACCACCAACTACATACATGGAATTTCACCCTTTGCCGTCAGCATCGCTTTAATGGAAGATCAGGAGATTATACTCGGTGTAATTTATGAAATCAACCTCGACGAAATGTTTTACGCGTGGAAAGGCAGCAAAGCTTATTTGAACGGTCATGAAATTCAGGTGTCAAAGGCTGCAACAACCGCCGATTCATTGATTGCCACAGGATTCCCGTATTACGACTTTTCGAAGCTCGACAATTACCTTGAAGCTATGAATTTTTTTATGCGAAATTCGCATGGAATGCGCCGGTTGGGATCGGCCGCTGCTGATTTGGCTTATGTGGCCGCCGGAAGGTTTGAAGGATTTTATGAACATGCCTTGCATTCGTGGGATGTGGCTGCCGGAATCATCATTCTGAAGCAGGCGGGTGGCAAAGTTTGTGATTTTAATGGAGGTGAAAATTACCTGTTCGGTGGCGAAATGATTGCCTGCAATGCCAATTATTTTGATGAATTTTACCGGATTGTAAATAAACATCTGGGGTAAACTTTTATTAAATTGCAACCAACTAATAATCAAAAAACAATGATCGAAAACGAAATTGCCTTAATCAACAGACAGCTTGAAAGTCTGAATGCCAAAAACTTCGATCTGGAAGCATGGAAAAGCCACACCATTATTTTTCTTGAACGTATTTTCGGAAAAGAGAGCAGCAAAGTTCGGATGATTAAAGAATTGAACTACAATTATTCGAGCTGGAGTTTGCGCGATGCTGCCGGTACAGGCAAAGACGCCGATCCGGTGATAATGAAAGCACGCGAAATTCTGGAAGCCACCAAACTGGAGCTGGAACATCTGGGTGTTCCGAAACAGGAAGAAGAAAACCTGAAAATCTGGTCGCTGCTCGAAGAAGAAATGACCGGAAAGCAGATAAAAGAGGTTAAACTGGTTTTGCAGTCGGATGAACCTGAAAAAATGGAGAAAATTGCCAACATTTTATACAACCTCGAAAAGGAAAGTATGGCGGTTGTTCTGGCAAAACTGCTGATCCCGTAAAAAAGTGGTCAGTGTTCAGTCGTAGTTGGCATTTACAGTTTTTCAGTAATTCAATCCTTCAGTAATCAAATTTTTAATGAGTCAAAAAGTCGCCATTGTTATTTTAAACTGGGATGGAACCAACCTGTTGCGGCAGTTTCTTCCTTCTGTCATTCAATTCAGCAAAGGCGATTTCACCGAAATAATTGTGGCAGATAATGGCTCAACCGACGAATCGCATTCAGTACTCAAAACCGAATTCCCAGAAGTAAAAGTGCTCGACCTGAAGCAGAACTTTGGGTTTGCCCGTGGTTACAACGAAGCCCTGAAACAAATTGAAGCCGATTATTTTGTCATCCTGAATTCGGATGTGGAAGTTACTTCCGGATGGTTGAATGCGCCAATCCGATTGATGGAAGCCGATAAAAAGATTGCCGCCGTACAACCCAAAATACTCAGTTACAACCAGAAAACTCATTTCGAATATGCCGGGGCAGCCGGTGGTTTCATCGATAAGTTTGGCTATCCGTTTTGCCGCGGACGCATATTTGATGAAGTTGAAGCCGACAATGGACAATATGACGATGTGGTGGATATTTTCTGGGCAACCGGCGCTTGTATGTTTGTCCGTTCCGATCTTTTTCGTGAAGCGGGAGGTTTCGATGTTGATTTCTGGGCGCACATGGAAGAAATTGACCTTTGCTGGCGGTTGAAAAACAGGGGATTCCGCGTTGTTTATACTCCTGAAAGTACAGTTTTTCATCTTGGCGGCGGCTCGCTTTCGTACGATAATCCGAAGAAACTTTACCTGAATTTCAGGAACAATCTTTGGCTTCTTTATAAAAACTTACCTTCGAACCAGCTTTTTTACATTCTTTTTATCAGGATGATGTTGGATGGCGTGGCTGCTTTAAAATTGCTTACTGAATTTAATTTTAATGGAATCCGCAGCGTATTGAAGGCGCATTATCACTTTTATCTATCGTTGCCTGAATTGCGCCTAAAACGAAGGCAGACTGAACCATTTAGCAATATTGAGATCAGTTCTGGAAGACTAACCAAAAGCATTGTCTTTCAGTTTTATGTACGAAAAAAGAAACGGTTCAGTGAAATTCAGTTTTAAAACCGAACATAACGGAGGCCTGCAACTTCAAATTTTGCAATCTCACACAATGAGAAAAACTTGGAATTTTGAACTTTAAACTTGGAACTTACGCAATGGGAATGTTTGATGATATGTTTGAGTCGGGATTTGGTGAGACTCAGGTGGAAGGAGTTGATTTTACATTGAATCCTGAAGGATACAGGGTAATGACGGAATTTTACCTTGTAAAGCGCGGGTATTGCTGCTCGAACGGATGCATGAATTGCCCGTATTCGCCCAAAGCGCAGAAAGGAAACCGGAAACTCAGGCCCGATTTGGTAAACAAATACCAACTGCCATAAACAAATATTTCAGGAAGAAGAAAGCTGAAATTCTCTTCGGTCCTGAAATATCTTATCCGAAAAATTTCGCTTCTGTTAAGCCTGTGTAGAAATCACACAGTTTTCGGCTCCAAATTCATTGGTCACAAAACCATCAGCATCCGAATCATTTTTCCAGTTTGCTCCATCAATCAAATACCGAAACTGGTATTCTTTTCCTGATTCCAATTCCAACGTTGCTGAGAAATCATTCGATTTCAGCTGGTTCAGCAGATTGATCCCAGTTATTAAAATCGCCCAGAACCTGTACTTTTTTTGCACCATTTGCTTCGGTTGCGTCTAACCGGAAAACGACTTTGCATACCGGTTTCGATTTCAAAAATTGTTTTTTTATACTCATCACTTAAGTTTTTAAATTCAACTTTATATTTTGACAGGTCAAAAATATTTTAAAGTGTTGAGATAATTTGGTCTAAGTGGCTGTTGGTAAAATATTTAGCAAATTGTTGATGAAAAATTAACCTTTACGAATTGCAAGTATTTGGTTATTAGTACTTTGATATTTGTTGCTGTATTGTTAATTTAAAATTAAGCGCTTCATATTCAGTACTTTTATATATTGAAGACTTTTAAGGTCTTTTTCAAATTTCTATTTCATGGTTCAGATGCATGGTTTATCTTTGCAGAAAAAACAATGCATCCAAAAGAAATCCGCATCGTATTTATGGGAACTCCCGACTTCGCCGTTGAGAGTTTGAAGGGTTTGGTCGAAAATGGTTATCAGGTTGTCGTTGTAATTACAGCGCCCGACAAGCCCGCCGGACGAGGCAGACAATTGAGCGAATCGGCGGTAAAAAAATATGCCGTTGAAAATAACCTGAAAGTTCTTCAGCCTGAAAAGCTAAAAAATCCGGATTTTATTGCTGAACTCGAAAGCCTGAAAGCCGATCTTCAAATTGTGGTGGCTTTCAGGATGTTGCCCGAAATGGTCTGGAACATGCCTCCGCTCGGTACAATCAACCTGCATGGCTCACTGTTACCGCAATACCGGGGAGCCGCGCCGCTCAACTGGGCAATCATCAACGGCGAAACGGAAACAGGAGTTACCACTTTTTTACTTTCGCATGAAATTGATACCGGGCAGATTATTTTTCAGGAAAGAACCGACATTGCAGAAAATGATTCGGTGGGCGATTTACACGACCGGATGATGGGAATTGGCGCAAAGTTGGTTTTGAAAACCGTTGATGCTTTGGCGGAAGGAACTGTTAACGCGATCGATCAGGCTCAACTGATCGACAATCAGGAAAAAATAAAACAGGCGCCCAAAATATTTAAGGAAGATTGCCGCATCGACTGGGCCCGGGATACGGAGTCCGTCCGCAATCTGATCCGCGGATTGTCGCCCTACCCGACAGCCTGGACGGAACTTATTCATCGCGAGAAACCTGAAATGCTGACTGCGAAAATTTTCGCGGCTGTTCGCGATAATCAAAATTTACCAGCGGCTCCTGGTACACTTCAAACCGATGGCAAAAAATTTCTAAAGATTTCCTGTACGGACGGATGGTTGTCGGTTACTGAAATACAGCTTTCAGGAAAAAAGCGAATGAAGATTGATGAATTGCTGCGTGGCTTCCACGATTTGGGAGATTGGCGGATTAAAATGTAAGAAGTCCGAAGTCCGAAGACAGAAGTAGGATTTGCCTCTCCTGACTTCCGACTCCGGTCTTCCGCCTTTTTCACTTCTTCTTGCTGAAATTCACAATCAGGAAATAGACGATGAAGCCCATCGAAATGGAAACCAGCTCAATTCCAAAAGGCAACATGCTGTTCCATTGGAAATTATTATATACCTCCTGATTATTCACACTCGGAGTCAGTTGGTCGATAATAATAAATCCAATTCCGGCAAAAAAGGCAACCAAACCCCATTTCAGCGAAGGATATTTGTTCGCTTCCTGATTTTCAGTAACCGAAGAAGCAACTTTCTGTTCCAGAATACCGGCATTTTCAAAATGCCCCGCTTTTATGATTTTTCGTTTTAGCAAAAAGTCGGTAAAACTTTTTAGTATCTGGAAAATTGCAAAAAAAACTACTGCGGCCATTAATACATCGTTCATAATTTTCAGTTTTAAATGTTTGTAAGATGTGACAGCAAGGTTTTGCAAAATGTTGCAGATGTTTCAGTTTTTTTTTTCTGAATAAATAGTTCGTACTTAATGCAACATTTATGGGCGTGCCGTTGTCAAACTTCCGTATGAACGATTCTGAATTAATAAGCCAGATTTTAAAAGGAAATATGAACGCATTTACGTTTTTGGTAAACCGATACCAGAAACTGGTCGTTCATATTACCGGACGGTTAATTCAGCGTCAGGATGAGTTGGAAGATGTTTGTCAGGATGTATTTATGAAGGTATATCAAAATCTGGGGAAGTACAGGAATGAATGCAAATTATCGACCTGGATTGCCACAATTGCCTACAATACAAGCATCAATTACCTGCGAAAGTTTAAAAAGGTTGTTGAGGTAAATCCGGATGATTCTGTTGCTTTGAGAAATCTGACGGACTTTGTTTCAGATGATTACGAACGAACCGACTTGCATCGGTACATACACGAACAAATTGAATTATTGCCTGTTCAGTACAGAACCGTTTTAACTTTGTTTCATTTGGAAGAGTTTTCGTATCAGGAAATTGAACAAATAACAGGAATGCCAGAGGGAACAATCAAAAGTTACCTGTTCAGGGCAAAAGCACTCTTAAAACAAAAGCTTAAGTTTGTAGTTGACGAAAACAGTCTAAAAACAGTGAAGGAGATTACCCATGAACAATGAAGAACTTGATAGAATAATTGAAAAATCATTCAGGACAAAACCTGATTTTCATTTGCCCGCTGATTTTGCACAAAAAGTAACACTTTCTGTTGTCCGTCGCGAACAGTTGAAAAATGATTTGTATGAATATCTTTATCTGACAGGGGTTTTATTGTCGCTGCTTTCAGTGGCTGTAGGATTGTACTACTATATCGACAAGGAATTGGTAATGCGTACTTTGACATTCGTGTCAGGAAATATCATTCAGGTAATTTTCGCTGTATTTCTGCTGAATTTTATTCTTTTTGCAGATCGCGTTTTATTAAGACTGCTTTTCAGCCGTTGGAAGATGAATGAATAAACAATTTCTATGTGTCTGTTTTTTCTGCGAACTGAGACTGAACACTGACCACTTTTTAATTCCTAGGTCTTTTATTGCGTAGATAAACAATCTGGCCAGCAATGGGCTCTTCGCCCTTTTTCATCCGGTTTCTCTTTAATAACGGTTTAATTCTCAAGGCATATCTTTGTGCAATGTAATGCATCGTGTCGCCATCTTCGGCAACATGTTGTTTGTGATCCTTGTTGCCTTTTTTATATTTTGCTTCAATGTAGAGAATCTCGTTCGCCCTTACTTTGCTGTCTTTTTCAATATCGTTGTAAGTGTGTAATTCCCAGTCTTTCAATGCCAAATCTTTGGTAATGCTTTGGTAGTTATCACCTTCCGCCACAACAATGGTTCGCAAGCCGTTCCGCATTTCAATTTTATGCCTTGAATTTGTTTTCCCAAGGGTGGAAGGTTTTAGTTCAACGGGTGCAGTTTCATTCTTCAGGGAAGCCAGTTGTCGGTTATCAACATATTCATCGTACACATGAAGCTTGTGTTCCTCAATAATTTTTATAAGTCGTTGGGCATAAGTTGGATCAGTTGCATATCCGGCTTTTTTCAGTCCATGCGCCCAGGCTACATAGTCTTTGGGGTCGAGTTGAAAAAGAAAGCTGTAACGGCTACCGCTCATCAGAAAATTTGAATGATCAATATAGGAAGTTTCGGCATTCGCATATTTCCTGAAACACTCCTGACTGGCATCATCGTCGTGATAGATTTTTTTGCCTCTCCATTCGCTTTTGCATTTTATTCCGAAATGATTGTTCGCTTCGGTAGCAAGCCGGCTGTTTCCATTGCCCGATTCCCAGCAGCCCTGTGCCAGAGTTATGCTGGCAGGAATTCCACTGCGCTGCATTTCCGATATAGCTAATTTATAGAATTTACGGATGTATTCATCGCGGGTAAGTTGCGTTGATTGTGCGACTATCTGAATTGAAAAGAACAGAAAAATAAATAAAATCGTGTTTTTAATCATGACCAATTTAATGTGATTGCTACAAAAATAAGAAAATGTTGTTACCTAAGTCAATTGGCAAATAAGAACTATTAACGTACATTTGGGCAAAACAGTTCAAGTATGAAAACGACGGAAATCACAATTGTAGTACACGAATTTCAAAACATTGGTGAATTGCCTGAAAATGATCAGCGTTTGTTGATGGAAGCCAGAAGAATTACTGCCTTGGCTTATGCTCCGTACTCAGGATTTCATGTTGGTGCAGCCGTTTTGTTGGACAGCGGTTTAATTGTTACCGGAAACAACCAGGAAAACTCGGCATATCCTTCAGGATTGTGTGCAGAACGGGTCGCTTTGTTTTATGCCAATGCCAATTTTCCGGATGCAGGAGTAAAAGCAATTGCGGTTTCGGCAGCTAAAAACGGTATTTTGGTGAATGAATCGGTAAAACCCTGCGGTGCATGTCGGCAAGCTTTGGCTGAAACGGAAGTGCGATTTGAAACTCCCATCCGTATTGTACTCGACGGACAGGATTCAATACTGGTTTTACAGGGTGTGGAAAGTTTATTGCCTTTAAGTTTTTCGAAGAAAGCGCTGTAAAAAGGGGATCGCACCCGGAGGTACAATCCCTTTACAAAGCACAATCAAATAATCACCTACTGAATTTCGATCTGACGGAACAAATTATCTTTGTATTCCACCTTTTTAGGAAGTTCGATCGTTAGAATGCCATTTTTATTGGATGCTTTGATGTTTGTTGCATCCACTTCTTTTGGCAATGCGAAAGAACGCTTGAACGAAGCGTACCTGAATTCCGAACGAATCACTTTTCCTTTATTTACTTCGTCTTCTTTTTGGTTATTTTTTTCAGAAGAAACATTGAGAACTTCGTTCTTTAAATCAATTTTAAAATCTTCTTTTTCGAGTCCGGGAGCTGCAATTTCAATTGCGAATTTTTCGTTGCTCTCGTAAATATTCACAGCCGGTGTCGATTTCCATCCACCTTCTTCAACAAAATTCGGAATCAAATTTCCACTTAAAAATTCATCAAATATACCCGGCAAATTCTTAGTTCTAAATACTGGTACCATAATTTAATCCTCCATTTTTTAATTAATACACGATTGTTTTTATTTGTTTTCGATGGCATTATTTCAAACCTGATACCATTACGTATCTATTTGATTGATAATGTCATAAAGTCATTTTTACTGTCAATATTTCTGAGTTCTTAAATATTGAAATGACAATTTTTCCGGAAATAGGGGATGTTTGTTTTTGATTGTTTCTTGAATACCAAATCCGGAAATAGAAAAAGACCGGGAACACTTATTTTCAGGATATATTTGTTTCGTATGTTTAAAAACCTATTTTTGCACCCATCAATTTACGCAATGGGGTGCCTGCCCGATTAAATTCGGGGTAATAAAAGGCTGAGATCACACCCACCGAACCTGATACGGATAATGCCGGCGAAGGGATGGCGAAAGGGAATTACTTGCCTCATTGGTTATTTATTAACCATTTAAAAGACAACAATGAAACGGATTTATTTGACATTGCTTTTGCAATGTGCGGTGTATTTGGCAATGGCCCAATTCACCCTGAAAGGAACTGTGAAAAACGAAACAGGCGAACGGCTTGTTGGCGCCAATCTCGCGATTTCAAACAGTTTCAGCGGAACTACAACCGATTTGAACGGTGCTTACCTGTTTAAAAACCTGAAGGCCGGAACTTACAATTTGACAATCTCCTACATTGGGTATGAAAAACTGACACAAGAAGTGAAACTGACAGGTAATCAGACCCTTGATGTTGTGATGAAACATGACAACATTCTGGCGGAAGAAGTGCTGGTTTCGGCTACCCGGGTGAAAGAGAAAACTCCGGTAGCTTTTTCAACAGTCGGGAAATCGGAAATTCAGGACAAAAACATGGGGCAGGATATTCCGTATTTACTTGGATTAACGCCTTCGTTTGTTGCTACTTCTGATGCCGGGACAGGCGTGGGATATACCAATTTCAGGATTCGCGGAACCGATTTGAATCGGATAAATGTAACTGTTAACGGCATTCCGATGAACGACGCCGAATCGCATGGAACATGGTGGGTCGATATTCCCGATCTGGCTTCCTCGACCGACAATATCCAGGTGCAGCGCGGTGTCGGAACTTCGACCAACGGTGCAGCAGCTTTCGGTGCAACAATCAATCTGCAAACGACTACCATCAACAAAGACGCATTTGCTGAGTACAGTACCTCCGCCGGTTCGTTCGGAACCATGAAGCATTCGGTTGGCGTGGGTTCCGGAATCATCAAAGAGAAATTTACTTTCGATGCCCGGTTGTCGAAAGTCAGTTCCGATGGTTTTATCGACCGCGCTTCGGCTGATCTGAAATCATTTTTTCTTTCAGGAGGATATTTTACTGCGAATACGATTCTGAAAGTCAATATTTTTTCAGGATTGGAAGACACGTATCAGGCGTGGAACGGCGTGCCTTCGGTTCGTCTGAACAACGATGCTGATGGGATGCAACGTTATGGAGATCATTGGCTTTACAGCGAAAAGCAGGTAGCTGAAATGGTGAATTCCGACAGCAGAACCTACAATTTGTACACTTACGAAAACGAAATTGACTACTATCAGCAAGATCATTATCAAATGTTGTTTTCGCACAAGTTGAACGAACGAATGCATGTGAATGCCAGTCTTTTCTATACCGGCGGAAATGGTTATTACGAACAATTCAAAGAGGATGAGGATTTGGCTGATTACCTGATTACTCCGCCGGTTTATGGCAATGAGACCATTGAAACTTCTGATTTGATCCGCCGGAAATGGCTGCAAAATGATTTCTACGGAATGACATTTTCGGTGACCAGGGAACAGGAAACCAGTGATTTTACTTTTGGAGGTGGCTACAATGTGTACGATGGCAATCATTTTGGGAAAGTGATCTGGGCACAAAATGCTGGAACTTCAGGAATAAACCACGAATGGTACCGCGGAACGGGGCTGAAAAAAGACTTTAACGTGTACGCAAAATACAATTATGAACTGGCTGAAAATCTGAACTTGTTTGCTGATTTTCAGTACCGTACGATTGATTACGAAATTACCGGCACAGACGATGATTTGCGCGACCTGAAACAATCGCACAGTTTTGAGTTTTTCAATCCGAAAGTGGGTATTTATTATCAATTGAACGATCAGCAAAACATCTATGTAAACTTTGCCCGTGCCAACCGTGAACCCAACCGCGACAATTATGTGGATGCCGACCCGGAAGGGAAACAGCCCACTTTTGAAACCCTGAACGATTTTGAGCTTGGCTACAAATTCAATACTTCCAGTCTGGCTTTGGGCGTGAATGCTTATTACATGTTGTACCAAAATCAGTTAATCCTGACAGGAGAAATCAACGATGTGGGTGGTGCCATTATGACCAATGTGGACGACAGTTACCGCGCAGGATTGGAAATAATGGCCGGAATGAAGCTGACAGAAAAGCTAAAATGGGATGTAAATGTTACTTTGAGCAAAAACAAAATCAAGGATTTTACCGATTATGTGGATGACTGGGACAATGGCGGACAAATTGCAACCGAGCTGGGAACTACTGATCTGGCTTTTTCTCCTGAAGTAATTGCCAACAGTCAAATTAGCTGGATGGCCGCAAAAGGATTGAATGTGAGTTTGCAATCTTATTCGGTAAGCAAGCAGTACATCGACAATACCGCGAGTAACGACCGAAAACTAAACGGGTATTTGCTTAACAATCTAAAAATGACTTATCGGGTGTCGCCAAAATTCGTCAAAGAACTGAACCTGCATCTGATGGTCAACAACCTGTTCGATACCGAATATGAAAACAATGCCTGGGTTTATTCCTATGTTTTGGGCGGGGAGCGTTTTGCCATGGATGGATATTTTCCACAGGCAGAAATCCATTTTCTGGCTGGGATTGATATCAAGTTCTAAGGAAAAAGTGAACAGTGTTCAGTCTCAGTTTTCAGAATGAATTCTGAATTTTGTTGCTTGAAGAGAAAATCTGTAACTAAAATATTCTCCCATCCGTCGGCTAAAGCCAGACGGCAAAGGATATTATCTTTCTCTCAAGAATCACATCTCAGGATCAGGAATACCGATGCTGAAAACACTAGCAAGGTAAAACCTTGCCTTAAGCGTATTCCTGATATTTAGTAAATATGTGATTTGGCGTTGTAAAGGTGGAGATTAATATAAAAACAAAAACCCGCTATGTAGGCGAGTTTTTGTTTTTAATTTTACCAAATAATTCAATGAATTCATTGAATTATTATTGGAAATAAATCTGTTTTTGCAATTGTGGTTCCTGTGTCAGATGTTTTCATACTAATAATTTGAGAGTGAAGCCATATAGTATCTCCAATGTTTAATGTACCATGTTGCCATAAATTAAACGTAAAATCAATTGAATCAGATCTATTGGTTAATAATGCTTTATTAACCAATATACCATACTTTGCTCCCGTTTTACTTAGTTCCTGCCAAATTTGAAAACCTTGTGGTGCGAGTTCATCTATCGTTATATTATAGATAACCTTGGTTTTCATTGTAGTGTTTTTTATAGTCTTTATTTCCTTTATCATCCCTGTAAAATTGTATTTAATTGAATTTCCGGGTTTTACTTCTGGTTCAGGAACTGGGGGTTGATCTGATTTATCGCAAGAAAAAAGTGTAAATAATAAAATACTAAGTATTATCAGTTTTTTTCATGTTGATTGATTTTTTGGTTTTTGATTTTCAAGATTAATAAGTTTTTGTTCTAATTCTTCAGTTTTAAGCCAATCGCCTTCCTTTTTAGCTTTTGAGATGTTGCTTTGAATATTTTTGCGCTGTCGTTTATAGGCTTCTTCAGGCAATTCCTTTTGCTGCATTTCTTCAGCAATATCCTTTAGTTTATTCGCAATGTATTCGCCTGCGTTTTCTCTGGCATTTATCCATTTTAGAGTGGTTGATGGTGTTTTTGTAATTAATTCAGGGTGAAACTTTTCAAACGAGGCTTGCTCTAAAGCTTCAGTCAATTGCTTTGTATTAAATCCTTTGTAAATATGTGGATTATAGGTAATCATTCGGAAATACTCCAACAATTCAGAATAACTTAATTGATAGATCTGGTCGGAAGTGATTGTTTTTTGTAGTTCTTCAGCCCGATGAGTTTCAATCTCTCTGGAAAGTTCCATCAATACTTTATATTCTAACCGGTTATCTTGCCAGTAATGCCAGCTTTCTTCACGTTTTTCTTTAATGTATTGTTCTATTTGTTCGAGTGATTTCCATTTGTGGTGATCTTTGTACGCAAAGTACATTTCATCATGCTCACCATTTGCAATTCTTACATTTCTCTCATTATCGCTTTTAATTATGCTGTCAGGATAACGGATATACTTACCCGAAGGTTTTTTTGTTGGTTTTGAAACAGCAGCAATGATAACTACTATAATGATGAGACCTACAATCCATGCCATATGATTCATTTTTTGGTTTATCCAAGCAAGTTATGACAATTGGATGGAATAAAAAAACTTCGTGCTATTCGTTTTCGTCGGCTAAAGTCAGACGGCAAAGGATATCGCTTTTGTCTCAATAATTGCGATACTCTTTGCCGTTTTTTTTTGAGAATGATTTGAAGAATTCCAGTTCTGTTTTTTCTGAAAACTGAGACTGACCAGTGATATTTACTGGTTCATGTCCTTCAAAATCTTCTCAACTTCTGCCTCCGTTTTGTGCAGTTTGTCTTTGCAGATGGTGATCAGCGCCGAAACACGGTTCACCTGTTCCGAAAGTTCATCCACATCCAGTTCTTCGTTTTCAATTTTCTCCAGAATTTCTTCAATTTCTGTAATCGCTTCTTTGTAAGTTACTTTTTTCGTTGCCATATCAATTTAGTTCAAAGTTTCAAGTTCCATGTTTCAAGTTGCGCTTCGATTGGACGTCATGCTGAACTTGTTTCAGCATCCCTCAATATTTCAATACGCTAAAGTCATTAAAACCAACTATTTTAGTCTGATTTTACTTCATTCTTATTTGAATATTCAATATTGATCATTGTTTATTGGATATTTTCTTTACCGTGCTTTCCACTTTTCCATCGCTCAGCCTGGTTTCAAGAATATCACCGGTTTTTATCTGCTCAACCGATTTCAGAATCTTTCCGTTCAGCATTGTCAGTGAATAGCCACGTTTCAGGATATTTTGCGGATCGACCAGCCGCAATTTTTCCTGAATCGAATTCAGGTTTTTCTTTTCAGTTTTGATGGTTTCAATACTTCTGAATTTTATCAGGTTCTGAAATTGCTGCAAAAGACTTTTGTTTTTCAAAACCTGTTGCCGAAAGGCGAAATTCAGTTTGTTGCCCGATTGTTCCAATAAATGATCTTGTCGTGTGACGTATCGGTGGGTTTGGTTTTTTGCAATTGCAGAGATTTGCTTCAAATCCGAGAACTGATTTTTCAGGAAAGCCTCCGACCTGTTTACCAGTTGAATCCGGGCTATGTTGAGTCGGTTTTGCTGGGAAACAATCATTTTATTTACAAGGTTGTTTAACTGATCGGCTGCATCGTTCAGCCGGTTTTTATTTTCTTCGAGCTGATCATTTACCAGTTCGGTAAAATGTTTCTCCAATTCGTTCAGTTGCTGCGAAAACTGCAATGCTCCCGTAATCAGGAACTCGGCAACAGCGGTGGGCGTTTTCATCTTGGTGTGCGCTACCAGGTCAATCACAGTGTCGTCTTTGTCGTGCCCAATGCCGGTTATCACCGGAAGTGGAAATTGTGCCACATTGAAGGCGAGTTCGTAATTGTCGAAACAAGCCAGATCAATTTGCGCTCCCCCGCCACGAATAATCACCACGGTATCAAACAAATCCTCGTATTCAAAAATCTGCTCAAGTGCTTTGGTGATGCTTCCCGGAGCTTCATTTCCCTGCATCACCGCCGGAAACAGTTTGGTGTAAAAAATAAATTTGTGCGGATTTTTGTGCAATTGATCCAAGAAATCCTGCAATCCCGCGGCAGTGGGCGAGGAGATGATCGCGATACGCTGAGGAACCAGAGGCAATTCGAGTTCCTTGTTCATTTCGAGTACTCCATCTTCTTCTAGTCGCCGGATAATTTCACGGCGCTGCCTTGCCATGTCGCCCAGTGTATACACCGGATCAATGTCGCGGATGTTCAGGCTGAAACCATATACTTCGTGGTATTCAATTTTTGCCTGTAAAAGCACTTTCAGCCCTTCAGTAAAAACCTGACCGGTGGTAGTTTCGAAATACGGTTTGAGCATCCTGAAAGTGTACGACCAAATGGTCGCGCGGCAACGGGCAATTACGGTGTCGGTTCCCTGTTCAGTTTCTATCAGGTCGAGGTAACAATGGCCGCTTCGGTTGACAGTCATTTCACTGATTTCGGCTTTCACCCAAACCGGCATCGCAAAAGTGTCGTCCAGACTACCTTTTACCTGTCGCTGTAATTCAAAGAGAGAAAGTTGCTGGTCGTTCATTAAATAAGTTCCAAGTTTCAAGTTCCAGGTTTCAAGTTTGTTCCTTCGACGCCTTCTCAATCTCGACGTGAGCGTTCGACTGAGCCCACGCCGAAGTCTAACGCTTAGGGTGCTGTTTCACAGCCTTCCGTCTCCGGACTCCGGTCTTCCAAAAGATCGTTTATTTATCGTTCTATTTTCAACAGTTTTACCCGTTCATCTTTTCCTTCGGAGCGAATGTTCAATATTAATAATCCATCAGGCAAGTTAAAAAGATTATTCAATAAAATTTCCTCTGTATTTTTGAACGCAGACTTCCAAAGTAAAATTCCCTGAAGGTTGTAAATGCTGATCAAACAGTTGTCTGCAGAAACCGGATTCATATTTTGTATCAGAAGATAATCGCTGAAGGGATTGGGTGAAACCATCCAATCTTTTTGAGTTTTTAAATTGTTTGTACTATTCACTTTCAGGTATTTATCAGCTTTTTCGAAATCAGGAATTCCATAACCCAACAACGAATCCGGATTGCTGTATTGATGGGCACTTTGTTCGATGGCCATTTTTACCTGTTTGACATTGGCCCAGGGATTTGCCTGCAACAAACATGCACCCATTCCGGCCATAACAGGCGATGAGAAAGAAGTTCCGCTCGAAGTGCCCAACACACCGCCACTGGTTACCAGATAGGTTGCAGAACCCATTGCGGCAACATTTGGTTTTACGGCTCCACCAAAAGCCGGTCCAACAGAGCTGAATGATGCGCGAATGCCATTTTTATCGACTGCTGCAATGGCGAGTACATTTTCGCCGTCAGAAGGTGCGATGATTCGTTTCCATGAATTACTGCCTTCGTTTCCGGCGCTCGAGAAAACAAGTATTCCTTTCTGAAAAGCCATGTTGGCTCCCTGTGTCACCCGTGTTGTTTTTCCATCCAAATCAGCAAACGGATGGTTCATTTTCGGACTGTCAAAATCGTAATAACCAAGCGATGAATTTATCACATCAACACCTAAACTATCGGCCAGCTCGGCAGCAGCGACCCAATTGTCTTCTTCAACTAAATATTCGGTAGCTACATCTTCTGAGCGGAACAGATAAAAAGAGGCATCAGGCGAGGTGCCAATCAGCGAACCGGGAAGATTGCCTCCCATGCACGAAAGTACGCTCATTCCGTGGGTATGTTGCTGGTAAAAATCCGACTTAGGATTTACAAAATCGCGTTTGCCAAGTATTCTGTTACTATTGCGCAAGCTGTCGAAAGCTGCGATTTGATCGACATGCCAAAAACCTGCATCCAGAACAGCAATCTGAATTCCTTTTCCGCGGAAGCCCTGATTGTGCAAATACTGACCGTTTAACTGGCTTAACTGGTTGTAGGCATTTCCGTAGTCTAAAGGTGAAACAGCTGAAATTTCTTCGGATTCGGATTCATTAAATTTGTTCCGGACCAATTTTAAAATATTTGCAGGTTTGGTCAACTGAACCATCTGGACAAACGGAAGCGTTGCAATGGACTTGATCAGAACAGTATCTGCAGTCCTGACTGTTGCGCCGTTTAGCCATTTCGATGTATGTACCAATTCCAGTCCAAGCTTCCGGAGCGAATCCAAATAAACAGGCGATACTGGCAAATCGGTTTCGTCGACGGCAATGTGCTGTTTGATGCGTCGGTTGATAGCCCGCTGCGATAGAAATTCTTCGGGTTGGTTGATCTGATAGGACGTTCCTTTTTTATCAGTCAGCTTTACCCAATAGGTATTTGGCTGATTCTGGGCCGATAGGAATAAGCCTGTCAGCATTGTAAATAGAAGGAATATCCATTTCTTTTTCATGTCAGGAAGTTATCGGATTTTCATCAACTCCATATATTCTTCAGGATTTTGCATAAATTTCTCCGGATCGGGAATATTTTCTTCCCTGGTTTTGAATGTACCTGACTGAGCCGCATCAATGCTGTCCTGAACTTCCGGGTTTAATAAAGTTCCCAATTCAAATTTCAGGGTGTACAATAAAATACCGCTTTTGTCGAAATATTTCCAGTCTTTATCGCGAACATCGGCAGTGTAGTTGGCATCCAGTTCAAGTGTTCCGTCAGCAAACCAGGTTTTAAACGGTCCGTTTCGCATTCCTTCCGAGTATTCACATTCCAGAAAAGTCTTTCCATCCTGAAAAAATGAACGGTAAAGTCCGTTTAACTTGTCTTCTTTCCAGTTTGATTCTTCAAGCAGTTCACCTGTTTGGTACCAGCGTTTGGAAACACCGTTTTTTTGCCCGTTCAGATAGTTTTCAGCCGATACTATTTTTGTCTCCCTTAAATAGCTCCATTCTCCGGTTTTCTTTTGCCCGATGTATTTCCCCTGAGCAATCAGATTGCCACCTTCATCGTACAAACGGGCATCCGAAAGCTCACTTCCTTCAACAAAATTCAGAACCGCTTTTAATTTTCCGTTCGGATGAAAACGTTTCATTTCGCCCACCGGCTGATCATTTTTAAAAGTTCCCTGATACAGTAATTTACCTTCGGCATCTTTTTTTGTCCAGAAACCTTGTTTCCGCCCATGTTCATCAATTTGATTAACAGTGTTTTGGGCAACAGTACTTCCAGCGAAAAGAAGAATAATACAAACAATCAATACACGCATAATTTATACTTTTAACGAACCACGAAGTTAAAGATTTATTTTGCGGAAACAGTTTTTCAAATTTCTCATTTTCGGGGATGCTTTTCGAAAATTCATTGGAGATTTAATTATATTTTTGGTTTGAAAAAACAATTCTCATGCATCCAATCCAATCAACCGAATTTATCCGGACTACCAGTGAAAACAACGATTTCAAACAAATGGTCAATGCTCTGGACGAAGATCTTAATCAACGAAATGGCGATATACAAAGGCAATACGACCAGTACAATAAAATTGACAAAATAAAACATGCAATCGTAATTTATGTCGATGAAAAACCGGTTGGCTGCGGTTGTTTCAAACGGTATGACGACGAAACAGTAGAAATGAAGCGGATGTTTGTCCTTCCCGAAATGCGGGGAAAAAGGCTTGCAGCTAAATTACTTCAGGAGTTGGAAACATGGGCAATTGAGGAAGGTTTTCACAAAGCGGTGCTCGAAACCGGAAGGCGTCAGGTGGAAGCCCAACGCCTTTATTCGGTTGCAGGTTATTCAAGAACTGAAAATTATGGACAATATGTTGGAATGGAAGATAGCATTTGCTACAGAAAGAAATTGAAATAGAATATTAAAAAAAAAGCCCCTCCGGAATCTCCGGCAGGGCTTTTATGTTTATGTAATTTTACTTCGGTCTTCCGACTTCAGTCTTCTAACTTATTATTTGACTTCTTCAAAGATTTATCTGGTTGTTTATTAGTGTTTTATGATGTTTATGTACAAATATGGTACAAATGTTCGATTAATAAATAGAATGCTTAAATTGTTGATATGCAAATCTATGAATGATTTTGTATAAACATATAGAAAAATGAGTCTAAAATAACATTTTAAGGTCTTTTTGCTTTGTAATCTAATTATTTGGCTGACATATAATAAAAAAACCGCTCCCTGAAAGAAAGCGGTTTTAAGCATTTAGCCTTAACTGATTAATCAATGAAGACGTTGATTGGACCAGCATAAACACTGTTCGATAAAATCGACTGGTTTAAATTCTGGAATGCAATAAAGCACTCTACCTGATCACCAGCAAACGTTGAAGGAACGTCAATTGTTTGAGCGCATGCAGACCTTTCATTGCCACCAATAACTGTGATCGCTTTCTGCTTGGCAGGATTGTAAACAACCAAAATAACCTTATCGAAGGTGTTTGCAGTTGTGTCCTGAGAATTATCTTCCCAGGTAAAATCAATCTGACCAGGATTTGAAGATTGAATCTGAGGATTCATAGCTCCAGGAAGAGAACCACGAGAAACCAATGCACTGGCATAGTCGATGAAATATTCAGGATAACTGCCTGAAAGTGCATTGTTCAGGTTGTAGGACATAGCGCTGTTGAAAGCTGTCATTTTCACAGCGTAGTTCTTAAAGCCAATTCTCAAAAATGGGGTTAATGGTTGTAAGAATCTGAGAGCAGCACCAAACCGGGCCCGTTGGTCCAGTTGTGCTTCTGTTTTAGGGTTTGATACACTGGCCGCTTTTCCACGCATATAATCAATGCCTTTCCAGTTGCCTCCGATGACTGTACCGACCTTGCCGGAGAAGCCACCCAAAATGCCTTTTTTAATTGTACCCATGACGGTAATTTTAAATTGTTTGTACTTAGACTTGGTATGGACTTGGTACGAACCAAACCCGACCTTGTCTTTATCGATACAAAGGTATAGGTGGAATATGGTAATGCTTGATATTGAGTATGCTATGCGTTAGGATGCGTTCCTTTGCTTTAACATTACTAATACGACCATATTTGATTTTTTTCAGTCTTTCAATTTAGAGAATGCCGTTAAAAACCCTTTTTCAAGAAAAAGAAATGGCAAATTTCGGGTATGATGATGATGTGCTGTTGAAATGGGAAATAACTGGCACCGGGAGGTGCGTGGGCAGTTATTCTCATTTCAATAGCATGATGAAACGATCAATACAGGCTGAACAAAGCGACAATGATCGGGAACCGGTTTTATGGGGCAAACAATTCGCAGGTAAAAATAAGTAGAAATGCTGTTGTCGTGGGTAGGGAAAGGTGTGGGTGTTGAGGCACGAAACACTTACACGTGGGGTGCTGAAGCTGGTGAGGTGAACGAAATGAATTAGAGAGCGGCGACGCGAGGAACGAGCGTCAAAGCGAACGGTTGAATGAGTGAGACGAACCGGCTGTAAGCACATGGCCATGCGCGAATGATCCTTTATTTTTACCTGCACCATTAAAGGGCGGTGGGGCTTTTGTGGCTTTTGTTTTCCGGGGCAAACTCTACCGCAGGGCATACCGCTGGTTGGCATGGGGAAAAGCAAGGGTGGTGACTGAATGCAATGAAGCGAATTGTGATGGGTGGAATGGAGCTTTCCGTTTTGGCTTTGAGTTTTGGTTTGTGGGTGGGGAAGCCAAAGGGGAGCGGAATGAAACGACGGGTAGGCATGAGCGCAATGGAATGATAGGAAGCACTCTTGCGTGGGTAGCCGAGGCTGGGGACTGACAATGAACGAAATGTAATGAAAGGTGGCGGAACGAAGTGCAGCCCTGGAGTGTAATGCAGAGAAGCGGAAGCCACCTGCCGCAGGCTTTGGCCGTAAAACAATTCATGGACTGCACCTTAGACGGGTGGCGGGGCTTTTTGTGGTTTTTTCCGGCGACAGTGCTGATTAGAATGATGGTGATCGGATACCGGGTGGGTGGGGTTTGCGCGGCTATTGTACATAGCGTGATTCTATGACAGTCCAGCCGTTTTTCCGGTGTTCGGCTGGGGGATTTCCTGTTATAGAATAGCGCGTTATGTATCAATAGCTTAGGGGTTGAATTTTTTGGCGCAAGCGGAACGGTGGAGGTGGTTGGAGTGAAGCGTCTTTTTGCCTTGTGGATTGGAATAGCTTTTTGGATTTGAGGTACGAAAAGCCAATGTGCTATTGGTGCGCTGGCTTGCAAAAAGTGTGACAAAAAATTAAACCAAGGGCAGGAGTGATATGGCTTACAACTTAAATTAACCGATTTTCTTAATTCTTTGAATTTAACGATGCCTCCGCACTTCAAATTATTAATTTCCTGCTAACGAAGCCCGAAGCCCGGCTTGCGGATATTTTGCTGTTATAGGGCGTATTTTAGCCTTTCCTTACATTCTGTTATCCGAGGGACAAGTTGAGTCTTAAGTACATGACTTGACAATGTTAAACTCTCTGGTAATTGTGAGATGCCATTTTCTATACTCTCTAAGAATATGTACTCATCTTTTAGCCTATCTGAGAAGCCTGTATCTAAGTAGCGCATTTTAAACAAAGAACACAGATTCATTATCGATTTTGGATTCCATCTCTGAACGGCATCGCCGACTTTTTCTTGATCAAACTGATGAAATATTGGTTTGTCAGGAGTTCTAATGCCAGAATTTTCAGGCACAAATTCATTTATAAATGTGTCAAGGTCATTGATTAAAAGCTCCTCAAGTTTCAAAGCTTCTTCTTTATCATTGTTTTTTTCAACCTCTTTTAACTTCTCTTTAATGTATAAAACTAGATCCTTAAGAAGTTGTTCTTTATAGTGGCCTGCGACCATGTCCAGTTGCGTAGCCATATAAAAAGTTGGCCTAACATTCCTTAATAATTTGTCAATTCCTGATCTAATCTTAGCTGCAATCTCTTCTTGTGTGAAATCAATAAAATCAATAAATCCAATTAAATAAACACCGGCATTTAAATATGACATTACGTCGTCCAACTTGCCTGACTCAACGAAATTTGCTAATTCTTCTAATTTACCTTTAAATTCATCATTCTCAAATGTCCAAAATCCATCTCTAAAAAATCTATTTAATAATTCATGAGCAGGATTTACTATACCCTCCTTTATATTAAAACTATTATCCAGCTGAGAAAAAAAATCAGCTTCGTTGATTTCTCTACCTGATGTAATTAGGTTATAAACGTCAGGGAAATATATATATGTTTCTGATAATCGATTATAATACAGCTCCATGAATTTCTCTGAATAGGCCCATTCATTTTCTGCTGGATTATCTTTCACTTCATTCTTAATATAACCAGCAGTACTAAATTCTATATCTACGAGTGGAACCCACTGCTTATCAAGATTTTTCCTTCCAATAAAAGAAATATTATTAGGTTTCTTGAATTCTACTGAAATTGAAATGGTAAAAACCCAAAGACTCTTAAGCTGATTTTTTATTAACTCATTTGCTAAATCTTCCTTTTTATTAATAATCTCAAATGCATATTTGAAGTGTTCGAGTGCAAATTTTAAGGTTCTTATATTTGAAAAAGATTTTTGTAATTCCAATTCGTCCTCAGGATTATCAATTTTAGGATTAATAGTTTTGAGAATAAAGTCTTTATTTTCTATGAGATACTTTGCAAAATCCGATTCTCCATAAGCCTTAATTATGTCGTCATAAATAAGTGAGATATTAGGGGAATAGTGGATTGTTTTCTCAACCGTTTTTTCTTTAAAAGAAATTCCATTTTCAATTTTATCTTCATTGGCAATTAATATTACTTTGGAACCTTTGTTTTCAACGAGTTCATTAATTATTCCTAAAAAATCATTGACTTCAATGTTTTTACTCATTCTTTCTACATCGTCAAAGCATATTAGAAGTTTTTCATGAGGTAAAAACTTAAAAATATTGTCGCCTGATCCAATTATCAACTTATTTACATCGACATAATTATTTATGAATGGAATGGCTTCTGACAAATTTTTTAGATTTTTAGCAATTGCTCCAGTAGATAAATTTACCTTTTCTCCTTTTTTATCAAAATATGCAAATAATACTTTTTGAGCAATATTGTTCTTATCTGTTTCTCCAAAAAGGGATACGATTATTGGAATAAATTCTGTCTCATTTTCTATAGCAGGAAAAATATTGTTTTTTATATAATATGTTTTTCCACAGCCCCATTCACCAGTAAGCAAAAGTGCCCCAGTTGTCTTCATTTTTAAATGATTGAAAATTGCCTCTTTTATATAATCCATTCTATTTGATTTTGAAGCCGTAGACTTTACAATGCTTTTGAAATTATTCCTCGAAAATATTTTATTCCACCAATTAGGGGATATTGGGGAATTGGAGGAAATGGAACATTTACCCAATTTCCTATAAATCCTCTATTTCCCCAAAAGTATTATAAAAACCACAAATGTTTAGTATCAATATTATCGGGGTCGGTATTGGTAAAATACGGTAGTATTTGAGCAATCATTTCAGGATATTTTATTGTTACCGGCAAGTTTTGTTGTTTTACCGATTTCCAATATATCCGGCTGAATTGGTAGACCTGATCTATTAAATCACTTATTATTTGAGTGTCGATAGGTTGCAAATTATTTGTAGGACATTCAATTTTAATCTTTACAGGAAACGGGAAGCCATCAAGACGGTTAAATTCAGCATTCTCGTAACGAGTGTTATTGCAAAGCAAATAGGTCTTATTGCCGAGATTTATATATCTGCCACTATAAGGAAGTAAATCGTTGTTTTTGCCATCAAACAATACAAAGTCTTCGGATTCAGTTTTGTTGATTGTTACGATATAAACCGGAATTTCATCGAGACCAAGATTGTTTAATGCGTTCTCAATATATGGAAACTCATTTACAAGGCTCATTTCCTTGTAATAATGAATTATAAGGCGTTCGGGTTTACTGTTTATTTTTGAGAAGTTTTTTATAGCATTTTCGATTGAGCCAGCAAGTTCTTTTAATTGGTCTTTCTGAAAATATTCAAAGGAGTTGAACGCTCCTGTATTATCAAAAGAAAATGCAGAGCCAATATACTGGGTGTTGTTTTCAAGGTTTTTAAAAGCACCAACGCCAACTATCAATTCTTTGTGTTCAGGAACATTCAAACGCCAAGGTGTACCACCAAGTTTAGCATTTATGGCAATGGCGATATTTTGGAGAGTGTAAGCAAAGTTTTTCTTTGGATTACCATTTCTATCTACTCCCTCATCATCTTCCAGGGCTTTCAACATTTTGTTTGTTTCAATACATTGAGAGGGAATGTGGTGAGCCAGCAATTTTTCCTTGATTTTATAATAGATTTTACGAGCCTCTCTGTCTGAAGAATGTTTGCTAATTGGAGTGAGGTAAACAGCTAAATAAGTTACCCCTTCTACTCGTTCTTCATCAAGAATTTTTTCAATTTCAGGAATAGGATTTTTGGGATTTTCCAGTTGTATGTGATATTTTGCAGGAGCGGAAATAATATCACGCCCAGTATATTTTTTTAATCCCATAAAGAAATCCTTGTAATCTTTCACAAGAAATTGGAGTAGTTTCCTTGCTGGTAAAACATCCTCTTTCGGGAAAATAAACATCAGTTGAATATTTGAATGTTTAGCGGCTTCATAAGGACCAGAATTTACCCCTTTTTGAGGATTGTATTCTATTTTTCTGTTATTCTTATATACAAATCCAAAAACCAATTCTTTACTTTTAGAGTGTGTATGCCCCATCTGTAATGGGTTTACATCGGTAAAGCCTCCTTTAGAAATGGGGATTTTGGCACGAAATGCAGCATTATTAAGGTATCTCTTATAGAAGTTGTTTATTTTATCGTGGTATTTGGTATATCTATTTTGAATGCGACGGTACTTATCTTGATTTTCTGTTTCATCCTCTTCTTCATCATCGAAGCCCAAAAAGGTTGCTAAATCACGATTTATGATTGGATAAGCATTTTCTGTATTGTAATCAGTATGCTTTTCTTCGAGAAAAGCGTGCTTGTCAATCCGGTACTTATTATAGGATGTACCATCTTCCTTTTCAACTTTTGTAACAAAAAGGACTTTATTTATTAAGCTCAAAGAAGGAGATTGATTTTCAGATTCAGAAAAAGGGTCATCTGTCTCTACTTTTAGAAAATCCTTTACCGAGGTTTTTAAAATTAAACCACGGCGGTCATAAGACAAAACTAATTGAGGTCGATTGTTGTACTGGTCAAAATCCAACTTTAATGTAAAACGGTCAAAACCCTTGCAATCTTTTCGTTTGTTATCTGAATTATTCGGTATCCAAATTTGATTATCCTTGGTTATTCTATTGGGCTCTACAATTAAATTACAACGAACAAGATCGTTGTATAACACTTTATTGTAAAATCGTTTAATCAGGTAGAAATTTTCGTTTAAAGAGAAGTCAATCGCAAGGGGTTGAAAGCCCTCTAACTCCCATTCAAACGAAGTGTAGATAGTATCTGCATTTGATATGTCCGGAAAAATCTCTTTAATGTTGCACGGGAATAACTGGTGGCTCAACCTGGTAAGTGAAACACCTTCTTTGTCTTCTTTTGAGAAATAGAAATTTTTGGGTTCTTTGGGGAACTCAAAAGCTAATGTGTTTATAAAGAGAGATTCGGCCATGATATTACTTTGAAAATCGAGATTAACTTAGTTCTTCAATGAAGTTCACAAAGACGAAAGGATTACGAAATTTCATATTCTCATTGTCCCATTTGTTTTGTAGGTACTCGAAACCTGCATTTGCATAACCCTCCATTTGTCTAATAAGCTCTGTTACGAAAGTATTGATTGTGTCTTCGCTTGCATTTTCTAATTCAATCCACTTAAAGCCAAATTCTTCCGATTTATTTAGTAGCAGCATTAAAACAAAATCTCTAATCGGAGTGGGCTTAAAATCTACGAAATCATTAAATCCAACTCTCTCACCGCTTTCCAATGGCTTAGATACTCCTAATTTATATCCTATAATAAATGCATACATAAAAGTTTCGTAAATGGGACCAAATGAAGAAAATTCACCTTTTTGAGAAGAAGCCCCTACTTTTGAAATAGCTCTTATTAAGCCATCATATTTTTTATTGAAATTGACTCTTTTTTGACCTATTCGGTCTCTAAATGACTGTCCATCCATAATATTTATCCTTTATAACATTTATTCTTTGTAACTAAATTTGTTGTGTCAGCTTTCTCTTCAATCACATTTACATAGAATGTACCAGGTATTTCCCCATTTTCCATTTTTTTCAGAATTTTCTTACCTAAATCATTTAGGAAATCTTCAGATTTTGGGTCGTACAATTCTTTTATAAAAATGATACTTTGAGAAAATACATTTGGAGCTATTTTGAAGAAATTATTGATGAAATTGTCTCCAAACTCAGAAAATGGAGCATCAGAAATAAATGGATAATCAAATTGTTTATTCCCTATTTTTGACGAAATGATAGCCATAATGATAGATAACTGCTTCATTCGCTGAAAGCCAGTACCAAGACCAGTCAATTCACCGTCATTGATATTTTTTATACATACTTGAATCGTACCATCAGCTTGCTTTGAAAAATTCAATTTACCACCTGCTGATAAATTGCCTTGCGTAAGTTCACTATACTTTTGATTGGCATTAATCTCTAAGGATCTCAAAATTTCATCAAAAATTCGTTCTTTTGAATTGAGAAAAATTAATTCTACACAACACATCAAATCTTTAAAATCACGATAGCTCTTAATCTCACTATTTGCATTGATACTTTTTAGATCATCTTCAATCTGCTTTAGTCTGGTTTTCCATTGCTTTATTTGGTTTTCAGCCTTTTTAATATCTTCATCTTTCTTTTCTATTGTTTTTTCAGCGAGTGTATAGTCTGAAATATTTTGACGGTCATTAGTATTCGCATTGTTTTCACTTCCGCCTGCATTCAAAAATTCAAGTTTGGCAATTTCTTTTTCCTCTTCTTTCTGATTAATTGCTTCTTCTATGTTGTCAATTGCAGTTCTATATCTCTCGATAGACTTTGAGAGCTCTGGAATACTATTTAAGAATGAGCTAACCGTAGTTTGGATTCCACCATAAAATGAAGAAAAATCATTTTTATTAGAACTTTCAGTCGATTTAGGTCGTTTCAAAACCATTTCCATATGCTTCCAAGCGTCAGAATTTTTTGGAGCTGGGCGATTACAGATTTCGCATTTTTCTCCTTGGAGCATTCTAAGCAATGAAGATTTATCGGGAGAATTGGGAGGCAATAGTAGCATTGTCGGGTCCTCCGCTAATTCATGTATTGTACGTTGTTCTGTCAGTTTAATAATAAGATTCTTGTAATTGTCTGAAAAATAGGTAATTTGTTTTTCTAAGCCCATTAGCAGCCAAGGAGAATTTTCTGAAAACAACATTGTAGTGATGTTTCTTTCATTTTCATTCTTTTTGTCTTTTAATTTATCTATCTCATTTTGAAGAGTTTTTTGAATTCCTCTAAATTTCTCTCTATTTTGAGCATTTAACAATAGAGCCTCCAATGTGTCTTTTTTCTTTGTTGCTTCGGATAATTCTGTTTTGTAAGTTTCAATTTGTTTAGAAGTACTATCAATGCGTTGTTCTAAACCCTCCCTTTCTTGAATAAGCCCGGATATTTTGTTATTAGTAGAGTTTATTTCTTTTTCTTTATCGTTAGATAGTTTTTTTGCCCTTTGAGATAAATCTTTACTAACCTCACAAATTTCAATAAGATTTTTTATACCCGCTAAGGCTTCAATAGTAGAAGACAGACCATTATGAGAGGATAAATCCACTAATTGTTCCATTGATTCACCCTGGAGCAATGCATAATTCATTAATTCGACTGGAATTATCTTTTGTACAATTTTGTCTTTAGCTGCTTGGTCTAAGATTGGGATATCCCTATTTTCAATAGTTTGCAAAATATCCAATTTCTCATTGGTTCTCCAACTATTACCAACTTTAGCAAATTGAACTGTTTTTGAAACAGAATACTTATCCGCATTCTCAATGAATGTAATGTTTACTCCCATATCAAAGTTGGTTTCTTCATTCAATGCCTTGCCTGACGCCATCTTTTTAAATGAAGACGGCGCATTGACCATTCGTTTCAAATCGGAATCATAAACAGTATCTTTCAAAATCCAAAGGATACCATTGTAGAACTTCGATTTGCCCATATTGTTATCGGCATTTACAATATTGATCCCCTCTTTGAAGTGATATGTGTTATGGTCAAAATTTCCATAATAATTGTAGAAGTTCTTAAAACTGATTGTTTTTATGATTGCGGCCATAACTATAGTTGCATGATCTGTTTCTGAATATTCTGAAAAACGGCATTCTTATCTCTATGATTTTCTTGTCCACTGATTATTGCTTTAATGATTTCAATAACAGGATAATTGGACTTTGTATTAAAGGTCTCTAGCTCCAAATCACCTTTTGCAATTCCAAAAATATCTTGAAATTCAGGCAATTTCAATACCTCTTTGAAAATTTCTTCGGCTGTCATATTAGTTTATTTATTGGTTTATACTCAAAATAAGTTCAGATAATACCAAATCATAAAACCGTGCAACTTCGTCAAGAGATTGAAGAGCACCGGTATAATTATTGGTTGCTAAATTGGCAAAATATGCAACGCGAGTTAATTCACCTTTCACCAGACTGCGTTCCATTTGCCAAAAATCCTTAGAGTAATATGGAGATTGAAAATTTGGGACAACAACCATATCGTAGATATAGGCGAATGTTTTTTCCTTATGTTTACGTAACAAACGACCACGTCTTTGAATAAACTGTCGAGGATTTCCAGTACTTGACGCAAAAATACCATATTCTGCCCTTGGTACGTCAACCCCTTCATCCAAACATTTCATTGCGAACAATACATTTATTTGTCCATTTTCAAAACCTTGTAAAATAGCTTTTCTTTCTGTTTTGTTGTTCTTCCCTGTGTATGTATTACAAGTTGTGTTAGGAAAATTCTCTTTTGTTAAATCAAGCATCTTTTTCAATATACTTTCTTCGTATAGTTCTTGATCGGAATCAATATCTGTGTTTGAATATAACAAAGCCTCATCTGAATCAAATACTTTATTTCCCTCAGGAACATATACAAAACAATATTTCAGTTTTTCGCAGCCGATTTCATTGATTATCTCTTTAAATACACGCATTTTATCGTCTGCTTTATGCAAAATACGTTTGCGCAACATCAATAGTTTTTTTGCTTTTTGACTGTCACTGAATTGACCTGTTGAACTGTCAAATAATCGCATAAGTTGCTCTGTAATTGAAGCATATTCTTGCATTTCATCATCATTCAGAAAAACCATTCTTGGATAATAGCAATATTCCATTAACCGTCCTTCTTCAATGGCTTGACTCATGGGGAAATTGTATACATAAGGAGGTTTGTCGTTAAAGAAACTTTCTAATTCTACAGTTCCTTCTTCGTCGTATATTCTGCTTGGTGTGGCGGATAATGCTATTCTCCTTTTGAGATGCAATGTTCTGAAAATTGCCCTAACAGATTCAGATCCTATATTGTGTGCTTCATCCGCAATAACAATCAAACTATCTGGCAATTGAGGCAAAATTTGTTGAAAGTCTTTGTTCGTAAAAGATTGATATGTAGATACTATTACAAAACTAACTTTCTTACCTCTACTAACTTTATCTATTAATTTTACAATCTGTTGTCGCCAACGTGGATTTTCTGAAAACACCGTAATTACATTTTTGAAATCGAACAACGCGATTTCGCCAATCCATTGCTCTACTAATGCAATAGTTGGCACTAATATCAATATTTGGTAAACACCATCGTTTTTATATTCTTGTAAAGCGCAATTCAATGAAGTAATGGTTTTACCTGTCCCGGTAGCCATCGCAAATATACCTTGTTTGTCATTTTTTAGCCATTCTTCATACGCTTGCATTTGATATCGTCGTGCACCATCAGGATATTTGTCAGGGAAATGGGGCTCTTTTATAATCGGAGAAGTTGGCAATGCTTCACTTTCTATTGCGGCTTTCTTAGATAATTTTTTGATTATTTCTTTCTCTTGTATTAATAATTCGTCTGAATCAACAGTAGGATAAGTTTTCACAATCTCTTGGCAGAATTTCTTGGCAGGGAAGACCAAAACATTGTTGTTTTTTCCATCCCAAATTTCCGAAAAATCTTGTTCGCTTAAATTAATTCTTTCTCCGCTATCTTCACTTTTCCATGAGCATGAGCATTCTATTGTTTCAATATTCCTGACCAAAGCAGCCGCCGTTAAGTTTAGTGAGCCTGTAAAAGCAACTTTATCTTTATTTTTATCGGTAAAAATGCCGAATTTTTCATGGGCTAATCCACCATCCTTAGTACCTTATCTTTTAAATTGATGTATTTTTTGGCATAATATTCAATAACAATATGCTGGAACCAGCACCAACTCTTTAATTTTCTGAGCCATAACGATGGTTTCTTTGCCGATTTTAGTGAGGTAATATTTGTACGA
>JAIBEZ010000099.1 GCA_019459485.1 Prolixibacteraceae bacterium
CATTCCGAACAGAGAAGTTAAGACCGCCAGCGCCGATGGTACTGCAATTATTGTGGGAGAGTAGGTCGTCGCCATTCTTTTGAAACTCCATTCCTTTTAAGGGATGGAGTTTTTTTTATAATGTAAAGTCGCCGACAGAGAGCCTATCGATCCCGAAAAAACATATTTTATCAATATTTGGCAACATAGCATTTAGTTGAATAGAATAATATCAGATATTCGTATCTGAATAAACTTTATCTATTCGTGTTTGTTATTTATCACATTGTTTAATCCTAAATTAAAGCTATGAAAATTAAAAATCTACTTTTAGCAACAGTATTTGCAATTGGATTTTCATTTGCAAATGCGCAAGTCGTTCAGCAAGGTGACAAAGTGTTAAACCTTGGTATTGGGCTGGGAACCGCATTATACAGTGGGTCTGGTTATACAGGTAGCGTTCCGCCGGTTTCCGCTTCCGTAGAGGTTGTAATAAAAGATGATCTGTTTGATGGGAATGGTGCGGTTGGTGTTGGAGGTTATCTTGGTTATGCGGCTTACAAATGGAAATATTCATCATTCGATTATGGTTGGAAGTACAGTAATATTATAATTGGGCCGAGAGGCTATTTGCATTATAACTTTTTGGACGATCTGGATACTTATGCCGGATTGATGCTTGGGTATAACATTGTCAGTTCTAGTCAGTTTGGGAGTTATTCTTATGGTGGATACAACGCAACTTCAAGTGGTGTAATTTTTTCCGGTTTTGTTGGTGCACGATATTATTTCAGTGACAATCTGGCTGCAATGGTTGAAATAGGTTCAGGAATTGCTTACCTTAATTTAGGCATAGCGCTAAAATTCTGATCAAAAAAATATTTAAAATTGAAAGAGGCTAGCTTTTAGATAGCCTCTTTTTTGCGCTAAAGTTTTGGGAAGAAGATTTATATGAATCTCTCCGGGAGGATCTTCACAAATAAAATTCACTTGTACAATATCTTCTGATGTTGACCTGATTCCTTCCGAATCAGGTTTTTATTGCCATTTTTTTAACGTTTTTATGTTGACTAGGCGGAGTCTTTTATTTGCCTTTTTTCTGATGCTGGGTTATTTTTAGTAACTTTAGCGAAATCTGACATTTTGAAATTATCATAAGAGGCAAGTCTGTTTGTTTTCTGGTTTCTGTTTTGTCATCATTAAACATAAAAAATATGGGACTTTTTATTATATCAAACCGTTTGCCGATGAAAGTGAGCAAACTGGAAAACGATTTCAATTACGAACGTAGCGAAGGCGGACTTACAACCGGACTGGGCTCTCTGGAGGATTATCAGGATAAACACTGGATTGGCTGGCCTGGAATGTTTTCTGATGACGATCAGGATAAAAAACAAATTAAGACTGATTTGGCAGCAGAAAAATTGCATCCTGTATTTCTTTCTGAAGATCAGATTTTGAATTATTACGAAGGCTATAGCAACAGCATGATATGGCCGCTTTGTCATTATTTCTACACTTATATTCAATACGAAACTAAATTTTGGGACTCTTATCAGGAAGTAAATCAATTATTTTGCGATGAAGCAGTTAAATTGATAAAACCCGGTGACATGGTCTGGATTCAGGATTATCAGCTGATGCTTTTACCCGCGATGCTCAGGGAGAAGATTGAAGGAATCAGCATCGGGTATTTTCACCATATTCCCTTCCCTTCGTATGAATTGTTCCGTGTTTTGCCTGAACGTGCTGAAATTCTAAAAGGGCTGATGGGCGCTGATTTGATCGGTTTCCACACCCATGATTATATGCGGCATTTTATCAGCGCTGCGTACCGTGTTTTAGGGCTCGACAGCGATTTGGACGAGATTCATTATGGCGACAGGGTTGTTCATGTGGATGCTTTTCCGATGGGAATTAATTATGACCTGCACTACAATGCGATATTGGACCAAACGGTGCTGAAAAAAGCCAATGAGTTCAGGAAGAACTTTGGCAACCACAAATTGGTACTTTCAGTTGACAGACTTGATTATAGCAAAGGAATCATTCACCGGCTGAAAGGTTTTGCACAGTTCCTGGAAAATAATCCGGAATACAGGGGCAAGGTTTCATTGGTGATGGTGGTTGTTCCATCGCGTGATAGTGTTGACAGGTATGCCGACCTGAAAACCAAAATTGACGAGATGATCGGCTCTCTGAACGGTTTGTACTCGACGCTTAACTGGAGTCCTATCTATTATTTTTACCGTGGATTTCCTTTCGAAGAATTAATGGCCTTGTATCACATAGCAAATTTTGCACTGGTAACCCCTGTACGCGACGGGATGAACCTTGTTGCCAAAGAATATGTAGCAGTAAAACGCGATGAACCCGGAATGTTAATTTTGAGCGAGATGGCTGGTGCTGCAGCCGAATTGCGGCAAGCTATCATTATCAATCCCAACAATATTGATGAAATTGAAGAGGCTTTGCTGGAAGCTTTGAAGATGCCCGGAGAAGAGAAAAAAATGCGGATGGAAAAAATGCGCAAGACACTTTCGAAACAAACAGTCAACAAATGGGCATATGATTTCACAACAGAATTGGGAACTATTAAAGGCATAAATACGCTACTTCAGAATAAAAAAATAGGCGTTGATTCGTTGAAACAAATTCAGAAATTATACAGAAAAGCAAAAAAAAGACTTATCATCCTTGATTACGACGGAACACTTGTGCCGATTGTGAAAAATCCTGAAATGGCCATTCCTGACAAGAAATTGATTGAAACATTGAATCTTTTAGCTTCAGACAAACGGAACAATTTAGTAATCAGTAGTGGAAGAGATACCGAGTTTCTTGACAAGTGGTTTAGCGAGCTCAACATTAATTTGGCTGCCGAACACGGGGCATTTTTTAAGGAACACGGTAAATGGCAGGAAAATGTTAGGACAAAATTTCCTGATGATGATGAGTTGCTGGAAATTCTTCAAAAAGCAACCGATAAAACACCCGGATCGAGAATAGAAATGAAAAAGACTTCCATCGTCTGGCATTATCGTAATTGTGACAAATGGCTGGCTGAACTCAGGCAGCAACAGCTTGTCAACGCGTTGATGAATCCTTGTGTGCGTTTGAACCTTCAAATCATGCGGGGAAACAAGGTTATTGAAGTGAAAACGGTGGGTGTTGATAAAGGTGTGGAAGCTACCCGCCTGATGGGCACTGACAATTACGATTTTGTAATGGCCATGGGAGATGATATTACAGATGAAGATATGTTCCACGCCATGCCACCGGAAGCTATAACAATAAAAGTTGGTTCAATTTCGGATCATGCCCGATTCAGCCTGACACAACTGAAAACGGTGGAATTTCTGAACAGTTTAATTTCTGAAAAATAATTTAGTAAATCGATATGGAAAATACGGGCAATCCGATAAATTATACAGCAATATTACTGATGGGTGTTGTCATAGTGGTTTTTCTTTTTGTTTATATGTTTATTTATAAACGACTGAAGATTTACACACAAACAACAGAAAATCAGTGGGATGATTTTATGCTGGACATATTTAAAATCCCACTTCTGTGGCTTTTAGTGTGGATAATGATCAAATCATTTGCCCACTTATTCCTGAAAGATCTTACCGTTTTCAAACATTTGATCCACGCCAACAACATTGTACTGATACTCTCGGTCGGTTGGATACTGATGAAATTTGTGAAGCTGGGCGCTTACTTGCTGAACAAAAATCTTGACATAAAAGCGTCGGACAACCTTCACGCCAGAAGAAGACTTACGCAACTGACAGTTTTTCAGAACATTGCTGATACTGTGATCGTAATTGTTACCATCTCGGTTGTATTGATGACTTTTGATGGAGCAAAAGCAGTCGGAACCAGTTTGCTGGCATCGGCTGGTGTTGCCGGGCTCATTATCGGGTTTGCAGCCCAGAAAAGCATTGGAATGTTCCTTGCCGGTATCCAGATTGCCATCACCCAGCCCATCAGTCTCGACGACGTGGTGATTGTGGAGGGAGAATGGGGTAGAATTGAAGAAATCACACTGACTTACGTGGTGGTAAAAATATGGGATGAACGAAGACTGATGCTGCCAGTCAACTATTTCCTTGAAAAGCCCTTCCAAAACTGGACCAGAACAAGTGCCGATATTATGGGAACAGTCTTTTTTTATGTTGGCTACGATCTTCCGGTGCAGGCAATCAGGGATTTTGTGCCTGAAATATTGAAAGACAACCCAAATTGGGATAAACGAGTGTTCAACGTGCAGATTACCAATACGAACGAGTTGTATAAAGAGATGCGAATTTTGGTAAGCAGCAGCGACGCCTCAAAAAACTGGGATTTGCGCACCGAAGTCCGCGAGAAAGTCATCGACTTCATTCAGGCCAATTATCCCGACTGTTTTGCGAAGGTGCGGTTGAATCATAAGAACGTGCAGGCTAATGTGCAGTAAACGTTATTTGAAAGACACCGCAATTGTTATTGCAAAATAATTTACTTGCATGTTTCTTTTAAACCTCAACACTCATTTTCAAGTGCTTCCCAAATCCTTGACGTACTATTCTCATCAATGTTGTAAGCCTGATGTCTGATGCGTCATTTTCAATGCGGGAAATGTAAGTCTTTGTTGTACCACATTTTACGGCAAGCTGTTCCTGAGTCATTCCATGCTCTTTGCGAAGTTCCTGAAGCATGACACCAATTTTAAAAGATTCAAAACCTTCCTCAAATTCTTCCCTTTCAAGTGTTCCTCTTTTACCGTACTGCGCATCTAAGTGGTCAGTAAAGGATGTTAAATTGTTATTTGTCTGCTTTTTCATCGAAATATTGTTTTTTTAATTTTTCAGCTAATTCAATTTCGTTTTTAGGTGTTTTTTGAGATTTCTTTTGAAATCCGTTTAGCAATATTATCAGTCGTCCTTCATCAAAAAAGCTAAAAACCCTATAAATATTACTGCCAACTTCAACCCGAACTTCGAATAGCCCGGTAGTATCCTCCATGTATTTGAAATACTTACCAGGAACTCTTTCAATTGTTGTAATTAATTTTAAAGTCCAGTTGAATTTCCTTTTAACATCTGGGTTCAGTGTTTCAAAGAAGTCTAAATAGAAATTTTTGTAGTAATAAATGTCCCGTATAATTTTTTCAGCCATGAGCCAAAGTTAGCTAATCAGGTAACTATTTACAAGTAGGTGTCAAGTTTTTTATGTATTGTCCTTTATTTGTATTAGCTGTAACAAGTGCAGATGTAATTTAAGGACGTATAAATCTGGACAAATGCCGTTCTTCTGAAAATAATGCGGCGGTATTGATCAAAGCCAGATGCGAATATGCCTGTGGAAAATTTCCCAGTTGCCTTTTGGTTTCAAAGTCGAGATCCTCGCTGAACAGGCCCAGATGGTTAGAGTAGCCGACAATCTTGTCAAAAATCTCCTTTGCTTCTTCTGTCTCGCCAGTTACATAGAGCCCACGGATGAGCCAGAAAGTGCAGATGGTGAATGACGATGAAAGTCGTCCAAAATCATCGGCATTCAGGTACCGATACATTAATCCCTTGTAAAAAAGCTCCTTTTTAATTGCCTGAACAGTTTTTTTATATCTTTCGTCAGTTCCTGAAATGAAGCCGTATTCTTCCATCAGCAAAAGCGAGGCATCCAAATCTGTTTCATTGTATGTTTGGGTAAAACTTTGCATCTGTTCGTTCCAGCCATTTTCCAGAATGTCTTTTTTAATCCGTTCAGCTTCCTTTTTCCATAGCTTCGCGTATTCTTTCATATTCAGCAAATGGGCAATCTTAATTCCGCGGTCGAGGGTAACCCAGCACATCACTTTCGAGAAAACGAAATGTTTGTCGGAGTTGCGGATTTCCCAGATTCCGTTGTCCGGATTTTCCCAGTCGGCTATTACTGCGCGAATGATGTTTCGTACCACTTCCCAAATATCTTCAATCTCGTCGAGCGTTCCCGGAAAGAATTTGTAATACTGATAGATTACATTCATCAGATAGCCATAAACGTCATTTTGCTTCTGGAAATAGGCAGCATTTCCAACCCTGACTGGTCTTGAATTTTCGTATCCTGCCAAATGCGAAAGCTCCTCTTCGTGAAGAATACGTTCGCCTCTGATTCCGTACATGATCTGAAATTTATCCTGCTTGGATTTCAGGATTCCCTTGATGAAAATCATAAACCGGCGGGCTGCTCCGAAATGACCCATGTCCATGAGTGTTTCTATCGACATAGAGGCGTCGCGGAGCCAGCAAAAGCGATAATCCCAATTTCGTACTTCGCCAATGGTTTCAGGAATACTGGTGGTTAAAGCGGCCAAAACCGCACCGGTCGGATGAAACGACATCAGTTTTAAAACCAGCATACTGCGAGTGATGATCTGGTTATGAGTTTTGAATTTTTTTGATCGGTTTACCCAGTTCAGCCAATATATTTTTGTGCGGTTGTATTCAAGTCCAACCCGTTCGATGTCTATATTGATCAGCTTTTGGTTATTCGACAAAAGTATAAACTGGTCATTTTCCAGAACAATCTCCTTCTTCCCGAGAATTAAAGCAAATTGAAGGCTTGAATAGAGATAAACGCAGTCTAAAATATCATCGATGTTGTGGGTTCTGATAAATCTTTTTTTGACGGAATGAACAACCTCCTTCTCGGCATACTTCATCTTTGGATTGTAATTTATCCTGAATGTAGGCTTGCCTGACAATAACCTGATGTACCGGTAAATCTCAGGAGGAAGATAATGATTTTCATCATTCAGTTTATAGCGGGGCATAAAATCAAGCACTTCAAAACTACCATCTTCGGAAGTAAACAGTGTGCTTAGAATATTTGTGCTCTCCACGTATTTCTGGGTGATTGAATATTTATCAGCAACTTCGAAACTAAATTCTCCACCTTTTTCAACATCCAGTATTTTTGAAAAGATAGATGGCGAATCAAAATCAGGGAAGCAAAACCAATCAATACTGCCTGTTTCCGAAATCAGCGCTGCACTTCTGCAATTTCCTACAACTCCGTAATTTAAGTTTTGCATATCTTCCTGCTTCTTTGTAAAGTGCCAAAATTAGGCAAATGTACCCGATATTAGAGTGAAGGAATGTTAATTCTTGAATAGGTAAAATTACAGGTTATTTTCGCTGTCTGAAATCATAGAAAAATATTCATGAAAATTTGAATGTAATACCTTATCTTTGCAGAAGTTATAATAACGAAAATAAATTTTTAATTATGGGTAGATCGCAGGAAACGTTCAACAAAAAAGAAGTAAAGAACAAAAAAGACAAAAAGAGAAAAGACAAAGAAAAGAAGCGCCTGGAAAGAAAAGACAACGATAAACCAAGCAGCCTCGATGATATGATTGCTTATGTTGACGAAAATGGCATGATCACCTCTACTCCTCCTGATCCCACCAAAAAGAAGACTATCATTAATTCTGAAGATATTGAAATCAGCATCCGTAAACAGGAGAATATTCCTTATGACCCGATTCGAAAAGGAACAGTAACCTTTTTTAATGACTCGAAAGGTTATGGATTTATTCGGGATGCAGAATCGCAGGAAAGTATTTTTGTACACGTAAACAATGTACTCGAAGCGATTAAAGAAGGTAACCTTGTAAATTTTGAAGTTGAAAAGGGACTTAAAGGTTATACTGCTGTTCAGGTAAAACTTTTTAAAGACAAAGTGGTTTAGTTACAGTTTTGTGATAAAAACTTAATCGTTTGGGGCAAAATATATCCGTAAATTCGGTTATTTTTACCAAATATTTAAATATAAACGGTTCATTTCTGAAAAGGGATGAACCGTCATAGTTTTAATCTGTTTGGAATAAGTATTAAATCTTCTAAAACCATTTTTAAATGAAACTTAAATTATTAGCGATTGCGGCAATTATATTTTTATCGCAACAAGTTTTCAGTCAGGACAGTTATCTTAAAGTAGAAGCAAAAGATTCCCTGTTGGTTTATGCAGGCGGAGCAAAATATGAGGTAAAAACCTTTCCACAGAAGTTTAAAGCCAAGAAGCCCAAAAATGTAATTGTAATGATTGGCGACGGAATGGGCGTGGCACAAGTATTTGCTGCCATTACAGCCAACGGCGGACACCTGTATCTCGATAACTTCAAACATGTTGGATTTTCAAAAACGGCATCATCCAATAAATACATTACCGATTCCGCAGCTGGCGGAACTGCCCTTTCAACCGGACAAAAAACTTACAATGGGGCAATCGGGGTAAATACCGATACAGTTGCCATCAAAACGATTCTTGAAATGGCCGAAGAAAAAGGATTGGCTACCGGATTGGTTTCAACTTCGGCAATTACACATGCCACACCTGCTTCCTATATCGCCCATCAGGGAAGCCGTGGAAGCTACGAGGACATTGCTGCGGATTTCGTGAAAACAGACATCGATGTATTTATTGGTGGAGGATACAAACACTTTACCCAGCGCAAAGATGGCCGGGACCTGACCAAGGATCTTCAGCACAATGGATATCAGGTTCTGCGCGATATGGACGAAATTGCCAAGGTTAAAACCGGTAAACTTGCAGGTCTGACTGCCGACGAGCACAACGAGGTTTTTCCAAAACGTAAAATGGATCTGCCATTGTCAACTGAAACTGCTTTAAATATTCTTGACCAGAACAAAAAAGGATTTTTCATTATGATTGAAGGATCGCAGATCGACTGGGGCGGACACGCAAACAATACAATCTATATTGTCAACGAAACCCTTGATTTTGACCGCGCGATCGGGAAAGCCCTTGAATTTGCAGCCAAAGATCGTGAAACGCTCTTAATTGTAACAGCCGATCACGAAACCGGCGGAATGGCAGTCACTGGCGGAGATATGAAGTCAGGAATGGTAAAAGGGGCATATACAACTGGCGGCCATTCTGCAATTATGGTCCCTGTTTTCTCCTATGGACCCGGCGCCGAAAATTTTACCGGCATAATGGAGAATACCGATATCCCTAAAAATATAATGAAATTGCTGGGCTTGTAAAGCATTCAGCAGTTGAGCGCATAAAAAACTATGAATGAAAGCATTGCTTTCGTTCATAGTTTTTTACTTTTGTGGACTTTATTAAAATACAAAAACGAGAGAAATTTATGAACAGTTCACTCGAAGTACTTGATCACGTCCGCCTGAATTTTTCGCCGTCCGGGCTTGTTTTCCTGAATATTTCCCTTGCATTTATAATGTTTGGTGTAGCGTTGGGCATAAAAGTCGAACATTTCAAAGATATTTTACGAAATCCGAAATCGGCCATTGTTGGATTTATCAGCCAGACATTTTTATTGCCGGCGCTCACATTCCTGTTGGTTTTATTGCTCAATCCAACGCCAACTGTCGCGCTGGGAATGATTCTGGTGGCGGCTTGTCCGGGTGGGAATATTTCAAATTTCATCAGTTCGATGGCCAACGGAAATGTCGCCCTTTCGGTAAGTCTGACAGCCATTTCCACCACTGCGGCCATTTTCTTTACGCCTTTTAACTTTGCATTCTGGGGCTCAATGTACATCGATTTTTACAACGCCCATGGCGCTATAGGATTGCTCCGTCCAATTGAAATTGACAAAATTCAGATGTTCCAAACTGTTTTTATCCTTCTCGGTATTCCGGTATTCATCGGGCTTTTTGTGGCAAAGAAATTTCCCCGTTTAACCGGAAAAATCAAAAAGCCGATCAACAGAGGTTCACTTCTATTTTTTATCCTGATGGTTATTGCAATGCTGTCGGCCAATTTCACCCAATTTACCAACTATGTTCACCTGGTTTTCATTATTGTATTACTACACAACGGACTGGCTCTCGCAACCGGTTATTTTTTCAGTAAACTAAATAAACTGAATATAGCCGATCAACGCACCGTTGCCATTGAAACAGGCATTCAAAATTCGGGACTGGCACTGGCGCTCATGTTTAATCCCAAAATATTTCCTCCTGAAATGGAATTGGGTGGAATGGCAATTATTGCAGCCTGGTGGGGAATCTGGCACATTATCAGCGGATTGACGATTGCTTGGTATTGGTCGCGCAAACCTGCAATTGCATGAGCATAAAAAGTTGGTCGGTTGGATACGAGATGATCCGAACTTATGTACGCTTTGCTTTTTGGCTCACGCATAAAAGCGTTGTGGTTACCGGTCGTAAGCAAATTCCCAAATGGAAGCCGGTCATATTTGCCGCCAATCATCAAAATGCGCTCATGGATCCACTGGCCTTAGCCTGCACCAATTCATTTCAAACGGTCTGGCTTGCACGTGCCGATATCTTCAAATCGAAATCGGCACAATCGTTCCTGAAATACATTAAACTGCTGCCAATTTACCGCATCCGCGATGGGAAAGACAATCTTTCGAACAACGAACAAATATTTGAGCAGGTTACTCATATTCTGGAAAATTGTCAATCAATAGGCTTATTTCCTGAAGCTGCACATTCAGGCAAAAGGCAAATGTTGCCGCATAAAAAGGCAATTCCGCGCATTGCGCTCGAAGCCGAAGCGAAAAATGATTTTAACCTGAAGTTGCAAATTGTTCCGGTGGGAATTTTCTACGATCATTACTGGCAGTTTAACCGCACCCTCATTGTTCAGTATGGCGAACCGATTGAAGTGGATCGGTACCGCGAAGAATATGCTGACAACCCGCAAAAAGCCATGCTCAGTCTGCGTGACGAAATTCACGACCGCATCAGCCCGTTAACACTTCATATTCATAGCAAAACGCACTATCAGGAATATGAAAACATCCGGCAGCTGGCGGGCGAATCGTATTCGGGCAAACACTTCTTCAGTAAAAATAAAGTGCTGCAACTTTTCTATGCTGAACAGGAATTGGTTTCAGGAATAGAAAAACTGGAAAACGGGCAACCCGAAGTTTTTGAAAAAATCATCGAAGAAACCAGTTTGTATTTTCAGGTAATTGGTGAATTGGGAGTCACTGACGAACAGGTATCGAATGCCGGAAAAATTGGTGCATTGGCAATTTCAGGACGATTAATGGTGGCTTTTATCACTTTCCCATTTTTTATCACCGGATTTCTTTTCAATGCAATTCCATTCTATGTCCCAAGAATGATGATACGCCCCAGAGTGAAAGACACTGCTTTTCTAAGTACCTTCAACTTTGTTGCAGGATTGGTCGTGTTCCCAATATTTTATCTGATTGAGGCCTCTTTGATTTTCAGCCTGACCGGATCTGCATTGGTCGCTTTTTTCACATTTGTACTGATGCCATTTACCGGAAAGCTTGCGTTCAACCTTTTGATTTTTTATCAGGAAACACTTCAAAGTCTGAATTTGAAAGTTCGGCATAGATCGCTTTTACCACAATTGGAAAAGCAACGTAATGAATTGATATCGTTTGTATTGGAGAAGATTAGCTGAAGCCAAAAAGAGGCTACCAATTCCTCAAATCCAGAAATCCGCTGTTTCTCAAATGTTTGCGTTGCGTTTTTTAATCGTTGGAAATGCAACAAAGTGTCTGTAATGCTGTTATTTAAAGAAGAAATAATTTTTAATATACTATGAAACGAACATGTTGCTTCACAACATACAAGAGTATGATGATAATTTTCAGCAACATGGGGTTACATACTACCATTAAAAAACAAATTACTATAGTATGAAATACACGGTTAAAATAAATTCAGTAAAAACGATAGAAGAGCTTGAGGACGCATGGACCAATGCTGATTTTATTGAGCTTTTAAAAAGATTCGATTACGAAGATGCTGCGAAAATAAATCAAAATGAGCTAAAGGATTATCTGTTTATGGCGATTGCTGACTTTGAGCCAACTGATGCCGCGGCGATTGTTCTTGACTACAAACTTTCTGAAGTCTTGAACGAGGGACAGATTGTCAATCTTTCGCACGAAATGATGCGGGAAAAAGTTTCGGAGAACTACTCCGATATATACATTCACAAAGTATTGTTTAGCGTTAATCAATTGCTTTTCAAAGCATACAATGGCAAGTTTCCCAGTTGTAAAGCCAATATCGTTGAATTCGAAATGAAGGCGGAACAGAACGACGCAACTGAAATAACCAAAGAATTGGTTCTGAAAGCGCTTGGAACAAGTCTTTCAGACAGTAATTTAATCATCCGGTTGTTCAAAGACCCACTTGATGGCAAAGTTGCATTTCCTGAAGCCGAAGGAATTATATGGGATTTGCGAAGCAAAGGAAACTCACAATATTCGATGACAACTTCAGAAAAGTGGCTAACCAAAACTGATTTTGAAAATCTGGAATATGAATGTACTGTAGAACCTTTCCCGGACAATTCGGAAGAGGAATAGAACGCTGAATTTAGCGAACCATTTTACCCCATACCGGTTTACCCGTTGATGTAAGGCCGGATAAAATCAAGGTCGCCTTTCGGGGATTACCTTCCCAGTTATAACCGTCGCGAACAATCAATTTTTGATTTCCGATCTGCAACACTTTCTTCTCGCTGTCGAGTGTCCATTGCCCGGTAAAAACACCTGTTGCAGTGCCATTTGTCAGGAGACGAAGTGTAGCCGGTTTTTGGAGTTTTTTATATTGATATTCCATGACAATCACTTCATAGTTGCCTGCGATGGCGGCAGCATCCAGCGCAAGTTGGGGAACGCCGGCATAACGTTCGGGCATTACAACCGGCCACCCGTCTTCTGTCCAGAAAATTTCACTAACATGCCCCATCATAATGGCATTGGAAACATTTATACCGGGCACTCCTTCCGGTAATCTTCCCTGCGATGTATAAAACCACTGTTTGGTATCCGGATTCTGAAACACTCCGCAATGCGAAATGCCGACCCAGCCGGTATGATTGTTAAAACCATAAGGATGTGTCAGCATGGGCCAGCACTCGGCGCCATTGGTAATGTTCTGCCCGTCGATTCCAAGGTACGGCCCGGTAATCGTTTTGGAGCGCGCCACGCGGGTGTTGTATGCCACCGAAAGTTCATCGTAAGCCAGAAACAGATAATAATATTTGGTATCGGGATTGTAAATTATTTCCGGAGCTTCCAATGCCTGCCAGCGGTTAGTGCTTACATTTCCCCGTCCGGCAATTCGCACACCGTAATCGGCACTGCTTTCCCATTTGTCGGGTTTGCCGGTTGCCGGATTTACCTTAACGGCAGCAATGCCTGAATGCCACGATCCATAAATCAACCAGTGTTCGCCTTCAGGAGTAACAATAAAACTTGGGTCGATGGCATTGAATTTAAAATAGCCGTTCCAGTCGTTTCCACCTGAACGGATATAATCCACAACCCCATCAGGTTCGGAGCAAACCACCATGCCTTTGTCAACCCACTGATTGGTTGAAAGGTCGTCGGATTCAGCCAAACCAATAAATGCGCGCTCTGTCCATGATTTATTGGAGTCGGTTCCCACGATCGGATTTGTAACCACCACACTGTAATACAGTCGGTATTTGTTGCCCACTTTCCGGATAGAAGGCGCCCAAAAACCATAATCAGGATTTTCAATGGGAGGCAAAGCCGGATTCATGCGTGCCCGTTTGTGGTTCAGCGAATCTTTCACCCATGCAGGCACTTTCTGAAAAGCCATTCCCAAAAACTCCCAGTTCACCAAATCTTTCGACCGCCGGTAAGGATAATGACCATGTCCGTTGTGCGCATTTCCATAAGATGCGTCGGTTTGGTACATGTAGTAATAATCGCCACACTTTTCAACCGAAGGATCGTGAACATTGGCCAAATTCCATTGCGCCCTAGCTGACCAGGATGCAATAGGGGAATAGTTATCGGCATAAGTTGGGCCGGTAAACGAATCATTCCGCGTATTTACCACTGGCACCACCACCGGATCAACAGGATCGGGTTCATCATTATTTTCTTTTCCGCAGGAAATTGCCAGAAAAACAATTCCGAAAGCCAGTAGTAAATTTGAATGTTTCATAATTGATTAAGAATTAACTTACCCCACGTCTGCTTGCGGAAGTGGGGTAAGTTGGGAAATATACGACAATAAATAGTTCGTGTTACTTATTTTACGATTTTACCTTTTAACATGGTGAATGAATGCGGAGGAAATGAATAAGTCAGCTTATCGGTAGTTTTCACTTTGATTGCCGGTTTGTTGACTGTTTCTACATTTGTTTTTCCGAAGTCATTTTCCGATTTAATGTCCGGACCATTTACTTCAAATACTTCAAAATCGCCGCTAAAGTTTCCTTCCTGCGAAATCAAATCGGTCGTAATTGCTTTGTCCTTGTTGCGGTTGACAACGCAGAGTATAACTTCTCCGTTGTTGTAAGTTGCAGAAACATCAAGAAAAGGAACATTTTTCTGCTGTGTGGTCGATTCGCCCAAACCAACAAAAAACTTGTCGGTGTCGTATGTTTCGCAATCGACCAAAACATCGAGGGCAGTTCCATGCACATTTTTTGCAAACAATTGCAACGGATAATAAATGGTTTGCTTGAACATCCCTGTTTCGTTGGTGAAAATCGGGGCAATTACATTGACCAATTGCGCCATGTTGGCCATTTTTACAATGTCGGCATTGCGGATAAAAGCATTCAGAAAACCTGAAATTACCAGTGCATCTTCCAGATTATAATGTTCTTCCAGAGCGCGTGTTCCGGCCATTGTATCTTCACTGCGGGCGCGGTACCAAATGTTGTACTCGTCCCAGGCAATGTAAATTGGAGGACGGTTTCCGCGATCGGCATTTTCCATTTCACGATCGATCAGGCCTTTTACCACACGGGTACGCTCTTCCAAAACCAGTGGAGTGGAGATGAAATTGTAGTAATTGTTATCCGGATTGCCAACATACATGTGCAACGCAATGTAATCGATCACATCGCGCAACTCGTGCAGAATGGTTGCATTCCATTCGTTCGGGTCGGCATTGGGCCGGTAATTCGACGAACCGGCTGCGATTAGTTTGATGTCCGGAGACGTCAGTTTCATCAGCTTTGCAGCTTCGCGGGCTTTTTTGCTGTAATCTTCAGCGTTCATGTGCCCCATCTGCCAGAAACCGTCCATTTCGTTGCCCAAACTCCAGTATTTAATGTTGTGTGGTTCGGGGTAGCCGTTCTTTTTCCGGAGTTCGGCAAAGTACGGGCCGCTTTTTACATTGCAGTATTCCACCCACTGCTGGGCTTCTTCGATGGTTCCTGTCCCCATGTTTACAGAAAAGTAAGGTTCCGTGTTCATTCGTTTGGCGTAGTCCATAAATTCGTCGGTACCAAAACGGTTCGATTCCAGCCGTGCCCATGCCAGTTCCATGCGGGCCGGGCGTTGGTCTTTCGGGCCAATTCCATCCTGCCAGTGGTAATTCGATACAAAATTCCCACCCGGATAGCGGGTGATCGACACGTTCAAATCTTTCACTGCATCGAGCACGTCCAGCCGGATTCCTTTGTCATCGGCCAAAGGCGAACCTTCTTCGTAAATTCCGCCATAAACACAGCGGCCCAGGTGTTCCACGAAATTTCCGTAGAGATGTTTGTCAACCTCACCAATTTTGCGGTCAATATCAATTTTTATCCGTGCATTTTGCGCTCCGGAAGAAAAAGCCATGCCTGCAAAAGCAAGCAACAGCAGGGGTTTAATCGTACTTTTTATCATGGTTATTTATTTTAAAATTCAAAAAACTTCATTTTAGAAAGCGAATCCCATTCCGTCCGAAATAAGGGAAATGCTTCGATCATTGCTGTTTCGCGGACGAAATAGTCATGTTGCAATTGTCCGTTGGCTAAAGCCAACGGCAAAGGATATTGCTTTAATTTAAGGTTGCCGCATCTTCCTCAAATTGCAGTATTTTGGGTATCATTGTCCAAACTCTCTTCCTTTTTGCGGAAGGGTTGGGGATGGGGCTTCTAGTTAACCACCGGCCAGCCATCTTTGTCCCATCCTAATTTCCGGATGTTCAGTTTTGGCTTTCCTGTATCTTTTGCATCGTAGCCATGAAATACAAGGTAGTCGGTTCCGTCGAAGCTGACAACAGCATTGTGTCCTACTCCATGCCAGTTTTCATCACCTTCAAGCAAAATGGTTCCTCCGCCTGTTGCCATTGATTTTCCGGAGCGGTCAATATATGATCCGGTCAGTTTTTTTGAACGTCCGACAATCATTTTGTATGTGCTGTTCACCCCTTTGCAGCAATAGTCGATGGAGGCAAACAAATAATAGTATCTTCCCTTTTTGAAGATAAACGGCGCTTCGATGGCATTGCCTCCGGCATCCACCGGATTGTTATCAACCGACGGAGGATTTGGCTCATTCGAACTGGCTTTGCGCGAAGCAATGGTTGGAATATTACTGATGTCGTCTGCAACACTTTTTGCGTCAGGCGATAGTCTTACCATTTTTAGTCCGTCCCAGAACGAACCAAATGTCAAATAAGGAGTCCCGTTTTTATCGACAATTAAATTGGGATCAATCGCATTCCAGTTTGTTTCTCCGGGTATTGACTGAATGACTTTTCCGTGATCGACCCATTTGAATTCAGGATCGGCCGGATCGAGTGTTTTGTTGGTTGCCAAACCAATGCACGATGTGTTTTTCCCGAAAGCTGAAACTGAATAATACAGGTAGTATTCGCCATTGAAAAATGCGATATCCGGTGCCCAGATATGGCCTTTAAAAGATGGGATGGCATCAACCGCCCATTGAGGCGCTTTATCAAAAACAGGCTTTTCTTTCTTCCAATTTTTCATGTCGGGCGACGACCAGACGCTGATTCCCATTCCTGTGCTGAAAAGATAATACGCAGCGTTTTGACGGATCATTACCGGATCGTGCACGATGATGTTCTGTGCTGTGAGAGATTTAACACAGAGCAAGGTAACAAGCACCAATATCCATGAAAAATTTGAAACTTTTAATATTCTCATAGTTTACAAAATTTCTGTTCTAATTATTTTTTTCTTCCCCTAAATTGAAACTCCCTGTCTAATATTTTTTTTGTTGAAAGAACTTCCTTATCAATATGCAAAAAGACACGTCGATAAGGAAGTCTCACATTTATTACTACTCTACAACAGGACGAACAGTCCATTTCGCTGTGAAAGCAGGTCCGTTATCTTCATTCTTATTTGCCGAGTTACCTACAAGGTTAGGGTTGGCATTGAGAGTAGATTGATATATTGGGAAATATTCATGTCCCTTATAGTAGTATTGGAACGATGAAGCGCTGGCGGTTTCGGCGGTAAGCTCATCTGTTGAGGCTTTGCCATCGAGTTTATAATAACCATGTTTAACCAACTGATTCAGACGACCTGCATCATAGAAGAATCCCCAGCGTAGTAAGTCGATACCACGTCCGTTTTCGCAACCAAACTCTTTAGGACGTTCAACGTTTGCTATTTGTTCGAAAAGAGCATCTGCAGACGGGAAGTCGGAAACTTTAAGATCTTTAAGCGCAACGCGTCGACGTACGATGTTAATGTAATCGATAGCAGTTTGGGTTGGGCCATTGATTTCATTTTCGCATTCGGCTGCACGTAGTAAAACATCGCTATAACGCATGAGGCGTAGGTTGACTCCACAATGCAATCCGTTGGTAATAGAACTGTAGATGTTGTTTCTTGCATTGGTAAACTTAGCTATTGATATTCCACCCTGGGCATTGTTCGATAGAGGAGTTGTGGTTCTTTCTTTTTGATAAACAGTGTTGCTGCGAGGATCTCCATTGGGATATGCCGCAGTTTTCAAGTTGGTATAACTGCTATATTCATTTTCGAATGTAACCAGTGTCCAGTACAAACGAGGATCGAGACGACTATCTGTACAGTTCTCTTTTTTGAATAGGTTATACAACCATGGTGAGCCGGCCAGGTCGCCCCAGCTACCCAATTCCTGAGAAGCGTAGTTGCTTTCTACAGCTTGACCCTGAGTTGCTTCCGAGCTTATATTTACCGGAGTCCACTCTTCGTCGGTGCCACCTGTGCCATAGTCCAAAAATTGAACTTCGAAGAGGCTCTCTTTGTTATTTTCGTACATCGAACCTTCTCTGAAGTTGTCACCATAGTCGGCTGTCAATTCATAATGTCCGTACTTGCCGGCGATGATGTCTTTCAAGACTGTATAAGCTTCAGGAAATTTATGACGGAACATCAATGCACGGGACAAATATCCGGCAGCAGCGCCGCTTGTCGCACGACCTTTGGCCCATTCGCCACCTTCATCGCGCGATGGCAACATTTGCATCGCTTTTGTGAGGTCAGCCTCTATTTGGTCAAACACCTCGTCTTGAGTATTGTTGGATGCATACATGGTGTTGATGTCTGAATAAGATGCATAGTCTGTAATCAATGGAACAGTCTGGTAGTAGGTAGCCAATTGATAGTATGCCAAAGATCTGAGGAAGAGGGCCTGTCCGGCTATTTGATTGTAAGAAGCTTCAGGCATTTTAACACCATCGACTTTCGACAATACAAAGTTTGTGCGGTTTACTACATGGTAGCAGTCGCGCCATATCCATTGATCACCGATTTCAATTGTACCCGGAGAATTGAGGTTGTCGTACTCCAAATACCACTGTTGAGATGAGTTCCAAACTTCGTCGCCACGCACGGCATCCAAAGTGTAGCCAACGCGGGCAAATGTACCTTCGAGGCGTATACGGTTGTAGCACGCGATGACAGCCTCTTTAAGTTCTGACTCTGAATCACCAAAATCGTAGGTGGTCTGGTTGTTCGGGTTCGTAACATCGAGTTCGTCATTGCAGGCTGTCATACCTCCAATAAGCGCCAACATTGTTAGAATTATAGTTAAACTTTTCATATTGATATCCTATTTTTAGATTATATTTTTAGAATGATAAGTGTACTCCGAACATGATGGTTCGTGGTGTTGGATACGAAGCATAGTTGTACCCGGGAGTAAATGTACCTCCGGCGAAGTCAACGTTGTAACCTTTGTATTTAGACAATGTGGCCAAATTTTGACCTGATGCGTATAGACGAACACCGTTAACATACCCACCAAACAATCTGTCGGGGATGTTATAGCCCAATTCGATGTTGGCAATTTTCAGATAGGATGCATCTTGAATGAAACGCTGGCTGAACATATCGTTGGTGATTGAACCCGTTGATTTGTATGCTACGCGAGGCACATTGGTGTTTGTGTTGTCCGGTGTCCAGGCATTCAATTGATCAACGCTTTTGTTGAGTGCACCGTATGAGCTGTGCAATGTGACATCCACAAAATCTACAGCTTTGAAACCTGCAGCTCCATGTGTCGATATGCTCAGGTCAAAACCTTTCCATTCAGCACGTACATTCAAGCCGTAATTAATCTTTGGCATACCGCTACCCAGGAAAGTTTGGTCTTCGTTGGTAATTTCGCCATCGTTGTTGAGGTCGGCGTATATAATGTCACCCGGTTGTGCTCCGTTCTGATTGATGTGTTCGCCTTCTGAATTGACACGGTTAGTTATCTCTTCTGGCGACTGGAAAATACCTTCAGAAACGTAACCATAGAATTCACCAACTTCACGACCTACCTCTGTGCGGCTGTTGCCATCGGTACGAGGTTCGCCTGAAACGCCCAACTTTGTTACCTTGTTGTTGAGGGTAGATAAGTTTGTAGATATGTCAAACTTAACAGCGTGTTGACGATTGTGATAGGCAAGCAAGAACTCAAAACCCGAGTTTTCCATTGTTGCTGCGTTCATCGTTACTGTTGCGTTGGTAGCACCTGCATTGGCTGGTACTGCTACACTATAAAGCAGGTCTTCTGATGTTGACTTATACCAGTCGAAAGTAAATTCCAACTGGTTGTTGAACATACCGAGGTCGAGACCAAAGTCAATAGTTTTCTTCTTTTCCCACATGATGGCTGTGTTTACATAGTTTGATATGGCCGAGCCAGTAACCTTTTCGTTGTCAAAGCTATAGGTGTAGTTGCCTCTTGCCATAACATCCATGTATTGGTATTCGCCTATGTTCTCATTCCCAAGTTCACCATAGCTACCGCGAATCTTGAGTAGGTTGACAGTCGATTTGGCTACAGGAAAGAAATTTTCACGTTCGATACGCCAACCTGCAGATACAGATGGGAACCAGTCAACATTGTTATCCGGATTAAGGCGGCTTGAACCATCGTGACGAACAGTTGCCGAAAGAAGGTATTTCTCATCGAAATTGTAGTTGACACGACCGATATACGATGCCAATACGTGTTCGTTTTCATTGGTTGCTGATGATGTCTCCTCTGCGTTACCTACTTGCAGATAGTATGGCTCAGGCATGTTAACGCCTTTGCCGGTGAGTGTGTGAAAGAGTTCGCGCTCGAATGTTTGACCAACAACCATATTGATGTGACTGCGTCCAAAATTACCATCGTAGTTTATAATGTTTTCTATAAGTGCACCACTAAATCTACGATAGCCCTCTGACAGGGTCTCATTGCTCTTTGACAAGTAGTTTGTTGTACTCTGTATAAATGCAGGTACGAATGTAAAGTCCTTTGCAAGGGTCTTGCTGTACGACAAGTTAAGATTGTAATCAAACTTGTGATTGCTGCTCTTGCGGCCAAACATGCCAATGAGGTCAACAGTTGCAGAACCGGAAGCAACAATGCGGTCAACAACTGAGTTCCTCTTTAGCAGACTATTGGTGAGCAGAAGGTTCGTTACACGCAAGTCTCCATGAACATCGTCATAGTAAGTGCCATAACCGTATGAGTCGTAGTTATATTCTGAAGCAGACGAAATTTTGTCGTCGAGAACCCAGGTCGATTCATCGTAAGCCTTGATGGTTGGAGGTAAAAGAAGAGCCGAAGCCATTACAGGATATTGTGCTCCATATAGACCCTGCACGTACTCGTTGGCGTTACTGAGAGCCATATTGTCCTGATCGCTGTGGCTATATACGATGTTGGTTTTGATTTTGATAAACTTAACATCCATACTATTGTTGAAACGGGCAGTGTAACGGTCGAAGTTAGGACCGGCACCTACCATTGTCCCATTCTGGCTATAGTAGTCGAGAGCGATGTTGTAAGTATTGTTAGCTCCACCTCCCGACATGTTGATGTTGTGATTCTGACGAACACCTGTTTTGAACGCCTCATCGAACCAATTTGTGTTCACTTTGCCCGGATCGATATATTTCGCGTTTGTTGGATTGTATCCGGCAGGAACATCCATGCCACTGTTATTGTATGCCATGGTGACGTATTTACCATATTGGTTGGAATCCATCACGTCGTACACTCCATCCTGCACCTGGTCGACACCATAGTAGCCTCTGTAGTCAATTTTCATGGCCTGGTTCTTCTTACCTTGCTTTGTGGTGATAATAACCACGCCGTTGGCAGCACGCGAACCGTAGATTGCGGCAGCCGAAGCATCCTTAAGTACCTGAAGGGTTTCGATATCGTTTGGCGAGAAGTCGCGTATGGTTGTTCCCATTGGTACTCCATCGATAACGTAGAGAGGCGCGGTGCTACCGAACGAACCGATACCACGGATACGCACCATCGGGTCGGCTCCCGGTTGTCCGTCGGATGTAATTTGAACACCGGATACTTTTCCCTGGAGCATTGTTGAGATGTTTGAGTTTGATACTTTCTTCATCTCTTCAGTGTCAACAATGGCAACTGAACCTGTGAGGTCAACCTTGCGTTGTGTACCGTAACCTATTACTACCACCTGGTCGAGTTCTGTTAAATCCGAAACCAATGTGATATTGCCGAGTTCAGTTTTTCCTCCAACGGTTAGTTCAACACTTTTTAATCCTATAAAAGATACTATCAGCGTAGCATCCGAAGGAACAGAAAGAGAGAAGCTACCATCACCAGCGGTAATAACACCAATGGAAGTACCTTTTTGTTGTACGGTTGCGCCTGGAAGCGGGTCTCCGTTTTCGTCAATAATTTTACCTTTTACGGTTATGTTGCCTGTTTGAGTCGTTGACATTTGGTTGCCATTGCCGTTGCCTTCTGCGTATGTTGCCGTTGCAAGCGCCAGCAATCCCAACAGGATTAAAAATGAATATTTCATAGTTTAATTTTTTTTCGTGGTGATTATTCAACAATTACGAGATAAGATTTCTCTGTTACGAGCGCGCAATTCAAATCAGAACTGTCTACCGTTAAACCCGCATACTTTTGGAAATGCGTTTCGCCGTTGGCGTAAGTCACATTGTAAAGTATATCAGCAGTATTGTCACCATTGTTTTTAACTGTGATAACTACTTTGGAGCCACTTATGCTTGATTGGAATATATCCCAATTCCAGTCAAACGTGAGGGTGGGTGCGACATAGCCGGTACCCCATCCGTAGTTATCCATGCGAACGACAGCATATTCAGTCTTGTCAGCTTTGCGCAGAATTGTACAAGGGCTGTGATAGTTTGCAAGATTGTCGGAGTAGCAGTACATTGTAATTGTCTTACTCGAACCTGATGCAACTTTATAGTCATCAGAGAATGCCGTCCACCATGCGGTTGAAAAATCATTAGCACCTACTTGACTTGCACCCTTTACAAGAGTTAGCGGGCAAGTTGTAGTTACTGTTTTTGTTGCACCAACATAAGAAATGACAGCGGTCTGAGAACCTTCGGTAGCTGGAATCTTGCCAAACTGTAGCGTTTCGTTTGCTAAGATACCTTTTGTACCGTCGGAAAATGTAGCTGTTACGACAAGACCTGTAGTGTTGAATATGATAGGGTCGCTACTGTAGAAATAATATTTGGTTAGGTTTGGCAAAGTAGTAACCTCCAGGCTCGAAACAGGGTTAGTTACTTCTAATGTGTAGTAGGTTGATATAGCTTTGCTGTATGCGCCTTGCTTAGTTTTGCTGTAAGCTACAATAACTATCTTTTCTCCGAGTGAAGTCATATCGGGAATAACGCTGAATGATATATCAGTAGAATCAACCTGTTCAGAAGATCCGTCAGAGTATGTAACAGTAGCTGTTGCATTACCCCAGAAGTTTTCGTCGCCTATTTCAACAACAGCAGGAGCTCCTTCGATAGTGATTGAAACCGGATTAACATCATCTACAACAGTGACTTTGGAAGGTATAAGATATGCTTTTTTCATCTCGAAATAGCTGCCATCGCAAATTAAGAAAGCCACGATATCAGCAGCGGCAGAAACCGGTTGTTGATAAGTTTCGACCAGCTCTACACCATTTGATCCAACGGAAGTGGCTGTTACATATACATTGCCGGTAGCAGAGTGGTCAACTTCGATGGTAACACGAGCACCTTGCATGGTGGTGCGGAAGTCGTTCCAAATATCGCCATCTCCGTCGGTGTCGGGATAGTTTTGGGTGATCATACTTCCGTCGTAAGCATAACCCTCAGCTACCATTGTGCCACCCCAGCCGTATGCATCAGAACGGAGAACAAAGTATTCTTTATAGCCGGCGGCAGCACGATCAGCTATTTCATTGGTGACGGCAAGATTCCAGTTGTTCCAGTTGTTAACGCCGGTACCGTGGTTAATAAACTCCAAATGCAATAGCTTGTTTGTAGGAATGGCGAAGTAATCAGAGAATGCAGTATTCCAGGCGGCACTGTTATCTTCAGCTCCCACTATCGCTGTAGCGATGGTGATGTAAGTAGTGTCACCTGTATCCATACTTGCTTTTACAGCTGCAATTGAGTCGATCTTACTCTGCAGGTTAGAGGGCGCATCAATTGAATAAAGATCCAACTTCTCGCACCCAACTAAGCCAAATGCTGCCAAAATTGCTCCGAAAAAAGCGAACTTCATCAGTTTAGTTGTTTTCATAAATTTAAATTTGAGTGATTTCATTCTTTTTTTTAATTATATCTGGGTAGTTAGTATTGTTTACCAAGTCAACAGTTTTTATTCCCGGCGGTCCCTTTTTGGAATCGACGCCGATCTGCGGATCAATGTCTGTTTTTATTGAGGATTTTTGCGCAACAAGCGGGTTTGCTTGTAACATAAACAATAGACCTGCGAAAATTAAAAGCAGGTTCGAAACAACGGCTTTTAGTTCCATCATAAGTTTGGTTTGTGTCGTTTAATTAAGTGCCATAAAGATAAATTGGCATAATGAGTCACAGGAGGACTTAGGAATATTTGAAGTGGACAAAACAGGAATTTAATCATCCACTTCCCCAAAAAAAACACCAACACAGCTATTTTTAAACGAGTTAACTCTTTAGCGAGAATTCAGTTGGAGTCATTCCGTGAAATTTTTTAAATATCCGGCTGAAGTATTTGGGATCGTTAAAACCGACAGAAAATGCAATATCCGAAATGGGGCGGTCACTCATTTTTATCAAATCAATGGCTTTTTTCAATTTATAAGAATTTATAAAATCAGTAATATTTAAATCGGTAATTGCTTTTATCTTTTTATATAATAAACTTTGGCTGACAAACATTTCGGAAGCAAATTGACTGGCCGAAAATTCGGGTTCGACATAGTTTTTTTCCAAAACCTCAAATGCCCTTGCAAGGAACTCTTCGTCAACTGCATTCGATGTCACCTCTGATGGAGAAAGCTGGTCGGGGTTACTAAACATTCGCTTCAGTTTCCGGCGCGATTCAATCAGGTTGACAATTTTCAGGTGAAGAACCTTCAGGTTGAATGGCTTAGGAATGTAATCGTCAGCACCGGTTTCCAAACCTTCAATCCAATGATCGATCATTGCTCTGGCAGTCAGTAAAATAACCGGAATGTGGCTGGTATGAATTTCCTTTTTCAGACGGGTACACAATTCAAGGCCGTCCATTACAGGCATCATCACATCGCTGATAATCAGGTCGGGCGTATATTTTTTTGCCATCTCCAGTCCTTCTTTTCCATTTTCGGCGCCCAGCAAACGAAAATCGTTTTTCATCGATTGAATCATGAAGGTGCGCAGGTCGTAATTATCCTCAACGATCAGAATCAGCGGTTTCGATTTATCTGCTTTCTCTTCCGTTTCATCGGTTTCTTCCTCGTCCAGATGCAATTCCTGAGTAATCACATCCACTTTCGATTGCAGGTTTACCGGCTGGGCAATTCCCGAAAGGTCGAGCTCGCTTTCAGTGAAATTTTCGGCGCGGTAGGGCAGCAACACCTTAAAAGTACTGCCTTTGCCAGGTTTGCTTTCCACCGAAATTTCGCCGTGCAGCGCCTGAACCATTTCCTGTGTGAGCGCCAATCCAATGCCGGAGCCTTTTTGCCGGTTATCGGGAGTGCTGTCGGCCTGGTAAAAACGGTCGAAAACCAAGGGCAAATGTTCCGCCGAAATTCCTTTTCCTGAATCGGTGACTTCGATCTTAATCAATGGAAATGGATGTCCGGCAGCGGTAATGTTTGATTCGCAAAACCCGATTTTCATCGAAATACTGCCATTTTCCGGCGTAAACTTAAAAGCGTTCGAAAGCAGGTTGTAAAAAATATTCTCAATCTTATCAGGATCAAACCATGTAGATTGGATGTTTTCAGGCGGCAAAAATGTGTACTTTATTTTGTTGTGTCCCGACAGATCCAGGAACGAATCGAACACATCTTTCAGGAAACCAACCAAATCGCCCTGAACGACCCGAAGCTCCATTTTTCCGGTTTCAATTTTCCTGAAATACATCAATTGATTGATCAGATGGAGCAAGCGTTGCGCGTTCCGGTCAATCAGTTTCAGGGTTTGGATGGTCTGTTTGTCGTTTTTCAGTTTGTTCATCAGCAACTCAAGCGGGTCGATGATCAAGGTGAGCGGCGTGCGGAATTCGTGCGAGATATTGGTAAAAAAACGCAGTCGCAGCTGGTTTATCAGGCTTACCTTTTTGTTCAACTCAATCACTTCATCGCGCTGTTCAACGATTAACTGATTTTGATTTTCGAGTTCGATTTTTTGCCCTTCAATCAGTTTGCGTCGTTCGGCCAGAATACTGTTCGCCTCCAATAAAATCTCTGCTTGCTCCTGAAGTTTTTCTTTTTGCTCTTCAATTTGAACGGTTCGTTCGCGTACCTGAATTTCGAGTTTCCGCTTTTGCTCGTGCAAGTATCGTGTCCGGTAGCGGATGTAGCCCATCACCGAAAGCGCCAGCAACAGCAAGGCCAGGAAGCGAAACCAGTTTGTTTGCCAGAATGGTGGGTGGATGACAATGTTCAAAACCGTTGGTTCGGCTGACCACAATCCATCGCTGTTAGCGGCTTTTACCAGAAAACGGTATTCGCCGCCCTGAAGGTTGGTGTAAGTTGCAAAACGGCGGGCGGAGGTAACCGTGACCCAATTCTGGTCAACACCTTCCATTTTGTAGGCGTAAATTACCTTGTCGGGCAAAAAATAATCGAGTGCCGAAAACTCAATCGAAAAGATGTTGTCTTTGTAGGAAAGCTCAATGTTTTGGGTTTCGGCCACCGACTTGTTCAGGACAATGTTCCCATGCAATTTTTCTCCGATTTTCACAGGCTGGTTGAAAACCTGAAAGTCGGTAAAAACCACTTTGGGCAACCGCGGGTAAAAATCAATTTTGTCCGGATTAAAATAATTCAGCCCGTTTACACCTCCGAAATACAGGTTTCCGCTGTTGTCCGAATCCGATGAAGTCCAGTAAAACTGGTCGTTTAGCAGTCCGTCTTTGGTGTAGAAATTCTGGAACGAGCCTGTTTCCGGGTTAAATTTCGACAAGCCATTGTCGGTACTGATCCAGATATTTCCGCTGCGGTCTTCTTCCAACGCATAAACTACGTTGTTGCACAATCCATCGTTTTGCGAGTAGGTTACAAACGTAATTTCCCCGCCGGGCGTATTTACCACTTTGCAAATTCCGTTTCCGTATGTGCCAACCCAAATGTTTCCGAGGTGGTCTTCGAGTAGCGAAACCACATAATTTCCTGAAAGTGACAGCGAATCGTCGGGCACGTTGGTGAAAAACCGGTAATCTTCGGAAGTAAGTTTCTCCGGAGTGGGTGCAACAATTTTTGCCGGAATTTGAAAAAGCCCGGTGCGCGTGCCAATCCAGTAGTAATTGTTTCGGTCTTTCAGGATGCAGCCAACAGCCGGAACTTCAACTTTGGCATCGAATTTCTCCTGAAAATGGAAAAATGTTTCGCTTTCAGGATCGAACAAATCAAGGCCCCCAGATGTGCCGACCACAAAAAAGCCACGCTCGTCGGGAACAATTCCGGAGACAAAATTACTGACCAAACTTTGCGGGTTGCCAGGTTCATTCATATAATTCCTGAATGTTTTGTTTCTTTCGGAAACCAGACGGCTCATTCCGGCGCCCCAGGTGCTCACCCAGAGTTTTTTATCGGGACCGAGGCAAAGCGACGAAATAAAGTTGCTTTGAATGCCATCCGGTTTTTGATCCGACGGACTAAAATGATCGATTTTGCCTGTTCGTTTTTCAATGCGGTTTAAGCCGCCACCAGCCGTTCCAACCCACAAAATATCTCCATCATTCAAAATCGAATTGATGGTATTGTGGCTCAGGCTGCCCGGCTCATCCGGATGGTTGCGCAGCGAATAAAACGGCTTCTGAAATGTGCTGTATTTGTTTACGCCACCTTTTTCGGTTCCAATCCAGACGTTTCCGTCGGGGTCGGTCAGCAGCGAGTTGACAAACTCATTGTTCAAGGTGCCGTTTTCGTCCAAACGCCCGTCAATCCCCGATATCTTTCCGGTTTCAGGATTAAAAAAGTTTAATCCGCCGAGGGTTCCGATTAGTACAGTGCCGGGCGATTCCTCTGCAATTGCATTTACAGTGGCATGTCCCAAACTGTTGCTGCCGTTGGGCTGGTAGGTGTACAATGTTAATTGTCTGGCCGATTGCCGATACCAGAAAAGACCGAAATCAGAGCCAAAACCCAAATCGCCGTTGCCTGACTCATAAATACAAAGGAGGTTTGCCGAACCAAATAAGGAAGAAGCACTTCCCGGAAGTTCAAGTTTTCGTATTTCAGTTGTCAGAACTTCGAACGCACCGACTCCGGTTCCAATGACAACCCTTCCTTCTTTTAAAATATAAACCGTGTTAACATCCGCATCATGGAGCAATTGCGTGTTTATTTCCCGGCACTCAAAATCGGATGACTGCCCCTGTTTTGGTGTAACATGAAATAGGTTGCCTTTTTCGGCAGCAATCCAGATTCCTCCCTCTTTATCAGCGCTCAGGCTGGTTACCGCTATTTTCCCAAGTTTTTCCTGCAGGAGGCTGTCGGGCAAATAAAATTGTTCGGTATTCAGGTTGTAAATGGCAATCCCGTTGGCCGTTCCTATCCAAAGGTTTTTCGACTTGTCTTCGCAAATGGCACGCACAAAATTATCGGGCAGACTTTTTTGTACGTCACTTTTCTGAAATATTTTGAAAGAATACCCGTCGTAGCGGCAAAGTCCGTTCCATGTACCAAACCACATAAACTGCTGGCTGTCGATAAAAATACAGTCGATGGTGTTTTGAGGCAGACCATCGGCCGTTGTCAGGTACTGAAAACGCAGATTGGTAGGGTTGATAGAATGGCAAATTGTACCAAACCCAATGATTAAAATTATAAATACAGAGAGACGCAGACGTTTTCTCATTTTTCCAGATGGTTGTTCAATTATCTTGACTCACCCCCATCACACCTTCGGTGTTCTGCCCCCTCTCTTCAAAAAGAGGGGGGGAAGGCCGCTTGCGGACTTCGGGGTGAGTAATAAAATATCATGCTGTGAATTATTCAAAATAATCCCAAGTTAATTTCTTGGAATCCAGACTCTCATTTCGTTTGCCCCCCGGTTGTTCCACACAAAATATGGAATGGCTGTAACTTTTTGTGTTTGGGCAGTTGGTTCGTCATTCACAAACATTTCTCCTGAAATTGTAACCACTCCGCTCAATGTTTCAGGCGAAAAATTTGATGATAAGGCAGCGCTGTCGGGCAAAGTCAGATTCGAAAGTTGCTGGCCATTGTCGGCGCCTTCGATGCAATACAAAATCGGGCCGCGTTCGATGGCGACTTTTCCCGCATTCTCAGCTACATTTTTGTTGGTTTCAACACGGTGAATGCTCATTGGGAGCGAGTAGTTCACTACATCTCCCGCATTCCATTCACGGTCGATAACAGCATAGCCTTTTTCAGATTGGTAAAGAACAGCTTCACCATTTACTGTCACTGAAACCGAATCTTTTTCAGGAGCGATGTACGAATACAAATCTCCCGGCAAAGGCTGGTTTTGCGCCCATCCCGGAATGCGGAGGTGCAAAGCGAATTTGCCTGCCTTTTCAGGAGAGACTGAAATTTTTACCTGACCATCCCACGGATATTGTGTCTCCTGACTGACGGCTACAGTGGTTTGTTTATTTAACTGAATGGCAGATTCGCTCTGAACAAACAGGTTGACATACAAATCGTTGTTGTTGTGCGCATAAATATATCCCGGAACCGATGGTAAAAACCGGCACAGATTGGTCGGGCAGCAAGAACAATCGAACCATGGCTGACGGTCGAGCGAGCCTCCGTAGTTGAAATGATAATGCATGTCGCATTCCAATGGATTGGGGTAAAAGAAGCTTTTTCCATCGAGCCCGACTCCTGAAATGACTCCGTTGTATAAACTGCGTTCCAGCACATCAATGTATTTCGAGTCGCCGTGAAGCATGAACATTCTGTAGTTCCAGTAAACATTGGCAATGGCGGCGCAGGTTTCGTTGTACGCGGTGAGATTCGGAAGTTCATAGTTTTCGCCAAACGCTTCGCCGTCGTGCCGCGCGCCGATTCCCCCGATGAGGTACATCTTTTTGTAAACCATGTTTTCCCATAGTTTATCCACCGCGTTGGTGTAGGCAGGGTCGTTGTACATGGCGGCAATATCGGTCATTCCGGCATACATGTACAAAGCCCGCACAGCATGTCCAACCGCTTCGTCCTGCGCTGTAACCGGTTTGTGATCCTGATTGTACGGACCCCATATTTTCCTTTTTGTGCTGTCGCCCCGCTGATCCAGAAAATGACGGGCGAGTTGCAGGTACTCTTTTTTATTTGTGACCAGGTAGAGTTTTATCAGTCCGGTTTCTACAATCTGATGACCGGGAACGTCAGGATTTTTACCTTCGCCAAATACCTTAACCAGCAAATCGGCATTTTTAGTGGCGATGTCCAGGAAATTTGTTTTCCCGGTTGCGCGGTAATGCGCAGCAGCTGCCTCGAATAGGTGCCCGCTGTTGTACAACTCGTGGCTCGAAGCCAGGTGTTTCCACCTTCCCCCGGCAGGATTCCATGAAGCGGGAGAATAGGTTGAATCGATGGTTTTATAAGTAGTGAGGTATCCGTCTTCTTCCTGCCCGATTTTGATAATTGCAATTACCGAATCGACGTACGCATCCAATTTTGCATCAGGAATGGTAGTGAGCGAATAGGCTGCTCCTTCGATTATTTTGTAAACATCGCTGTCGTCGAAAGGCATTTTTCCGATGACAGGACCTTCCTTTTTTCCACCGGCAATCAGGAAATTATCCATTCTTCCGTTCTCTTCGCATTTTGCAAACGAAGAGGGGATGGTCACTGTCCGGTTGGTTTCGATTTTTGGCAGCCAAAACTGATCGCTGATTTTTACTTCGTTGAACGGAACGCCCTGAATTTTGTATTCGGCTTTTTCGGGTTCATTTTTACAGGCTGTCAGCCCTGCAAACAGGAATAGTGGAAGGAAAAACTTAAGTTTCATGTTTTTGAAGTTGTCAGGTTATAAACGTAATTGATACACTTACAAGGTTAGTGATTTTTTCTTTCTGTGCCAAAAGTAATTTCAAACCACAGATTACTCAGATTCGCACAGATTTAAGGGATTAAATGAAATATGACGCATATGAATTTGTGTCTTTATCCTAACTCACCCCCTCGCATCTGCGATGCTTCCCCCTCTCTTTTTAAAAGAGAGGGGAACGTCCGCTAGCGGACGTGGGGGTGAGTTGAAAAAATATACGACAATAAATAGTTACCATCATTTTTAATCTGTGTTAATCTGCGTAATGCGTGGTTAATTTCTGATTCGAAAACCTCCGTGCGTTGCAATTGGGCGAAATGCAATTTTCGTTTAGCCACATTTTTTATAGTTTTGTCGCTCAATTCTGGAAAATGGAAATTTTTACGGTTATTTTGCTTGCTATCGGTTTGTCGTTCGATTCGTTTGCTGTTTCGGTCTGCAGCGGGCTAAATCTCCCCCAAATTCGTTTTGTGCAAGCTGCAAAAATTGCCATTTTTCTCGCATTGTTTCAGGCATTTATGCCCTTAATCGGCTGGTTGATAGGCACGAGCATGAAATCAATCATCGAACCTGTTGACCACTGGATCGCTTTTGGATTGCTCAGCCTTATAGGTGGGAAAATGGTCATCGAGAGTTTTCTCAATTCCGAAGTTCGCGAGATCAGGAATCCCTTACACCTCAAAGTCATTCTCACGCTTTCGCTTGCCACCAGTATTGACGCGCTGGCTGTTGGATTTAGTTTTGCAGCGTTTCTGGAAAAAATTTTAATCGCTGTTTTTATTATTGGGGCAGTTACTTTTATCGCCTCGATGCTTGGAATTCTGCTGGGGAAAAAGACCGGCCCCAGTTTTAACAAGTATGCCGAAATTTTGGGAGGACTGATTTTAATTGTTATCGGCCTTAAAATTTTGATCGAACATCTCTGGATGAGTTAGTTGATTTCTGTTTAAATTTGGCAAAAGTTTAATCCTGAAATTTATGCCTGAGAAACTCAAAGACATTCTGATTCCTGCAGATCAGGTTATAAAACTGGGTGAAGCAATTAACACTTTGCTGCCCGGGTTCGATGTGCAGAAATTCACAAGACTCGTTCTCGATTCGCAATGGGCCGACCGCGAACTGAAACAGAAAATGCGGCACATCACCGAATGCCTTCATCAAATGCTCCCTGCCGATTATCGGCAATCCGTTGGCATTCTGGAGCAGATTGCCCCTCAGTTTAAAGGATTTGTTGCCCTTTCGTTTTCCGATTTTGCTGAATGTTACGGATTGGGCGACTGGGATATTTCGATGAACGCGCTGGCAAAATTCACCAGTTCGTGTACCTCGGAATTCGCTGTCCGTCCGTTTCTCGACAAAGATCCGGAACGTGCCATTCAATATTTTTACCGCTGGGCCGAAGATGAAAATCCTTCGGTACGACGACTCGCCAGCGAAGGTTGCCGTCCCCGACTGCCCTGGGGAATGGGACTTCCGAAGTTTAAAAAAGACCCGAAACTGGTTTTGCCTATTCTGGAAAAACTGAAAAACGATCCGGAAGAATTTGTTCGTCGCAGTGTGGCCAATAACCTGAACGACATTTCGAAAGACCATCCTGAACTTGTTTTGTATATGTGTGAACGCTGGAAAGGGCAGTCGCCCGAAATTGATCGCATCATCAAACATGCCTGCCGAACCATGCTGAAAGGCGGCAGCAAGCGGGCGCTGATGCTTTTTGGGTTTGCCAATCCTGATTTGCTGACCATCACCGGACTTGCCACCGACAAACAAAGTATCCGCATTGGCGATCATCTGAGGTTTTCTTTCACTCTTTCCAATCACTCCGGAAAACCCCAGAAGATAAGACTAGAATACCGGATTCATTACATAAAATCAGGAGGGAAAACCTCTGCAAAAATATTTCAGATCAGCGAGGGGAGTTTTCCGGTGGGCGAACACTCAATCACCAGGAAACAGGCTTTCACCGATTTCACTACACGCACTCATTTTGTTGGCGAACACCGATTGGAAATTGTAGTAAATGGCGAAACAAAAGCAGAAACGAAGTTTTCGCTTGAAGGTTGATTCCCAATTCCTGAATAAATAAAGTGTTTTCAATAGTCGTGGTAGTGAATCTTTTGCCGGTTGTAGCCTGCAAAAATACCTACTCCATTCGTGATGTTTGAATGCACTTCAATAACCGAGGCGAACGGATTGTTTTTGTTTTCCACCTGTTTGATGTATGTTTTCTGGTACTTGTAATAATCCTCACTCATTCCGGTTACTTCAAGCCAGTATTCTTCTTTGTAGTCAGTCTGGTGATTTTTGTTCATCACCGGAATGTAGGTAACAAACAGGCTTACGTCTTTCATCCCACGATATTCGCCCAAAATATTCCAGATATCTTTTGAAACATTGTTTAATCCAATGCTGTTCGAGAATAAATAGCCCGATTGAAAGGAATCTTCATAACGGGTTGTTACTTTTATTTCTTTTAATTTTGAAAGAACTACACCAATGCCGCCATTGAATGGAAGATCATGTTTCTCTCCGATTTCACGGATTATCCCCCAATATTCGTAATTGCTCATACTTATTCCGACCAATTTTTCCAAATCGCTAAGGAAATCCTCGGGCAATTTCCATTTGCGCAGTTCCGTGATGGTTTCTTTAGTCACCATATACCTTGTATATCCCCATTTAGTATTGAAGGTAAATAGCTTGAAGCGAACGAAGTTGGGCTGGTCGTTCGCCGAAATCTTAAAATCCAAGGGCAAAACAAAATAATCGCTCAGGTTGGCGTTTGAATAGTAAATCGTGTTTTGGGTTGATGGTTTTATTTCGGAAATGATTGGTTTTACAGGGATCGAGCTTTGAGCAGAAATTGTATTCCCTTTGGAATCAAGGACAATCAGTCTGTATTGAATCCCGCTCATTGGTTTCTCATTCGAACCATAAATGCCATCTTTGGAATGTTCCAGGTGAATGGTGTCTTTGCTTTCAGGAACAATCATTACACGGGCATCCTCCACAAACGAATCTGATTGGTCGCTAAACGATTTGACCCTTGTTAAGATTACTTTCCAGGTCTCCTCTTCTGAAAAGAGGCAGTTGACCACCATTGTATGATCTGGTTTTTCGTAAGGCAACTCCAAATCTTTGGTGCAGGACACCATTAAAAAAAAGAGAAGAAGTATGTAATTTTTATTCATGGCTGAGGGATTAAAAACTAATGCGGTAACTTACTGAAGGAATGATGGGGAATAGTGAGAATTGTTTCAGCCCGGTTGACCCATCGGGTTTTGTTTTTGCATAAACCAGGAAAGGGTTTTGTCTCGAATAAACATTGTAAACGCTTAACGACAGGGCTTTTTTCTTTCCATACTTTTCCCATTCTTTGGTAAACCCAATGTCAAAACGGTGGTAAGCTGGCAAACGTACGCCGTTAATACTGTTGTAGTATTGAATCCGACTATGATCGATAGCGCGACCGGTGAAGAAATCGAAAGCTTCGTAGTCAGAATTTTCGGGATAGGCCAGATAATCGACCCCGGTGTAAGTTGTCGGAGCCCCCGATTGATAGGTCCAGGTGGAAGAACACGACCAGTTGTTTCCTAATTGCATGATGATTCCCAGGTCGAGTTTGTGCCGCCGGTCGTACTGGTACGGAAACCAACGACCTTTGTTGATGTCGTCAAATTTTCGTTCGTTCCACGACAGGGTGTAGCCAAGCCATGTTTCAATCTTTTTATTGGTGTACCTAAATTCAGTTTCAAACCCCCAGGCGCGCCCATTACCAACTGTAATTTTTTGTTCCCAATTTTCGTCCACGTCCAGAATACCATCACCTTCGGTAAACGAAATCACATTGTTTAACCGTTTGTAATAGGTTTCCAGTGAAAGTTTTATTCCGGAATGGATCGTTTTTTTCATTCCAACGGAAAAGATGTCAGAAGTTTCAGGCTGTATCAGCTTGGTTGATGGAACCCAAATGTCGGTAGGTAAGCCCACATTGCCGTTCGATAAAAGATGGATGGCCTGGGTCATTACCGCGTAGGAAGCCTGGTAACTCGTGTTTTCGTTTGGACTGAATGAAGTACTGAAACGAGGTTCAAGGGCGAAATAGGTTTTTTGGTTGCGAATAGAATAAAACGCGTTTCGCAAGCCAATGGTAAAATTTAGCTTCTCACCAAGTGCGATTTTTTTATCGAGGTAAACCCCGTAATCGAGGCTCGATATTTCTCCGCTCGAATTTTCATCTGTTCCTTCGTTTCTGGCGACCTTTTGTTTTCCGGGTAAATAATTGTTTGCGCTGGCAAACAGCCCGATCTGAAACGGCAGGTTGGACTTACCATAAACATCGAGATCGGTTTTCAGGCCAAGCGACCTGATTCGTGATTGATATTCGAGCCTGAAATCACTTTTCGAAACATCGCTGCCAACAATGGTTTCGGTACTTCCTTTAAATAAATTGCCATAATTGAAAATACTTCCGCTCAACGTAGTATTTACAAACAGTTTGGAATTCAATTGGGAGTTAAGTTTCAGCGCGGTCATCACATTCCCCCAATGCATTGACCCGAATATTTTTTGGGTTTCTTCCCGCTGCATATCTTTCATGTGATCGCTGTATTCAAAAGACAATTTGTCTTTGCCTGAATAAAAGCTCCAGTAGAGGTGATTTTTCTCGTTCAGTTTGAAATTTACTTTCCCGTTAATATCGTGAAATCCATAGGATGGAATGGCCTGTTCCTCCATGTTATATTGGGCAACTTTGGCAACACCTTTGAAAACAAGATCGAGCAAGGTTCGGCGAACAGAAAAAAAATACGACGATTCGCCTTTTTTGATGGGACCTTCGGTCGTAAATTGGCTTGAGATGAGTCCCAAATTGATACTGGTTTCGCGTTTGAATTTATTTCCGTCTTTCATCCTTAGGTCAACCACCGATGAGAGCCTGCCACCATAACGTGCAGGGAAACTTCCTTTATAAAAGTCGATACTGTTAATTGCTTCAGGTGTAAAAACGGATACGAAGCCAAACAGATGCGAAACATTGTAAAGGGGAACATCATCCAGAAGAATTAAATTTTGATCAGGACTGCCGCCACGTACAAAAATCCCGGAACTCCCCTCGCTGCCCTGCTGCACTCCGGGTAAGATCATCAGGCTTTTCATTACGTCTTTTTCTCCCATCAGAGAAGGTAGTTTGGCAAGTTCTTTTGCCGAAAGTTTAACGTGCCCAAGCTTGCTATTGTCGGCCAGTTTGTTGTTTGTGTTGCCTTTTACAACCACTTCCTCCAGTTTGTTGTCCGATTTCAGTGAAAACATTAGCAAAGTGTCGGCAGACAAACTGATGATTTTTGTTTGTGGTTGGTAACCTACAAACGAAATTTTCAAATTAGCCGGCCCATCCTTAAGTGTCAAACTAAAAAAGCCAAAACGGTTGCTGATGGTTCCAATACCCGAATTCTGTTCGTAAACTGAAGCTGCATATAGCCGCTCACCGGTTTGAGCATCGCTGACGTAACCGGAAATGGTTCGCTTTTGCTGGGCAATTGTTGAAAAGGAGAGAAGAAATAAAACCAGGATTGAAATAAAACGCATGTTATTGTTTTTGCCAGATGGGATACGAAAGGTTGAGTTGGAGCATCTGGTTGTGATAAACAGTGCCGCTAAAATATTTACCGTTGTCGATTGTATATAACCCGTTAAAGAAGCCCACGCCTTTAAATCCGCGGATGAAGTTAAGCGACCATTTAAGTTTGTGTTTTTGACTCCCGAAGCCCATCGTCCAGTTATATTCCGTTTTCTTATTTCCAGCGTCAAAATTTGTAAGCCAACTTGCTTCAATCCCCCCGCGAATAAATAAATATTTACCGGTTAGTAATTGCAGATGAACTGGTACCACCATGTAATTTAGAGCGTATTTTTTCCATCCTTCGTCTGTGGTGTTATAACCGTATTCGCCGCCCTCAGTATATGGCATCGTATAATGCTGTTGCATTTGTTTGTAACGATACGCTAATCCAATGTCGGCTGATAGTCTCCAGAAAATGCTTCGTGAAGCGTAAACACCTATGCCGGTGCCCCAACCGTTTCGATTCGGTTCTGAATATTCGCTATTAGGTCTTGGGGTAAACCATGAGCCTTCAGTGGTAACACCAAATTCGGTTTTGGGCTGGGAATAGCTGAGCGTTGAAATACAATTTAACAAGATTATAATGACCAATGTTTTTTTCATGTCTTTGTTTTTAAGAAAGGCAGATCAATAAAGCACTGATCTGCCTTTGAAATTATTAATTGATGGGAAAATAATTACAATTACGACCCGGCTTTTATGATTTAGATCTGGAGGCCGGGTTTTCTATTCATTTATCCTTCAAAGGTAGAAAAGGTAACCCTTAAATTGTATTAAATTATATTAAATGTTATTTAGAATTACAATTTAGAATCGTTATGAATTATGATTCCCGAAAAAATAACCCTTTGCTAATAAATTCTTTATACGCGTTTGCAGAATTTCAGGTAAATTGCGGCCATGGAACTGAGCATCTTAATAGATATAGTCATCATCTTCGCCTTATCTACGGCGGTGAATTACCTTTTTACCCGCATTAAAATCCCGACCATCATCGGGTATCTGCTTACTGGTATTGTGGTTGGCCCTTCTTTGCTAGGCATTTTACGCTCGCCGCACGAAATTGAATTCATGGCCGAAATCGGTATTATAATACTGATGTTTACAATCGGGCTCGAATTCTCGCTCAACCATCTGATCAAAATCAGGAAGATCGTTTTCTTTGGTGGGTTTGCCCAATTGTTGTTCACGGCTGGGATTACCGCGTTTGTTTCGCGGATGTACGACATGAGTTGGGAAGCAGCCTGGTTTGTTGGTTTTCTTACCGCACTGAGCAGTACCGCGCTGGTACTTAAAATCCTTCAGGAACGGGGCGAACTGACCTCTAATTATGGCCGGACAGTGGTTGGAATCCTTGTTTTTCAGGATATTATTTTGATTCCCCTGATTTTGCTGACTCCGATGCTGGGAGGTCAGACGACCCATATCGGTAAGGATCTGCTTATTCTGGGAGTAAAAACAATCGGTATCGTCGCCCTTGTTTATGTTGGTAACAAATGGATTATGCCAAAAGTGCTCCATCAAATTGCCCTCACCAAAAACAAGGAATTGTTTCTGATGAGCATTTTACTGATATGTCTTGCCGTGGCATTGTTAACTGCCGAATTGGGAATGTCGCTTGCGTTTGGCGCTTTTCTGGGTGGCCTGATGATCTCGCGGTCGGAATATAGTCAGGATGCCTTTGGTCACGTACTTCCGTTTAAAGATACCTTTACCAGCTTCTTTTTTGTTTCCATCGGGATGATGCTCGACCTGAATTTTGTTTTCGACAATTTGATACTGGTTCTGGCAACTGTGCTACTTGTAATTGTGATAAAAACCCTGGTGGCCGGAAGTACCGCCTTTATGCTCGGACATACTTTCAGGGGAACCGTAGTTGTTGGGTTGGCGATGGCTCAAATCGGCGAGTTTTCGTTCATCCTTGCAAAGGTTGGTCAAAACTACCAGATACTTACTGATTTTTATTACCAGCTTTTTTTGGCGGTCACGATCGTTTCAATGTCGATTACCCCTTTTGTAATTATGATTTCCAAACCGGCGGCCAACCTGATGTTGAAACTACCGATTCCACCAATACTGATCAAAGGATTGTTTCCGCTTCAGGAAATTGACGTTCCCGCAATGCAAAACCACATTGTGTTGATTGGTAAAGATTCGCGTTCACTGAATCTTTCGAGAATGGCCAATCGTATGAAACTACCTTACGTGTCGATTGTTTTTGATCCGGCTGATGCGAGAAAACGACAATTGAAGGGAGAATCGGTAATTTATGGTGATGCCATGAATGAACCAATACTCCGGAAAGCACATACTGAAACTGCCGAAATAGTGGTGATCAGCATCGGCGAAACCATTACTGCACTGGGAATTATCTCCAAAGTGCGCGACTTGAATAAGCACGCCCACATTATTGTCAGGTCGAAATATGTTTCCAACATCGAAGATTTCTATAAAATGGGAGCCAATCAGGTAATTCCCGAAGAATTTGAGACAGCCATCGAGCTTTTTGAGCGGGTACTGAAAAAATTGCTGATCCCGAAAGGCGAAATAGAATCGGCCATTTCACGCATCAGGGACGACAACTATGGTATTTTTCTGGAAAAGGAGGAAAACGATTCGGTTACCCTTACAGATATGATTCCTGATGTTGAAATTGTCGCGTTAAAAGCGGGAAATTACGAGCTGTTTCCGGGAAATTCACTGAAGGAAATCCGATTGCGCAAACTCTACGGACTCACTGTTGTGGCGGTAAAAAGAGATGGTGAAATTCTGGAAAACCCGGGCGCAGGTTTTATTTTCAATCCTGAAGATGTGGTTTATGTTCTCGGGAAACCGGAACGGATTGCACAACTGTCGCAGGTAGAATGATAAACGGTGGTGAGCCGATTCTCTATTCCAATAATGGATATAAGTAAATTTTTCCAATGTCAATGAAAGTCATTCAATTGTCATTGGTAGTCTTATAGTTGTCTGGAAATTACAACGGAATGACACTAAATTACAACAATTGACTGATGCAAAATGCCAAACAGGTTTATAAACGGTCAATCATCCTACAATACATAGTCTTCTGTCCCGGGCACCAACTCTGGTGTTTTCATTGCAAGACAATTAAATACCTCATTTAAATCTTCCTTGGTTTCAGACAATATAAATAGCTTGTCATTCGGTTCCAACACCGTTGAGCCATTTGGTGTAATGAATTTATTGTCGCGCTGAATGATGGAAATAAGTGTGGTCTTGGGCAGCCCCAGTTCAACGATTTGTTTACCAGCAGAATTGCAATCATTCGGGATGATAATTTCGGTGAGCATTTCTTTGATGGTATCCGACAACTCAATGTCGGTTTGTGTCAGTTGTTTTGCACTTTCAGGAACAGTAAGCTTTAACCATTTGGCTACAACAGAGAGTGTGGAGCCTTGTATTAATACTGAAGTCAGAGAGATGAAAAATACAATATTGAATATCATGTGGGCTTTTTCGGCGCCTGCAATGAGCGGATAGGTTGCAAATACAATGGGCACAGCGCCGCGCAAACCAACCCACGAGATAAACAGTTTACCCCTTTTTTGCCCTTTGAAAAAGATTAAGCTTGAAAAAACACCCAGCGGTCGTGCAATCAGGATTAGGAATACGGAAATCACCATTCCAATGCCAATCACCGGAATGATTTCGCTTGGAAATACCAGAAGACCCAATGTAAGGAACAATACAATTTGCATTAACCAGGCAAAACTGTCAAACGATTTGATAAACTTCTTTTTGTGTATCAGATCGTGATTGCCCAGGTAAACCGCACAAATATAGACTGCCAGAAATCCGTTTCCACCCACGAAATCGGTTGCAGAGAAACTAAAAAACATGATGGCAATAATCAGCACGATGTACAAACCTTCAAAATCGAGCTTGATTCCGTTGATGATTAATTTTCCAAGCTTTCCGAAAGCAAAACCAAGCACACCACCAATCAATAACTGTTTCAGCAGAAAAGGAATTGTGCTTAAAAAGCTGGCATCCTGACTGACAACAAACCCAGTCAATACAATGGTCAAAACATACGCCATTGGGTCATTGCTTCCACTTTCCAATTCGAGTGTTGGCCGAAGATTGCCTTTTAGCGCAATGCTTCTCGATCGCAGGATTGAAAATACAGCCGCCGAATCGGTTGACGAGACAATTGAACCCAGCAGCAATCCTTCATAAATGGTAAAATCGGTAACCGCCCAAACGAAGACACCAACAGTCGTTGCCGTTATCAGCACGCCCAGCGTTGACAAGGATATTCCATGCCAAAGGATGGGTTTTACGGTCTTCCAGTCGGTATCAAAACCACCCGAAAAAAGGATAAAGTTCAGGGCAATAATTCCAATAAACTGGGCAGTTTTCGGATTGTCGAAGTTAATTCCCCCAATTCCTTCCGATCCGGCAAGCATACCAATTGCAAGGAAGAATATGAGTACCGGAACTCCAAATTTGTAGGAAGTCTTGCCTGCAAAGAGCGATATGAAAAGCAATATCGAGCCTACCAGCAGTATATTTTCAGTCGTTAAATTCATATTTTCACTTTACAGTTTTATTTTTTAAAGTTAAAAAATCTTGTCAAGTTGGCTTTGTATCACATGACATTCTTGTGGGGAACGCAAAGCAAGTCAATAGTAAGGTTTTTTACTAAAACAATATCCCTGAATTTTTGGTTTCGAAAAACACTTGCAAAAAAAATCATGTGATCCCTGGCTTGTTCGATCACATTTAAGAGTAGTTCACAAAAGAAAAGCCGTCTCGGAATCGCTTCGGAGACGGCTTTCTCTATTCAGTTACTCAGCAGGTGACTCCAAGTCACCTGCTGAGTATTCTCTCAATTTTCTTTTATTTCTTCCTGATATAAATCTGAACCGGAACTCCCGCAAAATTAAAATTCTCGCGTATTTTATTCTCCAAATACCGGCGGTACGGATCTTTCACGTATTGCGGCAGGTTGGCAAAAAAAGCAAAACTTGGTGTTTGGCTTGGCAACTGAACCACATATTTAATCTTCACGAATTTTCCTTTGATGGATGGTGGGGGATAGGCTTCAATCGCCTTGAGCATTACCTCGTTCAATTCCGAAGTTTTAATTTTTTTGCTGCGGTTGTCATAAACTTCCACGGCTGTTTCAAGTGCTTTCAGGATACGTTGTTTGCTAAGCGCCGAAACGTACACAATCGGCACATCCACAAACGGTGCAATCCGCTCCTTGATGAGTTTGGTGAAATCGTTGGTGCTCGCGTTGTCTTTCTCAATCAAATCCCACTTGTTGACCAGAATTACCACACCTTTTTTATTGCGTACCATCAGGTTGAAAATCGAAACATCCTGCGATTCCATGTTTCGGGTGGCATCCAGCATCAGCATACAAACATCCGAATCTTCGATGGTTCGCACCGAGCGCATCACCGAATAAAATTCAACGTCTTCCTTTACTTTGGTACGTTTGCGTAATCCTGCCGTATCGACAAGGAAAAAATCGTGTCCGAATTTATTGTAGCGGGTGTGAATGGCGTCGCGGGTTGTGCCGGCAGAGTCGTTCACGATGTTGCGTTCTTCGCCGGTCAGCGCATTGATGAACGATGATTTGCCAACATTCGGGCGGCCAACCACTGCAAAACGCGGAACATTGTCTTCCAGTTCTTCCTCTATTTTCTCCGGAAATTCCTTGACGATTGCATCGAGCAATTCACCGGTTCCGCTTCCTGTCATCGACGAGATACAGTATATTTCGCCCAGTCCGAGGGAATAAAATTCGTGCGAATCAATGATCCGCTTGTTGTTATCAACTTTATTGACAGCAACGAATATTTTTTTCGATGAACGGCGCAGCACGGCAGCCACTTCTTCGTCCATATCGGTAATGCCGTTTTCAACATCAACGATAAATAAAATCACATCGGCTTCTTCGATGGCCAGCATCACCTGTTTGCGGATTTCACCTTCGTAGATATCTTCAGAATTAACTGCATATCCACCGGTGTCGATAATCGAAAAGTCGATACCGTTCCAAACACCCTTGCCATACTGACGGTCGCGGGTTACCCCAGCCGATTCGTCAACAATGGCTTTTCTTGATTCTGTCATCCGGTTAAAAAGGGTCGATTTCCCTACGTTTGGCCTGCCAACTATTGCTATTATATTACTCATTTTTGTCTCCTCGTGTACCGCATGCGGAACACTATCATTTATTGTTTATTTTCTATTTTTTTCTGAAAGTTGATCTCCAAACAGAGAAATCCAATGATCAACATTTTCACTTGCGGCGCATACAACATTTGTATTTCAATTAAAATTAATGGATGCGCCTGATTCCCTTTTCCATTTCATCCCCGGGTGCCGCTTCGCTTTACCCGGGGCTATTGATATTTTACCCTTTCAGGGTAAAAAAAAGAACCGTCGTTTATTGCCGTCCTTCCCCATTTGCGACTTTTATTGCCAACCGAGACTGAACACTGAATACTGATAGCTGAGACTGAACACTCTCTTACTCCATGTCGTATCCAAATCCGCCCAAAGTGCGGTCTTTGTCGCGCCAGTCCTTATTCACTTTCACGAACAACTGAAGGAATACTTTTTTCTGAAAGAATTCTTCCATGTCCAGACGGGCTTCAGTTCCAACTCTTTTGAGTGCCTGTCCCTGATGTCCGATAATGATTCCTTTCTGACTGTCGCGGTTCACATGAATCACACACATCAGGTTCAGAATCTTTTCTTCCTCTTTGAATTCTTCCACTTCCACTTCTACCGAATAGGGAATTTCCTTGTCGTAATAAAGCAGAATTTTTTCGCGGATAATTTCGCTTACAAAGAAACGTTCGTTGCGGTCGGTCATTTCGTCTTTCGGGAAATAGGCGGGGCCTTCGGGCAACAATTCCAGAATCCGGTCAAAGATAGGAGCCACGTTGAATTTTTCGAGTGCCGAAACCGCATACACATCGGCAAGCGGTAATTTTTCGCGCCAGTAATTGTACAATTCCATCACTTTTTCCTGGGTTGATAGATCGATCTTGTTGATCAGCACAATCACCGCAGCTTCCGAGCTTTTTACACGTTCAATGTATTCTTCGTTCTTTTCAGGACTTTCAACCACATCGGTTACATAAATAATCACGTCGGCATCTATCAGCGCCGTGTTCACAAACTTCATCATGGTTTCCTGAAGTTTGTAATTCGGTTTAAGGATTCCGGGCGTGTCGGAGTAAACAATCTGGAAATCGTCGCCATTGACAATCCCTTTGATACGGTGGCGGGTAGTCTGCATTTTGGAGGTGATGATCGACAAACGTTCGCCAACCAGCACGTTCATGATGCTCGATTTCCCGACATTGGGATTTCCGATGATGTTTACAAATCCGGATTTATGTGCCATTTATGTATGAATGAAGGTTTTAAAAAATCTGCGCAAAGATAGTCAATTAATTCTTTTAATGGTAAAAGCGCTCAAAACCGGTTTGATGAATTAACAAAGCCCGACTTCTCAGCCTTCAGGTTATGAATTTTTCCTGATTATTTCTAAAAGGGTTTTTGGGTCTTGCCGGTTATCCCAGAATGCAGTAATAATTAACTTGTCCTTTGTCAGCTTATAATATATACTGAAATGCCCCATTGCTGATTCCCTTGTTTCGGGATAGGTAGTTAATTTGAACGATTCCGGTTGGCTTAAGATAATCCGAATCTGATTTGCAGTGACTTTGATTAATTTTTCAGCATAAATTGTAGATTTATTACGCTTTGTCCAATATTTCAAAATTTCTCTTCTTTGCCTGACGGCTGTTTCAGTCCAAACTACAATTCTTTTAGCCATTGCAAATCTTCTTTGTCTAATTGATCCTGAGAGATTAGCTTTCCACTTTTTATATCCTCATCACTTAATTGGAGCATTAATATTTGCTCTTCGGTTAATTGTACGGTGTCGTGGTTGACAGAACTGGAATTAACCAACTGATAAAGCGCTGAAAGATAATCCTTGTTGGTAATTGTCAATAGTTTGTCGATGATGTTATTCCGTATAATGTCAGATGTGCTCATAGGTCAAAAGTTTGATCAAATATCGCAATTTTAATCAGATGCTTCAAATAATTTTTTACCATTGGCAACAGATTGAACAATCTTATCTGGATGAAGTCCTCACTAATTCTGCAGGAAAGAATTTGTTAATAGTCAAAGTCTTCGGGTTCTCCGTTTAGTATTCGTCCTTTCAGGATATTTTTTCGGTATATTCCCACAATCTCGTCGCGATCATGTTTTTCCTTTATTTCCTGCGGCGATTCTTTGTTGAATCCCAATTCTTTCATCATGAGGTATTCGTCGTAAGCAAAGTCAAGCGCTTCTACGATCTTTGTATTTTCGTATTCTTTGGCTGCCGCCATAATTGCTTTATCCCATGTCAAAAGGCTCTTGGGATAAATTGGCCTGTCAGCAGTCAGTAAAAATCGAACAGCCTGATTTAAGTCGTCACTATCCGGACTTCGGTGTTCCTTTTCCTCCTGGTATTTGTAGTATTTAAAAAGGGCTATGAAATGTTTGTCTTTCTCAAAATTCTTCGCAAAATCGAAGATATCCTTTCCCCAACCGTGAAGATACGGAGCCGGTTCCTGTGTAACAGTCTGTGGAGGTTTTGTTTCTATTGTCTTGCGCGACTGGTCCATATAGAAATCTTCCATTGTTCCTTTGTGGTCGGGCAAGAGCAAAAGTGCGCCCGTTCCCATCCTCGAATCGTAGAAATCATACCAGCCGGGTAGATCGTCCATTAACCCATTTTCTGATTTTCTGGTCAGCTCATCGTAATCCTGCCATTGGCAATAGTGATCGTCAACTTCGTCGTCTTCATCGAAACGCAGCAAATACTCCTTCATTAGTTCAACCTCACGTCTGGTGATGGCAGGGACGCAAGGGCAGGAGAGAATATGTTTTGCCCAGAATTCAAAATCGTACGAAATATCAATCCCATCAATCTCGAGTTGACCGGCCCTCCAACGCAATTGCATGTTGAACAATTTCTTCTGAAGGATAAGCCCCAGCACTTCTTCCGCTTTTTTCTGAAAACTTAGTTCCGAAATTTCCTTTTCGTGATACTTGTCTGCGTAATACTGCTGGCATTGCACCAGATGCGCTTTTCTTGAAACATAGGTTTTCCTGAAGTTTTCGATGCTTTCGGGCCGATAGTTGGCAAAATACGCGTTGGCTTCGTCCGAGTTTTTGATCTCTTCATAAAAATGCTCTTCCAGTTGCTTTAAATACTTCTGCTGTTCAAAGGCATCGGTTGGTATTAATGCTTTGTTGTATTCGAAATCATCGAAATTTATCATGACAAGGAGTTTAATGGTGTATGAAGTTCAAGTGCTTTTTTATATTGTTTCCGGTTCTTCATTCTATCAATAATATTGCGATTCTGTTCATTTCTGCCGGATTTTCTGCAACAACATTTATCGCGTCACGGGGCTGGTTCGGGTAGAACCCATTAAATCCTGACAGGTTTCAAAACCTTTCAGGATTAGCCATCGTTTACACTTTGGCCAGTTTTACATCCACCGTTGTAAGTTCGCCGTTGTTCACATAAACCATCAGGGTTTGTTCGGCATAACCTGCTTTTTGGAGGGTAATCCTGTACGTTCCGGCTGGCATTGAGTTCACGTAAAAACCACCTTTATTGGCTGTTTTCTTCACCAGCGAAGCTTCGCTGGCTGCGTAGGTTTTTGTTGCATCGCCATCGGGCCAAAACGAAATGGCCACTCCTTTAATCGGTTCGCCGGTTTGCCCATCGGTAACCAGTCCTTTTACCGACATTTTCCTGTTTCCCGTTTCAATAATTTTCCTGACCGACTTATATCCGGCATAAAAATTCGCCTGAGTCAACCGCACAATCTCCACCACGGCATCCATGTTCGCGAGCGCTTCATCGCCTGCAACGAACAATTCGGCCAGTTGTTTGGTCGCCTGCACCTGGCCCACCTTAGCAACACGTGGAGAGGACTGCGTCTGCTTAGAATCGGTAATGGCCTGCAGCAGGGTCGCCTGCGTTTCTTCGGTGACCATGTAGTCGGCCAGCGAAGGCAGGTATTCTTGAGCGCGGTTGTAAATAAGTTGTGCCGTATCGGGCAAAATCGTATCGGGCAAGCGCCTTAAATCCGTTTCAGTAAAACTGATTTCTTTCGCCAACTTCTGATTTTTATTCAATTTGGCAAAAGCCGTCAGTTTGCGGGAAGTATCAGCAGTTAAAACAACCATGTTTTCATTGTCGTCGTTTTTTTCGGCAGTCGTTCCGCTGGTATCAGTAGCTTGTGTTTCGGCAATCAGGTGAATCTGGTCGCTGGTGGTTTTCAGGTTTGCAAGGTTTGCACTGAAGTTGGGGAGAGGGGCGGTGAAGTCGGTGTTTTTTTCACAGAAGTCAGCGGTAGCAATGTACATGCTGAAGCGGTTTTCTTGTTTCTTGTTCATTTTGGGTTGAAATTTAGTTTTTAGATGGGATATAATTCATATTATGAAACTAAATTACAACATTACAACATGAATGACAAGTGGTTTTTTAATTATTTTCAATAATATTTAGCATGTCATCTAAATAAAACAGCAATTCCATTTTATGATATTATCCATCATTCACCAATGCTTGCCTGTCATCCTGCAAATATTGCCTGTCATCTGCCAATGCTTACCTGTCATCTTGCAGATACTTCCATTCTTCCTTTAAATATGCCTTGTCATCGGGCGATGTTTTCTTGTGATCGTACAATGCTTGTGTGTCATCGAACAATGCTTGCCTGTCATATTACATTGCTTGCGTTTCATATTAAAAATATCACTCGTCATATTACAATGCTTGCCTGTCATCGTGCTGTGCTTGCCTGTGATATTACAATATGCTTGCCTGTCATCGTGCAAATACGAGTTATCACCGTTTGGAGATAAAAAAAAGGGTTCTATAAAGTTGGGTGTGGGTAAAATGAAGCAAGCATTTTCAGGTGCAGCGCACCGTTGATAGTTGTAGTATATATGATGCAATACACACAAAAGGTGCGGAGCACCGAAATATAAGCACCTATTATTTTGTAGTATTGCGGTGCGCTGCACCTTACCAACTTTTATCTACTTTTTTTACTACCCCGATTAATCGGGGCGGCTCTGCCGCTTTCAGATAGCTAATGATTGGGTGGCTACAATAGTTGGCCGGAATCCTATTGTTCAAGAATTGTTTTTAAGTTTTCGAGCCCGTTTTGTAAATCAGGAGCCAGCATTTCTTCCATGTTCATGGCGATCATCATCAGGTACATCGGGTATTTCATTTTCAGCAGTTAATTCGACTTATTATAAGCAAGACGAATCCAGTCAATAACTTCCGGAGTTATTTCATTTTCCGATTCGATTTTAATCTTGTGCGAGCACATCGCGTTTGCACCGGTTATTAGTTCCAGAATTCCATCAGGCTCCTGACCTTTCAGGTTCAGGCAAACCTCGAAACGGGTTTTGGTAGCTGGCTGCAAAATGGCAAACTGGCGTTTTCTGCGGAGGCTCACATAGGCGTTTTTGGGCGCAATTTCAAAATCGGAGCCAAACTGACTGATTTCGGACATCAACCTGTTGTAGATGGGACGAAGATGCTCTTTTCCTTTGTATTGATTATCAATCAGCAGATCCGGATTTTCAGCCGAACCGGCATCGGTGCCCAGGGTTTTATGGGCCACCAGATTGGCATAGCCGTATGTGAAATTGAATTCCTCTTTTAGGAATTTCTGGATTTCACTGTGCCTGACCAATTGTTTCGATTTTACAATTTCTATCCACTCTTCGAGCGGTTTACCTGTAATTTTGTGCAGGTTTTCCATCATTGTTTTTTCTGCCTGATCCATAGTTTAATGGCTTTTATTGTTTTTAAGATAGGTCAATTCGTACAAACCAATCCATTCGTCCACTCCCATTTTTTTAACCAATTCACCAATCAATGCATACGGAATTTGGCTCATATTTTTAAACCGGATACAGCCTTTGCCCATATCCAGTTTCAGTTTGCTGTGTTTGGGATATTCTTCGGTGAACCATTTCAGCAAGGATTGATTGGCGTAAATACCCATGTGGTAGAGGGCGATGAAGTTTTTCTGAGCGGCGAGCGCCAGAAAAGGCAATGGAAGTTTGTCTTTGGTGTGATATCCTTTCGGGTAAATACTGAAAGGCACTACATAGCCGATCATTCCGTAACTCATTTCTTCGGCAAAACCAGTTGGTAGATTTTCGAGGATCGTTTTGCGGAGCTGGATGAACGCTTCGAGCTTATCATCTGCAATCTCACTTACATATTCGTCAGGGGTGGCTGCTTTCGACTGCATGGCTGTTGAGTTTATTAGAGTAATAAGCTAACTAACAACCATGTAAATGGAAAGGTTTAATGGGTGATGCAGCGTCATGCCGAACTTGTTTCGGCATCCCTTTCATGATGGGACCCCGAAATGAATTCGGGGTGACTGGAACCCGTTAAAATCGAGTTAACACAACACTACTTTTGGTCGGTTTCCGTTTCATCCAGTTCCGTCAGTGTTTCATTCAGGCTAACCAGATAGCGGCCATACAGCTTATTGAATCCCCAGCGAAGAAGAAAAAAAGTGCCTGCAATCATCGGAACCAAGACAGCCAGACCAACACCTATAATCAGTATTATTTTTGAAGTAGAAAGATTTTCCAGCCCGCCGGATGCATTTCCTGTACTGAATTTAATTCCTTCATAAAGTCCGGCGGCAAAGCTTACGATCATGTTGATCAGTAAAATGATGACAGCCAGGTAAAACAACCGCCGGTAGGTTTTCAATGTATCCAGAATCCCTGTCAGAAATTCTTTTAAATGAATGTCAACCGAAAAGTTTCGTTTTATTTTCAGGTAACGGATCACAAAAAAAAGGTAGGTGGTAATAATAAGCATATTTGAAAAAATATCCAGTGGAATCATCCACGACGGATACTGAATTGGTTCTTTAATCAGAATTTTCGAAAGGTACAAATCATCAAAAATGACATAGGCGATGTATGCAAGCAAAATACCAATGCCTATCCGTATGTTTCTATCAATTTTCTCAACCAGTGTTTTGGTTTGGTTTCGTAGCAGCTCATTGATAGACTCTTTGCCCAGATGATGTTTATCCGCCTCCTGAGAAGAATATGTATTCCACGCCGATTTTAAATCATTTAAATCCATCTTTATCCCTCTGTGATCATTAACAACTTCAACTTCTTCTTGATGCGATTCATTTTTACCCTGACATAATTTTGGGTGATCCCGGTAATTTCAGCAATTTCTTCGTATTTCTTGTCTTCCAAAAACAGCAGAATGATCGATTTTTCGATACCTGTCAACTGCGAAACTGCCCTGTTCAGCAACTTGATCTGGTCTTCCGTGGTCGTATCGTATGCTTCAACGGCCAGCTGCAAATTTTCGTATGGAATTCCCGTTTTGTCAGGTTGCCTTTTATCTTTTTTGAAACTGGTAATTGCAGTGTTCAAGGCCACCCGGTACATCCATGTCGAAAATTTTGACTCGTTTCTGAAGGAAGAAAATGATTTCCACAATTGCACCAGAATTTCCTGAAATAAGTCACGCCGGTCTTCTTCCGAATCGCAATAGATGGAGCAAACCTTGTGAATAATTCCCTGGTTCTCTGTGATTATTTGTAAAAACTCTTTCTCCAAAATGTGGCTTATTAGTCTGCAAAAACTGATTTCATTACATTAACTCATTTTCAGGAAATTAACTTCTTGCGGAGTTAGAAAGCGGTAGCGTCCGCGTGGCAAATCTTTTTTTGTGAGTCCGGCAAAAAGTACCCGGTCGAGTTTTTCAACATGGTAGCCGAAATGCTCGAAAATGCGGCGCACAATGCGGTTTTTTCCTGAATGGATTTCAATACCAACCTGACGGGCATCGTCGGCTTCGATGAATTGAATGTCGTCGGCGGCAATCAATCCGTCTTCCAGCTCAATTCCGTTGGCAACTTTCTCCATGTCTTCCCGGGTAAAGTCCCGGTCGAGCTGGATATGATAAACCTTTTTCTTCTCGTAACTCGGATGGGTCAGCTTTTTAGTCAGTTCGCCGTCGTTGGTAAAAAGCAACAGCCCGGTGGTTTGAATGTCAAGCCGTCCAACAGGGTAAATCCTTTCCTGGCATGCACCCTGAACCAGTTCCATCACCGTTCTGCCCGCATGTGGATCTTCAAGAGTAGTGGAAAAACCTTTCGGCTTGTTGAGCAAGATATACACTTTGCGTTCCGGATTCAAGCGTTTTCCGTCAAAAATGATCTCGTCGTCGAGGGTTACTTTTCGTCCGAGTTCTGTAACTACCTCGCCATTTATGGTTACCAAACCCTTGCTGATGAGGTCGTCGGCATCGCGGCGCGAACAAACTCCGGCGTTCGAAATGTATTTGTTAAGGCGGATCAATCCGTCGCCCGAAGGTTCAGGAGCAGGTTCACTAACTGCTGGTTTCTTTTTTAAAGTGATTATTTTCTTTGGCTGCTCTTTCATTCGAAAATATCGTTATTAATTAATTGATTATTAAGCGTTCTCATGGAACTCGCACGCCATAAAGCGGTCACTTTGAACATTAATTTTCATTCTATTTTTGTGCCGCCACCTTTGAAATAAATTACAGCGGCATGTTCGTTTCATGTGTTTATAATTTGTTTTTTAATTGCCACATAGCCTGTCCCGATTTGTCGGGAGAACTCGCCATAGACAATCATGCTCATGTGTGAGAGTATCTCTCATGGCTCGTTTCATAATTTCAATGTCCTTCCTCACGGTAAATTTTGTATTGTTCTTTAATGGCATTGCGCACATCGTACTCTGTCGAGGTATAATCAAGTACTTCCTTGCTGTTAAAATAAAACATAAAGTCATCTGCTGCGGAATCACTCAACCCGGTTAGTCTCATAACCAGTTCTTTGTTATAGTATTGCGATAATATTTCCCAATGCTTTTCCGTAAGGATGGCTTTTCGGGTCTCACGTTTTTCGCGCTCGCGTTTGCTGGTGTAATATTGCAGAAAACTTACCGGATTAAAAACTGCCGCCAAAACCGGTGGCTTTTCATTGTATGCATCGCCACGAAGTTGCGGATCGATTTCAACTTTTTTAGCCACAGGAACGCCGTGCATATTCACTTTTTGCTGTTCGCCCTGAACTTTTACTTCAGGAAGAGCAAACCGGATGGGTTTGGCATACAGCAGCAATACATTCATTTCGCTGTAGTTAACAGGAATGCGAACGGTGGTTTTTGAAAACCCAAGGGCCGAAATTGAAAGACTGTCGATGTTCAGTATATCCATTGAAAAACGGCCCAGTTCATCGGTACTTACGCCGGTGTTGGTTCTGAAATTAACTACAAATGCAAACGGCACGGGCATTTCATCGTCAAGGTTCAAAACTTGTCCCTTCAGCCTGACGGGCATCGGGTCAATTTCTTCCGGCTCCTCCTGTGCAATCATGTTGAAAGTGCTCAGGAATAAAACCAAAAAAAATATGATTTTAACAACAAGATGACGGTTGTAAATTAACATTTTGTAATCAAAGATTTCAATATTTTGAACTTTTAGCTTTGCTCAACTTCCATGGGAACAATACATTTCAGGCAAAAGTAAAAAAATAGAAACAATAACAAGCCTGAAGTAACATTCGTTAACCGCTTTTAACAGACCTGAACAAAATAATGCTCCGGTTATAACCGCTTCATTATTGTGTATTGATTTCTCATGAAGAATGTTTAATTTAACGTATTCAATTTTAGTATTCATTCATCCAAAAAAATGAAATCTATGGCAACCAACTCCCGAAAAAGAATAAAGAGGCAAATCCTTTGGCCAATAGTTACTTTACTGCTGGCTGGATTGTTATACGGTGCATACTACATCAATTCGCTACTTCCGATTATTACCGGTTATCCGGCCAAGTATTTGTGCTCAGCAGTTTTTATCTCGAACAGGGCGCAGGCGGAGGTTGAAGCGATGGACCTGCATTTTTCGTTCATAAAATACACCAAAAACGAAGTCAATTTTCAGGATTCAAGTGTAACGAGTTCTTTTTTATGGGGAAAATCAAAAGCCATTTACCGCCACGGATTTGGATGCACATTACTTCGCGGTACTGAGGAAGCAGCGTTGCGGAGTATCAAATTTCCGACGTCAACTTTTGCAGAATCCAGTCAGGATACGATTGCCTGGCCTATGGGAAACGTACTTCCGGATATAAATACCGGAGTTGACAATGTGAAATTGGAGCGGGTTACAAAAAAGCTGATGGATGAAAATGGTTACAACGGTAAAGCTTTTGCTTTTATGGTGGTTCACAATGGGATACCGGTTGCCGAAAGTTACCAGCCTGGGTTTGATGTCAAAACACGTTTCCAGAGTTGGTCGATGGCAAAAAGTGTAACCAATGCATTGGCCGGAATCATGGTTCAGGAGGGTAGATGGGACATTCAGCAACCAGCGGCTATTCCGGAATGGCAAAATGATGAACGCAGACAAATTACAATCAATAACCTGATGCAGATGAACAGCGGACTGCAATGGAATGAAGATTACGGCAATCGTTCTGACGTAACGGTCATGTTGTACTGCGAGCAGGACTTTGCCCGTTTTGCCTGGCAGCAGCCATTCAAAAGTCCGGCCGGAAGCAGTTGGTATTACTCATCAGGATCGGTAAACATTGTCAATCATTTGATGCGGAAAAACATGAACAGCGATGCTGAATATTACAAGTTTGCTTATTCCAGTCTGTTCAATAAAATTGGAATGCGCGGGGCACTTTTTGAAGTTGATCCGGCTGGAACACAGGTGGGCTCGTCGTACATTTATGCAACGGCACGCGACTATGCCCGGTTCGGTCTGCTTTACCTTCAGGACGGAATTTTTAACTGCACCCGTATTTTACCTGAAGGCTGGGTAAAATACAGCACAACTCCGGCGGCTGGCAGCGATGGGGGATATGGTTCATTGTTTTGGCTGAACAGTGCGAAATACTACCCGTCGGCTCCCGAAGACATGTATTCGTGCAATGGACACGATGGTCAGCGGATATTTATAATTCCTTCGAAAGAATTGGTTGTGGTGCTTTTAGGATACTCGCCAAAACCCGACAATACCATGAATTTTGATGCTCTTTTGGGTGATATTCTGAAGACAATCAATTAAAACATTTGAATCACTTTTTTCAAAGCATCAATAAACAGATCAATTTCTTCGATCGTGTTGTAAAAAGCGAATGACGCACGCACTGTTCCCTGAATTCCGAAATGAGCCATCAGCGGATCGGCGCAATGATGGCCGGTGCGGACAGCAATTCCGAATTTATCGAGCATGGTTCCCAAATCGAAGAAATGAACATCATCAACATTGAATGAAATGACACCTGATTTTTCGGGCTGTGTGCCGTAAATCCGCAATCCCGGAATTTTCAGCAACTCGGTGGTGGCATAATTTAGCAATTCAGTCTCGCGGGTTGCGATTGTTTCCAAACCGATGTTTTGCAGGTAATCAATGGCAGCTCCGAATGCAATTACTCCACTGATGTTGGGTGTTCCGGCTTCAAATTTATAGGGCAATTCGTTGTAGGTGGTTCTGGCAAAACTAACTTCTGAAATCATCTCACCACCGCCCTGATAAGGAGGCATTTTTTCAAGCAATTCTTTTTTCCCGTAAAGGACGCCTACACCATTTGGTCCATACATTTTATGGGCTGAGAAGGCATAGAAATCAGCATCCATGTCCTGAACATCTATTTTGAGATGTGGAACAGCCTGAGCGCCGTCAACCAAAACATGGATTCCACGGGCATGAGCTTTCTCTGTAATCAATTTCACAGGATTGATGGTTCCCAATACATTTGAAATATGCGCTATTGCAATGATTCTGGTGCGGTCGGTTATCAAAGAATCCAGTTGTTCAATCATCAGCCGTCCATTGTCATCAATCGGCAACATCACTATCGTGGCTTTCTTGCGGGTGGCCATCAGTTGCCAGGGCACAATGTTCGAATGGTGTTCCATTTCAGAAACAATGATTTCATCGCCTTCCTGAATAAATGCCTCGCCATACGAAAAAGCCACTAAATTGATGCTTTCAGTAGCTCCCTTGGTGAAAATAATCTGCTCACGGGTTTCTGAATTTATCAGGCTTCTCACCTTTTCGCGGGTATCCTCATAGGCAAGCGTTGCCTTATCGGCCAGAAAATGTGCAGCACGGTGAATATTTCCGTAGTATTCGGTGTAGGTTCTGTTCAAAGCATCAATAACCTGCTGTGGACGTTGTGTAGTGGCAGCATTGTCGAAATAAACCAGCGGACGGTTGTATATTTTCTGATTCAGGATCGGAAAATCCTGACGTATTTTGTTGATATCGAAATTCATAATTGATTCATTGTTATGGAATAAACAACAATTATTAAGTGAATATTCCTGTTGGTGTCAAAGATAAGAGAATTAAATCAAGTGATCAGTCTCCTAATACCATAAAGCTTTTTCAGCAACTTCCCACCTCTCGACGAAATTCCGGCAGAACCGTGATATTCAATTTCATTTTCGATTAAACTGATGAGTTCGCCGGTAAAGTCAGGTTCTTTTTGCGCAATGTTGAACAGTATTTGCATGGCATGAACGCGTACCGCAATCGGTTCTACAGCGTTTGTGAACTCCTCAATACAAAAATTCAATAATAGAGCCAATTTTTCTTCCGGAATATCATGCAGACTGATTAGTTTCAGCAGATGTCTTTTTTTACTGGCATTTTGTGTAGTAAGTAAAAATTCGGTCATAGCCGGAAGAAAAGGCACAATCAGTTCGGGATGTTTTTCATGGATTAGTTCCGCCAAATACATCGCACGCCAACTTTTATCCAGCTCATCATTCATGGCAATGCTCATCAACCGATCTAAATTTTCAGGAAAATCTGAAATATGCCGTACCACCAAAGCGATGCTTTCCCACGACTGAATCAATGTATAAAGCTCATTTTCTGTCATATTGGTATATTGGAATTCAAGGAATATACTCTATTTAAATAAGTGCTTAAGAGAATCCACTAAATTAGATATTTCAGCAAAAGGTTTATTGTTGTGTTTTTGATAAACTGTATGATGAAACTCATCGATTTCTTCCAGAACCGGTAATACTTTTTTCCACTTATTATCATTTACAGCTGCAAAAAACATAGCACTTTCATCATTCATCTTTTTACTGGCCTGAACCAACACTTCTTTTCCCAAATCGGAAAGGACAAGCTGTTTAATCCGTTTATCCGTTTCATCCTGAATTTCATACAATAAACCATTGTTGGTTAATCGTCTGATTGTATCCATTCCCGTAGTGTACTCAAGATGGTAGATATTAATCAGGTCGGTTTTTTTAGCCTTCTCCAACGTGTCAACAGTTTGAAGAAACAGAAATTCTAAACGTGTATTTATAACCATGTCCTTTAATGCTTTGCGGGCATAAAACTCATGGTATCTGGCAATTCTGGTGGTTGTTTCCAGAAAGCGTGTTTTGTCATCAAATTTGTTGATAAAGGGAAATGATGATGATGCATTTCCACTATCTGTTCCTTTTTCTTCGGGTTCCGGTTCTTCATTTGCCCTGGCGATCATCCATCTGGCAAAATCCAGGACATTTAAGTGCTTCTGTTCCAACTCATATTCCTCGTAAAGGTCTATTATCTGTTTTATAACACCATACTTATTCTTCATTGAAATAATTTTTGTGTGAAAATGCAAAAATATTCACTATGTTTGCATCGGATACGATATATTAATATCGGATGCGATTTTAATTGATTCGTTTTTTTTAAACGGATCTGTTTTTTTTAATTAAAAGTACTAAAAATGTGTAGACAGGCAATAGTTGTGTCTACTCCGAAAAGTCAAACCCACCCAACTGCCAACAGGCAGTCTGGAATCGCCTAAAAAGGCTCCGAAAATTAATTGATTTTCAACGAGTCCTCCTTTAGCGATAAGAGTTTAACGATGAAAATCGAAAAATTCAGACTTTTCGGAGCAGACTTATTTACAGTTGAAGAATCTTTTGGAAAGTTGATTCAATTTTCAGATAATTCAAGCAATTCATACGATTTATATAATTCTAAACTATTCAGAAATGGAAGGTAAAATAAAAATTACAGACCTGGATTACGTGCGACTGTGTAATCTTATTACGTCATTAAAACAATCAAAGAACGGAGAACTTAAGAATATCTCAGTTTTAGCGGAAGAAATTGCCAGGGCAGAAAGAGTTGATCCCAAACAGATATCACCCGAAATAGTAACAATGAATTCAATGGTTGAAATCATGGATTTAGACACCAGTAAATCTTTGATTGTAAAGCTTGTATATCCTATAGATGCTGACTTCAAGAAAGGAAATGTTTCAATATTGTCGCTGGTGGGAAGTGCACTCTTAGGATATAAAGCAGGGAGTAAAATATCATTTGAAGTTCCGTTGGGAAAGAAAGAGATGATTATCAAAAAAATTATTTACCAGCCAGAATCGAATGGCGAATTCACTATCTGACATGCTCAAGAAGATTAAATTACCCAACCTGCCATCCAACTGGTTGAAATTTCCGGAATGGGACTTCGAGACTTCGTTGATTTTCAACGGATGCTACTTTCAGAGTCTGGGGTAGCGTTGCTGAGAATCAAGGAATTTGGACTTTTTGGTACAGACTCAATATTTATTTACCTGAGAACAGGTTAATTTTTGTTTAAGTTAAACTTTAAAGTAAAAATCATGGCAAAAAAGGGAATTGGTTTAAAAGAACCCAGTAAAGATATGAAAGCGAAAAAGCTCGAAAAGAAACTCAAAAAAGAAGAGGGAAAAGTTAAAAAGCGAAAAAACCAACGATGAAATGAACATATCAATTCTGGATTTTGAGGTATTGATGAAATGTATTCTGACAACTGAAAATTGTCAGAATACAACATCAGAAGATATTCAATTGCTTAAAACGAAATTATTGTCGGCGTATAAAGTTAATCCGCAAGAATTAGCTCCTGATGTTGTGACAATGAATTCATTTGTTAAATTGAATCAGGTTAATACCGGGATAATTTATACCGTAAAATTGGTATATCCTGAATTTGAAGACATAAAAGAATGGAAGGTCTCAATTTTTTCAGCATTGGGAAGGGCAATTTTTTCAAGGAAAATCGGAGATCAAGTAATTTACAAATCACGAAAAAGAGAGCTGCGGGTTAAAATAATGGATGTCATATTTCAACCAGAAGCAAATGGCAACTATTACATGAAAAACCAATGAATTATTAATTATAAATTGAAGGAAATGTGCCAGATAGAAAACATCAAAAATATAATAGCCAACGAGTATGGATTCGATAGTTGGAACCCCTATTTCGAATACTTCAGTACAACAGAACCAGGCAGAAAGATAATACAAAAAGGTATTGACAAGGCAATAAAAATGTCGCTACTTTTATCTGATTTCAGGCATTCGTGTCCAAATTGTATTGTGGAAGTATTTGAAGATAAGCAAAGGGCTTAAATTTATTTTTTCAACTTTGCAGGCATATTGCAAATCACATGGATAAAAACATTGTTAATGTTTGCTGTGCATTAATTCTGAAAGAGTCAAAAATACTTTCAGTTCAGCGTGGGCCGGAAAGCAGTCACCCATGGAAATGGGAATTCCCCGGAGGGAAAATTAATGCTGACGAAACTGCTGCACAATCGATTATTCGCGAGATTGAGGAGGAACTGACTGTCAGGATTGAAGTATTGAATCAGCTTGTTCCTGTTGAATTCGATTACGGAACAAAGCAAATATGCTTAATTCCTTTTGTCTGCGAAATTACTTCCGGAGATATTATACTTACAGAGCATATTGCCAAAAGTTGGCTTTCTTTCGATGAATTGGATACGATTGACTGGTCGGGCGCCGACCGTGAATTGATTCTGAAAAATCGGGAAAGTTTGAAATTATTGTTGCCTGGAAAAAACAAGTGACTTAATTTGAAACGATTCGTCACCCTGAACTTGTTTCAGGGTCTCATGAAACAAGAGATGCCGAAACAAGTTCGGCATGACGTTGTGATAAGAGTTGGTTGACACGACTCCCCGTTTCTATTTCACCAAATTTGGAAAGATGAGCACAACTGCAACAAATACGGCTGTCCAACTCAGAATAGACAGAACCATGTACGACAACGCGAATTTATGTTTCGGATAATATTTGTTGAGGAGAAAAGCCCCTACTGGTAAAGTTAATATCACGGGAGATAAAATAATGATTCCGGGCAGACCATATTTTGTTCTGAATCTGACAATAAACCTGTTCCTTTTTGTGAAGACTCTTTCTCCTGTTATTTTCATTCGCCATAAAAGAAGTTGCCGGTATTTAATACGAACAGAATGAGGTGTATGTTTCCTAAAGAAAGTTTTCAGGTGGTGAAGCCGGTTAATGGCAAAACCACTGAAACGATAAAAGAAATAAAATCCGGCAATTCCGCCCAAAGTAACGGCAATCAATGTTTGCCCGAGGTTTAATCCAATCAGCAATGCAAAAGGGAAAGTAAAGGCATATTTTACTGATGCCAACAAAAATACTTCAATTATTTTTAATACCTCAATCATATCAATCACCAGCTTTATTTATTGATTTACAACGTCAAAGGTCGTTAAAATGTTGTTGCGAAAGGTAGTTGGAAGCCTGATATATGGCTTTATTAAGAATTTTTAAAACTTAACTTTCCAATTTATTTGTTCACTATTAATGAAATGCCAATCTGGCAAGGGATTCATGGCGTTATTTGCTTAACCAATTGACGATCAGGATTACCGCGATAAATCCTAAAATGAGCAGATAAGTGTAAAAATTGGCAAAATTTAGGGTTCATCCCATTATTATGGAACATTTTGGAACCACAATTCTTCCGTCTCTCCGATTGAAAATAGAAAATTCCAGCTTTGTAATTCATCGGATCATCTATCATCCGGTCGTTTTCAAATTGATCAAAATCGGTTTTCATACCTGGAGTTTATTTCGCTGAAACGTAAAGAATTAATCCGAAAAGCAAATAGTATAACAATTGTTTCGTATTCATTCATAATATCTTTGTAAATTGCCGGTTCGAAAACAAAGTTAAACTTCTAAAAAACAAATAAAATGAGAACATTCTTTCTGATCGCTTTGGTTATTGCAACCAGCCTATTGGCGCATGGTCAAAGTGCTGTTGAAGTATTGTTTAATGGTAAAAATCTGGATGGCTGGAAAATTTACGGCACCGAAAAATGGTTGGTTGAGGATGGTTTGCTTGTATGCGAAAGTGGCCCTGACAAGCAATACGGTTATCTTGCCACCGAAAAATGGTATGACAATTTTGTGTTGGAGCTCGAATTTAAGCAGGATGCCAATGGCAACAGCGGCGTGTTTTTCAGGTCAACCATCGATGGAACAAAAATCAAAGGCTGGCAGGTTGAAGTCGCTCCTCCTAACCACGATACCGGAGGCATTTACGAATCTTATGGAAGAGGTTGGCTGCACCAGATTCCGGATGATCAGGAGGGCTTTCTGAAAATGGGCGAATGGAATAAAATGAAAATTCAGGTTGTTGGCAATCATGTTACTACCTGGTTGAATGGTCATCAGATGACCGACCTGACCGATGATAAAATTGGAGAAGGCAAAGGCTCGATTGCACTTCAGATTCACGATGGAGGCGGAATTAAAGTTCGATGGAGGAATATAAAGATTCAGAAATTGTAAAGAAGCCCCATCCCCAACCCTTCCCCGAAGGGAGAAGAGCATTGTGGATTAGGAAGATTAGTGATTATTTGAAAGTAAAAATATACGAATGCCAATTCTTTCGCCCCTCCTTCGGAGGGGTTGGGGTAGGCTTCTAAATTCCCGGAATATTGATTCCCTTAATTTTCCGGTATAAATCCAAAGCATACAAATCGGTCATTCCTGAAACAAAATCGACGACAGACTGCACCTTTTCGTAGGTTGACTCATGATTTCCGCCATACTGATCGGGCATCAACTGAATTAGTTTTTTTGAAAATCCTTCCTTTGGATTCAGAATGGCTTCAACAAATACTTCGAGCAATGTGCCAATAATCTGGTAACCTGAAATCTCGATTTCAACCACAGAGCGGTCGTTGTAAATATTTTGGATACTGACATCTTTGATAATTTTTATTGCTTCCAGCGATGTCGGATGAACATGATCAATCAATGCTTTTTGAAAATTTCCTGATAAAATTTCTTCCTGCTTTTCCCAGAAAACCTCCACACATTGTTTTACCAGTTTTCCGATCACACTTGCACGTAAATAGGCAATTTGCTCGTTCGGGTCTGATACCAGGCCGAGCGTTTCGTTCATTCGCACAATTTGTTTTTGCTCGGTTTGAGGATCGAAAAATTTCATCAGCAGCGACCGGGTTTGGTCAAACGAATGAATTTTCAATTTATGGGCATCTTCCAGATCCATCAACTGATAGCAAATGTCGTCCGCCGCTTCAACCAGAAAAACCAGCGGATGCCTGATGTATTTTGAAGGATTTTCAGACAATTGCAACAATCCCAGTTCGTTGGCAATACGTTCGTAAATAGCTTTTTCGGACTGAAAAAAGCCGAACTTGGGTTTTTCCGTCAGCATCGATTCGAACGGATATTTTACAATGGACGCCAAAGTGGTGTAAGTCAATGCAAACCCGCCTTCGCGGCGACCATTAAACTGATGGCTCAGCAAGCGGAAGGCGTTGGCATTTCCGTCGAACTGGGTAAAATCCCGCCATTCTGCTTCCGAAAGTTCGGCACGAAGTCGCGGTTCGTCGCTTTTTTTGAAGAATTGCGCAATCGTATCTTCTCCTGAATGTCCGAATGGAGGATTGCCCATGTCGTGCGCCAGACAAGCCGCAGAAACCACCGAGCCGATTTCCTGAAACAAAGGATTTTCGGGAAGTTGATTTTCGCGTTCAGCTTTTTCGACGAACATTGTGCCAAGTGAGCGGCCAACGCTGGCAACTTCGAGGCTGTGGGTGAGCCGGTTGTGCACAAAAACACTTCCGGGAAGCGGAAAAACCTGTGTCTTATTTTGCATCCTGCGAAAAGGCGATGAAAATATTATCCGGTCGTAATCGCGCTGAAATTGAGTGCGGCTGTGTTTATTGTCGTTTGTTACAAGTTCTTCCTGCCCCAGCCGGGTGGTCGATATAATTTGATTCCAATTCATTTGGGATTTGTTTATTTTAAATGGAGACAATGCTGAATGTAAATATTAAAACGCTAGGATAAAAAGTGTTCGATATAATAGTATTGCCACAGTCTGTTTTATCTGAACAAATCTGAATGAGTTCCGGTAGCAATCAGGGAAATAGTTTTTTCGAAGTCATTTTTGGTCCAGATTAATAGCCAATCCGTTTTAATATGACACTCCTGATGTCCGTTTAAATTTCCTGACAAAGGATGTGGTTTGTGTTTTGAAGGAACGGTTCCGGTTTCAGAAAGCAAGACAATGAGTTCATCCAAAAGAATTATATTATATTTTCTCTTGATACATCGTTTATAATCCTTTGAGAATTGATTCGTTGCTATTATCTCGTACATGTCTTATTCCTTGAGCTTTGATAGAAGGTCGTGTACATTTTTTACCCTTATAACTTTGCCAGTCTTGGCTTCGTTCATTGATCTGATCAACGAAGGTGAAGGTGTCTTTTCAGTGATAGTAACGTAATCTTGGGTTCGTAAAAATTCAAGAAGCAATTCACCTTCTTTTGTTTTTTCATTGATAACAACAGTTGTCATATATTTTTATTTTGCACGAAGTTATAAAATCAAAAGTTAACCTCAAAAAATGGCCTTCCGAAGTGGCCTAAAAAGTTTGTGTGCGGTAGTTGTTCATTTCCCTGTCTGCTTTTTTTGAGTTCGGATAACATTTTTCCAGCAACGACCAGAATTTCGCTCCATGATTTTTCTCTACAGTGTGGGCCAGTTCATGCAACAGCACATAATCGATCAAATGTTCAGGTACCCGCATCAAATGTAAGTTTAAATTGATGTTGTTGGCAAACGAACAGCTTCCCCAGCGTGTTTTTGTATTTTTTATACTCACATCCTGATATTTAAATCCATGTTTCTCAGCCAGTTCTTTTAATCGTTTCGGGAGATAAACTTTTGCTTCCCAACGCATTACATCAATCAGTGTCTTTTTTATAAAGTCCTGAACTTTCGGCTGTTCGTGGTTTACTTTTTCAGGAATAAAAATTTGAATAACCCCGTTGCCTACCCGATTGTAAACCCGGTCGGTATTTCCTTTTGTGATGGCCAGTTGGTGAAACCTGGTTTTAAAACAGCTTTCAGGAGCAAACAAAGTTAAACCAGCTTGCATTTTTGTTTGTTGTTTAATCAGCCAATCCGTTTTTGATTCAACGAAGCGGATGGCATCACGGTACAGCGCATCTGGAGGCATTGAAACGACAATTTCACCATCAGATTTTACGCTCAGGCGGATTCTTCGGGAGCGTTCATTAATTGTGAACGAAACTGATCCAACTTGTTCAATATTTATGTATTTTGTTGTCATTAAATCAAAGTGAATATTTTGCTAAAGTAATCAAACCAAAAAAACTAACTTATATGGAACAGAACAAACAATTTGAAGTTTTTGGAACCTTAACAAAAACTGAAACAGTTTTTACAATCGACCAAAAAATCATTCCCGACACTTTGGTTTTTGAAGCGCTGAAACCATTCCCCGGTTACTATTCTGATTCTCCAACCGGAGGAGCGAAACCAGTTTATATGTATCTGGCGCTGGAAGAGCAATATGAGCTGGAAGATATTTTACGTGCATCGCAAAGGGTTCAACTTGAGTTTGATATTAGTTTCGATGCAGGGAAAGGATTTCTTCAGATTTTTGATACAAAATACAACATTATGCGTGTCAGGCATCTAAAAGATTACAACTTGCTTGAAAAGCTTCAGCGATCGTTCACTGAAAATGGTATTCGTTTTTTGATGAAGTCGAAAAAATACAAAGACGAATTGGTGAGAATAAGGATCATCAAATTTTTCTCACTCGAAGAAATTGGTGAAAAGATATACCTCGATAAGCGGGAAAAAAAACATGCCTACATTGAAATTCCGAGATATTTGAAATGGGAAGAATTTGAGGCCATCAACAATAAAGTGAAATACAATTGGGTGGAAAGTAAATTTGATGCTGCAAAGGCTTCGTTTTATTACGAGGGCAAATTACATGAGGTTGTCCGAATTTATTCCGACAAAATCGGACCGGAATACCTTCAGGAATTGAGAAAGTTGTATCTGGAGAAAATGAAATAACCTGGCAGATGAACAAAATAGTAATGATTGCCTTACTGTTTGCGCTATTCCTTCAGGAAGCGAAATCGCAGCAAAAACTTTTCAAAGAAACAGAAGAACAGAAAAAGGAACGGATGGCCTGGTGGACGAACGATCGGTTCGGAATGTTTATTCACTGGGGATTGTATGCCCTCCCTGCCCGCCACGAATGGGTGAAAAATCAGGAACGTATTACCGACGAAAATTACCAGAAGTACTTCGATAATTTTAATCCTGATTTGTATAATCCGCGCGAATGGGCTAAAATGGCCAAAGCTGCCGGTATGAAATATGCCGTGATAACCACCAAACACCATGAAGGTTTCTGTTTGTTCGATTCGAAATTCACCGATTACAAATCAACAAAAACTCAGTATGGCAAAGATCTCCTGAAAGAATGGGTGGATGCTTTTCGTGCTGAAGGCTTAAAGATCGGTTTTTATTACAGCCTGATCGACTGGCATCATCCCGATTTTACGGTTGACCGTGTGCATCCGCAACGCACCGACGATAAAGCAAAATTGGCTGAATTGAACAAAAACCGCGATATGGGGAAATACCGCGAATACCTGCACAATCAGGTGCGCGAGTTGTTGACCAACTATGGAAAAGTGGACATGCTCTGGCTCGATTTTTCGTATCCGGGCGAAAATGGCAAAGACAACAAAGACTGGGACTCTGAAAAACTCATCAAAATAGTTCGTCAGTTACAGCCTGCAATCTTGGTAAACGACCGCCTCGACCTGAAAGATTACGAAGATGGCTGGGATTTCACAACTCCTGAACAATACAAAGTTGCCAAATGGCCCGAAGTAAACGGCAAAAAAGTGGCTTGGGAAACATGTCAGACTTTCAGCGGATCGTGGGGTTACTACCGCGATGAGCATACATGGAAAGACACCAAACAATTGCTCGTTTTGTTGATCGAATCGGTTAGCAAAGGCGGAAATTTACTCCTGAATGTTGGCCCGACAGCCCGTGGAACATTTGACGAACGTGCTGAATCGGCGCTGAACTCGATGGGCGAATGGATGAAATTAAACAACCGTTCCATTTATGGTTGCACGCAGGCTCCCGCTGAGTTTAAGGCTCCTGAAAACAGTTTGCTCACCTACAACCCAAAGACCAACCGTTTGTACATTCACTTGTTGGATTATCCGTTACAGAATTTCAATTTGCCCGATTATGCCGGAAAAATCAAATACGCGCAATTCCTGCACGATGCATCCGAAATAAAAATTACAGCCCGCTACGGACATGGTATGCAAGAAGGTGAAAACCCAACCGATATTAATTTGAGTTTGCCGGTGACCAAACCAAATGTTGAAATTCCGGTAATAGAATTGATTTTGAAGTAGTTCGACTGTACTCAGCAGGTGACTCAAAGTCACCTGCTGAGTATTGAAATCATCTGCTGATTATACGAAGGCCACTCTCCAGACTTATCAATACACTAACCCAAATTCATTTGCACGGTTTTTATTGATAAGTTTACCGTTTCTTAAACCGGCATAATCTCTGGCTGACGAAAATTCCCATTCTTCCTGTATTTTCACAAATCCATCTTTGACCGGATTTGCATGGATATAGTCGAAACATATTTGAGGATATTCCTTTGCCGGATCTGAAATGTTGATGATAGCACCAAAATTTGACTGAAACCATGCTGGAGAAATACCTTCCATCTGGGTTAAGCAGTTTGCCTTTGTGCGATTTTGAAATAGGCTTCCGGTTAAATTCTCTTGCTTTTGAATTGCTCTGGTGTAGGAACGCAAAATAATTGAAATGGAATCATTGAGCGAACGCCTTTTAATGAGCAGGTGACTAAAACTCACCTGTTCGCAAATCTCCACCTCGACATTATTGATATTTACCATTAAATGAAAATGACTTGGCATTAAGCACCATGCAAGAATATCAGCATGGGGTAAAATGTTTTTCTTGATTTTGTCAAGAAAAAACAGATAATTTTCTCTGTTGAAAAAGATCTTTTGTGAATTGTTGCCACGATTGTAAATGTGGTAAAGATGAGATTGTTCGAATTGCATAAATTGGTTTTTGCTTCAAGTTAAACAAATGTGTTTTATTTTCCAAAACTATTTGCATGATCATCAACTTAGAAGGTGACTTTGATTACTCAGCAGGTGACTCAAAGTCACCTGCTGAGTAACAAATCCCTTTCTTGTTTGTAGATATTACAATAAGAAATATATCTTTATAACCTGAAACTTAAACCAAACCAATCATGAAAAAGAAAGCATTTCTATTTTTTGCTATCATTTTACTCCTGAATGTTGCCACGAAACTGAATGCACAATCACTTCAAATCAACGAACACGAGTACTTCGAAAAGCCCGGCTTAAATGTGATGGTGTTTTTCGATATTTATCCGGAAGGACATCAGGGAGCGGTCGGCATTATTCAGAACGGAACACGGGTGGCGACCAACGGCGATTTGCGTTTGGAGCCAACTCCCGGCCAATGGCAGCCCATTCCAAAGGTTGGCAAGCGCTCGGCTGACCGCACCAAAAACGAAATATCAGTAAAATGTACCTATCCAGATTCAAGTATCAACCGCAAAGGTTTTAATCCGGTTGAATACCCCGATTTGTATTTCACTTACAATGTTCGGGTCGTGGGCGAAGGCAATAAATTCCGTATTCTGGTCGATCTCGATAAACCACTTCCGGAGGGATGGGGAAAGAAAGTCGGGTTCAACTTCGAATTGTTTCCAGCTATTTTATTCGGCAAAAGCTGGTACCTCGATCAGCAATCGGGTATTTTTCCCACTCAGCCAAACGGTCCCATGGAAAAAGATGTGGATGGCGACTGGCAGGCTTTTCCGATGGCAACTGGCAGGAAATTAACCATTGCTCCTGAAACTGCTGCACAAACGATGGTCATCGAAAGCAAAGGTCAGCCGCTGCAATTGCTCGACGGACGTTTTTACCACAACAATGGCTGGTTCGTGGTTCGTTCGCTGGTTACTCCCGGAAAAACGGTGGGCGCCGTCGAATGGGTAATCGACTGCAACGTGCTGCCCGATTTTCTTTCAAAACCGGTTGTTCACGTCAGCCAGATTGGTTACCATCCCGATCAGCAAAAAATAGCGGTGATCGAAGTCGATAAAAATGATCCGAAATTGGAGAAAGCCAGTTTGTACCGCATTTCGGAAGATGGCGGATTGAAGGAAATCCGTACGGTAGAACCTCCGAAATGGGGAAAATTCCTGCGTTTCAACTATTATCAGTTCGATTTTTCGGATATCAAAACTCCCGGTATCTATCAGGTAAAATATGCCGGAAATACCACCGAACCTTTCAGGATTAGCCCTACCATTTACGACCGGCATGTGTGGCAGCCTACGGTTGAATATTTTCTGCCTGTACAGATGTGCCACATGCGCATCAACGAAGGCTACCGCGTTTGGCATGGCCTCTGCCACATGGACGACGCGCTGATGGCTCCGGTTGACACCAACCATTTCGACGGATATGTTCAGGGATCTTCAACACTCACCAAATTTAAACCGCTGGATCAGGTTGCAGGACTAAACCGTGGAGGCTGGCACGATGCCGGTGATTACGATTTGCGGGTTGAATCGCAGGCTGGTGAAGTATGGATTTTGTCGCAGGCTTACGAATTGTTCAGGCCTGAAATTGACCAAACCACCGTTGATCAGCACCAAAATCTGGTGGAAATTCATCTGCCTGACGGAAAGAACGATTTGCTTCAGCAGGTTGAACATGGTGTGATTTCCATTTTGGCCGGTTACCAAAGCCTTGGCCGTTTGTACCGCGGAATCATTGAAAACAGTTTGCGGCAATATGTTCATTTGGGCGATGCAGCAACGATGACCGATAACCGGAAATACAATCCAAACCTGAAAAAAGGCGAAGTGACTGCCCACGAATCGGGTGTTTTGGACGACCGTTTGGTTTTTACAGAAGAAAATCCCGGACGCGAACTGGAAGTTGCCAAATCGCTCGCAACTGCGGCGCGTGTTCTAAAAGGTTTTAACGATACGCTTTCCAGCCAGTCGGTTGCTGCTGCCGAAGCGCTTTACGCTTTGGTGGATGCGAGTAAAAATCAAAGGCTGGCAGGTTCAAAAATAAATGCAGCCGTTGAATTGCTGATCACCACCGGAAATGCGAAATACAAGCAGGATATTCTGAAATATGCCAATCCTGAAGTGGTGAAAAGGAACGAAGTAATCGGATATATGGGCAGGGTTTTGAAGCAGATCAACAACGCGAACCTCACCGGAATGGTGGTAACTGCTGCCAAAAATTACAAAGCCGAAGTTGACAAGGTACAGCTTGAAAATCCCTTTGGCGTGCCTTATCGTCCGCACATTTGGGGCGATGGCTGGACCATCCAGAGTTTTGGTGTCACCCAGTATTTCCTTCAAAAAGGTTTTCCTGAAATTTACGATTCGAAATACCTGCTGAATGCCCTGAACTTTGTATTGGGCAACCATCCGGGCGAAAATACTTCTTCGTTTGTTTCCGGGGTTGGTTCGCGCTCTGTCCTTCAGGCTTATGGCGTAAACCGTGCCGATCGTTCATTCATTCCCGGTGGTTCTGTTTCCGGAACCGGAATTATCCGTCCCGATTTTCCGGAGCTGAAGGAATGGCCCTACTTCTGGCAGCAAACCGAATACGTAATGGGCGGTGGTGCAACCAACTTTATGTTTCTGGTGCTGGCTGCGAAAGAGGTGCTGAAGTAATAACTTTCTTTTCGTACCAAATAAAAAGTAAATTTGCTGCTCACCTTAAGTTAATGTCCCTTGAGCAACCTGAAAGATAAATTTATTCCGACGGAAAAAGGGAACAGTCATTCAGCTTCGAATGGCAAAAACGGAAGCGGAATTATTTCAGGAGTTGGAAAATATTTTCAGGAACGACAAAATCTTGTTTTCGTGGTTGTTCCGCTGATGCTTTTTGTTTTGATGCTTTTCAGGGTGGCCGAAATTCACTATTATTTCCAGGGATGGTACGATCCTGTTTATGCTTACCTGACAAACGGGCTGACTTTTGCCCTTGGATCGAACGACATCGGGCACACCGATCATCCCGGCACGCCGCTGCAATTATTTATTGCATTGCTCATTACAATTGTCGGTTGGATTCGTGGCGCAAACGATCTTGCATCCGATGTGCTGGCCAACCCTGAAACTTACCTCCGGATTGTTACGATCGCATTGATTGCCATAAATTGCACAATGCTTTGGATGCTCGGCCTTTTTGCATATAAAAAACTGAAAAACAGAAACATGGCGGTTGTATTGCAATTGCTGCCGCTTTTGTCGTTTCAGTTGTTCAATTTCATGGCCGTAATCAATTGCGAATCGGTTATTTCGCTTTCATCTTTTGCCATTGCAGCCTGTATAATTCTATACGATAGAAGGGAAGAAGGCCGTATGAAGTTTCTGGTCATCATCGCAATCTTATCGGCCCTTTCGGTGGCAACAAAAATATCAGCTCTTTCCATTTTCATTGTTCCTTTCTTCTTTTTCGAAAAGACAAAATCAAAAACCGTTTACCTTTTGCTGTCGTTGTTGTTTATCTTTCTTTTCATCTCTCCGGTTATCGGCAAACTTGGAAACTTTACCGGATTTCTCGGCAAACTGGCCACGCACACCGGCCAATATGGTTCGGGCGAGCAGAAGCTTTTCGATGCGGCAATCTTTTTTCAATCGATGCGGATGATGGTACTGAAAGAATTGCCTTTTACGCTGCACCTTTTGCTTTTGCCGGTTGGATGGTTCGTGATTGTAAAGCGAAAAATTACCGGATCACTCAAACGATTGTATCTTGGCATCACGGTGGCGACTGTTTTTCAGGTGATTATCGTTGCCCGACATTACGGCTTTCATTACCTAATGCCGGTATTTGCCTTGTTTATGCCGCTGCACGGATATTTCTGGCTGCAATTTTTCAGGGAGAAGATTGCAAGCGTTTCATCCAGAATTGTTTCTCTGATTGTGATATTACTGGTAACAGGCGTTTTTGCACGGTTAATTATCAGGAATAACTTTGATAAAGGAATCACCAATTCGGTTGAAAAAACTTCTCAAATCGTAAAATCGGAATTGAAAGGAAAGTACATTGTGCTCTCTGATTTCAACAATGGCGCGGCATTTATCGAACCTGCACTGAAATTTGGATATAGCTATTCGGGCAATAGCATGAAAAAGCGGTATGCTGAAATACTGGCTTCGGTTTATCCCGAAAATTATCTCTGGAACATCCGTGACGGTTTTACCAACTGGACCGGTAGTTATCTTTCCACGGATATTTTTTCGATGAACGATCCTATTTACATCTATGCCAATACCGAAAATTGTGAGGTTTCGATGCAGAAAATTTCAGAAATGATTGATTTCTCTGGGATTTCAGGATTTGTGAGCCTGAAAAACGTGTATCAAAACGAAAAGAGGGGAGAGGTAATTTCACTGGCTATTGCAGATACAGCGATGATTCGGAAACACAGTCAGCCAACGTTGGTCATTGAAACCTCGATGGAAGAACTGTCCGAAGATGGTGAGTTGATTAAATCTAGCGTGGAAGAATATTCCTTCAGGGGAGGAAAGCTTCGAACCGACCGGCTTGCACGCAGCGGAAATTCGTCCATCTTGCTCACAGCTGCGAATCAATTCGGACTCAATGTTTCCATACCGGTTTCGGAGGGTAAACGGTACAAAGTAGAGTTCTGGCAACGAAGTTCCGATCAGAAGCAAACCCTCGTAGTGGCTTCTGCAAACCAAAGTGATATTTTCTACAAAACATCTTTTCAGGGCGAAAACAATTCAGGAGAATGGACCCGAAGCGAACTAAATTTGTCCCTCCCTGAAAATTATCCGGATGCAAACCTTCAATTCTATCTTTGGAGTCCGGCATCCGATTCGGTTTGGGTTGATGATTTTCGGTTGACAGTGTTTGATTAAGCTATTTATTCTCTGAAAATATTCTTGAGTCCACTCTGAAAAAGTCAAAAAAATAAAATGCCACCAAACCTCCAAGACTCCAAATTGCACAAAACTGAAATTCAATGAATTTATTTTGGTGAGATTTAGTGATTTCCCCGAGGTTTTCGGGGCAGGCTGTGTTTTGGTGGCAAAAAAATAGTTATCGGAGAGGATCACATTTCAATTTCTATATTTTGTATATTGTTGGCAATAAATCATTAGCTATGAAACGAACCGAATCATTGAGGGCAATTCAGCATTCACAGGAAAAAATTTGGGATGTTATCGTAATCGGTGGTGGTGCAACCGGACTGGGTGCCGGAGTTGATGCTGCTTCAAGAGGTTTTGAAACCCTGGTACTCGAAAAGTATGACTTCGCAAAGGGAACGTCATCGCGAAGTACAAAACTGGTACACGGTGGGGTTCGTTATCTGGCAGCCGGCGACATTGCCATGGTTTTGGAAGCGCTAAACGAAAGAGGATTGCTTTTGCAGAATGCGCCGCATCTGGTGCAAAATATGAAGTTCATTATTCCCATTTACGGTTGGTGGGACGGGCCTTTTTATACGGTCGGGTTAAAAGTTTATGATATGATGGCCGGAAAACTGGGACTGGGTCCTTCTATCCATATTTCGAAAGAAGAAACCATGAAAGCCATACCAAACCTTGTGGAAAAGGATTTGAAGGGCGGCGTGATTTATCACGATGGTCAGTTTGATGACTCGAGGCTGGCTATAAGTTTGGCACAAACAATTACCGATAATGGTGGATATGTGTTGAATAATTTCGGTGTAACCGGATTGATAAAAAATGAGGAGGGCATGATTTCAGGTGTGCAATGTTTTGATTCTGAAAACAATAAATCATATAAGATAAAAGCAAAAGTTGTAGTCAATGCAACCGGTATTTTTGTTGATTCTATAAACCGTATGGATCAGCCTGAGCATGTAAATACTGTAGTTCCAAGTCAGGGCATTCATATTATTCTCGACCAGTCATTTCTTCAGGGCGATTCGGCTATAATGATCCCCAAAACAGCGGATGGACGCGTATTGTTTGCTGTTCCGTGGCATGGAAAAGTGGTGGTTGGTACAACAGATACACTGGTTGAAAATCCGGAGATTGAGCCGCGGGCACTGGATGAGGAAATCAAATTTATCCTGACTACAGCCGGGAAATACCTGGCCAAAAAGCCCCGACGAAAGGACGTTTTAAGCATTTTTGCCGGTTTAAGGCCACTGGCAGCTCCTGAAGACAAAAATCAGGAAACCAAAGAAATATCGCGCAGTCACAGGTTGATTATTTCGCCGTCAGGGTTGATTACAATGATTGGCGGAAAGTGGACAACCTACCGCAAAATGGGCGAAGATATCGTTGATAAGGCAATCCTTCTGGGTGGCTTGAAGGATAAGGAATGTGTCACCAAAAATATGCCCATACACGGATATGTGAAAAATCACAAGAATTACGGGCACCTGTATGTTTATGGTTCTGATGTGCCAAAGATAAAAGCACTGATTAGTCAGGATCCGGAATTGGCAGAAAAACTCCATCCAGATTTGCCGTACTTGAAAGCTGAGGTTGTTTGGGCAGTTCGGGAAGAGATGGCACGAACGGTTGAGGATTTTCTTGCACGAAGAACACGGGCACTTTTACTCGATGCAAGGGCAAGTATTGCAATGGCTCCGCTGGTTGCAGAGATTATGGCTGATGAGCTTGGATACAGGAGAAAATGGCGGAAAGAACAAGTGCGATTATATACTGAATATGCAATTGGTTATATCTTAAACTGATTAAATTATGAATCCACTTGTCGCGGAATATCTGGGTACATTTATACTGCTCCTGATGGGAAACGGCGTTTGTGCCAATAGTTCACTAAAAGGAACATTTGCCAAAGGCGCTGATTGGGTGTTAATATCATTTGGTTGGGGACTTGGAGTTTTCATTGGAGTTATTGTCGCTGGTCCGTCAAGCGGGGCACATTTAAACCCGGCAGTTACAATCGGGTTGGCAGTTGCCGGAAAATTTGCGTGGACTGATATGCCCTTGTATGTTCTGGCTCAATTGCTTGGGGCAATGTCAGGAGCTTTTTTAACTTGGCTGCTTTTTGCCGACCATTATAACCTTACCGAAGATCCGGGAACAATAAAAGGTACATTTTGTACATCACCAGCCATAAAAAATACTCCCCGAAATGTATTGAGCGAAGTTGTCGGAACTTTTGTCCTGATATTTGTGGTTTTATTCATTGCCGGTCCGGAGTTCATATCTACTGGCGTGGGTGAGGTGAAAATGGGATTGGGATCGGTGGGCGCTTTGCCGGTTGCATTGTTGGTTGTAGCAATTGGGATGAGCCTTGGGGGGTTAACAGGTTATGCCATCAACCCGGCACGCGATCTTGGTCCCCGGATCATTCATTCCCTTGTTCCAATTAAATCAAAAGGCACCAGCGATTGGGGATATGCCTGGGTTCCAATTGTCGGACCGGTTATTGGAGCCATAATTGCTGCAGTGGTCTTTGTCGCAGTGAATTGAATTTTCACAGCTGACTATTCCGCGACTTTCTGCACCACCATTATTCCATCCCGAACCGGAAGGATCACATTTTTTACACGCTGATCGTTTTGTACCAAATCGTTGAACTCAAGGATTCCACGGGTTTGATCTTCGCCGGCAGCATCCGGATCGGCTACTTTGCCGTCCCACAGAACATTGTCGGCAATCAGAAATCCGCCAACCGGAATTTTATCAAATATCAAATGGTAATAGTTGCAATAATCACGCTTGTCAGCATCGATAAAAACCAGATCGAATGAATGGTTGATGGTTGTGATGATTTGCCTTGCATCGCCAATATGCTGAAAAATCCGGTCGGCCAAGCCCGATTTCAGGAAATATTTTTGTGCGATGGATTCCAGTTCGTCGTCTATTTCGATCGTGTGTAATTGCCCGCCATCGGCCAGTCCTTTTGCCAGACACAATGCTGAATAGCCGGTAAAAGTGCCGATTTCGAGAATAAACCTCGGTTTAATCATGCAACTGATCATGCTCAGGATTTGCCCTTGCAGATGACCAGACAACATGCGCGATCCCAATATTTTGATGTGTGTTTCGCGGTCGAGTTCACGAAGAAATTCCTCTTCAGGAGAAATATGGTTTAAAATATACTGGTCGAGTAAAACAGGATCGGTCATTTTACTGATAGATTAAAGTACTGCTTTGCGGTTCATCCAATATTTCGTTGGCAATTTCGAGGATTTCGGCACAGCCAATCGCTTCAATTTTTTTGAAGATTGTTTCCAGCGTGTCAACCCGATCGAAAAACAAATAACTTTTCCCGATAGAAAGCATCAGATCTTCACGGTTTTCGGTCGAAATGGCCAATTGACCGATCAGTTGCTTTTTTGCACGGCTCAATTGCAAAATCCCCATTGGCTGTTCCTTTATTTTCCTGAATTCCTTGTTTACCAACCGAAGCGCCTGCTCCATGTTTTCCTTGTCGGTTCCAAAGTACACGCTGAATTCGCCCGTATCGAAATAACCGGTATAACCCGATTCAACATTGTATGCCATTCCGTTACGTTCGCGCAACACCATGTTCAGCCGCGAATTCATTGACGCCCCGCCCAGGATGTTGTTCAGCAAAACCATTTGCATCCGTTTCGGACTGAAAATAGTCGGTGCAAGGTTTCCAACAATGCAATGCGCCTGAAACGTATCTTTTTGAATAATCCTCGTCTCGGGTTTGTAATTGTAAAGATCCAACCGCTTTTTTGTTCGGATTTTCTCCGGAATTTCTCCAAAGAATTTTTCAGCCAGATGAATGAATTTCGTCATTGAAATATTGCCCACCGAACTTAAAACAATTTGGTCGGTATGGTAATTTTCATCCATAAATTTCAGGATACTATTTTTGCTGAAAGTTTTAATGAGTTCGGGAGTTCCCAGAATATTGCGCGCAATCGGATGTCCATCGAACAGGATTTCTTCGAATTCATCAAAAATAAGTTCCGAGGGATTGTCCTTGTAAGAATTGATTTCTTCAATTACCACTTCCTTTTCGAGCTCCAGCTCTTTTGAAGGGAAAGTGCTGTTAATCAGGATGTCGCTGATCAAATCCATCGAGCGTTGGTAATATTCGCTGAGGAAAGTGGCATAAACAGCGGTTTCTTCCTTGGTGGTATAAGCATTCAGTTCGCCGCCTACATCCTCAATCCGGTTTAAAATATGAAATGCCCTGCGCTTTTGGGTTCCTTTAAAAATTACGTGTTCAATAAAATGAGCGATGCCCTGTTCGTTTGCCTCCTCATCCCTCGATCCGGTATTGATCAGTACTCCAAAATGCGAAACCGGCGATTTCGCTTCCTGATGAATAATACGGATTCCATTCTTTAATACGAATGTTTGCATCTATTTTCCTGAAATGTGTAAAAATTTTTGGTCTGCAAAAGTATGAAAAAGAAATGGTTCAATACCGAAAGCAAAAAAAATGCAACAGATGAAAACATTTATTTTTGTAGTTTAAATAATTGGTCTATATTTGCAACCCGAAAGCGAAACGGAAGAGCCAAAAGCGACACCGAAAGGCCTCGAAAAAAGTCCGCGCCGGACTCAAAATGGTGCCATAGCTCAGTTGGTAGAGCAATGGACTGAAAATCCATGTGTCCCTGGTTCAAATCCAGGTGGCACCACAAAGGGAAGCAAATTGCTTCCCTTTGTTTTTTATAAAAAAATCACTTCCCAAATTGAATTGAAGTAATAAATATATTACTTTTGAATTCTTTCCTTCCATTAGAAACATTATTGTATTTCAATCTAAAAAAGGAAAAGTTTATGAAACCGAAAAACAATAATTTATCACAGAAGCGTGAAAAGCAGCGAACTTGTCAGACTATTGCAAAAAGATGGATGGTTTGTTGTCAGGCAAACGGGAAGTCACATGACTATGGAACATCCTTTCAAAAAGGGGAAAGTTGTTTGCCCTTTTCACAGTAGTCACGAAGTTGGGAAAGGTCTTGCAGCAAAGATTCTTAAAGATGCCGGATTGATTGTTAAAAATTAGGAAATGAAGAAGATCGTAACAATTGTAGAAAAAACTGAAACAGGGTATTCCGCTTATGCAGAAAACTATCCGGTATTTACTGTTGGAAATAATCTGGATGAACTGAAATCAAATATTCTTGAAGCACTAAATCTTTATTTTGAAGGGGAACATGTACCTGTTAAATTGGATGATATAAAAATCACTTTGGATTTGCCACAATTCTTCGAGTTCTATAAAGTTATTAATGCTAAAGCTCTTTCTGAACGTATTGGAATGAATCAGAGTCTTTTGGCTCAATATATTAATGGGAATAAAAAACCTTCTTCAGCCCAGACTCAGAGAATTCTAAAAGGAGTCCAGCAAATTGGTCGCGAACTTTCAGAAATCGGGTTTCTGTTGTAAATCAAAAATCTTCCCCCAAAAACCTCAAGTTCCTTTTCAGCCCTTCAAACCTCGTTCGTTTCACCGCCGAATTCCTGAAAAGCTCGTTAAACAATGGTTTATCCATGTTCTCCCAATCGCTTTTTCGCAAGTTCATCAGTTTAAAATCCGGGGTAAATGCCGGTTCGTTGTGTGTTTCCGATTTTAAATTCCAGGGACAAACATCTTGACAAATATCGCAGCCAAAAACACGGTTTTTGAATTTGTCTTTCAACTCCGGATCAATCTCTCCATGGTTTTCAATGGTTTGATACGAGATGCAGCGGCGAGCATCCAAAACGTAGGGAGCGACAATTGCCTGTGTAGGGCAGGCATCGATGCAGCGGGTGCAATTTCCGCAGTGGTCGCGTACAACTTTATCGTTGGCAGGCAATTCCAAATCGATGATCAGTTCGCCGATAAAAAAGAAGCTTCCATGTTCAGGCGAAATCAGGTTGGTATTTTTTCCAATCCATCCCAAACCAGCACGCGCTGCCCACGCCCGATCCAAAACGGGTGCCGAATCAACAAAACAGCGGCCTTCGCAAGGCGCAATTTTTTCCTGAATAAACCGAAGCAGTTCGCCAAGTTTGTCTTTCATAACAAAATGGTAATCGGTACCAAAAGCATATTTGGAAAGAACAGGAGCTTCCGGATCAGCTTGTTTTTCAGCAGGGAAATAATTCAGTAAAACAGAAATAACCGATCTTGTATTTTCAACCAGTAATCGCGGATCGAGGCGTTTATCAAGGTTATTTGCCATGTAATTCATCTCTCCGTGCATTTCATTTGCCAGCCAATTCTGTAATCGGTCTTTTTCTTCCACTAAAAAAAGTGCTTCGGAAATGCCACAATCCAGAAACCCAAGTTCTCTGGCTTTGGCTTTGATTTGTTCAACAGCATTTTCTGTAAGCTTACTCATGAAACGATATGATTTAATTCACCAAAAATAGCTGAATTTATTCTTTTTATTTTATAATAAATACCTATTTTTACAAGTGCCACAAACCAAACAACCTGAATGACCTACACTTTGAAAAAAACGTTTATTTCATCGATCCTGAAAGTAATTTTCACCTTCTTTTGCTTTCTTTTTCTGAATTTTGCGCTTTCAGCCCAGAATATTCAGGAGAAAATAATCAGCGGAAAGTACCAGCAGATCAGCCTGCATGAATTTTTCAATATTATCGAAAAGGAACATCATGTCCGTTTTTATTACAGGCCGGAATGGATAAAAGCCTATCAGGTCAATCAGGAATTTAAAGAAATGCCACTGATTCAGGTTCTCAATCTGTTACTCGACCGGCAACCACTTTCTTTTCGCTTTTTCCAGAACAATTCTGTGGTTGTTTTTCCTAAAGGAACCGATGGGCAAAATGTTTCAGGCGCAGACGAACCTCAAATACTGGTTATTGGCGACCCGCTCAACGAGGGCAGATATTCCACTGCCAAAATAAAAGGGAAAGTAATTGACGGCAAAAACAGCGAACCTTTGGCAGGAGCAATTATTTTTCATGCCCAAACCGGAACAGGAACCACGACCAGTCCGAAAGGAACCTATGAAATGGATTTACCAACAGGCGACCACACACTTCAGGTTTCATTTATGGGATACGAAGTTTTACATCAGAAAATAAAACTGATTGAAAATGGAAAAGCTGATTTCGAAATTTTTGAAGAAACGCATAGCCTCGATGAAGTAATTATAACGGGCGACGACAGCAAGGCATCGAAAGCACAAATGAGCATGGTGAGGGTAAATTCACGAATACTGAAAGAACTCCCGGTAATGATGGGCGAAGCCGATGTGATTAAAAGCATGATTATGATGCCCGGAGTACAAAGTGTTGGCGAAATGTCGTCGGGCATCAATGTGCGGGGAGGAAATACCGACCAAAACCTCATCCTTATGGACGGTGCTCCCGTTTTCAACACATCGCATTTATTTGGGTTTTTCTCGATGATCAATCCGGATGCAGTGAAAGATGTGATATTGTTCAAGGGCGGAATTCCTGCTTCTTATGGCGAGCGTGTTTCGTCCATCATGGATGTGCAGCTCAAGGAAGGCAATACCAAAAATATACAGTTTTACGGCGGAATCGGCCTTATCAACAGTCGTTTCACGCTGGAAGGGCCGTTCGCAAAGGAAAAGAAAAGCACGTTCCTGATCGGTGGCCGCTCAACATATTCTGACTGGTTGATGAGGCAATCGCGAAATGCCCAGTTTATGAACAGTGTGGCTCATTTTTACGATGTAAACGGAACCGTCAACCTGGTTTTGGGCGAAAAAAGCAATCTGAAACTAACGGGCTACCACAGCAACGATGTTTTTAACCTGAATTCAAATTCGCTTTATACCTACGGAAATTTAATCGGTTCGGCCAACTGGAAAGTGAATGTTTCAAAAAGCATGATCTCAAACCTGACCCTGGCATATAGCAAATACAATTTTCAACTCGATCAGAAAGACCCAGATCTTTCAGAAGACGATTATTCTCTGATTACTGGTCTGGAATACGGCAGCGCAAAATACATCCTTTCGTGGCTACCCAACGATAAACACCGGGTAAATACAGGCTTTCAGGCAATCGGGTACAAGGTTTTTCCAGGCGAAGTCCGTCCGGCAGGCGATCCGTCGAATGTAATTCCTGAAAAAGTAGCCAAAGAACAATCAATTGAACTTGGGGCTTTTGTTGATGACGATTTTGATTTGTCTGAAAAAACTGCCATCAATGTTGGTGTTCGTTATGCCCGTTTCATGAGTAAAGGTCAAACAACAGAATCGGACTTCAACCCGACTTTGCCCATATATCCGGGCACGGTGAATGGCTCAGGTTCGGGGTCTTGGGAAACAACCCAGATGTATCACGGCATCGAACCACGTTTGGCACTTAAAACCGATTTAAACAGTGGCGCTTCGTTCAGGTTAAGTTACCAGCGTATCCATCAGTTTATGAACCAGATTTCGAATACCTCGGTAATTTCGCCTGCCGATTTCTGGAAATCTGCCGATGCCAGCATCAAGCCGCTCATCAGCGATCAGGTTGCCATCGGGTTGTTTAAAACTCCGAAGAAAGGCTTGTTCGAAACTTCGGTGGAAGTATATTACAAAAATCTGCAAAATCTTCTGGAATATAAAAATGGAGCTGTTCTGGTGATGAACCACAAAATTGAGGATGACATCATCAACGCAGATGGCCACTCTTACGGACTTGAATTGTACATGAAGAAGAATTCAGGAAGGCTCAAAGGCTGGGTCAGTTACACCTACTCGCGAACCATGCGCCAAACTGACAACGAGTTGGATGATGAAGTGATCAATGCCCGAAAGTTTTATCCGTCGGTGTACGATAAACCACACGATTTGTCTGCGGTGCTGAATTATCACATCAGCCGCCGCTGGCGTTTTTCGGGTAATTTTGTGCTTTCCTCCGGAAGGCCCATCACTTTGCCTGAACAGAAATACATGTTTGATGGCCGTCAGGTTGTATATTACTCCGACCGAAACAAATACCGGATGCCGCCCTATCACCGCGCTGATGTGAGCATAACGATCGACGAAAACCTGCGACGAAAACGCATGTGGAAAGGAAGCTGGACTTTTTCGGTCTATAATCTTTATGGCCGTAAAAATCCATATTCGGTATTTTACCGCAAAGATCCGTCCATTCAGCAGGTGGATAAAAACCAATATGCCATTTATAAACTTTCGGTTATTGGTGTACCCGTGCCATCGATTACCTATAATTTTAAATTCTGATGCAAAAAAGAATCATATACATGGTGTTGTTTGCATTGCTCTCCGTTTCTTGTGAAGAGTACTACAAACCCGAACTCGAGGTTGTTCCGGCGATGTTGGTGGTCGAGTCGCATTTGACCAACGACCCGGGACAAAATTTTGTCAGGCTTTCTATGACGCAGGATTTTTACAACACTGTTCAGGAAGAAGAAATTACAGGCGCTAAAGTTGACCTTGTTGAATTGGGAGGCCAGATAATGAGCGGACTTGAGAACAGTCCAGGATATTTTACCTTTCCTTCAACACCGGTTCCGGGGAGACAATACAAAATTCAGATTACTTATCAGAACGATGTATTTATTTCGGATCTTGTTACAATGCCTCCGATTCCGACCATTGACTCACTTTATACTGTGCACAGGATTGAAAAATCTTTCCGTACCAATTCATCCGGAATTCCGGAGCTTATTGAAACACCCGTGCGTGAAATCTGCATAGATGCCCCTTTAAGTTTTCAACTCGGATATTACCGTTTTAACAGCAGGGCAATTCTTCAGTGGATCTATTCTCCTGCACCTTCAAACGGGCCTCCACCACCGTCCTGGTATGGATGGCTTTCGGTTTACGACCGGGGTTTGTTTAATCTGGCAGGGCCGAAAGAGTATAGCATATCGAATAAAGTACGACAGCATCCGGTTGTTTCGCTCGATTACAACGGTAAGGTTTATCTCGACTCTACCGCACAGTCTCCATCAGGCTGGATTCTCATTCTCGACGAATATGGAATCTCGAAGGAATCCTACGATTTTCATGAAAAACTGAACCAACAATTTTCCGCAGAAGGGAGCCTTTTTGATCCTGTTTTAACGCAGGTTTACGGGAATATAAAATGCACAACTTCACCTGAAAAAATAGTACTTGGATTTTTTGATCTGAATTCGTACCGTCAATACCGTTATTATCTGAGTTTGGGGACTGGCCCCGATGATCAGGTCATTCAACGACGTCTAAACAGCTATCCTGGAATTCCTGACAAAGGTTATCAGATCGGAATCCGTCCGTCATTTTGGGAAACCAATTATTAAATGAAGAAAAAAATAATCATATCTCTATTCCTGATAGTCGTTGCGATGACTGGGAACACTCAGGAAAAAGCAGGGTTCGGTTTTTACACCGACCGAGATGTTTATGTCAGTGGCGAAACCTTGTTTGCCAAAATCTTTACGCCGGAAGGCAATCCTGCCCGAATCGTCTATCTCGATCTTGTAAATCATTATGGCGTCAGGGTTACCGGAGTTTCGCTTGAAATTAAAAGTAATCAGGCCAACGGTTTTATCCAGTTGCCCGATTCGCTCGGCTCCGGAAATTATCTGGCAAGAGCTTATCTGAAAAATACCTCCGGAAAACTTAAAATTCTACATGAAATTTGGATTTCGAACAGGTTCGATGGTCGGGAAAAGACAAACGAAATGAAACGGATTTCCGGACTGGAAAAAATTCAGGAAGAAAGAACCGGAAAAATTGAATTTGAAAATATTGAAGCCAACTACCAAACGAACAGCAATATCGCCGCTACCATCAGAATCGATGAAACACTCGTGAATGAAATTGATGGTAATCTGCTTATTTCTGTGGCTCAGGCAGAAGCATCGTTCGATGCTGCTTCGTTTATTTGGAGCTCCGATCAGGGAAAAGAAGGAATGACCGAAAACAAAGGCATCATACTTTCAGGAACAGTAACCGATAGGAAAACCTTGGAACCGGCTGCCGGAATTACCGTTTACCTGACGATACCGGATTCGGTTCCCGGATTTCAGTACTACCAAACCCGAAAAGACGGCCGCTTTTATTTTCTGCTGGAAGATTATTTCGGAGCGGTTCAGGCAGTCGTTCAATGTTTCGGCAATACTCCGGTACAACGGTTGAAAATAACGATGGATGAACTTTTCGCGGACGCAGGCACATTGCCAGAATTCAGGCAACATCCTATTTCTGAAGAATTTAAACACAATGTCAGCAGGAATATTGATGCATTGACTTTCCGGAAAATTTTTGAACAGGATAAAATAAAACTGGTGCCACCTGCCATAAAAGAACAAGAATCATCTCCTTATTATGGAAATCCAACCCGAACTGTCGATCCGCAGTTGTTTATAGATCTTCCGAATTTTACTGAAATTTCAAGAGAGCTTTTACCGGGCGTAAAATGGAGGAACTACAACAACGAACCGACCCTTCAGGTGATTAACAACAACATGCATAACTACTTTGCCGATACTCCATTGATACTGATCGACGGAATTCCAATCCGGGATTTGAATGTAATAAAGGACATGGGAACTGCCGACATCGACCGGGTTGAGATTTGCCAGTATGAGCGGTATTATGGCGACCTCCGGTTTCCGGGTGTGGTAGCAATTTACACCACCAAAGCCGATTATTCATCGCTACCCACATCCGACCAGCTTATTCGAATGGATCTTGAAACCATACAGGTAAAGGTTGCAACTGCCGAACACGCAATTCAGGAACCAACCATTCCCGATTTGAGGCAGCTTATCTATTGGAATCCTTTGGCTGAACCCAAAAATGAAATTTTTATTAAATGTAATACTTCTGCAATTGCAGGCCAGTTTATGCTGATCGTAAGAGGTCGGTTGAAAAATGGAACGCTGATTTTTGCAGAAAAACAATTTGAAGTAAAATGATATGAAACGAGCCATCAGAGAAAATCTCAAATACAGCAGAATGACTATATTGGCGAGTTCCATATGGCAATTGAAATACAAATTATAGGCATATGAACATCAGGATAATTCTTCTATTCATTCTTTTTCATGCAGCAGGTTTTACCACCACTGTTCTCGCGCAGGAACCGCTGAACCCGAATTGGGATGCCGAAAAAATTAAAGGTACACGCTACATTCCTTATCCCATATACGATGGGTTCCCTTTTCTGAATGACTCGTGGCTGCCGGGAAAAATTGAATTTGCCAGTGGCGAAATTGCTGATAGTTTATATCTGAGATACAGCTCGTTTAAAGATGACATTATTTATTACAATAAAGCCATCACCACCCAGATTGTAATTGACAAAGCGAGTTTGAATGGTTTTTCGTTTACTGAAAAAGACGGCAGGACAAGGGTATTCCGGAAACAGTATTTCGATGGTTTTATGAAAGGCGATCGTTATTTTGAAGTCCTGTCGGATGGAGAAACCGATTTACTGGTCTACCGAAAAGTAATTCTAATCACAATATCACCATACAAGGACCAGAATAATATTTTAAAAAACCAGGCTTATGCCCCAAATTACCAATACTATTTCTATTCGCCGTCAAAGGGATACGCTTCGGTGAGAATGAATTTAGGCGCTTTGCTGTCAAAATTCGACAAGGTTTCACAAAAAAGCATCAAAAAACTTCTCCGGAAAAACAGAATCAGAATTCTCGATGAAAATAGTTTTGTTCGAGCCTGGAAGGTAGTTGAAAAAGAGGGGTTTGAGGTTGAATTTTAGCCATACTTTGAATGTGCAAAGTGCTTTTGTTAATTTAATAACTTGTTGTAAAAGAATAAATTAATTAAGATTCAAATATCAAGTTCAAACTAAAAATTTGCCAATGAAAAATTTTTACTTTTTCGGATTAGCATTTTTTCCAATTGCTGTTGGATTAACTGTTGGTTTTATCGTTTACGATTTATTCGACACATCTGACATAGGAAATTTAGTATTGAAAAGCACTGGCAAGGGAATTATTATAGGAGCTTTGTTCGGATTGTTTAATTTGTTTTTAAAAATTGGACCTTTTAATAGAACAAAATAAAAATTCCGAAGAACAGATTGTTTGTGCAAGATACATTTGCAACGGTTTATCGGGAATGTCTCTTCTTTCACCAAGTGGCATCAGGATTCCAGATGCGGAAATTCGGACTTCTTATAAATTCATTCTAAAATCCCCAATTTTCTGAATTCGTTTTGTTAAATTTATTGAGTCGTTTTTGGATAAAACTCAAAGAAAAACATAAAACAAAGCAGATGAATAAGATCCTACTTTTTACCATTCCGGTTTTACTCGTATTTTGCCAATGTAAAACCAATACAGGAAATGGCATCATCATGACAGTTAACGGACCAATTTCTTCTGAAAAGTTGGGAACATGGCTAACCCACGAGCATATTCTGGTCGATTTTATTGGCGCCGATTCGATAAGCAATGAAAGATGGGAAAGGCCGGAAGTAATTGAAAAGGCATTTCCATACCTTCAGCAAATAAAAGATTTAGGTTGCCAGACCTTTGTCGAATGTACGCCGGATTTTCTTGGCAGAGATCCGATATTGCTGAAAAGCCTGTCTGATTCAACCGGATTGAATATCATTACAAACACAGGGCTTTACGGTGCAAGAAATAATAAATTCATTCCCGGTTATGCATTTGAAGAAACCGCTGAACAGCTTGCCAAACGTTGGACGACAGAATGGGAGGAAGGGATTGACGGTACCGGAATAAAACCGGGATTCATCAAAATTGGTGTTGACAATGGCAATTTATCCGAAATGCATAAAAAGCTGATCTCGGCTGCCGCTATCGCACATTTAAAAACCGGACTTGTAATCGCATCGCATACAGGATCAGCAATTCCGGCATTCGAACAAATCGAGATCCTAAAACAGTTGGGAGTATCGCCCGAAGCATTTATTTGGGTTCATGCCCAGTCGGAAAAAGAGGTGATGAACCACATAAAAGCAGCACAGTCGGGAGCATGGATTAGTCTTGATGGCTTGGGCGAGAATAACCTTCAGGATTATTTGAAAATGATTAATAACCTAAAAGATAATAATTTGCTGAACAAGGTTTTGTTATCGCATGACGCAGGTTGGTACGATCCGGCCAAAGAAAACAGCGGAGAATACCGGGGCTACACCACACTTTTTGAAAAGCTTGTTCCTTTGTTGCGGAGTGGAAACTATTCTGAAAAGGAAATTAACCAGCTTTTGGTGATAAATCCGGCACAGGCTTTTACCATTAAAATACGCAAAGCCAATCAGAAATAACAACTCCAACTTATGAAAGAAGAGTTTTTGCAGTTTATCTGGAAACATGGGTTGTATCTGAAGGACGACCTGAAAACCACCGATGGAAAACCTGTCGAAATCATTTCGTCGGGTCGGCCAAACACCGATTCGGGACCCGATTTCTTCAATGGCAAAATCCGAATTGGAGAAACAACCTGGGCAGGAAATATCGAAGTCCACCAGAAATCGTCGCATTGGTATAACCACAAACATGACATCGATGGGGCCTACGACAATGTTATCCTGCATGTTGTCGAACTGCACGACAAAGCCGTTCAGGTAAAAAACCACGGACTGCCAACACTCGAAATCAGGTATCCGGTCGAAATTTTGGAAAACTACGAACAGCTCCTGAAATCGGAACGCTGGATTGCCTGCGAGAAAAAGTTGCCTGAAGTTGAACCGTTCATCCTGCGATTTTGGTTCAGTTCACTGATGATTGAACGGCTTCAATCGAAAACCGGTGATATCCTGAATATTCTGGAACAGAATAAAAACAACTGGAACGAAACTTTTTATCAGTTGCTTGCCCGTAATTTCGGGATGAAAACCAACGCGCTGCCATTCGAACTGCTCGCCAAATCGCTGCCACTGCAAATATTATCGAAACACAAAAACGATTTGTTCCAGATAGAAGCTTTGCTGTTCGGGCAATCTGGCTTGCTGAACGAAACTTTACTTGGCGATGATTATTATTTATCGCTTCGGAAAGAGTATTCCTATCTGTACAAAAAGTATAGCTTATCGGGTATCGAAGCGCATTTGTGGAAGTTTATGCGATTACGTCCCATCAACTTTCCAACCGTCCGGATCGCGCAACTGGCAATGCTTGTGCATCATTCTTCGGCTTTGTTTTCCCAGATTCTGGAAACCGAAAATCCCGAAGAGCTACGTAAACTTTTTGATGTAAAAGCTTCAGGATATTGGGATACGCATTATCGTTTTAACAAACCTTCCGGAGAAAACAGGCAAAAAGTGCTTGGCGATACCGCATTCAATAATTTGGTGATCAACACGATTGTTCCGCTGCTGTTTGTTTACGGCGACCAACACCTCGATCAGGCCATGAAAGACCGCGCTCTGTTTCTGCTAGAGAAGCTGGCTCCTGAAGAAAATCAGATCATCCGAAAATGGAACGAGCTGGGAATTGAAAGCCGCACCGCATTTGAAACACAGGCCTTGCTTCAGTTGAAAAATAACTACTGCGACCATAAAAAATGTTTGAATTGTCAGATGGGGGCGAAGATCATCACTTTAACCAATCATTCCGACAGCAGATAATTGTATCAATTAAATTTCAGAGTCAATCAGAATTGTTAATTTTGTACTATTAAAATAAAATTCAATGGGAATGAAATTCATGAATCTGCCAAAGGCAAGACAATTCAATATAGTTACGCGCTTTTACGATCCTCAAAAAGAGGCGATGAAGGAGCGCGAAGAAAGGATTAGACGGGAGTTGGCGCAAGATAATCCCGATGGATCAACTTTTTCGTATCATGCTGATATCAAAGGAAAGTTCAGAAGTGCCGGGAAATTTGTTAACAACAAGACTGTTGCAGAGGCCCGCAGAAAATCGAACATGCGTTTAATTTATATTGTGATCATCCTGACGGCATTGGTTTATTTTTTTCTCAAATAGTTCAAATTATCCTGTGCCAGATATTATTCAACTACTTCCAGACTCGGTTGCCAACCAGATAGCTGCCGGAGAGGTCATTCAAAGACCTGCTTCGGTTGTGAAAGAATTGGTGGAAAACGCCATCGATGCCGGGGCAACCCAAATAAAAGTGAACATTAAAGATGCAGGCCGCACCCTCATCCAGATTACCGACAATGGCTGCGGCATGTCGGATACCGATGCGCGCATGGCCTTCGAGCGGCACGCCACCTCCAAAATTAAGTCAGCCAGCGATATATTTGCCATTCGTACCATGGGTTTCAGGGGCGAAGCGCTGGCCTCGATAGCTGCCATTGCCGAAGTTGAACTCCGAACCAAAGAACATGATCAGGATTTGGGGACTTTTATTCACATTTCAGGGTCAAATATTATTGCTCAGGAACCGGTAAGTTGCGACAGCGGCACTAATTTCCAGATAAAAAACCTGTTTTTTAATGTTCCGGCAAGGCGCAAATTCCTGAAGTCGAACCCGGCAGAGCTGAAACACATCATCAACGAAATTCAACGCATTGCACTCGCCAATTCAGACATTTCCATATCGCTGTATCACAACGGATCGGCCATTTATGAATTGAATGGCTCTAACAAAAGGGTACGGATCGTTTCAATATTCGGAAAAAATATCAATCAAAACCTGATCCCGATCGAAACGGAAACTTCACTAGTCAAAATCAGCGGCTTCATCGGGCAGCCCAAACATGCGCGAAAAATGTTTGGCGAACAGTTCTTTTTCGTCAACCAGCGGTACATCAAGCATCCATATTTTCACCGCGCCATCATGCAGGCTTACGAAAAAATATTGCCGCCCGATGCAATTCCTTCGTATTTCATTTATTTCGATATGAACCCTGCCGACATCGATGTAAATATTCATCCGACCAAAACCGAAATTAAATTCGAAAACGAACAGGCGGTCTGGCAAATTCTTCAGGCCTCGGTCCGCGAAGCGCTCGGAAAGTTCAACATCGTTCCATCCATCGACTTCGATCAGGCCGGAAGTGTAGATATTCCGATGCCGCTCAGGGATTACGGCGATGTGCACACTCCTGAAATAAAAATTAACCCGGCCTACAATCCTTTTGAACAGACAGGTTCGACAAAAAACTATTCGGGAACCGACAGAAGTTTTGCGCCGACACCAACACAGCGCACCAACCTTTCAAGCTGGCAATCTTTGTACAAAGGCCTCGAGCCCGATTTTTCCTCGCAACCGGAAACTCCAGCTGATGAACCTGTACAATTCAGGATGGAAGAACAGCAAACTGCAAAAAGTTCGGTGCAATTCAAAAACAAATACATCCTGACGCCTGTTAAATCGGGTTTGATGGTGATTGACCAGAAGCGAGCCCACGAGCGCATTTTGTACGAGCGGTTAATGCAGGTGATTGAAAACCATGAGGTGGCCAGTCAGCAACAGCTTTTTCCTGAAACCTTTGAACTGAATGCTTCGGATGCAACTTTGCTTACAAGTATTTTGCCCGAACTGAGAGCATTGGGTTTCGATGTCCGCGATTTTGGCAAGAACAGTTTCATTATCAACGGAACGCCGGGAGTGCTGCATACCTCTTCGCCGGTTGAGATTATTGAAAGTTTACTGGAAGAATTTAAAAATTCGCCGGTCAACCTTCAGGAGAAAGCCCGCGAAACGGTTGCAATGTCGCTGGCACAAGCGTCATCCATTCAATACGGGCAGGCATTAAAGCCAGCGGAAATAAGCGAATTGATTGATAATCTGTTTGCCTGTAAGACGCCCAATTTTTCGCCAAAAGGAAAGAAGATACTGTCGATCATGCCATTGGATGATTTTGAAAAACTATTGAAATGACATTTTAACGGAAAACCTATAAAATAACAGACTATGATGCAAAATACAAGATCTGGTTTCAATGCCATACCTCCGGTTGTTAAAAACCTGATTATCATTAATATTATCATGCTGCTTGCAACTTATATTTTAAGTATGCGAGGAATAGAACTTACCAGTATTTTGGGACTGCACTATTTTCAGTCTCCTGAATTCAGGCCCTATCAGCTTGTGACACATATGTTTATGCATGGCGGATTTACCCATCTTTTGTTTAACATGTTTGCACTCTGGATGTTTGGTCGAGTACTGGAAGGTGTTTGGGGACCAAAGCGTTTCTTTATTTACTATTTTGTTACCGGTCTTGGAGCTGCATTGCTTCATACCTTTGTTAATTTTTTAGAGTTTCAGAGTGTTGCCTCTAAAATGACTCCTGAGGCTGTCGAAATGGTGATGACTCAGGGGACAGAAATATTCAATCAAGGGAAAAATTTCTCCGATCCAATAGCAGGCAAGCTGAATCTTTTACTGAATATTCCGACTGTAGGGGCATCAGGTGCCGTTTTCGGTATTCTCCTCGGCTTTGGAATGTTATTTCCCAATACTCAGTTGATGCTGCTTTTTCCGCCAATACCAATCAAAGCCAAATATTTTGTGATGGGCTACGGAGCCATCGAACTTTACCTTGGACTTACCCAATCGGGTAGCAACATCGCTCATTTTGCACATCTTGGCGGTATGCTCTTCGGCTTTTTCATGATTAAATACTGGAACAAAAACACCAAACATTTTTATTAATCATGAATCTTTGGGACGAAATAAAAGAATCATTCAGGGAAGGATCGGCCTTAACCCGACTTATTTACATTAATCTGGGTGTATTTTTACTGATCCGTATTGTCAATGTTATTTTTTTTCTGGCTGAAGCTCATTTCCCTTTTCTTGACTGGCTGGCTCTTCCGGCAGATTTTGCTACGCTTGCAAGCAGACCCTGGACGCTGATCACTTATATGTTTCTCCATTTCGATTTTCTTCACATCCTGTTCAACCTGCTTTGGTTGTATTGGATGGGACAGATATTTCTTGGTTATTTCGATCAGGGAAAACTAATTGCCATTTACCTTCTTGGAGGTATATTCGGAGGTTTGTTTTATGTTTTAGGGTACAACTCGTTTCCGGTTTTCGCAGAAATGGTGGCTGATTCAAGGCTTCTGGGTGCGTCAGCTTCTGTAATTGCAATTATTACTGCATTGGCCATGCATGCTCCCAATCACGCCATCCACCTCCTGTTTATCGGGCCGGTGAAGATGAAATACATTGCACTCTTTTCTGTGTTGATGTATGTAATTGGCATTTCATCGAGCAATGCAGGAGGCAACCTGGCTCATTTGGGAGGCGCTGCGTTGGGCGTGATTTATGTGTTTCAGTTGCGGAGAGGGATTGATCCGGCAAAAGGAGTGACCTCCTTGATGAATAGTTTGAAAAAGCAATTCGCCCCAAAACCGAAAGTTAAAATAACTTACCGGAAACCTGAAAACGATATTGAATACAACCGCAAAAGGAATCTGGATCAGGCCCGGATGAATGAAATTCTGGAAAAAATCAGCAAATCAGGCTATGGTTCTCTCACCAAAGAGGAAAAAGAAATCTTATTCAGGATGGGGAATTAGAGTGATGCTTCTGCAAAGTATCTCTCTTCGAGTGTTTTACTGCTTCGTTAATGCTTGCATTTAATTCAAACCCGATTAAAAGGATCAGTGAAAGAAAATACATCAGAAGCATAATTACCAGTAAAGTTCCTATTGATCCGTACAACTTGTTGTATTGTCCGAAGCGGTTAATATAGTATGAAAATCCGATAAATGTGATAATAATCAAAACTGTGGAAAGAGTACTTCCTGCAGAGATAAACCGCCACCTGGTTTTTTTTGCAGGAGCCAGATAGTAAAGGAATGAATTGGCCATAAAGAACAAAAACAATATCACCAGCCATTTCCCAATAATCAAGGTATAAATGGTAAAATTATCCCGCAGATAACCATTGGCAACCATATAGTTTATAAAGTGCTGTCCGAAAGTGATTAAGCCGATCGCGAGGGTAATTAATACTGAAAGAATCACAAGTAATAACAGCGCAATAATGTACTGTCCTATCCAGGTTCGGCGTTCAAATGTATGTAGCGATGCATCAAATGCGCTCATCATCGACGATAATCCACTGGTTGAAAAAATGAGCGCCATAAAAAAACCAATTGAAAGTAAATCACCGCGCTGCTGTGTAAGAATATCCTGAACTGTTTCTTCGATGGCTAAAAAGGCAGTCTCCGGCACTACGTCTTTGATAAGCAAAAACAATTCGACCTGAAAATTATCAATCGGGATGTATGGGATGAGTGTAAAAAGGAAAATAATGGCCGGGAACAATGCCATAAAAAAGCTGAATGTAATAGCAGAAGCACGTGTTGTAAGCGAGCCATCGACTATACTGCGCCAGAAAAATACCATCACATCATAAAGAGGCATTTCGTCAAACCCTGGTAAGATTAATTTTTTTGCCTTTTCCAGAATTCGTTCCCATAGGCCAATTAGCTTCTTTTTGATTCTTTCAGGCATTAATCCTGTTTTTCAATTCGTAATTGATGGATGTAGGAGTTATTGTCTTTGTTTTTCAACAAAAAATATACCCGGAAAGTACCGGTATTGGTGATTAAGCTTCCAATTGCATAACGTGCGCCGTCTTTTCCTCCCTGATGAATAATACTGAATTGTTTGGGTTTGTTGGCCTTGAAAAATTCTGCTACAATTTGTTGAGCCTGAGATTTACTGAAAACATCGTCATGCGATTGAACCACCAACTCAACATTCTGATTAAAATAGCTTGCCAGCGTTACGTCATTGCCACTCTGTATGCTCAAAACAATCTCGTCGGGAATTTGTGAAAACGACTGTGAAACAGTTGCAAACAGACCAAAAAATAACAATACCAGCTTAAATTTTAAATTCTTCATTTTAGAAATTTTTGTTCAGACTTCTTTCAGCGAGAAACATTACCAAAAACCGTGCAATTTTTTCACTCAAAAATATTTGAGTTGTTAATTTGCTTATCTGTGTGTTCTTGTGGAACTCCATGCCAGGTGATTTCCACTTCGGACAATATTATCATTCTATTTTTATGCCGTCAACTTTAAAATGATTATCAATGGCATGTTCGTTTCATTAAACAAATACCTTTGCAAAAGTAACATATTTCAAATGAAAATCAGCCTTATTGTAATTGGAAAAACAGACGAAGCCTATCTCCAAAAAGGATTGGAAATATTTTTAAAGCGGATACCTCATTATGTTCCGTTTGAAATGAAGGTGATTCCGGATATTAAAAATGCCAAAAACCTGAGCGGGGAACAACAAAAAGACAAAGAAGGAGAACTGATTTTACAGCAAATCCTTCCATCCGACGAATTGCTCCTGCTCGATGAAAATGGACTTGAGGCTTCATCCGTTGATTTTGCACGGTTTTTGGAGAAAAAAATGCTTTCAGGAATAAAACGCATGGTATTCGTAATTGGGGGTCCTTATGGATTTTCAGGAAATGTTTATTCAAGGGCAATCGGGAAAGTAAGTTTGTCAAAAATGACTTTTTCGCATCAAATGGTCAGGCTGATTTTTGCGGAACAATTGTACCGCGCTTTTACCATTCTAAAGGGAGAACCGTACCATCATCAATAAATTTAATCCGGCTAAATTCTGGATTGAAACGTTAATTTAATTATTTTGTGGCATGTATGATTTCCGAAAATATTTATTCCCCGTACTTTCGATTCTGTTCTTTGTGTTGGCATCCATTCAGGAACAACAGACTTTAAAGCATCAGCCCGAAAAAAAACTTATTCAGGCTTTTCAGCATACTTTGCACAGGCAGGAACTGGAGCTTTCGGAATACCTGAACATTGCAGCGAAGAGAATAAACGACAACCCGACTTCTGAGAATTATGCCACCATTTTCTCAGACTTAAATGAGTTGTTTGAAAAAGAAGGGCTTGGGTTTGTCATTTTTCAAAATCAGAAAATGGTTTACTGGTCGAGCAACCATCTTTCTTTTCCAAATTTGCAATCGAAATTTTCGGGTGAAAACGGATTGGTGATTTTGCCAAACGGGATTTTCGAGGCCCGGAAAAGAGTGGTGGGAGATTTCCAGCTGATGGGACTGATCCATATCAAAAACAATTATTCCTACGAAAACCAATTTCTGATAAATAGCTTTATTGCGCCTTTCGAATTACCAGCCAATTTTAATATTACTGCCGAAAAAGGTAAAAGTTCATACGAGATAAGGGATCTGACCAATCAATATCTTTTTTCGGTGATGCCAACCGGCAAATTATTGGCAAATGCATCGCAACTCTACTTTTCGGCTTTATTGTATTTGCTTGGTTTGTTATTCCTGCTTCTGGCGCTGTACCGGAAAATCGACGATTACCGTGAAGAGAACTTTGTGTCAAAAATGCTGCTGTTAATGGTGGTTCTTTTCGTGATTTACTGGATTCATATCATTTTCGGAATACCAGACATACTGAACCATCTGGAGATTTTTGGCCCCAAATATTACGCGATATCAACATGGCTTCCGTCGTTGGGCGACTTTTTCCTGATTACCGTATTGTTCTTTTTCTGGAGCCTGGTGTTTGTCAGGGAATTCTCGTTACACGGCAAATCAGGAAAACAAATGATCATTCCTTCATTTGTATTTGCCGGTTCGCTTTATCAGATAGTGGGCCTTCTGATTGGAAATTTGATAGGAAACAGCAACATTACGTATAAATTAAACCGGATTACCGATATCGACCTTATCAGTATAAGCAGCTATCTGGCCATTGCAATGTTGCTTTTTTCTGTTTTCCTGATCAACCTGAAAATTATTGACAGATCGGAGAACCTTATCAACAAGAAGTACTTCCGGAATTTTCATTTGTTTGCGTTGCCGGTTTCTATTTTGTTGTGCATCATTATTAATACCGGCGAATTATATCTTTTGACATTGTTTTTTGCTGTCAATTTGCTTCAAAGTCAGGTAAAGAAAATGCATATTCCAAAATTTTCGCTTTCGTACGCCATTTTGTTTATCTCGTTATTTTCAATTACAACTTTGGGAGTTGTTTATAAAACCATTGAAAAACGGGATGTTCAGATACAAAAGCTGATGGCAGTGAATTTAAGTTCGGAACAGGATCCAGTCGCTGAAATATTTCTGGACAATATGCAGCATCAATTCAATATCGATTCGATTATTCCAAGTTTGCTTATTCCTCCATACAAGGAGTTGGAAAGCTATCTCAATCGATATTATTTCGATGGTTATTTCAGAAAATTTGATATTCAGTTTTGGTTTTGTACCGGTAGCGATAGTGTAATTATTCATCCTGAAAACGTTTCAGAACCATGTTTTCCATTTTTTGAAAAAATGATCAAAACGTCAGGAATTGCAATTCCGGGGAGCAGCTTTTATTTCATGGATAATATGAACGGAAGGGTTTCTTATATGGGGAGACTTCATTATCCCTTGGTTGACGATCCGGACGGAATATCGGTTTACATTGAACTGAATTCGAAAACTATTTCGGAAGGCATTGGATTCCCGGAATTGCTCATGGACCGGACTTTGATCAAGCCATTCAGGTACAAATACCTTTCGTACGCCAAATATTTCGACGAAGAGCTTGTGAACAAGTCGGGAGAATACGACTACAATTCATATTATCAGGCATACAATCTTGAAAATTTTAATTCCGAATTCGAGTTCAAACATTGGGATGGCTACGACCACGTTATCTACAACTACGATGAAATTAACCATATTATCGTCAGCAAACGGTCGGTTCGGTTGGTCGATTACCTTATATCATTTCCGTACATTTTTGTTTTCTTCTTTGTATTTGTTTTGTTTGTTTCTATGGTGGGCAATCCAACCTTCAGGAAACTGATGATCCCAAGGGATTTGCGCTTCAGGATTCAGGCAGCGATCATTTCGGTAGTTTTGATTTCCTTGATTTTCGTTGCTGCCGGAACCATTTATTACAACCTTCAGGAATACAAAATCAGGCACCAAACCGATCTTCAGGAAAAAATGTCGTCCATTTCTGTTGAAATCGACAATATGCTTGGAAATGTAAATTCAATTACTCCTGAACTTCAGCAGTTGCTTTTTATCGAATTGTATAAATTATCCAATATTTTCAAGACCGATATCAATATTTACGATGTTAACGGCGAGCTGCTTGCCACCTCGCGACCCGAAATATTTCGCAAAGGAATTACTTCCGAAAGGATAAATGCAAAAGCTTTTTATGAATTGTCGGAAAAGTATCAGCAAAACTATTTTCAGCCCGAAAAAATCGGAAACCTCTCATACCTGTCGGCCTACGAACCAATTATGAACAACCGGGGCGATTATCAGGCTTACCTGAATCTGCCTTATTTTACCAGAGAGGATGAATTAAAACAGGGAATTTCTACTTTCGTGGTAGCGTTCATCAACCTGTACCTAATTTTATTTCTGGCCAGTGTGATCGTGGCGGTAATATTGTCAAACAAAATCACCTTGCCATTGAGCCTGATCCGTGAAAAGTTAAAAGGTATTCAACTTGGGAAAAAGAACGAGCAGATTAATTATGAGGCCGAAGACGAAATTGGAGCGCTGGTAAAGGAATACAACCACAAAGTTGACGAACTGGCCGAAAGTGCCGAATTGCTGGCCAGATCGGAACGTGAATCGGCCTGGCGCGAAATGGCCAAACAGGTTGCCCACGAAATTAAAAATCCGCTTACCCCAATGAAGCTGAACATTCAGTATTTGCAGCGGGCCAAAGCGGAAGGCAGGGAGCATTACGATGACTTTTTTGAGCGCGTAACAAAAAACCTGATAGAACAAATTGATACACTTTCCGGAATTGCAACGGAGTTTTCAAATTTTGCCCAAATCCCGAAAGCGAAGAATGAAGTTTTCGACCTTCTTGAAGTGCTTCAGAATGTATGCGACCTTTTCGAACCCAACGAAAACCTTCGTTTTTCATTTGAGATGAACAACCTGAAAGAGGTTCGTATTTTTGCTGACAAAGAACAACTTTCAAGGGCGTTTCTTAACCTGATAAAAAACTCCATTCAGGCGATTCCGACAGATAAAAATGGGGAAATACGCATTGCGGTTAAAAAAGATGAAACGGTTGCACTTATTGCCATCAGCGACAACGGATCAGGAATTAGCGAAGAAGCGATTGGACACATGTTCGAGCCCAATTTCACTACAAAAACCAGTGGGATGGGACTTGGGCTATCGATCGTGAGAAATATTGTCAATAATTTTGGCGGGAAAGTATGGTACGAAACAGAAATGGAGAAGGGGACCACCTTTTACATTGAAATTCCCGTATTCAAAAATGGAAAAATCAAGAATTAAAAATTATGGAATACAGAAAATTGGGACAATCAGATTTAAATTTATCAGTGGTTACTTTTGGAGCCTGGGCCGCCGGAGGCTGGATGTGGGGAGGAACTGAACGAAAAGAATCAGTAAAAGCAATACAGGCTTCCTACGATTGCGGAGTGACCTCCATCGATACTGCTCCGGCCTACGGACAGGGAACAAGTGAAGAAATTGTCGGCGAAGCTATAAAAGGCATTCCGCGCGATAAGGTTCAGATCCTGACAAAATTCGGCCTGGGCTGGAGCGGAACCAAGGGAGAATTCTTCTTCCATAGCAAAAACAATGAAGGCAAACCGATTGAAATCTACAGATACGCCGGTAAGGAAAGTATAATCAGAGAATGTGAAAACAGTTTGCGGCTGCTTGGAACCGATTACATTGATCTTTACCAGATTCACTGGGCCGATCCGACAACACCTGTTCAGGAAACAATGGAAGCTGTTGCCCAATTGATAAAGGAAGGAAAAGTGCGCTATGCCGGCGTTTGCAATTACGATGTGTCGCTGATGAAAGAAGCTGCAAATTATATCGATCTGGTTTCAGACCAGGTTTCATACAGCATGCTCAACCGGGGAATCGAACAGGAACTCGTACCTTATCTGATCGAAAACAATCAATCGGTGCTTGCCTACAGCCCATTGCAGCGCGGTGTACTTACCGGAAAATTAAAACCGGGACATCAGTTTGCCGAAGGTGATACACGGGCCGATTTGCCTTATTATTCGGATGAAAATATACTGCTGACCAATGCTTTTCTTGAAAAAATTAAACCGCTGGCGGATGGCAAGAATGCAACATTAAGCCAGTTGGTAATACAAAGGACAATCAGCCAACCCGGAATTACAATCGCATTGGTTGGCGCCAGAAATGCAGAGCAGGCCATTCAGAATGCAAAAGCAGCCGAACTGAAATTAAGTGCTGAAGAAATTAGCTTTATAAACGACGAGCTTAACAAGTTGAAACTGAAACTTTAATCGAAATGGGACAATCGGCTTACCGGTTGTCCCATTTTTGCCGGTCGAACGATTCGTTTATGGAGTAATCAATTCTGGTATCGCCAACGCAATCCTGCAGAATATTCAGCGCCCTGAAATTGATGATGATTTGCTCCGCCTGTTTGTAGGTTAAGTGAGCAATGCGGGCGAATTTGCTGACAGAAATTTTTTCGTGGTTTTCGAGATAATCGAGCAGGATTTTCTCGCCTTCAGAATAATTAATCAGGATTCCGTCCGTACTTTTCTGCTTCTTCCAAACTTCAAGCATCACTTTGCTGGCCAACCGGTTTTCGTCATCTTTCCTGAAGTAGGCCCACCAATTGCCATTTTCGTCGGCAGCAAAATGAGGTTTGTCCGGACTTGGCTTTATCATCACTTCCAGCACCGTTTTCCCATCGATGAAATGTTGCTTCGTGGTAAAGTCGATCATCGGCTTCGAATAAATGCGGGCTGCAGCTTCCACCATGTAATATTCCTCTTCCGACCGCACACCGGCAATGTTTCCGTTGTCTTTTACACCAATGAGCAGCCTTCCGCCATCGGTATTGGCAAAAGCCACCAACGACCGCGCAATCTTCCTGGAGTCGCTGATGCAGTATTTAAAATCCTGCGTCTGATGTTCGCCTTGCTGGATAAGATTTATTAAGTATTTGCTCACGACAAATTGTTTCCTGATTTCGAGATCATGTTATTAACTGAAATTTTTTCACTTTCTCGTATTCTCCGTTTTTTCTACACTTCAATTCCAAAGAAGATCCTTACCACATAACCTAAACCGAAGGAAATGAGGCCGACGACAGTGCTTAAAACGACCATTTCGGTGAATCGTTTTCGGAAAGGCTGATCGTTGGCTACGGAAATATAATAGGTAAACAGAAATACAATCAGGATTGAGTCGAACAGCGCAACCAGCAAGGCAACAAACACGGAAGTGAAAATCAGGAAAGGCGCAACCAGAAAGATTACTGCAATTACATATGCAATCCCTGTAAATACCGCCGATTTAATGGCCATGTCGTTTTTGCCTTCTGCCTTGTTCGACAAATATTCAGATGACGACATTGACAAAGCGCCTGCTATCCCTGTAATTATTCCGGCTAAAGCGACCAGTTTTGTATTTTGAAGCGCGAATGTCAATCCGGCCAGTGTTCCCAGAATTTCTACCAAAGCATCGTTAAGGCCAAGCACAATCGAACCCATGTATTTCAGATGTTCTTCCCGAATCAGCCCAATCAACTCTTGTTCATGTTGATTTTCATCTTCAGCAACGGTCAGCGCTTCGGGTACTTCTGTGGCAATCAAAGCATAATTGACTTGCGCTTTTTCCTCGCCTTTCTCCAACAATTTCAGTCCAAAAGTTAAACCGAAAATTTTCGCAATCCAGTAATATTTTCTGATTTCCCACTGGCTGGGCGAAACTTCCTTATTGGTATAAGCCGACCAGATTTTGTAATGTTTCAGTTCATCAGCAGCAATTCGGGTCAGCACTTTTTTGTTTTCAGGATCGCGGGTTTGATTTGCCAGTTTGGTATAAATGTGGTATTCGGTAATCTCTTCCCGCTGTGCGAAAATCAACTGCCTGCGAGTTTCCGGAGAAATGGGTTTTTTAATCATATCTAAAATTGACTGAAGGATTGAAATACATGAGTGGGCTGTGATCTAAGTTACTGAAAACTGCGACTGAACACTTTTCATTCTTTCATCCATTCGTACATCTGATAATGTTCGGCGGTCATTCCCAAATGTTCGTAAACGCCGTGAGCCGAAGTGTTGGTTTTGTCGGCATATAAACGAATACCCCGCAAATTGGCGTTATTAGCGACTTTCTCCTGAATGTGTTTATACAATCGGCTGAAAATACTTTTCTTTCTGAATTCAGGCCTGACATAGACCGATTGAATCCAAAGCACCGTGCCGTTTCGCCAGTCGCTCCATTCAAAGGTTGTAAGCAGCGAACCAACTACTCTACCATCAGTTTCGGCAACGTAATAAATGCCTTTCGATGGATCTGCAAAAACGGCAGCAACACCTTTAACTACGGTGGGTTCGTGTAATTGAAGTTGTTCCGTTTCCAAAGCCATTGCCAGTTGGAATTCAACAATACTGGCCGAATCTGTAATGTTTGCTTGTCTGATAATCATTGTAGGTTGGTTTTTCGAAGCATCAAAATTAAGAAAAATAGCTTGTTTGCCTTCGTCATAGTTCATCAGTATGTATTGTTTTTTGTACATTGGACGGCAATTATAATTTACCCTTCAATGATAAAAATTTTTATAGCTTCTAAAAATCCGGTAAAACTGGATGCAGTAGATGAGGGATTGTCTGTTTTTTTGAAACAGGAGGTTACAGTACTTGGCGGATCGGTTGAAAGCGGTGTTTCCGATCAGCCAATGAGTGATATTGAAACTCTGGTGGGAGCCGAAAGCCGGGTAAAAAATGCACACGATCTTTTTTCAGGATTCGATTACTATGTTGGAATTGAAGGTGGGGTAGAAGAATCGGAATCAGGATTAATGGCTTTTGCCTGGGTGGTAATCAGCGACGGAACGAAAATTGGAAAAGCCCGTACAGCCACTTTTACACTTCCGCCACGCGTGGCCGAATTGATTCATCAAGGATACGAACTGGGCGATGCCGACGATATTGTTTTTGAGAAAATGAATTCGAAGCAGCAAAACGGTGCGGTGGGTCTGCTCACCAACGATGTTATTACGCGCAAAATCCTTTATCAGTCTGCCGTTCAGCTGGCATTTATTCCGTTTTTAAATCCTGAATTGTATCCTGGGTGATGTGGTTTTTGGCCGCATTTTATTGATTCTGCAATTCTTCCCAGTATTCCACTGCACGGCGTGTATGAGGAATGACGATGGTTCCGCCCACCAGATTGGCAACAGAAAAGATTTCGAAAACTTCATCAGTAGTAACACCAAGTTCGAAGCATTTTCCCAGATGATACTTTACACAATCGTCGCAACGCAACACCATCGACGAAACCAAGCCAAGCATTTCCTTGGTTTTGGTGCTCAATGCTCCTTCCTGGTAGGTCAAAGTATCGATACTGTAGATGCGTTTCATCACTTTGTTATCGCTTGCCAAAATCTTTTCGTTCATTTTGGCGCGGTAGCTGTTAAAATCTTCAATTAATTGGCTCATAATTTAAAGTTCCAAGTTTAAGGTTTCAAGTTCCAAGTTTGTGCTTGTAGCTGAGTTCTGTTTACAAAAATATGCCGGTTACTTTCGGACTTATTCATTTTCGGGTTTGCAAATTTCACTAATTTTCAGGAATAAGCAAGAGCCAAAAGTTTAAAGCGGGAAGTACCAGTAATCAGAAAAAGGAAACCGTTGATTTTGTTGGAGTGAGATCAAAAAATTAACATTCAGAAAAAAACCTTTATTTGACACTTTCAATTTAATCGCTTATTCAATGTCTGTTTGCTCTGAGTTTCACCGTCAAACATGATTTTGCATTCATTTCATAAAGAATATTACCCAATCGCCGGTTGAAGCCTGTTGAATAGTTGTTCCATTAAAATCTTATATTTGCAAACTCAAAAACTGATCGTATGAGGTATTTGTGTAGTGTCATCTTATTTCTTGGACTATTGAGCGCGTCGGTTTATGCTCAAACTGATACACTTGGCCTGTACCCTGGAATCTCCAGCCAAACCGCAAAAATGGAGGAACTACTTGGAAAATTACCCATCAGGCAAGATCCCCGAATCACTGATCTGCTTGTCAGACATTCCCAAATCAACCAGCGCAAACGCGGAACCGATGGTTTTCGTCTCGAAATATTCTTCAGCTCCGGAAGCAAAGCCCGCGAACAGGCAGAACGGGTGCGAAATGATTTTAACTTCACTTTCCCAAATATTCCTGCTTACCTTATTTTTCAAACACCTAATTTCAAATTGAGGGTTGGTGATTTTCGCAACAAAAGCGAAGCCTTGAAAGCGAAATCGACCATCTCGTATAAATACCCGAATGCATTTATTGTAAAAGATGTCATCCGGTTTCCTGAATTATTTCCTGAAAATTTTGAACAAATAGAAGAACCCGAAGAACAATGAGCGAATTGATTAAGCATGAGTGTGGGATAGCATTGATACGTTTGCGTAAGCCGCTTGAATATTACAAGGAGAAATACGGCACCTGGCAATATGGCCTGAACAAACTGTACCTGCTGATGGAGAAGCAACACAATCGCGGTCAGGACGGAGCCGGAATTGTAAATATCAAAATGGAACTTAGTCCGGGTCAGGAGTACATCAACCGTCATCGGTCGATTGAACCGAACCCGATAAAGAACATCTTCGAAAAAGTTGCGAAGGGAATTAAAAAAGCTGAAAAAAATAAACCGGCTGATGCCGATGTTCGCTGGATATATGAAAATGTACCGTTCTCGGGCGAAGTTTACCTCGGGCACCTGCGCTACGGAACTTTTGGCCGCAACAGCATTGAGTTTGTACATCCGGTAATGCGCCAGAACAACTGGAAATCGAGAACTTTGGTGATGGCCGGAAATTTTAACCTGACCAATACCGACGAACTTTTTGAAAGATTGATTGCTTTAGGGCAACATCCAAAAGCTTATACCGATACAGTAACTGTTCTTGAAAAAGTCGGTCATTTTTTGGACGAAGAGAACCAGTTGCATTTCAGACAATACAAAAATACAGGATATTCGAACCGTGAAATTTCACCGCTAATTGAGACAAATCTCGATGTGCAAAAAGTACTTGAAAATGCCAGCAAAGATTGGGACGGCGGATATGCCATCGCCGGAATGTTCGGGCACGGCGATGCTTTTGTGATGCGCGATCCGTCCGGAATCCGTCCGGCATTTTATTACTACGACGACGAAATCGTGGTAGTAGCATCTGAACGTCCTGTAATTCAGACCGTAATGAATGTGAAAGCAGAAAGTGTCAATGAAATAAAACCCGGCGATGCTTTGATCATCAAAAAAGATGGTTCGGTTTCAAGTAAAATGATCCGCGTGCCTCACACCCGCAGGTCGTGTTCGTTCGAGCGCATCTATTTTTCACGCGGAAGCGACAAAGACATTTATCAGGAACGTAAAAAACTGGGCAATTTGCTTTCGCCTGCCATCCTGAAGTCGATTGACTACGATATTGAAAATACTGTATTTTCCTTTATCCCAAATACTTCTGAAACGGCTTTCTACGGGCTTGTTCAGGGTGTGCGGCAATATTGTGTCGACTGGAAAATCAAAGAACTGAAAGAGCGCAACGGCAGCATCACCTATGAAGAAATGGTGGCAGTACTTTCGGTGGAACCACGCGTTGAAAAACTTGCCATTAAAGATGTCAAACTGCGCACTTTTATTGCCGACGATGCCAGCCGCGACGACCTTGTTGCCCACGTTTACGACGTTACTTACGGAATTATTAAGGAAAATACAGATACGCTGGTTATTATCGACGATTCGATTGTTCGCGGAACAACACTGAAAAAAAGTATCCTGAAAATACTTGATCGGCTGAACCCGAAGAAAATCATCGTGGTTTCGTCGGCTCCACAGATTCGCTATCCCGATTGTTACGGCATCGACATGGCTGTGCTCGAAAAATTCATCGCTTTTACCGCAACCATTGAGTTACTGAAAGACACCGATCAGCAACAAGTCATTGATGATGTTTACCGCAAATGCAAAGAACAGCAGAACTTGCCCAAGGAAGAGATTGTCAATTACGTGAAGGAAATTTACAAACCGTTTAAGGCAGAAGAAGTCTCGGCCAAAATTGCAGAAATGCTGAAACCGGAAGACTGCAAAGCGGAGGTCGAAATCATTTATCAGACCATCGAGAATCTGCATGTTGCCTGTCCCAACGATACCGGCGACTGGTATTTCACAGGAAATTACCCAACTCCCGGCGGAAACAAGGTGGTCAACACGTCGTTTATCAACTATATTGAAGGGATAGAAGGAAGAGCATATTAGCGTTCAAAGTTGTGATTTGTTAAGAATCGTTGTCTAAATCCGCAATGTATTGAGCTTATCGAAACTTCGAAGGTAAAAAATGCAATATCAGAAAGGGATTTCATCTTTAAATATAGATGAAATCCCTTTTTTCAATTTATTGAAGTCAATCAAAGCATCAAAATATTTGGCTGCAATAACACTTCCGGTTTTTATTACTGTCGAATTTAAATTTCAGCCATCTATCGCAAATCACTAAAAATATAAAATATTCAGAAAATAGAAAAAAGCTGAATATTTACACGTAATTTCAAAATTACCGTGCATATATTAAGGTTATTTCTGAATTAATTGTAAATATTTTATCAGATGCCTGTATTTTTATATGTGTGTTTCGTTTTTTGTATATTTTTGCTACGTAATTATTTCAGAAAAAAATAGACATTAACAAAAACATAAACGATTAAATTTTTAAAATTATGGCACAATTCAGATTTAGAGCTCTTGAAGAAGTTCTTACAAGAAAACCGGTAGAAGTTAAACGACAGGAGAACCTTGTTTCTGACTTTTATGGTATGAATGTTTTCGATCGGCCAAAAATGAAGAAATACTTGTCGAAGGAAGCATACAAGTCAGTAATTGATGCAGTTGACAATGGAACTCCAATTGATCGCAAAATGGCCGATCAGGTTGCGCAGGGAATGAAATCGTGGGCGTTGGAAAACGGAGCCACACACATTACCCACTGGTTTCATCCGTTGACCGACGGCACCGCTGAAAAACATGATGCATTTGTTGTTCATGGTGAAAACGGCGGCGTTGTTGAAACATTATCAGGAACAATGCTATCGCAGCAGGAGCCAGATGCTTCTTCTTTCCCAAGCGGGGGTATCCGTCAGACTTTCGAGGCACGTGGTTATACCGCATGGGATCCATCTTCACCCGCCTTCATTGTCGACAATACATTGACAATTCCAACAATATTTATTTCATATACCGGCGAGGCGCTTGATTATAAAACTCCATTGTTAAGGGCAATTGCTGCTGTTGACAAAGCGGCTACCGATGTTTGCCAGATGTTCGATAAAAATGTTTCGAAAGTAAATGCAAACCTTGGATGGGAACAGGAATACTTTTTGGTTGACGAAGCTTTGTTCATGGCCCGTCCCGACCTGATGCTGACCGGACGCACTCTGATGGGTCACTCTGCTTCGAAAGATCAGCAGTTGGACGATCATTATTTCAGTTCAATTCCAACCCGTGTTTTCCGTTTCATGGAAGATCTGGAAAATGAAGCATTCAAATTGGGTATTCCGGTAAAAACCCGTCACAACGAGGTTGCTCCTAACCAATTCGAACTTGCCCCCATTTACGAAGAATTGAATCTGGCCAACGATCACAACCAGATGATCATGGATTTGATGAAAAAAATTGCCCGTCGTCACAATTTTGCAGTTCTTTTTCACGAAAAACCATTTGCCGGAATCAACGGTTCAGGAAAACACAACAACTGGTCATTATCAACCGATACCGGCGTAAACTTGTTTTCCCCAGGGAAAAACCCAAAATCGAATTTACAGTTCCTGACTTTCGTAATCAACACACTGAAAGCATTGTACGTAAACCAGGATATGTTGCGTGCCAGTATTCTTACAGCTCCAAACACACACCGTTTGGGCGCAAACGAAGCTCCACCTGCAATCATTTCGGCTTTCCTTGGTACTGAAATCTCAAAGATGCTCGATTTGATGGAAGTCGCTGTTGTTGACCGCAAAATGACTCCGGACGAAAAAACAGCTTTGAAATTAAATATCGGTCGAATTCCTGAAATTATTCTTGACAACACCGACCGTAACCGGACTTCACCATTTGCATTTACAGGAAACCGTTTCGAATTCCGCGCCGTGGGTTCATCAGCAAACTGCGCTTCTGCAATGATTGCACTGAATACTGCCGTTGCCGATCAGCTTGCTAAATTCAAAATTGAAGTTGACGCATTGGTTGAAGGTGGTGTTAAGAAAGACGAAGCCATCTTCCAGGTATTGAAAAAACTTATCATCGAATCAAAACCAATCCGATTTGACGGCAACGGTTATAGCGAGGAATGGAGAATTGAAGCTGCCCGTCGTGGTTTGACCAATATTACCAGCGTGCCAACTGCATTGGAAGCTTTGCACGATAAACGTGTAATTGAAATGTATGGTAAAGCCGGTGTTTTAACTCCACGCGAAATTGAAGGCCGTGTCGAGGTAGAACTTGAAAAATACACCAAGAAAATTCAGATCGAATCACGCGTTTTGGGTGATTTGGCAATCAACCACATTGTGCCAACAGCCATTCAGTACCAATCAATGCTGCTTGAAAATGTTAAAAACCTGAAGATCGTTTTTGACGACGAAGAATACAAATCACTGGCTGAAGGCCGTCTTGAACTGATCAGGGAAATTGGTGGTCATGTTTCATCTATCAAAGCCAAAGTGAAAGAGATGATTGAAGCCCGTAAAGTTGCCAATATCATTGAAACTGAAAAGGAAAAAACTTATGCCTACGAAAAAAGCGTGAGACCTTATCTGGATGATATTCGTTATCACATTGACAAGCTCGAACTGATTGTTGATAATGAACTTTGGCCATTGCCAAAATACAGGGAATTACTATTCGTTAAATAGTTATTCCAAACTGATAAATTTAAAGGCTTCCAAACATTACGGAAGCCTTTTTTATTTCCTGAATTATCCACCTTCGCCCAATCCTGCAATTTTTCATCGTCAATTCCGTTTCCCTTCAACCGAAAAGAGTAATTTCGGACTTTCTTAGTCTTTATAAATGAAAATTAAATTCCTGTTATTGATTGCAGTCGCACTTTTGGGTTCGGCTTGTTCGGTAAACAAACTGATTTCGGATGCGGATGCTTCTTTTTCAAGGAAAGAATTTTTCGATGCTGCGGAAAAATTTAGGCTGGCCAATGAAAAAGTTAAAGACAAAACAATCAAATCCGCACTGTATTTCAAGCTTGCCGAAAGTTACCGTCAATCGGGCGATTACACAAAAGCGGCTGTTTGGTACCGGAATGCAATTCGTTCAGGATACAAAGATCCGACACTTGAAATACGACACGCCGATGCTTTGCGTGGCGCCGGAAAGCCTGAGGAGGCCAAACTTATTTATGAAACCGAACTGAAGAAGGATCCCAAAAACACACAGGCCATCAATGGAATCGAATCCATTCGCCGAATTCAGGAATGGAAAGAAACTCCTGAGCTTTACATCGTTGAAAACCTTAAAACAGTCAATTCAGTAGCCAACGATATTGCCGTTCAAATCAATCCTGAATCAGAAAAGTCCATCTTTATAAAATCGTCGCGCGAAGAAGTTCCAGACAAAAAGATCAATCCGGTTACCGGACAAAAATTCGCTGATTTTTTCCAATCAGTTTACGATACCGTCAAAAAGCGATGGACACTTCCTGAACTTTTAAAAGAACCCATTACCCTGAATTCAACCGAAGACGAATTATTCCTGAATTTTAGTCCGTCAAAAGAACTGATTGTTTTCTCAAGATCAGTTTCAAATCCAACTCAACGGGCAGCAAGCCAATTGCTTTTTATTCAGAAACAAAACGGGCAGTGGACAAGCCCTATACCACTGAATTTTACCGCCGATGGTGCCAACTATCTTCAACCAATGATAACAGAAAACGGCAAAACACTTTGGTTCGCATCTGACCGGTCCGGAGGTTTTGGCGGATTTGATATCTGGAAATCAGAAATAAATGAACCAGGCATTTTTTCCGAACCAATCAATGCGGGCGCTGAAATCAATACTCCGGGTGACGAATTGTATCCTTTCGAAAAACCCAATGGCTACTTCTATTTCTCCTCCGATTTTCATCCGGGGTTGGGCGGATTCGACATTTTTCAGGCGCAAAAATCAGGTGGGAAATGGCAAATTGAGCAACTTCCCCCGCCAGTAAACTCAGTCGGCGACGATTTGTCCATTCAGTTTTCCGGTAACCTTGAAAAAGGTTTTTTTACCTCAAATAGAAAAGGCAGCCGCGGGACAGACATTTATTCCTTCTTTCTTCCGCCAAAATTATTTCAGTGTTTTGGTAAAATTCACGACAGCGAAACCGACTCAATCCTTCCTGATGTAAACATCCGGATTGTTGGTTCTGATGGCAGTTCTCAGAAAATCAGATCGGTAAACGGCAGGTTTCAGGCCAGTTTAAATCCTGAAAGCGATTATGCAATTGTGGTTTTTGCCAACGGCTATCTCAATGCTCAGGCAAAAGTATCAACGCGCGGCCTTCGCGAAGCCAAAGAGTTTGAGGTCGATATCAAACCAATTCCAACCAACAAACCCATCCGGATCGATAACATCAACTACGAATTGGGGAAATGGGACTTGCTTCCGCAGGCAAAAGCTTCGCTCGACAAGTTGGTTGAACTTCTGAAATTAAATCCGGAGGCGATCATAGAACTGTCTGCCCACACAGATGATATTGGCGATGAGAAATTTAACCTTGAACTCTCCGAAAAACGTGCAGCATCGGTGGCGCAATACCTTACAGGAAAGGGTATTCAGGATAAAAACCTGAAAGCCAAAGGTTACGGCGAATCGGTGCCGCTGAAGATAAATGCAAAACTTGCCCGGCAATACGAATTTTTAAATGAAGGCGATGTCTTAGATTCAGGCACGATTGAAAAAATCGGGAGCGATAACCTGAAAGAACTGGCTCGCGGACTAAACCGGCGAACCGAATTCAAAGTAATTAATACCGTCGCGGTAAAATAATTGGTTATTTATACGATCTCCGATACTTTAAATAAACCTTTTCCGTTTTTCAGAATGGATTTAAATTGGTTACTTTTACCCCGAAACGTCATAATTTAAAATGAAGCACACGGTTTTCCCCAAAACATTTCTGATTCTGCTGGTTGTCTTGCTTGGTTCCTGTTCTGCGCGCAAATACATGAATACTGGTCAGGTGTCATTTGACATTGGTGAACATTACAATGCCATTGAAAAATACCGAAAAGCATACAGGGGACAGAAATTAAAAGAAGAAAAAGCCGAAATTACTTTCAAAATCGCCGAGTCGTATTACAAACTAAGTGAATTTGCGAAAGCTGCAATTTGGTACAAAAATGCCATTAAGCGAAATTATGACGATCCGATGTGCATGTTGCATTATGCCGATTGCCTGAGGGCTACCCAAAAATACGACGAAGCCATAACCTGGTATCAAACCTATCTGGGCGTAAAACCCGACGATCAGTATGCAAAAAACGGACTCAAAGCCAGCAAAGTAGTGAACGACTGGCTTGAAAACCCCGGAAGATATTTGGTAAATCCGGTGAAGGAACTGAATTCGAAGAACAACGATTTTAGTCCCGTTTTCGTTGGTGGACGCGACAATGAAATTATTTTTTCCTCCACGCGCGAAACAGTGACCGGAAAACGTACCAGCAACATTACCGGCACGCGCTATGCCGATTTATTCACCAGTAAGTTTGGAATACAAAAGCAAAAATGGGAAAAACCGGTGCTTCTGGAAGAAAACCTGCTAATCAATACTCTAAACGACGAGGGTGCTGCAACGCTTTCATCCCGGGGCGATCAAATGATTTTTACTCGCGCCCGGTTCGACAAAACAAAAGATCTGGGAACCGAATTGTATGCAGCCAATCAATCGAGGGGCGAATGGTCTGAACCAACGCTCATTGAGCTGGTAGGCGACAGCATCATTGCAGCACATCCATCGTTGAGCGATGATGGCACGTTGCTCTATTTCGTGTCGGACAGAATCGGAGGATATGGCGGTAAAGACATCTGGGTTGCCAAGGACAAAGGTGGAGGCGCCTTCGATAAACCTGAAAACCTTGGACCTGAAATTAATACCCCCGGCGACGAAATGTTTCCCTTTATCCGCGAAAACGGCGATTTGTATTTTTCATCGAATTACCACCTTGGAATTGGCGGTCTCGATATATTCAAAGCCGTTAAAGATGAAAAAGAGAAGTGGGTCATCCAAAACATGAAAACACCTGTCAATTCGCCCGGCGACGATTTTGGAATGGCATTTATCAAAGGAGAAGTTGAAAAAGGACTGTTTACATCAAACCGCAAAGGCTCGAGAAGCGACGATATCTATTCTTTTTACCTTCCTCCGAAAATTTTCAATGCCACCGGCGAAGTTTTTAACAAAGAAACCAATCAGAAAATTGATGGCGCGATGATCCGTATCATTGGAACCGATGGAACCAACCTGAAAATGCGGGCTGACGGCGGACGTTTTCAGTACAAATTAAAACCTGAAACCGAATATGTTTTTGCTGCTTTCAGAGACGGCTTTCTGAACGACAAAGCCAGGACTTCAACAATTGGACTTGAAGACAGCAAGGAATTCAGGTTTGAGTTTAAACTGTCGCCTACCGATGCGCCAATTAAAGTCAACAACATCAATTATGCCTTCGGAAGTTACGAAATCACTGAAGAATCAAAATTGGCGCTCGATTCGGTTGTTCAGTTACTGGTACTCAACCCAACTATTACCATTGAACTGATGGCACACACCGACCACATTGGCAGCGAACAGTTCAATTCAGATCTTTCACAAAAGAGAGCACAATCAGTGGTTGATTACCTGATATTTAAAGGCATTACTCCCACACGATTGGTAGCCAAAGGTTACGGTGAAACCTGGCCAAAAACAGTAACCCGGGCCATTGCCCAACAATACGACTTCCTGAAACGCAACGATGAACTCACCGAAGAATTCATTCTAAAACTCACGCCTGAACAGCAGGAAATAGCGAAAGGTCTGAATCGACGAACTGAATTCAGGGTACTGTCGAACGATTTCCACGAATAGTATGCCCATTTTGGGCAGGTAACTCTGCCATATTTCCACCCATAAATAGAATTAACAATTATTTCTTGTTTGATTGTTTTCATAGCATTGTGGCATGAAAATGCCACAAATGATACCATATATCAAGCATATGTGGTATTTAAGTGTCTTGCTGTCATTTCTATTTGCAAGGCCGTTTCATCCATTTGCCATCACTTTTCTCTCACTTTGGTCCTTCTTATAAAATGGGACTTCGAACTCTTTATATCTTTTATTTATTTTTACCATCGTAAAACGAGGGGGTTGCACTCCAGATAGACGCAATTTTTTTCATGTGTTACTGAAATTTGCGGGGGTAAAATTAAAACTTAAAATATCAGGTATGAAAAGTAAAGTTAGACCATCAATAAAATCTGCATCATTAAATCTGTTAAGTTTCAAGGCCCCATACATGAGATCGTTTCACATTACATGGATGGCATTCTTTCTTTGCTTTTTTGGCTGGTTCGGAGTGGCGCCATTAATGGCCGTTGTTCGGGAGGAATTTCAGCTTACCAAATCACAAATCGGGAATATCATCATCTCCTCGGTTATGATCACCATTTTTGCCCGTTTACTGATTGGATGGCTTTGCGACAGAATTGGGCCCAGAATTACCTACAGCTTACTTTTGCTTATTGGTTCCTTTCCCGTCATGCTGATCGGTTTGAGTTACGATTACACAAGCTTCCTTATTTTCAGACTGATGATTGGGGTGATTGGCGCCTCTTTCGTAATTACACAATACCATACTTCGGTGATGTTTGCCCCCAACGTAGTGGGTACGGCCAATGCAACTTCCGCCGGATGGGGAAACCTGGGCGGCGGTGTCACACAAATGGTTATGCCCTTGATTTTTGGGGTTTTTATTTCATTGGGGTATCTTGACGCGCAGGCCTGGCGGTATTCAATGGTCATTCCCGGAATTGCTTTGTTTATAATGGCCTTCGTTTACTATTTCTATACACAGGATACTCCTGAAGGAAATTTCAGCGACCTGAAAAAGAACAATCCTGAATTCCGTGCAAAAACAAAAGAGTCTGCTGGCGCATTTCTGGCAGCTGTAAAAGATTACCGGGTTTGGGGTTTGTTCCTGATTTACGGTGCCTGTTTTGGGGTCGAACTCACAATTAACAATATTGCTGCCCTGTATTATAAAGATTATTTCACGCTGGATGTGAAGACTGCCGGGCTAATTGCTGGATTATTTGGTCTAATGAACATTTTTGCACGATCTCTCGGTGGCTTTGTGGGCGACAAAGCTGGAATCCGTTGGGGATTGAAAGGCCGTGTTTATTTTCTGTTCATCGTTTTGTTTCTCGAAGGATTGTCATTGATGCTTTTTAGCCGGATCAGCGTGCTGCCTTTGGCGATCGGATCAATGGTTATTTTCAGTTTGTTTGTGCAGATGGCAGAAGGAGCCACTTTTTCCGTCGTTCCGTTTGTAAACAAAAAAGCAGTGGGAACCATCTCCGGAATTGTTGGCGCTGGCGGAAATGCCGGAGCTGTAGCAGCGGGCTTCTTATTTAAAGCCGAAGGGATTTCGTACCAACAGGGGCTGTTAATTCTGGGAGCCGCTGTAACTGCGATTTCATTGGTGACGTTTTTTGTTCGATTCTCCAAGGATGCTGAAGAAGCCGAAAAATCGGAACTAAAAGAATATCTAAAAATCAAGGACGAATCTTTGGATGAAGTTGAACCTGCATTCGCCTACTCAAAATCAAATAAATAGATTATTTATCCATCGAATATTAAAACCCCCATTTTATGGTTGTTGGCGAATATAAATCGACTTGTTCCTATTGCGGTGTGGGGTGCGGAATAATCGTCACCCGGCAAAGTAACGCGAAAGTAAGCGTCCGGGGAGATGGGAGTCACCCGGTCAACAAAGGAAAACTTTGTTCGAAGGGCATGAACCTGCATTACGTTGTCAATAAACAGGATGATCGATTGTTGACTCCATATATTCGCGGGGGAAAGGATCATCCGTTGCATCCTGTTGAATGGCCCGAAGCCATCGAAAAAGTTGCCAGCTCGTTTAAACAGCTGATCAAAAAATACGGCCCTGATTCGGTGGGTTTTTATGTTTCCGGGCAATGTCTCACTGAAGAATATTACGTTGCCACCAAGTTGGCCAAAGGTTTTTGGGGAACCAATAATATTGATACAAATTCCCGTCTTTGCATGAGTTCGGCCGTGGTTGGTTATAAAATGCAGTTGGGAGAGGATGCTGTGCCTATTTCGTACGATGACATTGAATTGGCTGATTGCTTTTTTATTACCGGCGCAAACCCAAGCTGGTGTCATCCCATCCTATTTCAACGCATGGAAGAGCACAGGCGAAAGAATCCGGGAGTAAAAGTAATCGTTGCCGATCCGCGTCGGACTCAAAGCTGTTCAATTGCTGATATTCACCTGCAAATAAAGCCCGGCTCTGATGTATTTCTGAATCATGCGATTGGAAGATGTTTAATTGAAATGGGATTGATTGATGCCGATTTTGTAAAAGAACACACCAACGGGTTTGAAGATTACCGAAAAAAAGTATTTGAATTACCATTGGATGAATATGCCGAACAGTGTGGTGTTACTGCTGAATCCATTAGGCTGACAGCTTCGCTTATCGGTCGTTCGAAAGGATTTATCTCCATGTGGGCGATGGGACTAAACCAGAGCGTGATTGGGGTCAATAAAAATTTATCACTGATTAACCTGTCGCTGATTACAGGGAAAATCGGAAAACCCGGATCGGGTCCGTTTTCGTTGACAGGTCAGCCCAATGCGATGGGTGGACGCGAAGTTGGTGGAATGTGCAACCTGCTGCCGGCTCACCGCAACCTGGCCAACGAATCGCACCGGCAGGAAGTTGCCAACTTTTGGGGCGTTAAAAATATTCCGGAGAAACCAGGCTTTAGCGCTACTGAAATGATTGATGCCCTGAACTCCGGAAAAATGAAAGCGATCTGGATCATCTGCACCAATCCGCTGGTTAGTTTGCCAAACTCTACTCAGGTTGAAAACGCAATGAAAAAAGCGAGAATGGTTGTTGTTCAGGATATTTCGGCACGATCTGATACCGTGAAATATGCGGATGTAATTTTTCCTGCTGCCGGATGGCTCGAAAAAGAGGGAACCATGACCAACTCTGAACGACGGGTCAGTTACCTCGAAAAAGTGGTGGAAGGCCCGGGAGAAGCACTTCCCGATTACGAAATTATTTGCCGGGTTGCGCGCAAAATGGACTATAAAGGGTTCAATTTCAGAAACAGCGAAGAAGTTTTTGATGAATACAAACAATTGACAAAAGGCACCAACATCGACATTAGTGCGCTTACATACAATTACTTAAAAGTAAAAGGCAGTGTGCAATGGCCATTTTCTGCTGAAAGGCGGGAAGGAACCACCCGCTTGTTTGAGGATTTCAGGTTTTATACTCCTGATCAAAGGGCGCAGATATTCGATGTTGAAGCTCCCAATCAATCAGAAGCAATATCCGACGAATTTCCTTTTGTCCTGACCACCGGACGAATTCGCGATCAGTGGCATACGATGACCAAAACAGGAAAAGTTTCGCGGTTAAACAGGCACATCCCCGAATCATTTTTGCAAATGAACCCCGCTGATGCTGACAAATTGAAGCTGAATGATAACGACCTGATTGTTGTAACCGGAAGGCGTGGAATGGTGAAAGTCCCGTTACAGATTACCGATGAGATTCGGGCGGGAGTCGTATTTTTACCCATGCACTGGGGGAAAATACTCTCGCAAAACGATGTTCGTACAAACAACATTACCAATGTGCTGATTGATCCGAAATCGAAGGAACCTGATTTTAAATTTTCGGCGGTCAATGTCAGCAAATATCAAAAACCGGTTGAACGCATTCTGATCGCCGGTGCCGGAACCGCTGCATTCGAATTTATCCGCAAGTTCCGAGAGAAAAACAAGGAAGATCAAATCATCGTGCTGTCGAAAGAAAAAACAGCTTTTTACAACCGGATACTGTTGCCCGAATACATTTCCGGAGTGCGAAAATGGGACGAGCTGATGAAGGCTACCGAAAATGACTGGACTTCACTAAATATTACGGTCGAGACCGGCGTATCCATTGAGTTGATCAATGCTGAAGACAAAATTGTTGTTGGGTCAAACCGAAAGCAATATGCCTACGACAAACTCATTCTGGCAACCGGCTCGAGGTCAGGAACACCTCCGGAAGAATGGCGGACGCTTGACCGGGTATTCACCATTCGAAACAGGGAAGATGCGGATCGGTTAATGGCTGAAGTCGAATCCTGCAGGAATATGCTGGTAGTTGGCGGCGGATTGTTGGGTCTTGAAATGGCATCGGCACTGATGGAAATTGGGCTGGAAACAACTTTGGTGAACCGGAATCCAAGGTTAATGGACCGGCAACTCGACAATGAGTCAAGCCAACTTTTGGCTGAACTGATGTTAACCAAAGGTTTGAATATTTTTTTCAATGATGAAGTAAAAAACATGTCGGAAAATCGAAACTCCGGAAAAATTGAAGTGGTTTTCAGAAGTGGGAAACGGCTTGATTTTGACGGCATTGTGTTTTCGATCGGAACACGTCCAAACATTGAATACGCTAAGAACATACTGAAATGCAACCGCGGAATTGTTGTAACCGAGTACCTGAAAACCAGCAATGAAAACATATTTGCGATCGGCGAAATTGCCGAATTCAAAGGAAAACTTTATGGAATTGCGGCGGCCGCAGAACAACAGGCAGCCGTTTTGTCCTCTTTTCTGAATGGCAATATTTCAGGATACTATCAGGGTTCTGTTATGATGAATATCCTGAAAGTCCCGGATATTGATTTGTGTTCGATCGGGCTAACAAGCCTTTCTGATGAGAATCCGGAATATGAAGAAATCATTTTTATTGACAAAGCCGCCCACTTTTACAAGAAATGCATCGTGAAGGATGATGTTTTGGTCGGTGCAATTTTATTGGGCGACAAGGCCGAATTTGCGGAATACAAAAACCTTATTTCCCTGCAAAGCGAACTGGGCAGCAAACGGATGAAGTTGCTCCGTGCGGGAAAACCGATGGAACAGGTGATCGGGAAACTGGTGTGTTCCTGCAACAATGTGGGTGAAGGAAATATTCAGAAAGCCTTGAAAAACGGAATCGTAGGTTTTGAAAATATTTGCGCTGAAACCGGTGCAGGCACCGGATGTGGAAGTTGCAAGCCCGAAGTGATGAAAATCGTTCAGGAATTCGAAGCTTCGGCTTTGCATTTTCCCAACTCACCCCACGTCCGCTTGCGGACGTCCCCCTCTCTTTCAAAAAGAGAGGGGAAAGCATCGCAGATGCTAAGGGGTGAGTTAGGATAAAAAACACAAATTCAAATGCGACAATATTTCATTATAGCCATGAAACAATCAATGACAACGAATGACAACGAATGACAACAATTGACAACCATAAAAAAGCAGATAGGTAAATAAATAAACAAACAATCATTTAAAAGTATAACATCATTTAGGAACAGTATGGCAACCAGGAAAAAATTGCTTCGGGTTTTATTAAAGGGAGGAGTGGCCTCCCCCGATTTCTTGCTGCAGCTTTTGGAGTGCGCAGAAAGTTTCGGAAACCGGACCATCTTTTTTGGCTCCAGACAGGATGTTCTGTTTTATCAGAATAAGGATGAAGTAACCGGCGAAACGATTCAACCCTATGAGAAAATCCTTTACGACCGCGATTCAAGCGAGCAAAATATTGTTTCATCGTTTGTTTGTGTCGATGTGTATCCGTCAACTTCGTGGGTACATGCAGGTACATACCTGAGGGTACTGGACTCTTTTCGATATCCACACCAACTGCGGGTGAACATTGTCGATCCCAAACAAACGCTCGTTCCGCTATTTTACGGACACATTAATTTTGTGGCGTCAACAGTCGATAATTATTGGTTTCTCTACCTCAACAACAACGAAAACGGACAACCCGAAGCCTGGAACCGCCTGGTTTTTACCGACGACCTTGCAGTTGTTGCCGAAGAAGTTGAGAAAATTATCCTGAATTCGCCGGGGCTTTCGGCTGCCGAATATTTTAATCGGTTAATGAAATCATTACAAGTCAACACAATTCGTGTTCAGGAACCATTGGTTTTGCCTGAAAGCTCCTTTCCCAATTACGAAGGCTTTTATCTGATGGAAAACAAAACGGAGTATTGGGCAGGTTTTTACTGGCGCAACAATCAATACGACATTCCATTCCTGAAGGAAGTTTGCAATCTGTGCAGGCAATTTGACATCGGGCGGATTGCCATTACGCCGTGGAAAACCTTTATGGTAATGGGAATCAAGCTTGCACATCGTGTGTATTGGGAGGAATTGCTGGGTCGGTTTGGTATCAATTTGCGGCATTCGTCCTTCGAATTAAACTGGCATCTTCCGTTGCTGGACAACGATGCTTTGGCGCTAAAAAGGTACATTGTTGGTAGGTTCGACAAACGGGATGTACGAACATTTGGGATGTCGTTCGCTATTAAATCAGGCCCTTCCGAAGAATTTACTTCCGTAGTAATTGAAGTGAAAACACCCACTTTTCTTTCCGTTAACCTGAAATGGCTGGTTAAGTATGATGTGTGGTTTGCCTACGATTTTAATCCGAACACCCACAAGTACATTTTGTACGAACAAAACCTGTCGAAAAATGAGCTTCCGGAAGTATTGACTGAATTGAGCAAAAAATATTATTCGCGATTAACTGTACAAAATCGTCAGCTGATAAATCCCAAACCAACTTCAGTAAAAAAACTCAAACAAGTGGTTTACCAATGCCCCGATTGCTTCACCATTTATGATGAACGATACGGCGATTTGTTTGCCGGAATTCCTGCACAAACCCCATTCAGACTTTTGCCCGAAAGTTATTGCTGCCAACTGTGCGAACAAAGCAAAAATCAGTTTGTTGAAATAGAAGTGGATGCAGTGTACAATTCAAAATTGAATTTTGATGGTTGATGTTAGCGAAGGTATTACGGACAGGTTTGGCAGAAAATTTGAAAAGTTGCGGGTGAGCCTCATCAATGAATGCAATTTTGCATGCACTTATTGCGTGAGCGATGATGCAAATGGAAGAAATCACCTTGAGCCAAATATCAATACTGCGCCTCACCAAAAAAGGCTGAATACTAGGGAGTTTATCGAATCCATCACTTTGGTGCACGATATCGTAAACCTGAAAAGTATTCGGTTAACCGGCGGCGAACCATTACTTTATCCTGATTTGGCTGGAATTATCCGGGAAATAAAACTTCTGGGAATTGACGATATCCGGCTGACAACCAATGCGTATTATTTGAAAGACAAATCTGTTGAACTGAAACAAAGCGGATTGCGGGCGATCAACATTTCTCTTGATGCCGTTGACGGTGAAATTTTCCGGATGATGTCGGGGAATCAGCGGATGCAACGGGTGCTCGATGGCGTTGATGATGCTCTGGATGCCGGATTGGACGTAAAGCTAAACGCTGTGATCATGAAAGGTAAAAATGACAATCAGATCATTCCCTTACTTCGATACGCCGGACACAAAGGCATCGACATCCGATACCTTGAACTGATGAAAATGGGTCATTTATACCATCACATGGACGGCTTCTTCTTCTCGCAGCAGAATATTCTGGATGTCATTCAAGCCAACTATTTCATTACTGAAGTTTCCCGGAAAAAATCCTCCACCTCTAATTACTGGAACGTACCCGGAATCGGAAATTTTGGCATCATTGCCAATGAATCGGTTCCTTTTTGTGGCGACTGCAACCGCCTTCGGATGGACAGTTTCGGAAATTTTTACGGTTGCCTCAGCAGCAGCGTAGGTATTCCGCTGATGAAAGAATCGGGTAACCGCGAGAAAACGGTCGATTCACTTAAACGATTATTATCATACAAGCAATCTCATCATTTCAAAGGAAATGAAATGACGATGCGCTATATAGGAGGCTGATTATATGAGCGATACAAAAAAAGAAGTCAAGGTAATTTGCTTCGCTGGCTTGCGGAAATATTTTAATCCGGAACTTGCGGTGACGATGGATTTTCCTTCGTCGTATGCTGATTTACTGGATCATTTGGGCAATATAAATCCGGAGTCGGTGCCGGTTTTGAAAAACTGCCGGATTGCAGTCGATGAAACTTTCATTCCGGCCACCAGCCCGATAGATGCGACGAAAACTGTGTTTTTAATTCCACCGTCAAGTGGTGGTTAAAAGGTGATTCGATGAAATTTATTACTGAAAAAGATATTGAAATCGAAAAGCTGTTTGCACAAAGTCACCACCGGCTTGCGGGTGCAGTGGTTTTGTTTAGCGGCGAAGTGCGCGCATCCAATAAGGATCGTGACGTGTTGCACCTGGAGTACGAAGCTTACATCCCGATGGCCGAAAAACTGATAGCTGCGATTTTAGACGAAGCCAAAGAAAAGTGGAATTTGAATACTGCTATCTGTGTGCACCGGATTGGCCGGGTTGAAATTTCGGGCTGTGCAGTGGTGGTAATCACTGCTTCCGCTCACCGTACTCAGGCATATCAGGCCAATCAATTCATCATCGACCGTGTTAAAAATGAAGTGCCGATTTGGAAACACGAATTTTTTACTGACGGAACAAGTGAATGGGGTGATAACTGCGATTGCCATCATCATGAATAAAACAAACAAATTAACCGAAGCTGAATTAACCCGTTACGGAAGGCAGGTCTCGCTGAAAGAAATTGGTGAAGCTGGTCAGCTCAAATTAAAGAATGCCAATGTTTTGGTTATTGGTTGTGGCGGATTGGGTTGTCCGGCCATTACTTACCTCGCCGCTGCCGGTGTTGGCCGTATTACGATTGTGGACGATGATGTGGTTGATTTAAGCAATCTTCACCGGCAAACGCTATACAGTACAGATGATTTGGGCGAAAAGAAAGTTTTTCTGGCTGGAAAGCGTGTTCAGAAAAACAACCCACTGGTAGAGATTGAATGTCTCGACACACGCTTTTCGGAAGAAAATGCTGCCGGATTGCTCAATGATCGTGATGCAGTGCTCGATTGCACCGACAATTTTAGTACACGCCAACTTCTTGGGGAAAAATCCAGGGAATATAAAGTTCCATTGATATTTGCCTCGGTATTAAATTACGAAGCACAGGTCACAGTCTTCAATTTCCAGGAAGGGCCCGCTTACCAGGATTTGTTTCCGGAGTTGCCCAAAGATGGCATTTACAAACCCGAAGACATTGGTTTATTTGGAGTACTTCCGGGCATTGCCGGAGCATTACAGGCCAATGAGTTGATTAAAATAATTACCGGATGTGGCGAAGTACTTTCCGGAAAACTACTCGTCTTTTCTATCCAATCCAACAGGTTCAACGTAATCCGGTTTTAACGGATAATTACTTTCAGAATCTCGATTAATTTGTGACAATCAAATTAAAACAGTGTAACTATGGTATGAAACGCTGTTTGGTTCTGGCTTGTTTAGGTACTACTCTCTGATTTTTACTTGTGCAGTCCACAAACAATATTGAAATGCAAATGACAAACAAATTTTATTCAATTTTTAATTTCTACCTACAAGTTCAATCAAATAATGCCACAGTGAAATCCTATCTTTTGACAGTTCCCTATAATGAGATGAGAATAACTTCTCCACATGAGGAAATGAATCTACTTTCGTCAATTCTTCGTCACTTTCCGACCAATTAATTGTTGGGTCACTATGATTTTCAGACAATTCTTTAATCCAGTTATTCACTTTTTCTATCCAATCCAAGGAAGTCCGGTTTTGAACATATCCAAACATGCCACATAATTTGAGATGTGAAGAATGATGCCCTCTTTTAAAACGTTCAATTCCACCTCTAATTCCACATACGTATTCTTTATTATTTGATGATTCTGAAAATCTTTTTGCTTCAAATTCAATAATCGGAAGCGGCTTTTGATTTCGCGTCATCACAAAAACACCAATATCTGTTTCTTTATCGGATTCTGGTCGTGTTGGATTTTTACTAAACCTAAAAGGGAAATAACCTCCAGTTTCATTCTTGCACAATTCAAAATGATGAACAAGAATATCACTTATCCTATTTTCTTTGTCTGAATCTTTTACTGATTGGTAATAAGGTGGAAAATCCGGAACATACTGATCAATAAACGTTAATACTAAATCTACTTCAAAATTTGGAGCAACGCTAAGGTCATCAACACTGGGTGTTTGATATGTAGGTAATGAATCTTTAAGCATTATGGTACCGGGATTTAACATAGTCTGCAAAAGTTTCATCTGCATCCCTTAATGCTATAGATGGTAACCAGTAACGTAATTGTTTTGGCTTGGCTAAAATAATAGTGTCCTGTCCATAAGCCTTTATAATTTTCTGTATATGTGTACTTTCCTGATTTTCCTTTCTTGCAGGTATTACTGCTTCAATGTATTTTTCTATATCATCAGCTTTTTCGTGTTTTGCATTAAGTTTTTCAGGAGTGTATTCAAAGTGCAATGCATAATATTTACCAGCATCGATGATTTTAAATAATTGAAATGATTTTTCTTTTTGGTAGATGCTGTTTAAGGTTTTGCAGAATATTTCAGAAAAGAACGAAACCTCATCATTCGAAGAGTATTCTGATAAATCATTTTTTGCAAGTTGGCTGTTTAATACATCATTAATAATAATTTCTTCAGCATCAGATATTATCAAGTCATTTTCATTTTCTGAAAACGGTAAATCCATAAAATCCTCAGTCATCGGAACGGTATGGCGATTAACTTTTATTTGACTACTAGTAGCCAAAATATAAAACCTTAAAATTTTACCATTATTTTTTAAATAGTGAAAAAGTCTTTCTAATGCCGACCGTTGGTTGTCAGGCGCATGAATACCAATTATTTTATTTCTAAAAACTAAATATTCATCAGATAAGTGAGTTATTAATCCTTCTTTTCCAATGTTGGCTCGAATTAGAATATGAGGTGGAGTGTAAATAAGTATGTTTCTAGGTCTATGAAATTTTTGTATGTCGCATGAAGTAATTTGAGATTCGTCAATACCATCTTCGGATAAAGCTTTAGATGGTAAATATTTCTTTCCTGTTATATAGTTACAAGGGTCTCCACTTAATGGGTTATCAATAAAACCTTCACCCTTTAACCAACCATCCGTTTGCTTTGATTCAATGTAATATCTTAAAGAATTAAATTTGGCTAGTCTTTCTAAAAGATTAATAATTCTACCACCACCTAATAAATTAGCTTTCCATACATATGTGTTATCTAGCACAGCTCTTTTGCTTACTAGATGGAAATCATAATGGTCAAATTCTAAAAACAATCTATTGGAATTCGAAAATGTTTTATTAGCAACTAAGTGTAAAACATCGTCATTAGTTGGTAAACAATTTTGCATAAAAACAGCAGCTGTAGCAACAGTTCTTGAACCCCAAAGTATAGTTGCCAACTTAGTTAAATCGATAACCTGCAATAGATTATATTTAACAAACAACCCATTTCTAAAACTAATATCTTTTGTATATAAAATAGGAACAGATGGTTGAATTAAACACAGCATTGCATTTTCTTTGAGTAGTTTCAGGGATTGTACAAGAAAATGTAACGCGGGATTTTCGTCAGGAATATTTATTTCACTTTTATATCCTATTCTATCTTTTAATTCTTTAAAATGCCTTGTTCTGCTAGGTTCTTTACCGTTTACTGGAGGTAAATTAAAGGGAGGATTACCAATAACCAAATCAAAATCGGCTTTGGGTTTACTCATAATGAATTTAAAGAAATCCTGAGCAATAATGTTTTTACTTAAATCAGGGAACTTTAATTTCTCCCACGTTGGCGGGTCTAAATCAACTTCATCTAATATTGCCAATGCTAAACTGAATATGGATAGTCGAATCGCGTCCTGTTCAATGTCGACACCGTGAATGCTTTTTAATAAAAGCTCCTTTAGTACCGGCAATGAAGGTTTAATTAATTTTCCGGTCTTTTTCCACTGTTCATACCGCCACCATTGAACGATGCGTTTGTAGGTTTTTACCAGGAAAATTCCCGAACCACAGCTAACGTCAATTATTTTAAAATCCTTCTGTGGGTTCTTTATGGGCATGCATTCATCCACCAAAGTGCTAACAACCATTTCAGGGGTATATACAATATCCTTGCTATCTGTTAGTAGTTCTTCATATACCGAACTAATAACCTCAACCGGTAAATGTGAAAAAGAATACAGGCGCCAAATTACATATTGATTGTTTTGGATATTTCCATCCAAATAATTGGCTAATTTTTGGACTTCGGATTGCTGAATAGCTTTTCTTGCTTCAATTTCTTCGTCCTTGTCCCATTCAAATATTTTTCCATTAAAGTCTTCGCCTAATTTGTCTAGCAAATCAAGCAATTTACCTTTTCGAATGGTTTCACAAAAATCGGAGCATTGAAAATTATTTTTAAAATATGTGCCTGCAAAATAACCGCTGGCACTTTTTACATCTCTTTCTTCTAGGTATTTTATTAAAAGACTTTGAACCAAAAGCTTTAATGCTACGTGTCGGTTTAGCCCGGACCCTTTCTGAAAATCAAGAAATACATTTTTTAGCCCTTTAATCAAATCCCTTGTCGCTGATTGATCAAATTGAAAATCTTTTTTCTCATTTCGTTCATCCCAAAATATACCGCTGTCAAAATCTTTAGCGTTAAAGTCTTTGATAGCCTCGCCCGTCCATGTTAATATTTCTTTGGCATAACTGTCTTTTTCCTCTTTTGGTCTTTTCCGGGAATCAAAAATACTTACCGTTGATTGTTCAATGATAATGTAAGCAGGAACCTGATAGCCATTCCACATTTGGATATGTATCTTGTTCTTTTCTTCATTAGTAAGTTTTGTATGAGTATAATCAAACAAGTATAATTGAGGAACAGAGGCCCTGCCATCCTGAAAATGTCTAAAATAGACGGCATCAGCTTGAAATTTGTTTTTCGCAGTCTCCAGTGCGAAAAGTATATCTGGTGATGCCAAATCCGAATCCATATCTTCAAAATTATTTGTCAACAGCACTCCGCTCTTCTTCTTATCATCTAATAAAGAGAAGTTTAAGTCAATGATATGTTGTTCAAATAATTGTGTTGACATAATAGAATTTCACCAATATTCGTATAAACAAAAGTACATTTTTATTAACGAGTTCCTGAAAAAAAATCAACCGAAATTTCAATCGTATTTTCAGTCACAATGAAGAAGGTGCGCCGGAAAAAAATTGGCTCTTTTGCAAACAGAAGCATATGCTTGTGGGTTGGAACTTGCAAAAGTGCCAAATGTGCGTTGGCAATTATCATTTCCATTTTACTCCTCCGTTTCATAGTTGTCTTTTTTTAGCATGGCAGCCAATGTCTTCGTATATCTACCTTGTAAGTATATTTTCTTTTTATTATATGGCGATACCGCATTAGTACCTCCCTTTTAAGCAAAACTCCCACCGCCATTGCAAGCGGTGGGAGTCTTACTTTATTTCGCCGGTACCGAATTGGTTTCTTCTTCTTCGGGTTGTTCTTTATAGATGGCGAAGTGCGCATATTCTCTGCGGAGGCCGTCAATTTGGTTAAAAAGTTGGGTAAGTGCCTCAGAAGGGATGTGTTTTACGGCTTGCTCAATGGCATCACAAAAGTCGTTGTAGTTTTCAACCACCGTGGCTTTCAAACTGCTGGCCGAAGGACCACCGTTTGCATCCTGCGATGCGCGTTCTTCCGAAAGCGTCTGATAATTAAGGTTAACGGATTCCAAATCATTTAGCATACCGTCAATACCTATTGTGATGGCATGTTCCTGCACTCCTCCCTTGTTGGTTTTATAGATATCAAATAGCTCAATGTAAAGGGAGGTTTGAACATTCACCGGTTTGCTGTTGGCTTTCCAGCATGGCTCCAGAAATAACTTCAGCAAACGTCCCGATTCCTTTTTAACAGGGTCGAGGCCTTCCAATGCCGTGTTTACGTTTCTTTTAATTTCAGACCATCGGGTCTTGCGGTCATTCCCTGCTTCTTTAACGGCCGGGGTCAGATCACTTTTTCTCGATTTCATCATGCTTTCGCCCATCGCGTCGTTACTGGTTTCAAGTGTAGTAAAGGCAACAGCTGCAACTGTGCCGATTTCTTCCTGTACAGGCCTTGCATACTTTAAGGTACCGTGACAAAGGGCATTGAGTTTCTCGATCGATAAGCGGACCGTGTAGATTGTGCTTAGTTCATTCGACATTTTTTTTAATTTAAAGGTTACACATTTATTGGCCATCAACCGGCATTGATGTCTTTCTTTTTTGCATAGACCAAGCCATGCTGCCGTTTTTTTTAAAATTCCACAATTTTCAGAACCATTCTCACCAACGAATTTGTGCTTCTGAAATTTTCAGAACCATTCTCACCGACGAATTTATGCTTCAGAAGTTTTCAGAATGATTCTTACCAACGAATTTATGCTTCTGAAATTTTCAGAAGTATTCTCACCGGCGTTTTTTTGCTTCTTTCGTTGGCAGGTTCCATTCCATCCGCCCGAATTTTATTCCCCAATAAATCTTTTCAGCTTTTCAATGCCAGTGTAACTTGTAAAACGGAACTAAATTACAACAGTTTTCTAAATAATTTGTTATGTTTTTCAATTATAATTGTGAACTATACAAATTTTATTGGCAATCTCTGCAGAATTACCATCATTTTGGGGATTATCAGTTTTACTCACAAAAATGGAACGCGGATAAAATCCCGAGGACTCGGGACGGATATAAAACGGATAAAATATTGCATATTTAAACGGCAGGCACTCGTAAGGGAAGTTGAATCCGTCCCGATAAATCAGCGATTTTATAGGGTATATCAGTTTTATAGTATTGAATAATAAACAACAATAAATGAATGAGTTACCGGTAAATTCGAACACTCTAAAAATGGCGGTATCCATTTTTATTATTCATTAGATATTTTAGCGGCGAAAGGTAAGGTAATAAGGTGAAAATCAAATGTGCAACTTTTTCCACTATGGTTAATAAATTGGAAATGAGGTTTTTGTATTTTTAAAAAACCTTATTTTCCACATTAAACCTAAGTAGAAAGACAAAACAGGGGAAAAGCAACCTTATTCCCTTATTTATCCCGGTTTTAACGGATTATTACTTTCAGAATCTCCTTTATTTGCTCCGGAAATGAAATTTTCAGAGCCTCTGCAATTCCACCTTTTGACATCTTGTCCATTGTTTTGAATAAAATCCGTTTAAATTCCAGGTGTTGGTTTTTAGCTGCGAAATCCTCCAGATAATATTCCATAAAAATCAGGCAAACGGCATCCTCCAATGTCTGAGCTTCCTCATCGTTGTGTAGGTTATCTTTCAGGGTAATCGAGCGTATCCTGCTGATAGTCTGTTCAGAAAAGCCTGCACTGGCAAGAATTTCAGCAGCTTTCTTCGACTGATATTTTGCCAGAAACGTTCGCCATTCCAAATATCCGTTCCTGCCATCCGGATAATCGCTCCGGGCAATTTCCCATCGGTACAAATGCTGGCAATAGCCTGCCAGTAAAAGCTCTTCTGAAGCATCCGGCCTTAAAGCTTTTATTCGGCTCACCAAACGTTGGGTGTAAAGCCATTCTGCGGGAATTGCTTCTCCTTCCGAAAATTCAGAATGCGGATCTTCTCTGTGTGCTATTTCAAATGCGGCAATTGCACGGTTGTGAAATTCAGTTTTCATTAAAAATTTGTGTTGCAAAATATCATCAAATAACGTCATTTTATAGCGTAATGTTTCCTGACGGTTAATATTTCAGTCTAAATATCATCAATTTGCAAATTAACACAACTTCAATAAAAGATATAAATATCTTTATATGCCCAAGATAAAAAAGGGGGTCAATTTCAGAATAGCGAAATTAATTTGACATTGACTTCATTTTTTCAGGGGGTACAACCAAAAAACCACAAAACCAGCCAGCATTCACCACTATAAATAGAATGGAATATTTCTCATCAGGATTGATTCCATGTATTATAAGAACAAATTACAACCGAGATGAAAAAGAAAATTGTATTAATCGGAAACGGAATGACAGGTTTCAAATTCTGCGAAAAATTCGCGGAAGCCGGAATGAGTGCAGATCACGAATTGATGGTATTTGGTGAAGAAAATCATCCGGCATACGACCGCGTTCACCTCACTTCCTTTTATACCGGAACCAGCTCTGACGAACTTTTGCTTGCGCCTTCCAATTGGCACAGCGACAACCATATTGTGCTAAAAACCGGAGATCGCATTGCGGAAATCAGACGGGACGTGAAGCAGGTTGTTTCTGAACATGGTCATGTTTACGACTACGACATCCTGGTTTTGGCGACCGGATCATCCGCTTTTGTTCCTCCGATTCCGGGGGTCGATAAGAAAGGAGTTTTCGTTTACCGGACGCTCGAAGATATTTTGGCCATTAAAAAATATATTCCCCAGGCGACCAAGGCCGTGGTAATCGGAGGTGGATTATTGGGTCTCGAGGCTGCCAAAGCAGTGATGGATGATGGATTGAAAACCAGCATCATTGAATTTGCGCCGCGCCTGATGCCCCGCCAGTTGGACGAACAGGGAGCATCGATGCTCAAACAAAAACTGGAAGCATTTGATTTGGAAGTACTGCTGAGTAGAAGTACGGAAGAAATACTGGGCAACGGCAGCATCACGGGGATGCAGTTTACCGATGGTTCTATGATAGATGCGGATCTGCTGGTTATTTCAGCCGGAATCAAACCCCGCGACGAGCTTGCCAGAACGAGTGGACTCGAAGTTCATCCCCGCGGCGGAATTGTGGTAAACAGCAAAATGGAAACTGCAGACGAGTCGATTTTTGCCATCGGCGAATGTGTGGTAGTTCATGGAATGGTTTGGGGGCTGGTGGCGCCCTGCTATGAAATGGCAGAAGTGCTGATCGCCAATTTGATAAGCGGAAATCGTGAGTTTTTAGGGTTCGATCTTTCTTCGAAACTCAAATTGATCGGCACCGATGTGGCCAGTTTTGGTCATGCATTATCAGAACCTCATCATGGCCAAACGATCGTTTATGAAAATAAATCAAGTGGAATATACAAACGCCTGAATATTTCGCCGGACGGAAAATATCTGCTAGGTGGAATTCTGGTTGGCGATGCCGAAGAATACAACCTGCTAAAGCAAATCGTCAACAATAAAATAAAGCTTCCTGAAAATCCTGAAGACTTGATTCTGGGTTCGCGCGGCGGTGGTGGCACCGGAATCAGCGTTTCCGATTTGCCCGACGAGGCGGTGATCTGCTCCTGCGAAAACATCTCGAAAGGCTCAATTCTTAGTGTCATAGAGAAAGACGGGAAAGAGTCTGTACCCCTGATCAAGAAATGCACAAAAGCGGGAACCGGCTGTGGTGGCTGCGTTCCAATGCTCGACGATTTGCTGACCTGCTCGATGAAATCGCGTGGCAAAGAAGTCAGGAAAGTGATTTGTGAGCACTTCAGTTATACCCGTCAGGAATTATTTGACCTGATCAAGGTGGAAGAAATAAAAACTTATCCTGAATTACTGAAAAAACACGGAACCGGCTACGGCTGTGAAGTCTGCAAACCGGTGACCGCTTCCCTTCTGGCCAGCATCTGGAACGAAGTGGTTGCCAAACACGACACCATTCAGGATACCAACGACCGGTTTCTGGCCAACATTCAGCAGCGCGGCTTGTATTCCGTCGTACCGCGGATGCCTGCCGGTGAGGTTACTCCTGAAAAATTGATTGCAATTGGGGAAGTAGCCCGGAAATATGATTTATACACCAAAGTCACCGGAGGCCAGCGCATCGATCTGTTTGGCGCGCGGGTCGATCAGCTTCCCGATATTTGGGAAGAACTGATTGATGCCGGATTTGAGAGCGGACATGCCTACGGAAAAGCGCTGCGAACCGTGAAAAGCTGTGTAGGCTCAACCTGGTGCCGCTTCGGAATGGACGATTCGGTTTCGTTTGCCGTTGAAATTGAGGAAAGGTACAAGGGAATTCGGGCACCGCACAAAATCAAAGGTGGCGTATCGGGCTGTGTTCGCGAATGTGCCGAAGCCCGAAGTAAAGATTTTGGCGTAATTGCTACCGACAAAGGCTGGAACCTGTTTGTTTGCGGAAACGGAGGTGCAAACCCACGCCATGCAGATTTACTGGCATCCGATCTCGACAAGGAAACCGTGATCAAATACATCGACCGTTTCATCATGTTTTACATCAAAACTGCTGAACCGCTCACCCGAACGGCCAAATGGCTTGGAAGCATGGAAGGCGGTTTGGGTCATTTGCGCGATGTGGTGGTAAACGACTCGCTGGGAATTGGAGAAAAGCTGGAGGCCGATTTGCAAAAACTGGTTGAAACCTACAAATGCGAATGGAAAGAGGTGGTCAACAATCCTGAACTACGGAAAAAGTACAGGCATTTTGTCAATTCAGAAGAAAAAGATTCAAACATTAAATTCGTTTCATTGCGGGAACAGAAAATGCCCGCCAAATAAAGCACCAAAGTCATGGAAACAATAGAATGGGTTAAAACAGCTTCGGTCGATGAATTTCCATCGAATGCAGGAGCGTGTGTTCTGGTAAACGGTGAGCAAATCGCCGTGTTTAATTTCGGAGAGGAAAATAAGTGGTATGCCACGCAAAACCTATGTCCGCATAAAAAGGAGATGGCCATTTCACGCGGGTTGACCGGTGATTCGAACGGAACGCCGAAAGTAGCCTGTCCGTTTCACAAAAAATCATTTTCGCTCGAAGACGGCAGTTGCCTCACCGACGAAGATTACGAGCTAAAAACTTATCCGGTAAAAGTTGAAAACGGATTTGTGTATATCGGAATGGAATAATAAGCAACCTCGTTGAGTTTTCTCCAACCAGTTTCGTTTTTTCAGTAGTTTCTAAATTCAATTGCCCACCTATACCTGAATATTACCGGGGTATGATATCCACGATTAGTTTAAATCCCGGCTGACTAAATTATTTTTTTTCTATGTTTGTGTTTGTTGTAAGTTTTTTCAACAAAAACAAAGAAACCACCTCCGGGTGAAACCGACACGATGGGCTACAATGGGAAATGGTCGATATGCAGTGCTATATAAATAATCAAAATTGAAGAACGTGAAATTTAACCTAAAAAGTCAACTTGTAATTTTTGTAGTTACAATGATGTTAATGTTGTCTGTAAAAGAATCGCAAGGGCAAACAGCTCCGCCGAAATCCGCTCCGTCGTACACCCATCGTTTGGGAGGTAATCCGTATTTGCCGTTATGGGAGCATTTGCCCGATGGTGAGCCGCGTGTTTTTGAAGATCCTGACAACCCGGGGAAATACCGCGCCTATATCATCGGATCGCACGATGTCAGAGCTAGCAGTTATTGCGGACCGGACATCAGGGCTTGGTCGGCACCGGTGGAGGACTTGACCAGCTGGCGCGATGAAGGCTCCATTTTCACTTACCCAATAGAAGGACAGTGGGATGTGATGTACGCTCCCGACCTCGTTGAGGTGAAAGGAAAAGAGGGCAAAAAAGAATACTATTTGTACCCGCACAGTCGTGGCCGAAACAGAGAAGCGATGGTGGCCAAAGGTAGTCGTCCTGACGGTCCCTTCACCCCAGTCAACATGACTGAAGACGGGACGAGAACAGTACCCGGAAGTATCATGGGATTTGACCCTTCCGTATATATTGATAATATCACAGATCCGAAAGATCCTGATTTCGCTATTGGCTTCAGAGCGTATGGATTCTGGGGATTCCAAAGGTCTTCAGCGGGTCAGTTAGATCAGAACACCATGTATTCTCTCAGACCGGGAACTGAAGCCATTGGTTATTTTATACCTGCCAGTTCCAGATACGGTGTCGTCAGAGATCCGCAGGGAACAACCTATCCTGCTGTTTATCCAGACGAAGATCTGGGAACGTTTAACTTTTTTGAAGCCGCATCAATTCGCAAGGTTGGCAACAAATATGTATGGGCTTACAGCGGATATTCCGGTCCTGAATATGGGCTGGGAAGTACCAACTCCGCATTGCGTTACGCTTATGGCGACTCTCCGCTGGGACCCTGGAAAAGCGGTGGCGTTCTTGTCGATTCACGCGGACCGGTGCCGAGTCAGGACGGAACCGCACTTCAGACCGGATATTCGGGACACAACACCCACGGTAGCATTCAGCAGATCAACGACCAGTGGTATGTGTTCTATCACAGGGCACCACGAGGATTCGGAAATGCGCGTCAGGCGGTGGTAGCACCGGTTACAGTCACATGGGATGAAAAGTCGGTGGCAGATGGCGGAAAAGTTGTAATCAGAGGATATGATCCGTATTCAGCAGACAATATTTGGACAGCAAAAGATAGCCAGGGAAAAGAATATACCGGAGCAGAAGTGACTTCGGAAGGCTTCCACATCTACGGCCTCGATCCCTATCAATATTATTCAGCAGGCTATGCGTGTTATCTTTCCAACCTCAACAGCCAACAGGATTCGTGGGATATTTGGGATAACAACATGCCCATTGCCAATGTGAAGAACGGCAACATTATAGGTTATAAGTATTTTGGCTTTGGAGGTCTTGACAAAGACATGAAAGGATTGAAGGCTTTCGATGGAGTTAAACCTAAGAACAAAACTGCGTTTAACCTATTCCTTGCGCCAAAAACAAAAGAGGCATTTAAGGTCAACGTTTGGTTGGACGGACCATATGACAATGCAACTTGGAAAGGCAAAAAAATTGGTGTAATCACTGTACCCGCAAATGCTGCACAGGAAACCACAAAATTCACCATTGACGTTTCAGCGGTTGTTGACAAATTGGACAAAAAACACGCTATTTTTCTTGTGGCCGAAGGTGGTGAAATTGAAGGGCTTTTCGATTTAATCGGGCTTGGATTCAGCTCGGCCAAAAAGAAAATCGTTCGTCCGATTGCCCCAACAGTTAGTATTAAGGTAAACGGAGAAGCGATAGAAGTTCCGGCCACTCCTGTAAGATCAACAAATGCGAACGGTATTGTCGGTTATGATATTTATGAAACTATATACAAAGTACCTTCAAGCACAACCGGAACACCAACCATATCAGCTTCTGCCAGCGACCCAGCCGTAAAATTGGTCATTACGCAGGCAGAATCGAAAACAGGAACCGCTGTAGTGACGTGTGATTTTAAAGGCATGGTCAAAACATACAAAGTCGTGTTAGCCGCAGAATAACTTCTGAATTCGACCTGAAACTTATAGTGCAAGGTGCAAGTCAATCAATATTTTGGTTCTTGCATCTTGTACTGGTTTTATACCTCTTTGATCGGTCAGCAGCTGGTGCAGATTAGAAATCCCTCCGATGATTATCTTTAAAGTTCAATATGACTATTCCCTTGCGCAAATCATTCAAGAATACTAAGTTTGTACAAAACGCGGTTATGCAACGATTACTTACAGAAAATATGGAGAAGATTCAAGCATTGTGCAAGGCTCATAATGTGAAATCGTTGTTTGCTTTTGGATCTGTCTGTACCAATAAATTCAATGACGAAAGTGATATCGACTTGCTTATCTCATTTAATCCGATGGATTACGGCGACTATGCCGACACCTATTTCGATTTGGCCGATCAGTTTGAGAACTTGTTTCAACGTCCGGTTGATTTGGTAACCGACAAATCTTTATCCAATCCGTATTTTATCGCTTCGGTAAATCAAACAAAGACTTTACTTTATGCAGCTTGAATCGGGTAATTCACGGATATGACAAGATTGACAACGAAATTGTCTGGGGTACAATTGTCAGACATTTGCCTGTTTTGAAAAGCGAGATTGAAAATCTGCTAGAATAAAAATCCTTTCCGTTTCGAAGCAAAATTGCCCTCCAAATTATTTCCTCAAAAATATTACCTTTGCCCCCTGAAATTGATAAGGTAATTCAGAGTATATGTCAGCAGATAACCGATATATGGCGCGTGGTGTTTCGGCTTCGAAAGAAGACGTGCACAATGCCATTAAAAACATCGACAAAGGCTTGTATCCAAAGGCTTTTTGCAAGATCATCCCCGATATTTTGGGGGGCGATGCTGCCTGGTGCAACATTATGCACGCCGATGGCGCTGGCACCAAATCGTCGCTGGCCTACCTGTACTGGAAAGAAACCGGCGACATTTCTGTCTGGAAAGGCATAGCGCAGGATGCCATCATCATGAATCTCGACGACTTGCTTTGTGTGGGCGCAACTGATAACATTTTATTATCGTCCACCATCGGGCGTAACAAAAACAGGATTCCGGGCGAAGTCATTGCAGCCATCATCAACGGAACCGAAGAATTGTGTGCTGAGCTGCGCGAAATGGGTGTCAACATTTATCCGACAGGTGGCGAAACTGCCGATGTGGGCGATGTGGTGCGCACCATCATTGTCGATTCTACCGTGACTTGCCGCATGAAACGCGAAGATGTGATTTCGGCTGACAACATTCAGGCAGGCGATGTGATTGTCGGGCTGGCCTCTTTCGGGCAAGCAACTTACGAAAAGGAATACAACGGCGGCATGGGCAGCAACGGCCTGACCTCCGCCCGTCACGACGTATTTGCCAATTACCTGGCTCAAAAATATCCTGAAAGTTTCGATCCGGAAGTTCCGGCGGATCTCATTTATTCAGGAAATAAAAAATTGACTGATTCAATTGCTGAAGTTGGTTTGGATGCCGGAAAGCTGGTACTTTCCCCAACACGGACTTATGCTCCGGTAGTAAAAGAACTGCTCGGAAAACTCCGGAAGAATATTCACGGAATGATCCACTGCTCGGGCGGCGCACAAACCAAAGTGTTGCATTTTGTCGATAACGTACATGTGATCAAGGATAACCTGTTCGATGTTCCGCCGCTGTTTAAAATGATTCAGGAAGAATCGGGAACCAGTTGGTCGGAAATGTACAAAGTTTTCAATATGGGTCATCGTTTCGAGGTTTACCTGGCTCCTGAATTTGCAGCCGAAGTGATCGCTATTTCTGAAAAATACAACATCGAAGCCCGCATCGTTGGGCGCGTTGAAGCCGCTGAAGGCAAAAAACTTACCATCAAATCGCAGTTTGGCGAATTCGAATATTAGCTACGCTCCATTTTTTCAGGCAAAACCCGCCTTTGTGCTCCATTCATCATTTATCATTCATCATTTATCATTCAAAAATGGCAGACTATTCATTAATGGAAAAATACGAATCGATCAGGTATCGGTTCGAAGAAGTTGGCTCACAGATTACCGACCCTTCGGTGATGAGCGACATGAAACGCTACGTCAAATTAAATCAGGAATACAAGCGGTTGGAGTCGCTCACCAACGCGTTCAAGGATTACAAAGCAACGATCGACAACATCGAATCGGGCAAACAAATGCTCGACGAAGAAACCGATGAGGAAATCCGCGAGATGGCCCGTGAAGAAGTCGAAGCTTCGGAGGCGCTGATTCCTGAAAAAGAACAAAATATCAAATTGCTGCTCATTCCCGCCGATCCGGAAGACGGTAAAAATGCCATTCTCGAAATCCGTGCAGGTACCGGTGGCGACGAAGCCAGTATTTTTGCGGGCGATTTGTTCCGCATGTACACCAAATTCTGCGAACGACGTGGCTGGAGAATGGAAGTAACCAACACCAGCGAAGGTACTTCTGGAGGTTTCAAGGAAATTGTCGCAACGATTTCGGGCGAAGGCGTTTACGGAATCATGAAATACGAATCGGGCGTTCACCGCGTGCAGCGTGTGCCCCAGACAGAAACTGCCGGTCGCGTGCATACTTCGGCGGCTACCGTTGCTGTTTTGCCTGAAGCCGAAGAATTCGATATCGACCTGCGCGACAGCGATATCCGGAAAGATACTTATTGTTCTTCCGGTCCCGGCGGGCAGTCGGTAAACACAACTTATTCGGCCATTCGTTTGACTCACATTCCAACCGGAATCGTGGTGACTTGTCAGGATCAGAAATCGCAGATCAAAAATCTTGCGAAAGCAATGATCGAATTGCGTACCCGTATTTACAACCAGGAACACCAGAAATACCTGGATGCGATTGCATCAAAGCGTAAGACCATGGTTTCAACCGGTGACCGTTCGGCCAAGATTCGTACCTACAACTGGCCGCAGGGGCGCATCACCGATCACCGCATCAACCTGACAATTTACAACCTTCAGGCTGTAATTGGCGGCGATTTGGACGAAATCATCGACAAACTGCAGGTGGAGGAAAACGCAGAAAGACTGAAGGAAGCGGAGATTTAGCCCCTCCAAAACCCTCCGCAAGGGGAAGGCATAAAAAGATGGTTTGCTTAGAAAGCAATTATTTTATTTACCTTTGGGTTACACTCAAATCTGAAACAATGCAAAATTCTGTTCAATCAATAGAATTGGCCATCGTGGAAAAATTAAGACCACTTAATCCACTTAAAATCATCCTTTTTGGAAGCTGCGCTTATGGTAGCCCCAATGAGAATAGTGATTTAGACATCTGCATCGTTAAAAAGGGAGTGAAATCAAAATCCAAAGAAAAAAGGGAAATAAGGGAAAGACTCAAAGGATTACTTATTGCTAAAGATATTCTTGTTTCAAGCATTGAGGAATACGAATTCTATAAAACGCAATTTGGTTCAGTTTTTATGGATATAGAACAAAAAGGAAAACTTTTATGGCCGGTTTCTTAAATCAATACGAGATTCTTTTCAATAAAGCGAAAGCTGATTTATCCGCTGCCAATGTGCTGTACACCAGATTACTGGAAGGTAATTCGGAGCTCGACCTTGAAGTCATTTGCTTCCATCTTCAGCAAAGTGCTGAAAAACGAATGAAAGCGGTTTTATCTAAAAATAAAATCTACTATCCAAAAATACACGATCTCGAAACACTCATTAATCTCTTATCTGAAAACTGTATTGCTTTTGAAACAGACCGAGAACTGCTGATAGAATTGAATGATTATGCTGTAGAAGGAAGATATTCAATAATGCATGAAGAGCTTGATAACATTAACGATATATTCATTTTACTATCGGATATGACAAATGAGGCCGAAAAAATAATTGCTGAAAAGTAACTGAAACATGCTGTTTTTTAGCGCTATTCGAAACAGAAGATTGTTAAAAATTAATATCCAATATTGAATTTCCAATAACCAATATCGAATAAAAATTAAGAATGAACAAAGAACAACTTTTTGAACAGATCAAATTGAAACGCAGCTTTTTATGCGTTGGATTGGATACCGATATCCTGAAAATACCGCGTTTCCTGAACGAAACCAGCGATCCGATTTTTGCTTTCAACAAAGAAATTATTGATGCAACACAAGATTTATGTGTTGCCTATAAACCAAACCTTGCTTTTTACGAAAGTTTGGGAGTTGCAGGTTGGATCAGTCTCGAAAAAACGGTAAAATACATTCGCGAGAAATATCCGGAACAATTTATAATTGCCGATGCCAAACGCGGCGATATCGGAAATACATCGAACCTGTATGCCCGTGCATTCTTCGATCACATGGATTTTGATGCGGTGACTGTTGCGCCATACATGGGCGAAGATTCAATCAAACCATTCATGACTTACCTCGATCGTTGGGTAATTGTTCTGGCCCTGACATCAAACAAAGGAGCCGCAGATTTTCAATACCTGAAAAATGCAGAAACCGGTGAGCAATTGTTTGAAACCGTTCTGAAAACCTCGCAAACCTGGGGAACCACCGACAATATGATGTATGTGGTGGGCGCCACCAAAGCCGAAAAACTGGAAGAAATACGCGAACTGGTTCCTGATCATTTTCTGTTGGTTCCGGGAGTTGGCGCACAGGGCGGAAGCCTTCAGGAAGTGGCAAAATACGGCATGAACGACAGTTGCGGATTGTTGGTCAATTCGTCGCGCCAGATTATTTATGCTTCGGATGGTGAAGACTTTGCAGAAAAAGCCCGCAACGAAGCCGTCAACGTTCAGGTTGAAATGGAAGAATTGCTGCTGGAAGCGGATTTGCTGTAAAAGATTTAATTGTGTGTAGTGTAAAGATATATGAAAAATAATAAGAAACAAAACAAAATAATAAAAAAAAAAAAAAAAAAAAAAA
>JAIBEZ010000104.1 GCA_019459485.1 Prolixibacteraceae bacterium
GTCGTGTATTTGTTTTTAAACAAACCAAACGATAACCAAATTTACAACAATTGGATGTCAAAGTCAATACTATGAGTAAAATAATATTTCCGTATGTATTTATCCGAAAATAGATAAAAAGGTAACCCACTAAAATCAAAAAAAATCGACTTTTTGATTTTAAATTTTTCAAACCATTTGTGACCATAATGATAAAATACTCAAATTGTTATTGCAGAAAAGGATTACAGAATGACTATTTAGAAACATATCAAATAATCTAGATATGTTGTTTTATTCTGTTGTAAAACCTATCTTTGCACCTCAAAATTGAAATACAATGAACACAATTGAAATAGCCGGAAGGTATTCGAGTCTGGCGAATGATACATGTTGCTTGTCGTGTGGAGGCGCTGCCGAAAAAAGCGACGCTAAGGCCGGAGAGATTTGTATTGATTTAGGAAGCGGACGCGGAACAGATGTTTTACGTTTGGCCGAAGAAGTTGGCGAAACCGGTTTTGTTTACGGAGTGGATGTTACGGAAGAAATGATTCGCAAAGCCACTACTACTGCGTCCAAAATGGGAGTTGAGAACGTAAAATTTGTTTTGTCCGACCTTGAGCAGATACCTTTGAAAAGCGAAATTGCTGACCTGATTATCTCCAATTGTACTTTAAATCATGTGAGCAACAAATCGAAAGTATGGAGCGAAATCTACCGGCTATTGAAAAATGGCGGACGGTTTGTAATCAGCGATATTTTTTCAAGTGAGCCTGTTCCTGAAGAATATGCGAACGATCCTGTTGCTGTTGCCGAATGTTGGGCCGGGTCAATCACAAAAGCCGAATACCTGGCAATCATCAAAAATACGGGATTTAAAGATTTCAGCATTCTTGAAGAAAGCCAGCCCTATCCAAAAGGAAAGATTGAAGTCTCGAGCTTTACGATTACCGCGACTAAAGACGAATTTAGTTGTTGTTAAAAAGAGTTTCAAGTTTCAAGTTTCAGGTTCCAAGTCTGGCTCGCTCAAAAATCTGGTTATTGGATATTGAGTATTCTTCCTTGGATATTTTTTTTAATATTTTTTTTTGAAAAGTCTGAGAGTATTTATTTCGAACCTTGGTTCATTTAAACTACTTTTATTCTCTATAAGTTTAATCAATGCAAAATTCTCGAAATGAAAAGTTTAGTAAAAAAAGTCCGCAAAGGACAGGTTAAACAGGCACAATGCTGTGCCAAACAATCACAGATTATTGCCGGATGCCACGATTAAGGCGTCCTCGATTAATGATTAACGATTGATGATTAACGATTAAAGAAGTATTCTGAAGTCTGAAATCAAAAATCGTTAATCGTTGATCGTTAATTTTAAAATTGGTTTCCCATGCAACTCTCCAAATACAACATTACTTCAAAAATTAAAGATTCCGATAATTGGTTCGTAGTGAATTCGTTGTCGGGTCAGGCTGATATTCTTGATCATGCCACTTTCGAACAATTACACAATATTGACGAAGCAAATCAGGAATTAATCGAAAATGGTTACATCGTCGATCCGGTAAAGGAAAAAAGACTGTTCCGCGAAAAGTACCTGAAGTTTCTGGACGACCGGGAAAAGGACGAGGTTCAAATCTTTTTTGTAACCAATTACACCTGCAACTTCGATTGTTCGTATTGTTATCAGGCTGGTTACGAGCAATTGCCCGTCGCCTTGTCGAAGGAGGTGATCGATGCTTTTTTTAGTTACATCCAGACTGAATTTTCAGGAAGAAGAAAATACATTACCCTTTTTGGCGGCGAACCATTTATGAATGCGCCACGCCACAAGGAAAACATCGAATACATTATTGAACGGGCGACCGCTTTGAATCTTGAAATTGCCGCGGTTACCAACGGATACAATCTGGAAGAATACATTCCCATTTTAAAGAAGGGTATCATTCGCGAAATTCAGGTGACAATCGACGGAACTAGCGAAATACACAACCAGCGTCGCTATCTGAAAGGCGGCAACCCGACTTTCGACCGCATTGTTCGCGGGGTTGACCTGTTGATTGAAAACAACATTCCGGTCAATTTGCGCATGGTGGTTGACAAACAAAATATTGGCAATCTGCCTGATCTGGCTCAGTTTGCCATTGATAAAGGCTGGACTGCCTCGTCATTATTCAAAACCCAGTTGGGCCGAAATTACGAACTCCACGAATGTCAGGCAAACCAGTCTAAATTGTATTCAAGGCTGGAACTGTACCAGGATTTGTACGATTTGCTGAACCAATTTCCTCACATCAGCGAATTCCACAAACCTGCATTTTCTGTTTCGAAATTTTTGTTCGAACAGGGCGAAATGCCTGCACCTCTTTTTGACGCCTGCACCGGAACCAAAACCGAGTGGGCGTTCGATTTCACCGGAAATGTTTATGCATGTACTGCCACAGTTGGCAAGAAGGATGAAAGTCTTGGAACTTTTTATCCTGAAGTCAGGAAAAATACTGAAGCTGTTGAAGAATGGCAGGAACGAGATATTTTATCGATTCCGAAATGCCAAAGCTGTAACATGAGTTTGATTTGCGGCGGCGGATGCGCTTCGATGGCAAAAAATTACAACGGAACATTGAATAGTCACGATTGCCGACCCGTAACTGAATTGCTGGAACTGGGTATTGGTCATTATTTTAACGAAGAGTAGATGGATTGCACCAATTGCACATACGATAAACAATGCCGTAAAACGGAAACCTGTAAGGCAACTTCGTTTGATGTGGAAGAGGTGGTTCAAAAATACTCGGAAGAAGCAGCCATTGTTCAGGCAGCTGCAAGTTTGGTCGATGGCGGACGTGCCGGAACATTGTCGCGACTTCAGGAAACCATCGCTTTTGCACATAAAATGGACTACAAACGAATTGGGCTGGCGTATTGCTACGGCATGGAAAACCAGGTCAAACAAATTGCCGGAATTATTCGTAGTAATGGACTGAATGTGAGGCCGGTTTCCTGCACTGTTGGAGGAATACCGCAAAACGAAGTAAACCCTGAAAGTTCAATATGCAATGTCTCCTGCAACCCAATCGGGCAGGCACTGCAATTGAATCACGAGAATGTTGATTTGGTAGTTATGATTGGACTTTGCCTGGGACACGACATTTTGTTTCAGCGCGAAGTGAAAGCCGATTGTACTACTTTGGTGGTAAAAGACCGGGTGCACAATCATGCACCGTTGAAAGTGTTGGAAGATTAAAAAAAACCAGAAAATCAAAAAACTATACCATGAAAGAAATAGTTGAAGCAGATTACGAAAAAGAAGTACTAAACGGTGGAAACGTATTGGTTGATTTTTATTCGACAGAATGCGCTCCATGCGAGGCTATTGCACCTAAACTGGAAGGTCTTGAAAAGCTTTTCGGAAAAGAAATCAAATTTGTGAAAATTTTTCGTCAGGGAAACCGCGAACTGTCTGATAAATTAATTGTAAAAAGCTCACCGACACTTTTATTTTATCAGGATGGAGAAGAGGTTAGCGGTCGTTTGGCTGGTGGTGTAAAACGCTCCGAAATTGTTCGCGAACTGAAACACATTCTCGGTAAAGAAAAAGTAACTCAAATAATGGCCACGCAGCAACCTTTTGTTACTGATGTTGATGTAGCAATTCTGGGTGCCGGTCCGGGCGGTTTGACCGCAGGATTATACCTGTGTCAGGCTAAAATAAATACAGTTTTAATCGATATTGCGCTTCCCGGCGGATACGTTTCGACCACCCACATGGTGTCGAACTATCCCGGTTTTATTGACCCACAGCCCGGATATCTGCTCGGGCACAACATGTCGGAACAAACCAAACAATGCGGAACAACCTATAAAGTGGCGGTTGACGTTACAAAAGTCGATCTTCTGAAAAAGGAAATTACAATTGACAACCAGGAAACCATTCGAGCCAAACGAATTGTTGTAGCCACCGGAACTTCGCCTAACAAAATGGGCATTCCCGGAGAAGTCGAATTCCGCGGAAAAGGAATTTCGTATTGCGCTACCTGCGATGCCAAATATTTTGGCGATAAGGAAGTGATTGTTGTGGGCGGCGGAAATTCGGCCATCGAAGAAGCTGATTTTATTTCGAAGTTTGCTTCCAAAATCACCATCATACACCAGTTCGACCAACTTCAGGCCAACAAAACCGCACAGGAAAAAGCTTTTGCCAATCCAAAAATTTCGTTCCTGTTATCGCACGAACCGCGTGCAATTAAAAAAGACGGCGACAAAATGATGGTTGAAGTGGAGGATATGAAAACCAAAGAGATGAAAACGATCACTGCCGACGGTATTTTCGTTTTCATTGGGCTGAAACCCAATCTCGAAATATTCAACAATCAGTTTGAACTCGATGAGTGGGGATACATCAAAACGGATGAGGATAAGCGCACCAACATTGATGGCGTGTTTGCCGTGGGCGATGTGACCAGCAAAAAGTACAGGCAGATTACTACAGCCATTGCAGATGGAACCATTGCGGCCATTTCAATCACCCGTGAAATCGGATAATACCGATTGAAGAAATATAACAGCCCAATCTTCGCACACTCGATTGGACTTAACATTTCTGTTCATCGGCATTATACCATAATGTGTTTGGACTGATTTAGATTTGCATTTGGTATAAATTGTAAGTTTTAAGGGGTTAATATAAATTCGGAAATTCCGGTATTCATTTTCCTGAAAAGGGGAGTGAAGCCGGAATTTTTTTTGCTGTAACTCTTGCTTTTTAAATTTCAATTAATAACTTTGCAATTCAAAGTACTTTTAAATGAAAACAAACTCAGCCAATCCAAAAGAAGATCTTCAGGCCATTCGCGAGATCATGGAACGATCTTCCAAGTTTTTGTCGTTAAGCGGTTTATCAGGTGTTTTCGCCGGCGTCTGTGCTTTGATCGGCGCTGCGGTTGCCTGGTTAATTATTCTTGATTCGGGACATGTGCAATACGATGAGTACATGCGCAGTCTGGGGGCTTCGCCAACAGCCAACATCAGGCTTTATCTGGCAATTGATACCATACTGGTTTTGGGCTTTGCCATTTTGGGAGCTGTTTACTTTTCTTTCCGGAAAGCAAAAAAAGCAGGGCAACGCTTCTGGACCAATTCAACCAAACGTTTGGTCGGACACCTTCTGATTCCGCTGGTTACTGGCGGTATTTTTGCGATTATTCTGGTTTTCCGAAACAACATCGAACTGGTCGCTTCAGCAATGCTGATTTTTTATGGCTTGTCGCTGGTAAATGCCGGAAAATTTACGCTGGGTGAGATTCACTATCTCGGCTTGACAGAAATCGTGTTGGGAATTCTTGCCGGAATTTTCATCAATCACGGGTTGCTGTTTTGGGTCGTGGGATTTGGAGTGGTGCACATCGTTTATGGCACTGTAATGTATTACAGGTATGACCGGTCGTGAGCATGGAAAATTAGTGTCAGTGTTCAGTCTCAGTTGGCAGTGAAAGTGGGGAGACAGAAGTCCGAAGACATGGAGAACGGGAAAAGTCGCAGTTTGCAAAGCACCAACTTGGAACCTGAAACCTGGAACTCAAATAGTAGATAGTTAAATTGTAAATAATAGTCTCTGGTGAAAAATCCGATTTCAAATCTTCAGAAAGTATTCGAAAGCCGCATTAGGCTTGGAATCATGTCGACACTGATGGTGAACGACACGCTGGATTTTAATGCGCTGAAGGATTTGCTTGAGCTGACCGACGGGAATCTGGCCAGCCACCTGAAAGCTTTGGAGCAGCAAGAAATTATTGTTGTTTCGAAGCAGTTTGTTGGCCGGAAACCAAGCACAACTTACCGGGCTACTGATCTAGGAAAGAACTTATTCCGTCAGCACCTTGCGGCATTGGAAAAATTGATTGGCAATCAATAATTTTTTTATTCATAAACTTTGCAATTCAAAGTACTTTTAAAAATTCAAAAAATGGAAACAAAAGGAATTCAACAATTCATGAACAGTTACAGTGTGAAGATGATCATCGTTTCGGGACTGGCTATTTTGCTGCTGATCCCCTCGTTTTTAATTCAGGAGCTAATTCAGGAGCGAATTGCCCTGAGCGAAAAAGTAAAAAATGAGCTTTATGCGCAATGGGGAGGCAAACAGGTTGTTGCCGGACCAGTATTGAACGTTCCGTTTGCGGTGACGGAAGCCGGACAAACCAATCAGGGAACCAGCGAAAGGTATGGTGTCGCTCATTTTCTGCCTGAATCGCTGAAAATAAATGGCGAACTGTTCCCGGAAACACGGAAACGGGGAATTTACAAAGTGGTGGTTTACGAAGGGAAACTGAAATTGAAAGGCTCATTTGCACAGCCCGACGTTTCACAGCTCGAAATTCAGAATGCCCGTTACAATTGGGAGGGGGCTTATTTTACAATGGGGATTTCGGATATGCGCGGGATCAAGAATTTACCGGAGTTGATTGTCAATGGTCAAAAATGCACGGTTGATCCCGGCGTGGCCGATACCGATTTGTTTCAGTCGGGAATAACCGTGAAAGCGGATTCGATTGACCTGCAACAAACACTTAATTTTGAAATAGATTTGGTTTTAAATGGTTCTGAAGATCTGTCGGTTGAAGCGCTGGGTAAAACTTCGGAGGTGACTATGAAATCGGGTTGGGCACAGCCGAGTTTTACGGGCGGATTTCTTCCGGAGAACCGCAACGTGACTGCAAGCGGATTCACCGCAGACTGGCGCGTGACTCACCTGAACCGCAATTTTCCGCAGCAGTGGGTCGATAAGAAATACAACACGCACGAGGCAAAATTGGGCGTCGAACTACTTATCACGATAGATCATTACCAGAAATCGATGCGCTCGGTGAAATATGCCATTTTGTTTATCGCGCTGAATTTCATCATTTTCATTTTTATCGAAATCAAAAGTAAAACCCGGATTCACCCGTTTCAGTATTCGCTGGTAGCCTTTGCCTTGCTGATGTTTTATGCTTTGCTGACTTCTATCGGAGAGCAAATAGGATTTAATTGGGCTTACCTGATTTCGGCGGTGGCAGTGACAACTTTAATTTCGTGGTACGCTTTTCCGATTTTGCGCGACAAGCGCATGGTAGGCTGGGTGACACTTTTGCAAACCGGGTTGTATTTGTTTCTGTTTACCATCTTACAATTACAGGATTATGCCTTGCTGGCCGGAAGTATCGGGCTGTTTGTAATTCTTGTAATTATTATGCGGGCCTCGCAGCAAATTAAATGGTATTCTGAAGGATAATGTTTTGGAGAAGTGAGCGTCTGACTTTAATTAGGCGCTCACTTGCATGTATGAAACGTTGGGGAGTTCGGGCTTCGTTCCTATCCACCGACACCAACGCTGATAAGGGGCAGGTATGTTGCATAATAACTTAAAATACAATCGTTTATTTAATATGTCATGCATAGCTTATTTTTTTATGTCTTATTATCTGCTTTATGAATTTATAAATTGTCCAAATAAATAAAGAGAACAGAATACTCAAAAAGATAATCTTACCTTGTGGGAAATCAATTCCTGAAATTAAGTCTTTATACAGTGATCTACTTATAAAACCCATTAGTATCCAATAACTAAAAATTATCAGCATAATCGCCCTTATTTGAATCTTATCTAGTCGCTTGCTCTCTTGGTAAGCTTCTGCAATCTGTTCGTCTGTAGGTTGTTTTGTATATGACCTAAAAATCATGAAATTTGTTTGAATGAAAGATTCTAATGCGTAAAAATTGCCATATTCAAAATCTGAAAACCCAAATATTTTCTTATCTCTGAAATATAATTTTATCTGCTTATAATCAGCAGGTCCGCGTAAGGTATCCCAATTGAAACCAACCAAGTCAGAATAGTTATAGGCTATTTTTTTGTTTCTGAAAATCCAATGGAATTCAATCTTATTTCCCTTAAATTTCAAAGTCTTTGCTAATCTCTTTATCGCAATCAAACCGCCAATACACATTCCCGAAAGAAAAATTGTTCCGAAAATCTTCCAAAAGCCATAATCATTGTTTAAAATCATCATTTTGATAACAATAAAACCAAGTAATCCAAATAACATTATCAGGCCAAATGAGAAAAGTATTGATATTATTCTGAATTTTGATTGCATGTTGAATGTTTTTTAAGTGGTACACAATATCCAAATTATTCCTGAATTTTTTCCCCGCACTGATTGCAAAATTGGGCATCTTCGGGATTCTTGTTATTGCAGTTTTTACATTTTATGTTTATAGATTTGTTTTTTGACATTTCAACGGTGATTATTCCGGTAGGCACTGCAATGATGGCATACCCCATAATCATGGCAATGGATGAAAGGATCTGCCCCAAAACCGTTCGTGGTACGATGTCGCCAAAACCGACAGTTGTAACTGTAACAATTGCCCAGTAAATGCTTTGCGGAATGCTGGTAAAACCATTTTCACTTCCTTCAACAACATACATCATGGTGCCCAATAATGTTACCATTGAGATAACTGCCAAAAGGAAAACGCCTATTTTATATGAACTTCCCTTCATCGCTTCGATTAGCACTCTTGCTTCTTTGTTGAACCTGACGAGTTTTAATATTCTGAAAACCCTTAGTAATCGTAGTATTCTGACAGTCAGCAAATAGTGATAGCCCGGAACCATTAAGTCAATATACGTCGGAAGTATTGCTAAAATATCTACAAGACCCCAGAAGCTAAAAATGTATTTCAGGGGTTTTGGCGAACTCCAAATCCGGAGCAAATATTCGATTGAAAACAAAATCGTGAAGATCCATTCAATTGTGTAAAATTCTGAGAAGAAGTTGGCGTGATATTGCGGAATACTTTCAATAATAACAACTGCAACACTAAATAAGATAAGCCATAACAAGATGATATCAAAGATTCTTCCAGCTTTGGTATCGTGTTCGAAAATTATTTTATACAATTGCTTTCTCATAATGAATATTTGAAGTTGATTGCCATAACCTGAGTCCATTTTATTCGCAACTAAAAACAAATATCGATATAATTCGGCAGAAGCAAAGAATGAACTACTTTCGGTTTTGAAGATGGGTAAAATTATCACACTTTTACGGCATGAACTGGATTTTATTAATAATAGCAGGATTGTTCGAGGTTGGTTTTGCAAGTTGCCTCGGAAAAGCGAAGGAAACTTCAGGAGCAGAATCGGCTTGGTGGCTGGTTGGCTTTTTACTGAGCCTGACGATGAGTATGCTTTTACTTTACAAAGCATCGTTAACAATTCCGATCGGAACTGCTTATGCTGTTTGGACAGGAATTGGTGCAGTTGGAACAGTGATTATGGGCATCGTATTTTTTAAAGAACCGTCTGATTTTTGGCGAATGTTTTTTATCAGCACGTTGATTATTTCGATTGTTGGACTGAAAATCAGCTCACATTAATTTATACACATCAATTAAACTCAGGAATTATGGAAAATGAAATTTACCCGGTTGAAGTTTTCGAGGGAAATGACTGGGAAGCCTCGTTGCTGAAAAGCTTGTTGGAAAATGCAGAAATCGAATCGTTTACCAAAGACGAAAGAATGGGCGTTCTTGCTCCCTGGAATGTAGTTGGTGGAGGCGCCGGACCGGTAAAGATTTTCGTTTCAAGTGTCGATTACGAAAAGGCCAAAGAAGTGATTGAGCAATTCGAAAAATCAGAGAAGGAAGAAAGCTAAGAGATGGAGAACTTTGATATTTCGGTACAACGTTTTGATGAATTTGCTGCCGAATATGCCGAAAGATTTATGAATATTGAGTTATATGCAGATTCGATAGACGCGTTTTGCAATCTCATAAAAAATGATCGCCCAAAAATTCTGGAACTTGGCTGTGGTCCGGGAAATGTAACCAGTTTGCTGAAAAATCGGTTTCCTGAAGCTTATATTACGGCCATTGATCTCGCTCCAAAAATGATTGAAATTGCGCAAAAGGTTATGCCTGAAGTTGATTTTAGGGTGATGGATGTTCGTGATATTTCCTCGATTCCTGAAAAATTTGACGCGGTAATGTGTTCTTTCTGTCTGCCATTTTTATCAAAGGCCGATTCGGTCAAATTAATTGCCGATTGTGCTGAAAAACTCAATTCAGGAGGAGTTTTATATATCAGTGCGATGGAAGGCGACGAAACCAAAGCCGGATTTGAAACCACCAGTTTTTCAGGAAACTCGGAGATCTATTTCAATTATCACAGCCGACACGATCTTGAGAATGTGTTTGCTGAAAGCGGGTTTGAGATCTGCCATCTTAAACTTCAGGATTACCCCGAACCCGATGGACGAATAACTACAGACATGATTTTTATAGGAGTAAAAACATACAAAATATGAGTGAATTCTGGGACAATAAATTTCAAAAAATTGGGACAAGCTGGTCACTCGAAGCAGCAGATTCGGCCATTCAAGCGAGTAAACTTTTCGCCGAAAACAATTTAAAAACGGTACTGATTCCGGGTGTTGGATTTGGGCGCAATGCCAGACCATTTTTAGAAAGCGGAATGGATGTAACCGGAATCGAAATTTCGAAAACAGCCATTGAACTGGCTCGTGAGAATGGACTGGATTTTCCGATTCATCATGGTTCGGTGCTTAAAATGCCGCTCGACAAAGAAAAATACGACGGTATTTTTTGCTTTGCGCTGCTACATTTATTCAATCAGACTGATCGTAGAAAAATCATGCAGAAATGCCTTGACCAGCTACAAGATGGTGGATGGATGGTTTTTGTTGTTGCCTCTGATAAGAATAAGCTTTTCGGCAAAGGAAAGTTTGTAAGCAATAACCGGTACATGATTGAGAAAGGCTTGACCGTTTTCTTTTACGATTCGGTAGCCATCGAAAAAGAGTTTGCGCCCTTCGGATTGGTGGAATACCAGGAAATTAACGAACCTGTAAAACACATGCCAAACGAGGAGCCCATGAAGTTTTGGATGGTGGTTTGCCGGAAAAAGTGACGTGTCTGCGATTCGTTCGACGACTTCGCGTCAACTGGTGAGTCTTTAAACCAAAAATGCGTGGGATGACGCTTTATTTTGTTGCCAGTCCTTCAGTTTGTGAGATCTCTGACAGTAATTTGTCGGCTGTTAAAAATAATTCAACTTGTTCTTTCACTTTCAGTGCTGATGCCAATTGAATCGAATCCAACGTTCGCAGTCCTTTCTTCCAATGTTTCCCAATCAAATCCTGTGCATGTTGGCGCAAAAAACGATCCTCTGCCACGAATTTAAATTTAGCAGAATCGCGAATGAATTTCTCAATCAATTGATTTGCAATATTTTCATTGATTTCATTTTTTCGACATTTTTTCCAAACGACCGAACTAAATTCTATTTTGGTGATTTCTGCCAAATAAATAACTTCCATTCCAACCTCTGTGAAAAGACTCATTAACTCTTCGGTTCCAGCCTCATGATGATAAAGCTTAAACAAAGACGATGTGTCAAAAAATACCTTCATAAAGCATTCCGTCTTTCTTCAATAACTTCATCGGAGAATGAACCTTTATAATCTTTTAATAATTCCTGACTTTCAAGAAACGAGAAATCAGAGAGTTTCAGAGGCGTATTTATTTCTTCTTCAAAAGTTACGGTTACTTTCACCGGTTTTTTTGTTTTAAATGGCCTTTCTAATTTAAGTTGACCATTGTAATATGTTCCTGTTATTGTTGTCATTTTTTCGGCGTTTTGCACAAAGATACATTTTTCGTTAGATTAGCTGGCGGATTAAATGAAACGATTCAGATTGGAAAATCACTGATCAATCTTCCCCGATCACATTCACTTCCCGTTCCAGTTCAACTCCAAACTTCTCCTGAACCGATAGTTTAATTTCTTCTGAAAGATCATAGATTTCGCGGCCCGTCGCATTTCCATGGTTGACCAGAACCAGCGCCTGTTTTTCGTGCACGCCTGCATCGCCCCGGCGAAAACCTTTCCATCCGCATTGTTCGATCAGCCAACCGGCTGCCAGTTTTGTTTTTCCTTCGGTTGCCGGATATTGAGGCAAGTTTGGAAAGTTGTTCCGCAGTTGTTCTGCCGCCGAAGCTTCCACAATCGGATTTTTGAAAAAACTCCCGGCATTACCCATAACTTTTGGATCGGGCAATTTCGACTCCCGAACCCGAATGACTGCTTGGCGAATATTTCGCAGACTGACTCCGCCCAACTTTTCAACTTCGGTTTTCAAATCGCCGTAGTTCAGTATAAACTCCGGAAATTTATCGAGTTTGAAAACTACGCTGGTAATTACAAAACGGTTCTTCAACTGATTTTTGAAAATACTGCCTCGGTAGGCATATTGACAGTTTACCGCATCGTAACTGAATTCGGTTTGCGTTTCCAGATCAAATCCGTTGACCGATTCAATCTGGTTCTGGATTTCCATTCCATAAGCGCCAATATTTTGCACTGCTGCTGCGCCTACTTTTCCCGGTATCAAAGATAAATTTTCAATTCCGCCCCATTTGTGGAAAACGGCATATTCAACCAGATCGTCCCACACAACTCCGGCGCCAACTTCAAGCCAAACATTGTTACGGTCTTCATGTGCGATTCGAATTCCCGGAATATTCGGATTGATGATCAGCCCCGGAAAATTGTTCACGAACAGCAGGTTGCTACCTTCTCCCAAAATCAGGATTGGCAAGTTCTGCCATTGTTTGTTGTTGGTCAGAAATACTGCCAGATCTTCGGTTTCAGTAAATTCGAAATAATATTTTGAAGTGGCTTCGATTCCAAAAGTACTGTGTTTTTTTAGCGGAAAATTGGTGTATGTGCGGATCATCTGAATTATTTTCGGCAAATATAACAGAAGAACGGGCTATTTCGTTTAATTTGGCACTACGAACCAACAGAAAAGCCTTGAAAAAAGTTTCGCTCAGCGTAATCAACGATCTGGTGACTGACAATCGTGTCCACAAAGTCATGGCCAGTCTGCAAAAGATGGGTTTTGAACCTGTTTTAATTGGACGAATTTTGCCTGAAAGCAATCCTATTGAACGTGCTTACGAAACCCATCGTATGAAATTGTTATTTCGGAAAGGACCGCTTTTTTACCTCGAATACAACCTGCGTTTATTCTTCTTTTTACTGACAACCAAAGTGGATGTGCTGGTTGCCAACGATCTGGATACTTTGCCTGCCAATTATTTGGCCAGTCGCATTAAACGAAAGCCTTTGGTTTACGATAGTCACGAATATTTTACAGAAGTACCTGAGTTGCTTGGGCGTCCGATGGTAAAAGGAATATGGATAGGACTTGAAAAATTGCTTGTTCCGAAGGTTCGCGCTGCTTATACGGTTTGTGACTCAATTGCAGAAGTTTACCACGATTTGTACAAGGTTGATTTTAAAGTGGTGCGCAATCTTCCAACATGCTCTGATAAAGCTTTTATTGTTTCGGAAGTGCAAAAAAAATCTGACGCTCCGAAAATTATTCTTTACCAGGGCGCCCTCAATTTGGGTCGCGGAATTGAAGCTGCCATTCGTGCAATGATATACATCGATGGTGCGGAACTTTGGCTTGCAGGTGACGGTGATATTACTGCACAGTTGAAGCAATTGGTTGCAGAACTTCAGCTTGAAGCGAAAGTGAAGTTTTTGGGCAGGTTGCCAATCAGTCAATTAAGTGAATTTACCCGACAGGCTGATTTGGGGATTTCGCTTGAGGAAGACCTTGGCCTAAATTACCGTTTCGCTTTGCCCAATAAATTGTTCGATTACATTCAGGCAGGAGTTCCGGTGCTTGTTTCGAACCTTCCGGAGATGAAAAGAATTGTTGAACACTACAAAATTGGAGCAATTGCCGAAACACATCAGCGTAAAGATCTGGCAGAAACAATCAAAAGGACGCTTTTTGATCAGGAGAAAAACGCAGTTTGGAAGAACAATCTGATAATAGCAGCGAAAGAGCTTTGCTGGGAAAATGAGGAAGAAATCCTCAGGAAGGTTTATGAGCCGTTTTTATAGAAGTCAGATAATCATTTGTGAAGGTAAATCCCATTTCGTCCAAAAGCACTAAATGCTTTGTTCAATATTTTGCTTTGGACGTTATTTGCATATTGATTCTTCGACGCTACAAATAGTTCGCTCCTCCGGAGCTAAAAAAACAATCGACTTCTAAAATTCGGAGTTACTTTTAATGACAATTAATGACCACCAAATGACAATTAATGACCACCAAATGACTTCCATACATTACTCATTTCCTGAACTCTTTTCTTTCTTCGTAATCACAGTTTCGTAGATTTTCTGATCATCAACAGTAATGATACGTGCCGGGAAGCGGCGGATCAGCGGGTAGTCGTGGGTTGCAATTACAACTGTCTTTCCCTGTTCGTTCAGGTTTTTGAAAATCTGCAGCAGATCAATAGAAGTTTGCGGGTCGAGGTTTCCTGTTGGCTCGTCGGCCAGAATAATTTCAGGATTATTGAGTAAAGCCCTCGCGATTACTACCCTTTGCTGCTCTCCGCCTGACAGCTGGTGAGGCATCGATTTTATTTTGTTGGTCATGGCCACTTTGTCGAGCACTGCCAAAACCCGGTCTTCAATTTCAGTGGCGTCTTTCCAGTCGGTGGCTTTCAGCACAAACGAAAGGTTGTCGTAAACGTTGCGGTCGCTCAGCAACCTGAAATCCTGAAATACGACGCCTAACTTTCGTCTCAGGAAAGGAATATCGCGGGTTTTGAGGTCTGCAAGATTGAATCCGGCAACGGTTCCTTCGCCTTTTGTCAGCGGTAATTCTGCATTCAGCGTTTTTATCAGGCTCGATTTTCCGCTGCCAACTTTCCCGATCATGTAAACAAATTCGCCGGTTTTTATTTCCAGACTAATGTCTGAAAGTACCACGTGATCGCGTTGAACAATGTCTGCATTAATGAGTTCTATGATGTTTTCTTCTGACATGGCAATACGGATTGGTATGTTTGCAAAACTAATTTTTTTTATCCAACCAAATACTAATAGAGCCTAATTATCAGTTTTTGTTTAGAAATGGTACAATTTGTGTGTCCATGTCGAATTTGATTGATAATTTTACAATTTATCTGATTTATTCTAATACCCGAATATACAATGAAGACTTACAGGTTTATTCTTATCCTATTTTGGGTTGCAATTATGCCGATCCTTCTTACTGCACAAAATACAGTTTATTATCAATCTCCAAGTCAGGATATTCAGAAAGCCAAAGAGCTTTACATCGCCCGGAATTATGTGTCGGCAATCAATCAGTTTGATCGGATTGCCAAAGAGGCCGACGAAAATTCGGAGGTCAGGGCCGAAGCAATGTTTTACAAGGCATTGTGCGGGTTAAAACTCGATAACAGAAATGCGGACGGGCAGATTGCAGATTTTATGAACCAGTTTCCTGAAAGCTCTTTCAGGAACAGAGCATTGTTTGAACTGGCGATTTATAATTTCGATAAACGAAAGTTTGCTGCCGTTCTGAAGTCTTTTGATGGTTTCGATAAAAGCAAGCTGAGCAAGGACGAACTTGCCCATTTTTATTATATGCGTGGATACGCAAATTTTGAACTCGAAAAAATGGATGCTGCAGCCCTGGATTTTTTTGAGATAAAAGAGGGAAATTCTTTGTATGCAGCTCCGGCACAATATTACTGGGGACATATTCATTATTTGAAAGGAAATTACGAATCGGCGCTTCAGGAGTTCCTGAAATTGCAGAAGAACCCGGTTTTTGAAAAGGTGATTCCTTTTTACATCAGCCAGATTTATTACAAGCAGGGAAAATACAGCGAGGTAGTTAAATATACTGCTCCGCTTATAAATACAGTTTCCGCTGACCAGCAACCTGAACTTGCACGTATTCTGGGTAGTTCGTATTTTCATCTTCGCCAGTTTAAAGAGGCCATCGAGTTTTTGGAATTCTATCTTTCGGATAAAAACAACCGCGGGCGCGAAGAAAATTACATGCTTGGATATTGCTATTACCTGGATAGCCAGGAGGCCAAAGCAATTCCGCATCTCGAAATCGCATCGAAAGGAAAAGACGAACTGGCACAAAATGCTTATTATCATCTGGCCGCGTCTTATGTGGTTGCCAACGATAAAAATAAAGCAAGGCAAGCTTTTCAGGCTGCTTCGGAATTCGATTTCGATGCTAAAATAAAGGAAGACGCTCTGTTTAATTATGCCAAAATTACTTACGAGTTATCGTACTCGCCATTTAACGAAACCATCAAGGCATTCGACAAATACATTTCCCTGTATCCAAACTCGGAGCGAAACGATGTTGCATACGATTATCTGGTGAAAGTTTACATGAGTACCAGCAATTACCGCGACGCAATGGCTTCAATCGAAAATATTAAAGTCAAAAGCCCATCGGTAAAAAAGGCTTATCAGCGTGTTGCCTATTTCCGTGCACTGGAAAGTTTCAACAACCTGGATTATTCAGGAGCAATCGAAAGCTTTGACAAGTCGCTCGATGCCGGTGATTTTGACAAGAGTTACCGTTCGTTGTCATTGTACTGGAAAGCCGAAGCAAACTACCGCCTCGGGAATTTCAACAATGCGGTTTCGGGATACAATGGCTTCATGAAATCAGTTGGTGCATTTTCTCTTCCGGAATACAAACTGGCTCATTACAATTTGGCCTATTCGTATTTTCAACTGAAGGATTATTCGAATGCTTCCGACTTTTTCAGGAAATATTTAAACCTTGAAGGAAGTGCACGTAGCGAAAAAGTGGCTGATGCCAGCAATCGTTTGGGCGATTGTTATTTCCTGAACCGCAATTATACCGAAGCCATTGCCAATTACGACAAATCGGCCCGGATGAATTTGTATGACGCCGATTATGCACTTTTCCAGAAAGCTATTTGCCTTGGTTTGCAGCGCGATAACCAGGCAAAAATATCGTCATTACAAGCACTTGTTCAGAATAATCCAAAATCATCTTATCATGATGATGCACTTTACGAACTGGGCCGTACTTATGAGCGGGCAAATCAACCGCAGCCAGCCATTGGATATTACAAGGACCTGATCAGTAAATTTCCGCAAAGCAGTTTCATGAACAGAGCGCTGGTTCAGCTTGGTCTGGTTTATTACAATTTGAACGAGTACAACACTTCAATAGGATATTACAAACAAGTAATCGACCGCTCGCCCAACAGTCCCGAAACACAGGCAGCACTTACCGGAATTAAAAACAATTACATTGAGTTAAACGATGTGGATGCTTACTTTGCTTACACCGGCAAGTTGGGAAACGGAGTTCAGGTTTCGGTAAGCGAACAGGATTCGCTTACCTATCGTGCTGCCGAAAAGTTATACATGGCCCGCGATCCAAAAGCCCGTCAGCAACTCGAACGATACCTCAACCAGTTTCCGCGAGGCAGTTTTTCGCTGAATTCGCATTTTTATCTGGGAGAAATTTTGTACAACGCTGAGGAAGCCTCGAAAGCGTTGCAGGAATATGAATATGTGATTGCCCAGCCTGGAAATGGTTTTACGGAAACCGCTTTGTTAAAAGCAGGCGGCCTGCAATACAATGCCGAAAATTACACGCAGGCGCTTTCTCATTTTGAAAGACTTGCCAGTTTATCCGGTTCCGGAAATAACGCGCAGAGCGCTCAAACCGGGATAATGCGCAGTCAGTTCAGACTGGCAAATTATTCGGCTTGTATCGATGCGGCCAATCGTGTTCTTTTAACCGAAAAAGTTTCTGATATTCTGAAACGCGAAACGAATTACATGCTGGCTTTATCTTATTACAGAACCGGTGACAAAGACAAAGCTTTGCCGATTTTAACAAGGCTTTCAGCCGATACCAATTCTGCTGAAGGCGCCGAAGCGAAATTTCTGGTAGCCGATATTCTCTTCGGGAAACAAAAGCTTCAGGAAGCTGAAAAAGAGATTCTGGACTTCATTGACAAGAATTCACCCCATCAGTTTTGGTTGGCCAAAAGTTTCATTTTGTTGTCGGATATTTATCTGAAAAATGGCGACGAATTTCAGGCAAAACATACACTGAAGAGCATCGAGGAAAATTATCCTGAACCAAACGATGGGATCATGGAAACTGCCCGCCAGAAATTGCAACTGATTGAAGCCAATGAAGCCAGCCAGACCAAAAATGAGCCAAAGCCTCTTGAAATCAACATCAAAGGAAATAATTAGTATTGTCAGGAAACAAAAACGATATAAAAGATCAATCTCATGAAGATCAGGAAAACATTCAGTATAACGCTGTTGATAGTGTCGGTGACATTCGGATCATTGAACGCAGTGGCACAAAAAGATACTACCAGAATCAAACAGGAGGTAGAGGTTGTGAAAGCCTATCAGCCTGTCATTTCTGAAGTTGAAAAAATAAACGATATTCCTAAGATAAAAACAGAACAGCCGGAAGCTCCGGTTTTCGATTATTCGATTTACAGCAAGCCGGTTTTCTCGACTTTTGATGTTGTGCCGGTTGCCGCCGCTAAAATGGTTGGCGAACCCAAGCCTGAAATGGAGATGGGTCTGTTGAAACTCGGTTTTGGAAATTACACGACTCCTTATGGCGAGCTGTTTTTTAATTCTCAACCCGATAAAAATTCCAATTTCGGAATGCACTTTAAACACTTGTCTTCCTGGGGTAAGATTGGCTTGTTGAACAGTGATGTTGTAAAAGCGCCTCAAAGTGAGAATGTTGCTGAAATTTTCGGAAAAAAATTCTGGCGAAAATCAA
>JAIBEZ010000097.1 GCA_019459485.1 Prolixibacteraceae bacterium
ATCAATGGCGCGCTGAAGTTGCTCCTGGCTCATACCGGTTCCATCATCGGTAATGGTAATAATCAGTTGATTTTCGTTGGGATGTTCAGCGATTTCTATCCCAATCAGCGTAGCTTTTGCCCGGATTGAGTTCTGGACAATGTCGAGAATATGGAGTGAAAGGTCTTTCATTCGAATTAGTTCCAAGTTTCAGGTTCAAAATTCCAGGTTGGCTTTGAATACTGCTTTCTGTGACTGCCAACTTTCACTACGGAATTCTCACACTCCTCTCATCCTTCCGCAACAACGCCTTCCTTATTTCGGTAAATGTGGGTTCTTCCATTTCGAAAATAGTATAGGTTTTCCCAAGATCTTCAGGATAATGGGCATCCGAGAATTTCACCAAAGTGATTTCCGAATTGATATTGAATTTTTCGCGAACGATTTTTTCATTGGCGAATTTCGAAATCTGAAGGGCATCCACTTTTAATTCAGGAGGGAAAAATCCCAGCTGACTGTACAAGCTGTTACGCGGCCGGTCGATGTGCGCCGGGATAAAAATTCCGGAGAGTTCGTGTACTTTTTGCTCCACTTCTTCTACACTCACATCCAATGACGCGCCAAGATAGTTGGCCTGTTCTTCCAGAATATAATCGTCCTCATCAACCACTGCCTGATAACCGAACAAGGATGGCTTATTTGGAATGATTGTGAGATGCAGGTCCAAAAAGTTTTGAAATTCCTTCAAAGCATCAAAATCTTCGAACAAACCGAGGCAGTGAACTTCTTCGCGGGAAGTCATTTCACATCCGGGAATGACCGTCAAACCCAATCGTTTACCCAGTTTCCAAACCAATTCGCATTGTTTGGTCGAGTTGTGATCCGTAATCCCAATGATGTCTAAACCGTGTTTTATAGCAAGCGAAACGATGCGCGCAGGACTCATTTCCAGATCGCCACAGGGCGACAAAACCGTGTGGATATGAAGATCAGTCCTGAACGATCTCATAACTTACTGATTAAATAGTTGATACAGTTTTCCCGCAATTTCGAATGTCGAGAGGTTGGTTCCCAATACCGGAATATTTTCATCGTCGGAATGCCTGACAGTATTTTCCTGCGGTTCAAGGTCGTTCACCAGAATTACAGCGGCCAAATCTTTCAGCGAAGCGATGGCCATCACATTATGGTGCACCTGCAAGGTAATCCAGACCTCGCCTTCGCGGGCATTTCCCATTACATCACTCAACAGGTCGGAAACATATCCGCCCGAAATTTCGCGATCCAGACCTTTTTTGCCCGAATACACTTTTAAATCTAGTTTTTCAACAATTTCAGAAACCTTCATTTCGTCGTCCTCTTTTGTTACAATCTGCTTTAAATCTATCTGTTCCCCATTTCTTTTGCACATTCAGGTGCGCTTTTCCGGCCGTAATCTTTCCCTCGTCTTCCCACATCTGCTGCAGGAAAATGCAATCCGACATTTTTGCCTTTCGGTTCACCATGTCTTCTGCAAGGGCATGGCAGTTGGGCGCTCCGCAAGCCCCGCAATCTATACCCGGCAAAGAACACACAATTCGTTGTGCCCTGGTCATTTTGTCCATCGCTTTCACCCGATCCTTTCCAAAGATGAAAAGCGGTTTCGGGCTGATGGAATCGATGACAAGCTTTTGTTTCAATTCTTCAATGTTAACCCTGATCGTCGATTCTGAAATATCTTTTGCTGAAGGATAGCGTTTTGCCCTTCGTTCAAGCTTTTCAACCGTCAGAAACCGGTTTCCGGTAAGCAAAATTCCACCGGCACAGCTTTGGTCGCAGGCGCGAAGTTCCAGAAAATCGACTCCCTTCACCTGATCGTTTTCAAGCCTTTCCAGAAACCTCACAACATTGTGAATCCCATCAATGGCAATACTTCTGGAACCAAAATGACGAGACTCTCCTCGTGTCAGGCTCCACAAAATTCCCTCTTCCGAAAGGTTTTGGCGCTGCACCGAATTGTCTTCGACTTCAACTTCCGAAATCACTTTCATGACTTCATTGTACAAATGGTTCATATTAACAATTCCATCCACAATCGACTCGCGCTCTCCTACCGGACTTTTTACCGAAGCAATTTTGGCGATGCAGGGAGTCGCATAAAAAAGGCCGATTTCATCCCGTTGGGCACCTTCGAGCAGCAAACGTTCAATTGCAAAATGGGCAGCAAGATCGTGCGGGGCTTTCCGTAGAATAAGATTTTCGCTAAGCGACGGATACCGCCCCTGAATAAGCCGGACCACGGCCGGACAATAGGTGGAAATTGCAGGTTTGGGATTTTCTTCGTTCCTGAGATATTCGTTCACTGAATCTATCAGTAGTTGAATCGGTTGTTCTACCTCGAAAACATGGGTAAATCCAACTTTTTTCAAGCCGCTGTATATCTGTGTTTCGTTGTATTTCTCCGGAAACTGACCAATCATGATGGATGGGAAAAGGATCACACGGTATTTGAAAGCTTTAATTTTTGCCAGATCGTCCTGCTCCACATAAAATGCGCGGGTTGGACAGGAACGATGGCACTGGCCGCAGTCAACGCAACGTTCGTGGTCGATAACAGCCAACCCGTCAATCACCCGAATGGCTTCGGTAGGACAAGCCTTCATGCAGTGCGTACACCCGATGCATTTGGCGGCATCAACTTTTAACGCGTGGTAATTGGGTAATCCGCTCATGAGAAATAATTTACCATTTTAACCTTTGTACCTATTCCCACTTCCGATTCAATCTGTAATTCGTCTGTATTTTTTTTCATGTTGGGCAAGCCCATTCCCGCGCCAAAACCCATCTCGCGAACCTCTTTGCTCGCCGTTGAAAACCCGGCCTGCATGGCCAACTCAATGTCGGCAATACCCGGTCCTTCATCGGTCACCCAAATCGTGATTTTGTTCTCTTCTATGTCAACAGAAACAGTTCCCATCCAGGCATGTGCCACCACGTTCACTTCTGCCTCGTACAATGCAATCACAATATTTTTAATTGTTTTTCCATCAATGTCCAATTGCTTCAACACCTTTTTCACTTCGCTCGACGGATGCCCGGCATGTGTAAAATCGCCTCCTTGTATGGAAAAAGTTAGTTTCAAGTTTCAGGTTTAAAGTTCCAGGTCTAATCTTGGTTATTGGTTATTCGAAATTGAGAATTGTATTTTTTCCTGTTATCCATTGTCATTCAATTTGCTTCATTTAATTATCAATTTCTTGTTCGATCCGAAAATCGTAAATTGTAAATAGTATAATCGTAAATTAGTAAATTGGCTTTAGTCCGGCCTGAAATAAAAGGCCACTCGATTTAAAAAGCGAATACGGTGATTCGAGGATACACATTCCGTTTTCACGGGCCAGATCGAGCATTGGTTGATTGGCCTTTTTGTTTCGAACAAATACGATGGCGCGAATATCGGCCATTTCGGCTGTACGGATTGCCTGAAGGTTGACCATGCCAGTCAGAAGAACCAGATTGTCAGTATCAAGGGTCAGTACATCGCTCATCAGGTCGGAACTGTATCCCATCTCCACCTCTTGATCGAGTTTATCGGTTCCGCACGATATTGTGGCATTTAAAACAGCGGCGATATCTTTCAGCTTCATTGTGATTTTTAAATGGGTTTGCGGCAAATTTCAGAAAAAATTACCGAATACCTGTGATCAAAATCAGGATTGAGGCTTATTTAAAATGGTTATAGAGAAGGAATTTGAAGGGGTCAGAAATCGAACTTCAGCTATAATTGTTGTGATTTCAGAAATTGTAAAATAAAATTGAATATTCAGATTAGATTCGTAATTTAAGTTCGAAATTCACACACTATGATTTACGAAGAAAAATCTTTCAACCAGGGATTCATTGACGATCCTGAATTGCATCAGAAAATCATTGATGCATTACCCATTCCGATATTTTACCGCGACTTGAATGGCATTTACAAAGCCTGCAACCTGGCCCAGGAAAAACTTTTGGGATTGCCCAAATCTCAAATTATCGGGAAAACGGTTTTCGATATTCAGCCATTTGAGATCGCTGAGATTTATTCGAAACGCGATCAGGAATTGTTTGACAGCCCGGGCGACCAGAATTATGAAGCGAAATTCCGCGATGCTTCCGGAGTGGTGCACGATGTGGTTTTCAACAAAGCAGTTATTCGCAACAATCAGGGCGAAATTGCAGGAATTGTGGGGTCAATTTTCGACATTACCGAACGCAAAAAAGCGGAACGTAAACTTGAAAAAGCCCGCGAAGCTACCGTGATAGCTTCGGCCATGATGCACAAAATCAGGGCGGGGATTATTATTATCGACAGCGAGTTTAAAGTGATTGACTCGAACGAAGGTTTTGCAAAAATGTTTGGCCCCGAAATAGAGGAACTTTACGAAACGATTCCGGGTTTACACGGTGCCGACCTGAAAGAACTGGTTCCGGATGTTATCTTCAAGATGTTCTCCTCAGCCATGATTTCAGGAGAAAATATGATCGAGCGCGACCTGAAAATCCAGAATAAACTGCTGCACATTTCGGTAATCACTATTTATAAACACCGGGTAGTTGGGGCATTACTGCGCGATATGTCGGCTCCGTCGCTGGTGCGCGAAGAAATTATCAGCCGTGCACAACGCGTGAACAGGCAAAATCTGGAAACCGTTCAGAAAATCGCATTCCTGCTTGGCGACAATGCTTCCCTGACGGAAGAATTGCTTAATTCAATCATCGAATCATACCAATACGGAGAGGATGAGTAAGAGCCTCCCAACGAGTAAAAGAAGGGAAATTCAAATAACCAATTTCCAATATTGAATATCCAATAGCGAATAAGAAGATAACAACAAATGCCTAATAATAAATGGACAGGGCGACACTTGGAACTTGAAACCTGGAACTTGAAACCTTTTTTAAAATGGCCGAATACCACATAGAAGTTGACTTACATCAGCTCAACCACCACGGACAGGTTGTTTGCGGCGATGTTTTCCATTCAAGGCTAATCAGTGCCGAAGGACGAACGATTCTGGTACTTTCAGATGGAATTGGTCATGGGGTAAAAGCCAATGTACTGGCGACCTTAACCGCTTCTATGGCATTGAACTACGCCTCGTTCCATACAAAACCTGAAGTTGCTGCCAATATTTTCATGCGTGCACTGCCTAAAAGCAGGGACGGCAAAGAAAGTTACGCCACTTTTACCATTATCGAAATTGAAGATGCCGGTCAGGTACGGATCATCAATTACGACAATCCACGCTCGGTAATTTTCAGGAGGGGGCAGGTTTTTAATCCAAAAGAATCTCAAATTCCGATCAGAGGAGAGGAAAATGCAGGCAAAATACTTCGGATCAGAGAGTTTTCGCCCATACTTGAAGACCGGATTATATTCATGACCGATGGTATAGTGCAGTCAGGTTTGGGAAGCAAACGTTACCCTGCGGGATGGGAACTGGATAACATTGAAAAATTTGCGGAAAGCCAGATTGCCCGCGAATATGAAATCTCGGCAACCAAACTGGCCCGTAAAATCCTGAACCAGGCTTCGATGAATGATGGATTCGAAATGCGCGATGACGCCAGTTGCGGAGTTGTTTATTTCAGGCAGGCCCGCCGTTTTATGCTGATTACCGGACCTCCATTTTATAAAATTAAGGATGCAGAATTCGTAAAGAAAATTCAGGAATTTCCGGGAAAGAAAATTATTTGCGGTGGAACAACTGCTGAAATCATTGCCCGCGAACTGGATCTTGAAATTGATATTCAGCACCGCTTTTCGGAGAAAACATTGCCCCCCGCAGCCAAAATGGAAGGGTTTGAAATCGTTACTGAAGGGATTCTGACTTTGGGGCGCGTGGAGGAAATTCTTGAAAGTTACACCACCGATATGCGACTGGAAGATAGTCCGCCGGAAGAAGTTGTTAAACTCCTGACACAGCACGACGACATTCACATCATCGTTGGAACCCGCATCAACTGGGCGCACCAGGATCCTGACCAGCCTGTTGAACTTGAAATTCGCAAGTCGGTTGTCAGACGAATTGTACGATTGCTCGAAACCCGTTTCTTTAAGAAAGTGACAGTGGAACTGGTTTAAAAGGTTTGATTGATTTATGATATAAAAAGGTTGATCTTTTTAAGTTGAAGGAGAAAATATATTCGAACATTGTATTAGTTTTACTTCATATTGTAACATCTACAATAAACACAAACTTAAAACCTATTCACCATGAGACCAACTTTTCTAATTTCCTTCATTTTTTTTCTACTCGGTTATTTTATAGCAACAGGTCAAACGCAAAGTGTACAATTGAATTCACTGGGTTTTCTGCCCCAGCAATCTAAAAAAGCCTCAATCGTTGGCGAAACCAAATCCTTCGTAATCAAAAAGGTTTCCGATAAGTCGGTTGTATTAAAAGGCGAGGTTTCAAAGCCTGTTTTCCAGAAAGACGTAAACCAAAATGTTGCAGTAGCCGATTTCTCTTCGGTGATTGAAAATGGTAAATATTACCTCGAAACAGCGGAAGGAACAAAATCCGTTGAGTTCGAGATATCTCCAAAAGTTTACAATCAGGCATTTTATACCAGTATGCGCGGGTTCTATTTGTGGCGCTGCGGTACGGCAGTTTCAGGAACGCACAACGGCCACCATTTTGCCAACGAAGCCTGTCATCTGGAAGATGGTTACGAAGATTATCAGGGCAAACCAGGCGTACGTCGCGATGGAACCGGTGGCTGGCACGATGCAGGCGACTACGGAAAATATGTGGTAAACGCAGGAGTAACAGTGGGAATAATGTTTATGGCATGGGATCAGTTTCAGGATAATTTGAAGAAATTCGCACTCGACCTGCCCGAAACGGCAAAAGGTTATCCCGATTTCCTGAAAGAAATGAAATGGGAAACAGACTGGTTGCTGACCATGCAATACACCGATGGGTCAGGAAAAGTGGCACATAAATTAACTGCGAAGAATTTCGAACCTTTCTGCAAACCGGTAGATGACAAGCAAAAAAGATATTTCACGGAATGGAGTTCGGCAGCGGTTGCCGATTTTGTGGCCATGATGGCGCAGGCAGCGCGTTATTTCGAACCATACGACAAAGCTTATTCTCAAAAATGCCTTGCAGCGGCTAAATTGAGTTACAAATTCCTGAAAGAAAATCCTGAAGATAAAAATTTTGTACAGGGTGAATTTAAAACCGGAGGCTACCAAACCTCTGACCCCGACGACCGGCTTTGGGCCGCTGTAGAAATGTGGGAAACCACCGGCGATGCTTCTTTCCTGAAAGATTTTGAAGAACAGGCCACTAAAATGGATTTCAAAATCGACGAAGATTGGGACTGGGGCGATGTTTCGAATTTAGGAATGTTTCAATATGCCCTTTCCAAAAAATCAGGAAAGAATCCTGAAATTTTAAAAGCCATTCAAAAAAATATTGTGGAAGGTGCAAATTCAATCGTAAAAAATGCAAATTCCGATGTTTACGGACGACCGTTGATAAGGTATTATTGGGGCTGCAACGGAACCATTGCCCGTCAGGTGCTTAACCTTCAGGTTGCCAACAAAATATCTCCTGATAAATCTTACATTCAGGCTTCGCATGATGCGATTGCGCATATTTTTGGGCGCAATTACTACAACCGCTCTTATGTAACCGGATTGGGAATTAACCCTGCAATGAAACCGCACGACCGTCGTTCAGGATCGGACAACGAAGTTGAACCGTGGCCAGGCTACATTGTTGGCGGAGGTCATTCGGCAACCGGCTGGAAGGACGAAGAGGAAGACTACCGAACCAACGAAATAGCCATCAACTGGCAGGGAGCGCTGGTTTATGCACTGGCCGGATTTGTTGAAAAGTAAGAAAAGAAGCTATGATTTCAACAAAGAAAACATTTTGTACTATGGCAGTGCTGTTGCTCACAATCTCATCAATAATAGCAGGTGAACCATACAAAAATTTTAAAGTAGCAGTTTATTCGCGCTCCTACGAAACGGCTAAAATGGGTGATCTTAGTTACATCGAACCAATTTGGGACGAAGTTACGAGACAGGTACATGTTGATAAAATCTACCTTGAAACCCACCGCGATTTGTTGATTGTGGATGAAACAACTTTGATCAAAGCCAAGAAATTCTTCGAAGACCGCGGCGTTCAGACTGCCGGAGGTATTACCCTGACTGTGAACGAAAGCAACAACTTCGAAACATTTTGCTACACCAATCCGGAGCACCGAAAAAAGGTGAAGGAAATAGTGGAGTTCACAGCCAGACATTTTGACGAACTGATTCTCGACGATTTCTTTTTCACAACTTGTAAATGTGAGTTGTGCATCAAAGCAAAAGGCACGAAAAGCTGGACTGAATACCGGCTCACCCTTATGACACAGGCTGCCCGTGAACTGGTAATTGATGCGGCAAAAAAAGTGAATCCAAAAATCAAAGTGGTGATCAAATACCCGAACTGGTACGATCATTTTCAGGGGAACGGCTTCAACCTCGAAACCGAACCCAAAATGTTCGACGGTTTGTACACAGGAACTGAAACTCGCGACCAGGGTC
>JAIBEZ010000061.1 GCA_019459485.1 Prolixibacteraceae bacterium
GGCAATGACGGGTGACACAGCGCAATTCCCGATCCGTTGCCTAAAGGCAACGGCAAAGGATATTTGCCATGAAATGAATGATTGATCTTTGCAAAAGCAATATCCTTTGCTCCCGATAAAAATCGGGACAGGCTGTCTGCTGAAGCAGACGGATTGAAGATGAAAATAACAACAACCCGTCCGCGCAGGAATGTTTTTCAACGGAAAATCATGTTTCGGACGCCTGCCAGCCGCAGGCAGGGAATGGGGAAATGGGAAGAGGAAAAAATAAGGAATATCGAATAAGAAATAACGAATAAGGAACAATTGATTTAATGATTCGCAGATTAACATACCGCCTGATAGTATTACTGGTCTTTTGCTCTGTTTTCGAACAGAAGCTAAAGGCCCAGGATAATTTTCATCCATGGTCGTTGCAATACGTAACGAACATGCATACAATTAATCCGGCCTATGTTGGTATCTGGGACAAAGCAGGTGCACTGGTTTCAACAAAAACAAACTACGTGGGCATTCATGGTGCTGAACTTACGCAATATCTTGGCTATTATTCACCCATCAAAGACCAGCGAAGCGGATTTGGCGCCAGCATTAAGCGGCAGAATGTGGGTCGGGAAAAACGGCTTTTCCTGACAGGTGATTATTCGTTTCAGGTGCGCACGGATTTGAACCATTATTTGCGCTTTGGGCTGAGGGCAGGGATTGTAAATTTAGACAACAACCTGCTTGATTATCAGCTTTATCCTGATGGTATTCCTGATTCCGAATTCATGTCGGATATACGCATGTATTACATGACCACTTTCGGCATAGGAACCGTTTTCTTTACCGAGGATTATTACATCGGCTTGTCAATACCTGAGATTATTAACAATAGTTTCAGTGTAGTCCGTACCAATTATTCATCGTTGTACGATTTCAAGACAGCATTTTTGTCGGCAGGTTATGTTTTCGGGTTCAACAGAACTGTCTTTTTGCGACCAAACCTGCTTATAGCAGCCACCATTGGGAAACCGGTATATGCCGATGCATCAGCAATCGTATATTTACCGAACGATCTTCAGTTTGGACTTAATTTACGCACCAACGGTACCGTCTGCTTTTCCGGACAGTATTCCTTCAGGAATAACATCAGGATCGGTTTTGCAGCCGATTATTCCGTCATCTCCGACATTCGCAAATACCAGGTCGGAACATACGAAGTTTTGGTAGGTTATGATTTCAATATTTACAAAAGGAAATACACGAAACCACATTATTTCTAGGCTTTCAGATGCTTCTGCAAAAAAAAAATCCTGACAAGGTTTTCAAACCTTATCAGGATTTTTTTATTCTGTTCATGGAGCCCAATTGAATTTATTTCCAATTTCCCTTTCCGTCCGAAACGTGATTGCCGCTTGGATTGGCGCATTTCCACGGACGGGTTTCCATCGATTCCTTGTTTTTCTATAAATATTTCGCACCTAAAGGCGCTTTTCGCCTCGTCGCCTTGTCGCCGCATCTTGCAACTCCCGACTTCGCTCTCCGGTCTCCAGACTTTGGTCTCCGGTCTTCGGTCTTCTTCAATTCCCCATTTCCGACAAAAACCGGATTCGCATCAACCGGATATCCTCTTCTGTATAATCGTTTTCTCCAAGCCCTTTGAGAGCAAGGCCTATGTCATCATCATGTGAGCCCCTGAAATACTCGAATATTTCTTCCTGACGGTCTTCGTCCATAATATCATCGATGTAATAGTCAATGTTGATTTTAGTGCCTGAGTTAACTATCACTTCAATTTCGGAAATCAGTTCCTTGAAATCAATGCCGATCGAATCAGCAATATCATCAAGAGATATCTTTCTGTCGATGCTTTGAATGATGCCTACTTTTATTTTTGATTTGTTGGCAACGCTCTTCACAACAAAGTCCTGCAGTCTTTCTATCTCGTTCTCCTCAACATACAGTTTAATCAGTTCTACGAACTCTTTCCCATATCTTTTTGCTTTTCCTTCGCCAACTCCCTGTATAAATTTTAATTCATTGATGGTAGTAGGATACTGAAGGGCCATATCAGAAAGCGATGGATCCTGAAAGATCACAAAAGGGGGCAGGTTTAGTTTTTTCGAAATCTTTTTCCGAAGGTCTTTCAGCATGGCGAATAATTCCGGATCGCCTGAACCACTTGCCTGAGCAGCCGCTGCATTGGCTTCCTCTTCAATTGCATCGTAATCGTGGTTGCGAACCAGCAAAAAGTCGTACGGTTTTTCCAGGAAGTCGTATCCCTTTTTGGTCATTTTCAGCAAACCGTAGTTTTCAATGTCTTTGGTAATATAGCCGGCAATCATACTCTGCCTGAAAACTGCATTCCAGAATTTTTCACCGTGATCGTTTCCTGAGCCGAAGGCTTCGAGTTCGTAATGGCGGAACGACTTAACAGCAGCCGTCTTTTTACCTGTCAGTATATCCGAAAGGTGTTCAGCCTTGTAATTTTCTTTTACTTCAATAATTGCCTGAAGTGCACGGCAAATTTCATCTTTTGCTTCAATCTGTTCTTTTGGGTTCAGGCAGTTGTCGCAGTTTCCGCAAGGTTCTTCCAGCTTTTCGCCAAAATAATTCAGCAGTATAATGCGCCGGCAAATGGCTGATTCGGCATAAGATGCGGTATCGAGCAACAATTGACGTCCGATTTCCTGTTCGGCCACCGGTTTGCCCTGCATAAATTTTTCAAGTTTCTGAATGTCTTTTGCCGAATAAAGCGTAATACATTTTCCTTCGCCGCCGTCACGTCCGGCACGGCCTGTCTCCTGGTAATAACCTTCCAGACTTTTTGGAATGTCGTAATGGATCACAAAACGAACGTCCGGCTTGTCGATCCCCATTCCAAACGCGATGGTAGCAACGATCACGTCGGCATCTTCCATCAGAAATTTATCCTGATTGCCCGATCGGGTTGCCGAATCCATTCCGGCATGATATGGCAAAGCTTTTATATTATTTACGACCAGCGTTTGGGTAAGCTCTTCTACCCTCTTTCTGCTCAAACAGTATATAATTCCTGATTTTCCTTCGTTCTCTTTGATGAACTTGATGATCTGTGATTCGGGTTTTGACTTTGGCTTTACTTCGTAATACAGGTTCGGACGATTGAACGACGCCTTGTAAACATCGGCATTGAGCATTCCGAGTGTTTTCTGTATATCGTGCTGAACCTTGGCTGTTGCCGTAGCAGTAAGCGCCATCAATGGGGCTGCCCCTATTTCGGAAACAATGGGTTTGATCCGCCTGTATTCAGGCCTGAAATCATGTCCCCATTCCGAAATACAATGCGCTTCGTCGATGGCATAAAATGATATTTTGATGTTTTTCAGGAATTCGATGTTGTCTTCTTTCGTCAAACTTTCAGGAGCAACATACAATAACTTTGTTTTCCCGCTGGTCACGTCGTCGCGTACTTTTTGGGCAGCCGCCTTGTTAAGCGATGAGTTTAAGAAATGTGCAATTCCGTCTTCAGTACCAAAACTTCGGATTGAATCAACCTGATTTTTCATTAAAGCAATTAAAGGAGAAATAATGATGGCTGTGCCTTCCATGATAAGTGCCGGTAATTGGTAGCACAATGACTTTCCTCCTCCTGTGGGCATTAATACGAATGTATCGTGGCCTTTCAATACACTTTTGATCACATCCTCCTGCTGGCCTTTAAAACGATCGAACCCAAAATATTTTTGGAGATGTTCTGACAATGTTAACTCTGTTCCCATATAAAAAAGACCTCTTTTCAGATCAATATATTAATTCGTAATTTATTTTAAGGTTCCCGAAGGTAAATAAAATATCATTCAAAACGCAACGCTCGTGATTGAATTTAAATACTTTTGGGTCGCTTTTAAGTAAAATTAAGAGATGGGAAACAATTGAAACAGGAATATAAGCTATATTTGTGCGAATTTTTGAATAACCAATCAGACCAAATTATCGCCTGAAATATGTCAGAACAAGCCAGCATCGAAGAACAAACAACAAAAAAAAGCAAGAGGAAAGAGCCAAAAGCAGAAATGTCGTTCCTCGACCATCTGGAAACCCTGAGGTGGCATATTATCAAATCTGTAATTTCCATTTTCGTTTTTGCGATAGGGGCGTTCATTGCGAAAGACTTTATTTTCGACTCTATCATATTTGCGCCCAAGAATCCTGATTTCTGGAGCAACCGCATGATGGCAAAACTGGCAGACTATGTGGGTGTTGAAGCTTTGAAGATAAACACGCATGAATTGCAACTGATCAGTATCAACATGTCTGGGCAGTTTATGGTGCATGTCTGGACCGCTATCATCGTTGGTTTTGTCGTGGCTTTTCCTTACGTGATCTACCAGTTCTGGAGTTTTATCAGGCCGGCACTTTATGAAAACGAACGCAAACATGCCACAGGAGCCGTATTCTATATGTCGCTGCTGTTTATTTTGGGCATTATGTTCGGCTATTATCTGATCGTCCCGATGTCAGTCGATTTTCTGGGTAGATACAGCATCAGTGATGTGGTCGTCAATCAGATCAATATTCTTTCCTATATCAGCACAGTTACTTCCATCGTTATTGCCGGAGGGGTGATTTTCGAATTGCCGGTTATTGCATTTTTCCTCAGCAAAGTTGGAATTCTGACTCCCGGGTTTATGAAAAAATACCGGAGGCATTCGTATGTTGTTTTGTTGATCATATCAGCAATCATCACACCTCCCGATATGTTTAGCCAGATCATGGTTTGTATTCCACTGGTAATCCTCTATGAAATAAGCATTCTAATATCCAGAAGGGTGCAAAAAGCAAATGAGCGAAAGATCGACCAAATTTAAAAATCAAAGGTTAATACTTCAGGAATGAAACTCAGGGCAGAAAACATAGTAAAAAAATACCGGAAACGTACTGTCGTTAAAGGCGTTTCGTTTGAAGTAAACCAAGGCGAAATTGTTGGTTTGCTTGGCCCGAATGGTGCAGGAAAAACGACTTCGTTTTATATGATCGTTGGGTTAATTAAGCCTTTGATGGGAAAAATATTCCTTGACGACGAAGAAATCACCAATCTGCCAGTTTACAAAAGGGCACAAAAAGGCATTGGCTACCTCTCGCAGGAAGCATCCGTTTTCAGGCAAATGAGCGTTGAGGACAACATTCTTTCGGTACTCGAAATGACCAACCTGCCAAAAGATTACCAACATCAGAAAGTGGAAACATTGCTCACTGAATTTGGCTTGCAGCACATTCGCACAAGCAAAGGGTTTCAGCTTTCGGGCGGCGAACGGCGGCGTACCGAAATTGCCAGGGCACTGGCAATCGACCCGAAATTTATTTTACTCGACGAACCTTTTGCCGGTGTTGACCCGATTGCAGTTGAAGACATCATGCACATTGTCCAAACGCTCAAGGAGAAAAATATTGGGGTTTTGATTACTGACCACAATGTTCACGAAACCTTAACCATCACCGATCGTTCGTACCTTTTATACGAAGGAGCGATCATGAAAGCAGGTACAGCCGAGGAACTTGCTTCCGACGAGGAGGTTCGCCGTGTTTATCTGGGACAGAATTTTGAACTTCGGTAGTAGTCAACTTCTTCCTAAAAAAAGAATTGATATCCCAAAAATTACCAAATTTCATAAAAGTCATTCAATTGTCATTTGGTAGTCATTAAGTTGCCGGGAAATGACAACAAAATGACTATGAATGACCACAACTGACTAATGCAAAATGCCAAACAGGTATGGAAACGGTCAATCCTGAAAAAGAATCAAAAAGAATTGTCAGCCATGTTGCGGAGATAAAAAATTGACCTATATTTGCACCGCATTTAGCGGGCGTGGCGGAATTGGTAGACGTGCCAGACTTAGGATCTGGTGCCTTACGGCGTGGGGGTTCGAGTCCCTTCGCCCGCACAACAAAAATAACCGCCTTGCTTACCTTGAAAAAGGATAAGCAAGCGGTTTTTATTAATTTAAAGCAACAGGTTTTAGATCCGAAACCTTTTCGAAGATCTTCTTCCGAGCTGATTTCCAATAACTTTAAGTTAAAACTATGAACATTACCAGAGAAAATACCGACGAACTGAATGCAATACTCACCATCTTGGTTGAGAAAAGCGATTACGAAGCAACTGTAAACGACGTTCTGAAAAACTACCGCAAAAAGGCCAATATGCCTGGATTTCGTCCGGGAATGGTTCCAGCAGGTTTAATCAAAAAAATGTACGGGAAATCAGCGCTGGCTGAAGAGGTAAATAAAATTATTTCGAAAAGCCTGACTGATTATATTTATGCTGAAAAACTGAATGTTCTGGGAGAGCCTCTTCCAAACGAAGAAAAACAAATGAAGATCGACTGGGACAACCAATCTGATTTCAGCTTTGTTTTCGACATTGCCACCGCTCCGGAAATTGAGGTAGTACTCGACAACAATACAACTTTACCTTATTACAGCATTGTCGCCAATGAAGAACTGGTTAACAAACAGGTTGAAGCTTATGCCGGACGTCTGGGCGAAAACAAAGTTGTTGACAGCATTGAGGAGAAAGATACAGTTCGCGGAACTTTTGTGCAGCTTGATGAAACAGGCAACGAATTGGTGGGTGGAATTCTGGCCGACAAGGTGGTTATTGCCATCGACGTAATGAAAGACGAAGAAATAAAAGCTTCGTTCATTGGCAAAAAAGCCGGTGATGTAGTTGTTTTTGATCCACTGAAAGCATACGATAACAAACACGAAGTGGGTCACATGCTGAACATTTCGCATGAAGAGGCTGAAAATATTTCTGGAAATTTCAGCTTTACCATCGAAGAAGTGCTCCGTTTCGAAAAAGCTGAACTGACTCCTGAATTGTTCGGGAAAATCTACGGCGAAGAATCAGGAATCACCACTGAGGAAGAATTCAGGGCTAAAGTTAAATCTGAAATTGAAGAAAACTTTGTTTATTCGAGCGATTACAAGTTCTCAATCGACAGCCGCGATGCTTTGGTAAAAAAAATACAGTTCGATTTGCCTGAAGCTTTCCTGAAACGCTGGATCAAAGTCACCAATGAGAAAATGACGGACGAGCAGATTGAAGCTGATTTTGATCATTTTATGCTCGACCTGAAATGGCAGCTGATCAAAGATAAAATTGTAAAAGACAATGAATTGAAGGTTACCGAAGAAGACGTTCATGCATTGGCAAAAGAAATGACTGCCATGCAATTCCGTCAATACGGGCTGAACAACGTTGCCGATGAGCACCTCGAAAATTACGCCAATCAAATGATGAAAAACGAAGAGGAACGTCGCAAAGTTGTTTCAAAAGCGCAGGAAGACGTCATCATTACAGCCATTAAAACCAAAGTTACACTCGACATTAAAGAAGTAAGCAATGAAGAGTTTAACAAAATGCTTGAAAATTAATCGAATGGCCGTATAGCCAAAAACATATTTTCTTAACTTTGTGAGAATTCGTTTTAACCTTTTCTTTGCGAAAAGTTTAAAATCAATTCTCACATTTTTTTTAATTAGTAGAAACAACATTATGAACGACGGAAAAGAATTTAACAAATATGCGAGGAAACATTTGGGCATTAGCAGCCTTAATTTAAATCGTTTCGATTCTATTTTTACCAACAGCATGACTCCATATATTATTGAGGAGCGTCAGTTAAACGTTGCTTCCATGGACGTGTTTTCAAGGCTGATGATGGATCGCATCATCTTTTTGGGTACACCGATCGACGATTACATCGCCAACATCGTTCAGGCACAGCTACTTTTTCTTGAATCTTCTGATCCGAAAAAAGATATTCAAATCTATTTCAATACTCCCGGAGGATCTGTTCATGCCGGATTGGGAATTTACGATACCATGCAGTACATTTCATCGGACGTAGCCACCATTTGTACAGGAATGGCCGCTTCGATGGGCGCAGTATTGCTAACCGCCGGAACACATGGAAAACGTTCGGCACTGAAGCACTCGCGGGTAATGATACACCAGCCAATGGGTGGTGCACAGGGTCAGGCTTCCGACATCGAAATCACAGCCCGTGAAATAATGAAACTGAAAAAAGAATTGTACGAGATCATAGCTTCCCATAGTGGAAAATCTTACAAACAGGTTGAAAAAGATTCTGATCGAGACTACTGGATGACTTCAACCGAGGCCAAAGAGTATGGAATGATCGATGATGTGCTGACCAGAAATAATAAATAGTGATTAAGTTTAGAGTATATGAAAATGGATAAATGTTCGTTTTGCGGACGTGAAAAAAAAGAGGTTAACCTGCTGATTGCCGGCATAGAAGGACATATTTGCGACAATTGTGTTGAGCAGGCTCATGCCATTGTTGAGGAAGAATTTAAGAAAGACGTTAAGGTTGATACCAAGATGATCAAACTGATGAAGCCAAGAGAAATCAAGAGTTTCCTCGATCAGTATGTAATCGGACAGGATCAGGCCAAGAAAATATTATCAGTGGCAGTTTACAACCACTACAAAAGGCTCAACCAACCGGTTTCAAACGATGAAACTGAAATCGAAAAATCAAATATCATCATGGTTGGTGAGACCGGCACAGGAAAAACATTGCTGGCCCGCACCATCGCCAAAATGCTGCATGTACCTTTCACAATCGTTGATGCCACTGTTTTAACCGAAGCCGGTTATGTTGGCGAAGACATCGAAAGTTTACTTACCCGCTTGCTTCAGGTGGCCGATTACAATGTGGAAGCTGCCGAGCGTGGCATTGTTTTCATCGACGAAATTGACAAAATCGCCCGCAAAGGCGATAACCCGTCAATTACCCGCGATGTTTCGGGCGAAGGCGTTCAGCAGGGACTTTTAAAATTGCTTGAAGGCGCCATTGTGAACGTTCCACCGCAAGGCGGACGCAAACATCCGGAGCAGAAAATGATTGCCGTAAATACCAAAAACATTTTATTCGTTTGCGGCGGTGCATTCGACGGTATTGAAAGAAAGATTGCTCAACGGCTAAACACAAAAATAGTTGGTTATGGCGCACAAAAATCAGCCGATCATCTCGACCGCGATAACCTGCTTCAGTATATTTCACCACAGGATTTAAAATCGTTTGGTTTAATTCCTGAAATTATTGGCCGTATCCCGGTTCTGACTTATTTGGAACCACTCGACAGAAAGGCTTTGCGCAGTATTTTGACTGAACCCCGCAATTCGCTGATCAAGCAGTATGTCAAATTATTCAAACTTGACGACATAGAACTCAGTTTTGAAGAAGAAGCGCTGGAATTCATTGTCGATAAAGCAATCGAATTTAAACTGGGTGCCCGCGGCCTTCGCGCTATTTGCGAAAATATCATGAACGATGCGATGTTTGACAGTCCATCCACCAATGTTAAAAACATGAAAATCGGACTCGACTATGCACAGGAAAAAATTGACGGAACAATTGCTGTTCGCTTAAAAGCCAGCTAGTCTGTTACGATTTAAGATAGTAGGAAATGCAGTCAGTAATGAGTGCATTTTTTTTTCATTCTGTTATTTGAAACGTGAACCGAAATTTGAATTTTATGGAAGAACAATTTTTAGAAAAAGGTGATTTTGTCCGTATTGACGGCATCAATGCAGTAATAGTTGGAACCGATGAAGACGAAAATATTCCGGAGGATCATATTGCTGTGTTTTTTGGCTCCGGAATAGCTAAACGCGAATCAGAAGGTGGCACAGGAAACGGGCAGCCACAGGTCTGGATTGTTCCGGTTGACTTGTGCGAAGATGGATTGGAGCCAGAATATTTAGAAGAATAGCCACAATCCATTAGCTACCAGTATATGGAAAATAACAATTTCATTTTAGCAGATTATCAATCTCTTATATTTGATTTTAGAGGTTATAAAGTAATGATAGATAGCGACCTGGCTTCTCTATATGGTACCGAAACCAAAATATTAAAACAACAAGTCAAAAGAAATTTTGACCGATTTCCCAAAGATTTCATGTTTGAATTGACACAGGAAGAAAAGTTACAACTGGTCACAAATTGTGACCGGTTAGCAAATCTAAAACATTCCAGTATTAATCCGTTGGTCTTTACAGAACAAGGAGTTGCCATGCTTTCTTCAGTTCTTCGTTCAGCCAAAGCAGTTGCTATAAACATTGAGATTATGCGAGCTTTTGCAAAATATCGTACGATGTTAATGGAAAGTAGAGATTTACACAATGAAATCAGGGAATTGGATGGTAAAATTAATCAAGTGTTTAAATTTTTAATTGATAAGATTGAATCGCTTCACCAGAAAGAAGAGGATCAACCCAGAAAACGTATAGGATTTAAAGAATATGAATAATTTTACAACGAAAGTGAGGCTATTCATTAATTAATTCCTGTGGTAATTCTTTGGTGGTTTTAGCGCCCAATTTTCGGATGCTTTCTGCCCGTTTTACAAGATTTCCTGAACCCACATACAATTTGTTTACAGCCTGATCGTAGGTTTTCCGGGTACTTTCAAGGCTTTTGCCTATCGACTCCATATCCGAAATAAACGACACAAACTTATCGTACAAAGCGCCTCCCTGCCGGGCAATTTCGATGGCATTCCGGGTTTGGTTTTCCTGCTGCCAGATGGACGCAATGGTTCGCAGCGTTGCCAGCAAAGTCGATGGGCTAACTATTACTACTTTGTTGTCCCAGGCGTAGGTAAACAGTTCCTGATCTTCCTGAACCGCTATGCTGAACGACGATTCGATCGGTATAAACAGCAATACAAAATCTGGACTGTTGAAGCTCGGTGAATGCTGGTAATGCTTTTCACTCAGTATTTTAATGTGACTTCTCACGCTCAGTAAATGTTCTTTCACAAAAGCCGGGCGGTCTTTCTCATTTTCGGCATTTACCAGCCGTTCGTAAGCCACCACCGAAACTTTTGAATCGACCACAATGTGTTTGTGGTCGGGCAAATGAATCACCACATCGGGCTGGAAACGTAGCCCGTTCTCCGAAAGCACACTTTCCTCCTTAATATACTCGCGACCTTCGGCAAGTCCCGACCTTTCCAGGATACGCTCCAAAATCATTTCACCCCAGTTGCCTTGTTTTTTCACGTCGCCTTTTAAAGCCCTGGTCAGGTTATTGGCCTCGTCACTGATTTTCAAATTCAGATCGTACAATTTCTTGAGTTCAGCTTTCAGGTCGGTCTGATCTTTCAGCCCTTTCTCATAAGTGTCTTCCACCTTTTTCTCAAAAAGCTGTATTTTTTCTTTCAGAGGAAGCAGCATTTCATTCATGCCTTTCTGATTTGATTTCGAAAAATCTTCGGTATTTTGTTTCAGGATTTTAGAGGCGATATTTTCAAATTCAGTGGTGAATTTTTGCTGAAGGTTCTCCATCTCCTTTTTCTGCGATTCCAGTTTTTCCTGAAGATTGCCAAAATCGGCTTCTGCACGCGCCAACTGCTGACCTTGAATACCATTTTCAATGCGGAGCTGTTGAAGTTGTTGATTCAGTTCTTCCTTTTCTTTTAACAGTGAAAGGTTGCGGTCTTCGAACAAGGATTTTTCCTTTTCAAGATTAAATTTTTCCTGAAGGAAGTTTTGCTCTGAAATTAACTTTTCACGTTCAAAATCAGCTCGTTGTTTTTGAAGTTTCGATTTCAGGAAGAAGTACGAAACGATCAAACCAACGAAAAAGCCGACCGCGCCAAATAGAATTTCCATGATTTTAATTTTGACTAAAAATACAATAAAAAGATTGCCACAAAGGCGCAAAGTCACGAAGAAACACAAAGCAATGAATTGCAATAAACTAAACTTTGTGAAATCTTTGTGTTTTCGTGTCTTGGTGGCAGAAAAAATGAAATTGAATACTTAAGAATTAATGGCTACTTTGCGTTATCAAAATCAGAAATAATTATGGACGTTAAAATAGAAGAAAGCTGGAAAACACAGCTTCAGCCCGAGTTTGAAAAACCTTATTTCGTACAATTAACCAGTTTTGTGAAGTCGGAGTATGCCACTCAAACCGTTTATCCGCCTGCAAAACTAATATTCAATGCATTTGAACAATGTCCGTTCGATCAGGTGAAAGTGGTGATTTTGGGTCAGGATCCGTATCACGGACCGGGGCAGGCGCACGGACTGTGCTTTTCGGTGAACGATGGCGTTGACTTTCCGCCCAGTCTGCGAAATATTTTCAAGGAAATCAATGCCGATACCGGTGCGCCGATTCCCAAAAGCGGAAACCTTGAAAGATGGGCAAAACAGGGAGTTTTATTGCTCAATGCGACTTTGACAGTTCGTGCACACACTGCCGGTTCGCACCAGAAAAAGGGTTGGGAACAATTTACCGACTCGGTTATTCATCTGGTGGCCGACAAACTCGAAAATGTGGTTTTCATCCTTTGGGGAAATTACGCCATCAGCAAAGGCGAGTTCATCGATTCGCGAAAACATTTGGTTCTGAAATCGGTACATCCGTCGCCATTGTCTGCCAGTCGTGGATTCTTTGGGAATCACCAGTTTTCGGCCACCAATAAGTATTTGATCGAACATGGCAAATCACCGGTTCAGTGGTAAAAGGCCAGCTTATTCAGCCAAATCTCCAACCACCGCGCCCACTACTTTAATCAAATCTTCAGGATTAATTTTTAGTTGCAAACCACGCTGACCGGCGCTTATAAAAATGGGATTGAACAAAAGACAGCTTTCGTCAATGAAGATCGGGTAAGTTTTTTTCATTCCCAATGGCGAACAGCCGCCCCGAATGTAACCGGTTAATCCAAGTAATTCTTTCTGATGAACCATTGCACAATTCTTATTGCCTGATATTTTTGCAGCTTTCTTCAGGTCAAGTTCGTAATTTCCGGGAATAACAGCAACAAAAACACCGGTTTTGTCGCCGCGCAAAACCAGTGTTTTGAAAATCTGTTCGATGTTTTGACCGATTTTTAATGCCAGCTTGGTAGCGCTCAAATCGTTTTCATCCACCTCGTATTCTGCCAGTTCGTAGGCAATTCCTTTGGCATCAAGCAAGCGTGCGGCATTGGTCTTTTTTATCATTACTTCTCTTCCAACCCAATAATTGCCGAAGTTTCGAACGATTCGCCAGCCGCCAGCTGTACCGGGAAATCGAAGGCATTGGTGGCTTCAACGCAAACAAAAGTTTCCCAGGCATCATCGGGCAAATCACCGATTTTGGCGCAGGTTTCTTCTCCCGGATTCCAAACGGTGGTGACTTTACTTCCTGATTTATAAACTTTTATCCGTCGGTTGAAAGCGCTGTCTTCAATTACGACAGGAGTTTCTGTGCCCAAATAATGGCGGGTCAATGGCTCCTGAATGTGCAGGAAAAATTCCTTCTGAACGCCATTTTCGCCGGTAAGCTGATTAAAATAACCTGTACCTTCCAACCCTTCGATGGATAGGTTTTCGATGGCCGAAAGACTGAAATACGAATGCAGCGCGCAGGTATATTCGAACGGAACTTCCGAAGTATTGGTCACTTTCAGTGTTACACTGAGTGATGTACCGATTATAATTTTCATTTCAGCACAGAAATCATGTTCCCAAAAAGTTTTTGTTTCCTCCGATGAGCAAAGCTGAAGCCTGACCATTGTTTCTCCTGAAGGCAAGGTCGAAGTTTCGAGCACATCCCAATACATGAGCCGGGCAAAGCCGTGTTGTGGTTTCTCCGGATCTGTTTTGTGCGGCCCGAACCAAGGAAAACAAACCGGAATTCCTCCGCGGATGGGAGTGCCTTCTTCAAAACTGCTGTCAGGGCTCATCCACAGTATTTCCATCGAGTTGCGCGGTTTGAAACTCGTCACATGTGCGCCGTACAGGCAAATATCCGCATCGGCATATTTGTTCGAAACCGTTATGAACACCAAATCTTCTTCCAGTTCAGCAAATCCAACTTCACCTTCAATGCTAAATTTTTCGTCCAGTTCGTCAATGTCAATCATGGTAGTGTTATTTAGTTGTAATAATCAAAATTGCTTGTCCGTTTCTTTTTGAAATCGTTTTTTTTCAGCAGTCAATTGTTGTCATTCATAGTCATTTAGTTGCCAGTTCAAGACTACCTAATGACCACCAAATGACAATTAAATGACTTAAGTACATAGGTAAATTTTAGGGTGAAAATTAATCTAGATTTGTTCCCATCCATCGCGATAATTGTGCCTGATCCATTCTTCGGCGGAAGCAAGTGCTGGGATTGTGTCGTATTTTGTGTCAAATTTAGGGTCGCCGTTCACAACCTCAAATTTATTGGATGTGATAACCCTTATTTTTTCAGCGTAACCAATATTGGTAAATTGCATGTTTTTCCCGTCCCACAACAACCGCTTTTTCAAATCCTGAAGTCGGACAGCCAATACGCCCATTACCACCATTTCGTTCAGCGGTCCTGAATAGCTGAAGTTTGAACTGGCCTCTACCCTATTCTCCTTGTTTTCCTTGGCAGCACGTATCCAATCCTGCTCGTGCCCGTTGGTGTCGGCATTTTGTATTCGGCGGATGGTTTTGCCAGGTTCGTTAAAGTGTGCCATTTCTGAAGTTGGCAGCAATGTTGGATTCGCGCCAGAACTTCCACACATTATTTTTCCTTTGGAGCCGTAAAAAATTACGCCTCCGCTTTCGTTCCCCATTGGTTCACCGTCATTTAATTCTACCGGACGTTCAGGCAACACTCCGCCATCGTACCAGGTAATTTTCACTTCCGGCATCCCCACTTTCGGTAAATTATCGCGTCGTGGAAACCAATACGTAACTTTTTCAGCAGTGGGAGCCGATTCGTTATTTATCTGTGTGGAGCTGCCTTCAACGGCCGTCGGGTATTGCAGCATCAGCGCTTTAAAAACCGGATCGAGAATATGGCAGGCCATGTCGCCCAACGCACCGGTTCCGAAATCCCACCAGCCGCGCCAGTTCCAGGGCGTGTATATTTCATGGTAAGCACGGAACTTTGCCGGACCGATAAACAAATCCCAGTTCAGCGTATTTGGTACCCGCATTTTGTCGGTTGGCCGTTCCAGGCCCTGTGGCCAAATCGGGCGATTGGTCCAGGCATCCACCGAGGTAATTTCACCAATGGTTCCAGCCCAAATCCATTCGCAAATCTGTCTGATTCCTTCTCCTGAATTCCCCTGATTTCCCATTTGGGTAGCAACTCCATATCGCAAGGCGGTTTCAGTCATTATCCGCGATTCGAACACAGAATGTGTCAATGGTTTCTGAAGATAAACATGTTTTCCGGCTTTCATTGCCATCAAAGCAGGCAAGGCATGTGAATGGTCGGGTGTGGCAATCATCACGGCATCAATATCCTTCTGCTTGGCAAACATTTCCCGGTAATCCTGATATTTGGTTGCAAGCGGCCATTTCCGAAAAGCATTTCTCCCGGCATATTTCGAATCAATGTCGCACAAAGCAACAATGTTTTCGGTATCCATATTGGTCAGGTTGTTGAAACCCATGCCGCCAACGCCAATTCCGGCGATATTGAGTTTATCGCTTGGAGCTTTGTGTCCAAGTCCGGCAATTACGTTTGAAGGAAGTATGGTGACAGCAGTTGCTGCAAGTAGTGTATTACCCAGAAAATTCCTGCGGCTGATGTTCGAACGATTGTTTTCCATGGTATTCTTGTTTTCGAAAAATATGCATTTCTATATCCGGTGAAAATAGGTATTCTGTTTTTAAATCAGAAATGAAACGATAGATCTAATCGTAAAATATTTTTTTGTTTGATAATAATGTTTAGTAAAAATTCAAAATATAAGTGCACATAAAGAAAAATAGTTTATATTTATCAATTCAAAAATCAAATTCTAAAAATCATGAAAAAACTTTTTCTTGTTGTTATTCTATTTATTGCTGTTTTGTCTGTAAAGCAGGCGAATGCTTCGTCTTATTCTGTGAATGAACAGGCTATTGATCAGTTATTCGCAAGTGCGGTTGAAACAAGTATGATTTCTATGAATGCGACTGAACTGAGCTCTGTCGCTTCCAATGTTTCTACAACTGTTATGGCTCAAGAGAAAGATGCCATCGTTGCAATCGCACTCGATTTCTTTCTTGGAGGTCTGGGTATTCACCGTTTCTATTTGGGAACTGAGACACTTACCGGCTTGGCCTATATTTTTACCTGTGGCGGTATTTTCGGCATTGTCCCGCTGGTTGACTTCATTGTGCTAATAATCGACAATAAAGATATTAGTGCATACATCAACAATCCAAAATTTTTCATGTGGAATTAGTATTACTGTGATAATCTTAACAAGGTGTCTGTTTATTAAACAAAAACAGGCACTTTTTTTTAGCAATTTTATGAATATACCGTTTCAGGCAATCTATCTATTTTTTTCATTTTTACTACTGAGTGTTTCGTTGAATGCGCAGCCGGGAAGTTTTATTTCGTTAAAACAGCATACCGAAATTCTTGAAAATGGAAAGAAGATTGCCAACGAGGTTGATTTATTTTTTGATAACAACAAACAGATTATCACCAAATATTATCATTCATCTCCAGAGTTTGTTATGATATCAAACTCATTGGGCGAAATAAAAACCTATTATCCGGGCACCAACGAAGTCGGATATAAACAAATCTCTGAATTATCCTCAAAAAGGAATCTCATCTATTATTTTTCAAACAACCTGACCGATCACCTTGGACTTGCAGACGAGGGATTTAATCTTAGTTCAAACACCTATGAAAACCAGTTTTATGTAACCTTGTGGAAGGCTCCTTCCATATTAAAAGGCATTGAAACTGTCAAGATGGTTTTTGAGAAAGGACTTCCTGTATATTCAGAATATCTGACGAACAAGAAAAAAATATTGAAGAAGATCTATTACACCAATTATAAAGATTTTACCCAGTTCAGACTTCCGCTAAAAATTATTGAGATTAGTTATATGCCTTCTGGTGACTCAATCATCAACCGAACTCTTTTTTCTGATGTCAGGGTTTCCGCTTCTGCTGATGGCAAGTATTTTAATTTTAAAATCCCTGACAATGCAAAGCCTGTTGGTAGCAATAAAGGCCGGTAGTTTTGGAATAATTCTTTTTTCCATTTCGTTAACGGGTTTTGCGCAATCCATTGATCTGTGTTCTGATTTGTTGCTCGCCGATTCTGTCTCGAAACAACAAATTCACCACCACGAAAAACGGATCTATATTTATAAAAATCAACGAAAAACATTAAAAAACAGCAACCCTGTAAGCTTAATTTATGGGGGATCGTTGTATGTGTATCAAAATTTTGTTTCACAACATTTTTCTGCCGATTGCCTTTACGATCCAAGTTGTTCCGAATTCAGTAAGTTAGCCGTTAAAGAATATGGTTTATTTAAAGGTGGACTACTATCGTTTGACAGGTTAAACCGCTGTAATAGAATTGCAGCAACCGACCTGGATCCGGGAATGATTAATAAAAAAACGCACAGGTATCGAGACTCAATAAAAAGGTATAAATGAAGTACATCTGGCTTGTCGTTTTTATTATAATGTTTCGTCTGGGATTTGCCCAGAATAAAACTGAGCTTCCTTTTATTGAACATCTGATCAACAAAGGATATTACAATGAGGTTATCCATTTAATTGATAATGATTCTTTACATTACAGTCATAGCAAGCAGGATTCGTTAAACTATTACAAGGGCTGGGCACACTATTCGCTCAAAAATCTGGACCAATCAACCACATCGCTTTTAAATGTCGGAAAAGAGTCGCCATTCTATTTGAAATCAAGGTTTTTCGCGGGATACAACCAAATCTTTCTTGAGAATTATGATGATGCCAGAAAAATTATCGGTGTCATGAATGTTCAAAATGAACCCATCCCTACACTGGTAAATTTTGAGTTAAGCGGAATTGACATGTTGCAGGGAAACAGGTCGAAGGCAAAAGAACAACTTCAACAGATAAATCCAAATATTGCAACAATCAACCAACAAGTTGCAGCATTGGGTCAAATTATAAAAGACCAGGAAACCCACAGAGCAAAATCGCCATTATTGGCAGGAGTAATGTCGGGCATAATCCCTGGTTCAGGAAAGATTTATGCCGGGCATACGGGAGAAGGAATTGCATCGATGATTGCAACAGCCGGATTTGGGCTGATAACCTGGGAAAACTACCGAAAACTTGGCATCGGGCATGTGAAAACGATCTTCTTTGGAAGTATTTTTGCTGCCAGTTATGCTTCAAATATATATGGATCAGTCATTTCTGTTAAAATTATTGAAAACGATTATAAGGATGCCCAACACAATCAAATTCTTTTTCAGCTTCATATTCCTTTGCGGAATATTTTTGAGTAGTAGCGCCGCAGTCCTGAAAGGAGATAGTTTGTATGCTGCGGGTCAATACTTTGAAGCATCGATCGAATATGAGCGAATGATTTTTAATGCTGAAGCTCAAGCTGATTTGTATAGCCACAAATACAAAAAAGCTTTGTGCTATAAGCAGTTAAGAAATTTCGACCGGGCATTGGAGGAACTTCAGCCAATGTATTTTTCCAATGCAGACGATTCGTTGTACCGGCAAGTTTGTTACGAACAATCACTTTGTTTTTATTTAAACGGAGAGCCTGCGAAAGCTTTATGGAAAATTGATGAATATTTTCACCGAAGTGACGATACTGCTACTTACCGGCTCTTTATACCCGTTAAATTATTATGCCTGAATGAGACCTTACAGTGGAACGAGGCAAAAGAATGTTTTATCGGTTTTATTCAAATGCAAAATTTCACGCCTGAAAAACGGACTGAGATGTATCAAATTGTGAACACCCTTTATGAAAAAAGAAATCTTCCGCACATCAGGTCAATTAAAAAGGCCGAAAATTGGTCACGTTTCATTCCTGGTTCCGGACAGATATATGCGGGCAAGACGGGAGAAGGCATCGTTAATTTCCTGATAAATGCTTCAGTACTTGCATTTAGTGCGCATCAGGCTATCAATGGATTCTACATCACCGGGTACTTAGCAGGATTGGGGTTCTTCAATAAGACTTATCATGGTGGAATTAAACGCTCAGGAATTTTGGCTACACAAAGAAACAAGGAACTTATTGTAAATTTTAATGGCGAAATCAATGCAACTATACGTTCCAATTTTGAATTGAATTAAACGCCTTGCATCCAATTTCTACATGCATAAAGAAACAAAAAGGTGGACTCTTGCGAATCCACCTTTTAAATATCCATTATTCAAACATCTATGCCGGCATATCTGGAAGACTCCATGGTTTACGGTAAGTGTGTTTGATCAGTTCGGCAGCAAATTCAGTTGCAGGAACCGGATCGGTGTATGTTTTATTAAACGTTGGGTGACCGTCATGAATTTTGAAACCATCTTCGATAACGATTCTGATTTTTTCGTCAGCAGTGATGTTGGTAAATTTCATGTTTGGTCCGTCCCACATCAATTCTTTGTTCAGGTTTTGTAAACGAACAGCCAAAACGCCCATTACAACCATTTCGTTGAATGGTCCGGCTTCGCTGAAATTGGAAGCGGTCTGTACGCGGTTTTCAGGAGTTTCTTTGGCTGCACGAACCCAATCCATTTCGTGTGAAGTTTCAACACGGCGACGGAATTTTGGAGATTCGGGTTTACGGCCTGATAACAACCATGGATTCACACCGTAGCATCCGCAAATCAGTTTGTCTTTTGTTCCGTGGAAAATTACGCCACCGCCCGAATCGTTCGGGTTTTTGCCAGCAGGCCATCCATCAGGAAGCATTTGTTTGATACCACCATCGTACCAGAATACCTCAACTTCGGGAAGCTGAGCTCCCTTTTTAGATCCTTTCCATGCACGTTTTGGTGCGCGGGCTGGGAAGGTTAATTTTACAGACTGTGCCGTTGGTGCGCAATCCTGAAGCAATAAGGTTGAATTACCCTGAGCTTTTGTTGGATAGCCCAGTTCGAGACCAACAAATACGGGATGCAAAATGTGGCAAGCCATGTCGCCCAATGCACCAGTACCGTAATCCCACCAGCCCCGCCAGTTCCATGGGTGGAAAATTTCGTTGTACGGACGCATTTTAGCCGGACCGGTAAATAAATCCCAATCCAAAGTTTCAGGAACCCATTGTCCTTGTTTTGGAGTGTTTAAGCCCTGCGGCCAGATCGGACGGTCGGTAAATGCTTCCACTTTTGTTACTTCACCAATTTCGCCGTTGGCAAGCCATTCGCAGGTCAAATTAACACCTTCCTGAGAAGAACCCTGATTACCCATTTGCGTGGCAACGTTGTATTTGTCGGCCAGTTTGGTAAGCAGGCGTGATTCGTAAACCGAGTGGGTCAAAGGTTTCTGCAGATAAACATGTTTTCCCATGGTGATAGCATGAGCTGCAGTAATGGCGTGTGTGTGGTCGGCAGTTGCAATCACTACACCGTCAATTGATTTGCCCAGTTCGTCGTACATAACTCTCCAGTCTTTGTACTTTTTGGCACCTGGAAACTTGTCAAATACACCGTTTCCTCCGGTATATTTCCAGTCAACATCGCAAAGTCCGATGATATTTTCAGAGGCAAGGTTTTTCAGGTTAGCGAAACCCATGCCACCGACTCCAACACCGGCAATATTCAATTTGTCACTTGGCGCTTTGTGCCCCATACCCGAAACTACATTGCTTGGTAGAATCGTAATTGCGGCAGCAGCAGTTGCAGTAGTTGCAATAAACGATCTTCTGCTAAATTTGTCTTTCATTGGTTAAAATTTAAATTCGATTTAGGTAATATAAATTTGTGTGTGCATTTGATAAAAAATCTCCTAAAGGTAAAATTATCTTCCAGAATCTCCAAGCCTGAAAGTTCCAACTTTTGAATTTTATTTAAATCAGAGAATCACTCAAATAAGCGTAAATCAAACACTTTACTGTAAATTCAAGTAAATGAATTTTTTCGGATAGTTTTTGTCTATTCAGTATTGAAAAATTCGATTTTGTTAACGAACAATCAAGGGCTATATTTGGCCATAATTTTATGGAAATTCAAATTAAAAATACGTATAACATGAAAACTATCGGAGAAAAATTCCCGAATTACAGCAAAGAAGCTGTGGTTTCGCTCGAAATGGGCAAAGAGTTTAAAACAATTACCAATGCCGATATTGCCGGCAAATGGACAGTATTTTTTTGGTGGCCGCTCGATTTTACTTTCGTTTGCCCTACAGAAATCGTTTCATTCAACGACCATTTCGAAGAATTTGCAAAACGTGATGCCAATGTAGTTGGCGCTTCAATCGACTCACAGTTTGTTCACCTCGCTTGGCGCAACAATCATGCAGGATTGAAAGGATTGAAATTCCCAATGTTGGCCGACACCAGCAAATCACTTTCAGAAGAACTCGGAATTCTGGAACCTGTAAATAAAATTGCCTATCGTGCAACGTTTATCATCGATCCGGAAGGAACCATTCAGCATGTTTCAGTAAACGGACTGAACGTTGGCCGTAACGTAAAAGAAATTATCCGCATTCTGGATGCTCTTCAAACAGGAGAATTAACTCCTTGTGATTGGACTCCGGGAGAAGCTACATTGTAATTTTTTTGCAATCATCATTTCTAAGAATGGGCTGTCTGAAAAGATGGCCCATTTTTTTGATCAAATGTGAAATGAATCCTAAAATTTAGTCCCCGGAAGTCTGTTTCAACGTCCATTTAAAATCAGGTTTTATATTTGCGCCCTTTATAAAATCAAAACAGAATGGAAAAAAAGATGGGAAATCCTGCGGTGGTTGGGCTTGCAGGTTTTGGTTTAACTACACTTTTACTGCAATTTCACAACATCGGACTTTGCGGACTTGGACCAGTTGTAGCTATGGGGTTTATTTTTGGAGGACTGGCCCAAATGATCTCAGGATTTCAGGAGCAAAAAATGGGAAATAACTTTGGCTACAGCGCTTTTGTTGCCTACGGAAGTTTTTGGATCGGCCTGGGCATCATCTGGATACTAAATTATTTTAAAATTTATGAGTCGAGCCATACTGATGTGGGTTATTTTATGCTTGCGTGGACACTCTATTCAGTAATCCTTTTTATTGCTTCGTTGTGGGTGCACAAAGCAATGGCGATAACTTTCGGACTGTTGGTTATTGGATTCATACTGCTTGTTGTTGGGCACTTTGGAGATCCAATATTCAATAAAATTGCCGGATACGAACTCATACTTTGCGCTTTGATGGCCTGGTACATGATGGCCGCCATCATTATCAACGATTTGGCAGGTAAAAAAGTCCTTCCAACCGGAAAACCGTTTATCAGATAAAATATACGGATATCCTTAATATTACCCAATGTCATATAAATTAAAAAGCGGAACCCGGTTGCCCGGATTCCGCTTTTTGAATTTGCGGTAAAAATTCAGTTTCTCATTTAAAACATATCATCTGCTCCTCCACCTTCACCTTGTTGTTCCGAAGGAGCTTGTCTGTCCATTTTATAATTATTGATCTTGTAACTCAATGTCAGCATAACCACGCGAGGTACGCGCTGCATTTTAAATGTCGATTTGAAATCGTCGCCAAACGATGTTCCTTCGAATTTTGCAGTTCCCAAAATATCGCGAACACTAAGCGTTGCCGAAAGTTTCTTTTTCATGAAATCCTGACGGTAAGATAAATTGGTAAATATCATCGATTTCTGGTCTCCCTGGGCCGATACCGATGGGCCGCGATAGTAGCCGGTCAGCTGCATGCGGCTATCACCTGAGAATTTGATCGTTGCATTCAATCGTCCCGAGTAGTTGGTACTTTTTCTGTCAACCGATTTGCCCAGCACTTCGCCCTGTAGTTTGTAATTGTAAATGCTGAAACTGGTGTTTACAAGCAACCATTTTGTCATGTTGATGTTCCCCATCAATTCTCCACCCAATGAATGGTCGCGGTTCAGGTTTTGGGTACTCATCTCAAAAATACCATCCTCTTTCAATTTCTGAACCTGGGTAATCAAATCGTTGGTAGTGCGGTAAAAAGTTTCGAGTGAAACGAACGAATTACCAAATTTTTTCATGTAGCTGAATTCATAGGAATCGGTGTATTCCGGTTTCAGGTCGGGATTACCAATACGAATGGTGTATTGGTTCATGTAATTTGGAAATGGATCGAGTTCGCGGCCTCCCGGACGGTTGATGCGCCTCGAATAGCTGGTCATAAACTGGCTCTTATCCAACAATTCATAAGAAAAGTGTGCTGACGGAAAATAATCAAAACGGTCGAGTGTGTATGGAGTTGTTGCGCTTGAATGATCGATGGAACGTTTGGTGTATTCGCCCCTCAACCCAAGCATGTATTGAATGGCTTTTACATTTCCGGAGAAAGTTGTATAAATGGAGTGAATATCTTCCTTGAAATCCATATCGCTGGTGTATTTTGGATCATTGATGTCAAAGTTTTTGAAATTAAAAATCTCTGTTTCACGTTCCACCCGGCTTTGAATACCGGTTTCGAATTTCGCTCCATTTTTGAGTGGCAGGGTATAATCAATTTTCAGGCGGTAATCATCCGAATTATCGTCCTCGGTGGTTCTGACCTGAGATAGTGCTTCTTTCCTTTGAAGGTAGCTTGCATCAGAAACATACTCCCCAATATTTTCATATGAAAGTCCGGCGCGGTTGCGGTAATTAAAAGAACCTTCCAGTTTGTGGGTTGCTGACTCGTTGAATTTAGATAAAAAACTAGTGGTTACGCTTCCATAGTTTCCTTCCCTTGAAGAAATATTTTCCTGAATGGAGTATAAATCCAGATCGCCCGGAACCTGATATTCACGCATTTTTCCGCCACCTTCGCCACCAAAATTATATTTTCCGATTTCTCCTGAAACAGTAACCGAAGTATTATCGCTCAGAAAATAATCAAACCCACCTTTGAGCTGCTGCCCACCTCTGTTCTGATCACGTTTTCCTTCCATGGTCAGGTAAGTGGTGGTATCATTCATGTAGGTTTCCCTGGTCGATTTCATTGTACCTTCGTCTGTATTGTCGTTCCAGTTGGCGCCGAAGAATAGATTGTACTTTTTCGTTTTGTAATTCAAAGTCAAATCGGTTCCGTATTTCTTTCCAGTTCCTGCATTTACATTGACAATACCATTAAATCCTGAAAGGATATTTTTCTTCATCACAATATTAATGATACCGGCCATACCGTCGGGATCGTATTTTACCGATGGGTTGGTGATGATTTCGATATTCTGAATGGCCGACGACGGGATTTGTCTCAGTGCATCGCTTCCGCTCAAAACACTGGGGCGACCGTCTATCAAAACTGTAAAACTTGAAGATCCGCGAAGGCTCACATTTCCGTCGATATCCACTTCAACCGAGGGGGTATTTTCTAGTACCGTGACTGCGGTTCCGCCGGCAGCGTTGATGTCGTTGGTAACGTTGATCACTTTTTTGTCGATTTTATACTCTATCCGGTTTCGTTCAGCTACCACCTCAACTGCTCCGATTTGCTGTCTCGAAACTTCCAGTTCAATCGTTCCCATGTCAACAGTTGTCGCATGAGGAATAATTTTTACATCGGCAACAGTAGTTTTTTCGAACCCAATAAAATTGGCTTCCACATAGTAGGCGCCCATCGGCAAATCACCTATTTCAAATTCTCCTACACCGTTGGCCATTCCACCAGTAACAAGTTTTGAGTCGTCTTTGCGATAAATGGCTATGTTGGCATATTCCATGGGTGTTTTACTTTCGGCATCAATAATTCTTCCTTTTATTTTCCCGTTCTTTTGAACCGCGCTCATGCCACCCGCAGGGGCTGCAGGGGGTACCTGCGAAAAAACCGTACTTGCTGCCGAAAGGATTAAAAACAGCAAAATCAATAAATTCTTCATCTTCAATATTTGTTTATAGTTTGTTTTTAAAATTCAATACCCTTCAGACAAGCCGAAATCAGTAAAGTTTAATGAGATCCGGCAAACAGTTGTTAATGTTTGTAAACGATTTGTTAAACAAAAACAAAGTTGATTGGATTGATCATCCGCTTGGCAGGGTTGAAGCAATTTAAATTATGAAGGATAGGTAAACAAGAGATATAAGAAATAGGTAAAGAAATCGGGGTTGTTGGTAATCATGAAATCCGGTCTCAACTTCTTTAAACCCGGAACTTTTGTTCCTATTGATTGAAGAAATTATTGAATCCTTTTAGCTTTAATCCATCTTTCAATTTCTTATCTCCTGTCCAAATTGGAATATCCAGTTCAATGGATAATGCAACAAAGGGAGTGTCTTTGATATCTACATCGTGACATAAATCATAAGCCTTTTGCCGACTTTCGATACCAATTAAATCTATTGGAATAAACTTTATCCGCTCAATAATACCATTAAAATACAGATAGAACTCAGACTCAGTAAGCTTTGAGTTTTTGAGTAATTTATCTTTGTGCTTATATATTTCTGTGATCAGAAAATTGGGAGAATAAAAAGTTAGCTTATTTTCAAAAAAAAGTTCCCTGATTTGAGATGCTCTGGGAATTAAGGCTGAAAAAATCAAATTGGCATCAACCACAACAGAATTGGTATTCATTTCTCTACGCCTTTAAGAAAAGCTTTTCCATTCTCGTTCCACCAATCCTGATTTATCTCCTCTGCGATATTTACTATTTCGGCATCAAAACCTGATTTTTGTGCTAAACTCTCCATTTGAAGCCGTTTAACAAGCGCAATCAAATAATTTTTATCAAAGCCCTTCTTGTTAAGCTTTAGTATCATCTGATCACCAATATTTTCAATTTCCAAATTTTCCATTTGATTGCTTTTTTTACAAATTTAAGAAAAATAGCAAACCTTTGTCCTTACCCAGTCGCTATTTCCTTTTCTGATCTTCCAGCCGGTATTCCGGTTTTTCTTTCTGATCGTCCTGCATATCGTTTACATCGTCAATCAGCGGCGTTTCCTTCACGGCCTCCCAATCAAAATTCTCATCCAATGGGGTCAGCGCTTTTTTAGGGTCGAAAATGCGCGCGTCAACCGGAACAGCATTGTATGGCGTGAAATCAGGAGTAGCCTTAAAGAAATCGGCAAAATCATTGGCAGCCGCATCGTACTGATTCAGATACGGCATTCCCAACACATTCCAGAAAGTTTTAAAAATACTTCCGAAGCTGTAATGCACTTTCGATATGTAGTTTTTCTTTGCATACGGTGAAATAACCATCAATACACTGCGATGAGCATCAATATGATCGACTCCGTTTTGGGCATCATCTTCAGTAATTACAATGGCCATATTTTTCCAGTAGGACGTGTGCGATAAATATTCAACAATCCGGCCAACAGCAAGATCGTTATCGGCCATGTAGCTTTCCCTGAAGGGATAACCAGCCTCAGGGCGTTCACCGGCTCCATGATCGTTCGGGAGAATTACCGTTATGATCGAAGGCATTTCGGTACCGGGCTTTATCCATTTTTCGTCAAACTCCTTTATAAACTGGTGAATACGGAACTGATCGGGAATGGCCATGTAGTAGGTCGGGTAGATTTTTGAGGTGCGGGAAAACATGGGCAACGGAACCGGATAATTCACATATTGTTTTATTCCTGAATACTTGAATGATTCATCGTAGAAAGCAGGTTCGAACATGGTTCCAAATCCGAAGTTGTAAAATTCTACCTTGTTCCGTTCCAGATGATCCCACATCGATCCGGCTTCGTTGTAGTCTTCAGGATAAATTGCCCCGGCCGATCCGTTCATCGCCAAACTTCCCGGTGCTTTCGAACTGGCTTTGTATTCCCTGTTTCCGCCGTAACTTGCAGCTACAGCCGATTCAACCCACTCGTTTGGATACGTGTTTACCAGCCAGCGGTGTCCATCGGCAGAAACATCCGAATCGACATAAAAATTGTCAGCAATTGCGAAGTCTCTGGCAAGTTTCAGATGATTGGGCATTACCGTCGCGTTTTCAACTTTCAGCGATTTATTACGGTTGGTAAAAGTAGCGCTGTGCCCGTAACGTGCAATTGTGGCGTCACCTTTCCCTTTTTCAACTTGCCCGAAAACTTCATCGTACGTACGATTTTCCTTCGAGATAAAAACAAGGTATTTGATCGGCGATTCCTTTTCGCCGCCAAAAACCGGAATCGGATTGTTCGCCCGTTGTTTTTGAACTTTGCGGTAATCTTCAATTTTATAATTGTTGGCAATAACCTGTTTGGTTAAAGTTGCCAGTTTTTTGTCTGAAGGAATTTCCATTACGGAAACGGTTCCTTTCATCAGGTTGCCGATGTAGCTGCCGGATTTCCCTTCCTGAAAATCTTTCCCTCCGTTGGGGCCGCTGCCGAAACCTTTGGCATTGCTCACCACCAGCGTTTTTCCATCAGGAGTAATTTCCAGTTTTGAAGGAAACCATCCTGCCGGAATATGCCCGACGACTTTCAGCGTTGGAACATCGATCACTCCAATTGCATTTACTCCCGCTTCGGCCACATACAATCTTTTCTGATCGGGCGAAATAGCCAGTCCAAAAGGTATTACGCCGCGAAACTGTTTAACCGCAGGATGCAATTTGAGTGGAATTTCGGCGGCAATGGTATCGTGAAGGATGTCGATTACAGAAACATTGTCGTTGGTTCCGTTGCTCACAAAAACATAGCGATCGGTCACTGCCAGCGAATTTGGGCTCGATCCGCCAACTGCAGGAATGCCTTCGATGGTTTCACCAACCAAAACACCGGTTTTTATTTTTGCCTGAATTTCAGGTTTCGATGGATCTTTTACCGAAAACGACCAAACCGAAAACGATTCGGGAACATTCGGATCGCCCAGCCCCGGAATATCAAGAGCGCCTATTTTTGTTCCTTTTTTCATTTCTTCGGAACCGAAGCCAAACGCCGGAAAATCCAATGCATTCTCATAATCTTTTTCAGCCTCAATATTTCCGATTTTGCTGTATTCGAACATGCCCACATTGGCAACATATACTTTTTGTCCGTCGCGCGAAAGAATTACACCAAACGGATATCTTCCGGTTCGCGCACTGCCTATGATCTTCTTTTGCTGCGTGTCAATCACAATCAGGCGAAACAACATCTGATCAACAGCATAAAGAATTCGCCCATCTTTGCTCAGTTTCATATCGCCGATGTAGCCATCCGGTGTTAATTCTCCATTTTCGGAAACAGAACAATCAACCGAATCTAATTTCTCTCCTGAATCGACCGAAAACAAGTAAATTTTATTCTCCTGACCGCCTGCCACATATACGATTTTATTATCCGGAGAAACAGCCAAACCCATAAAAACAGATGCAAGTACTCCTTTGTCGGTGCCCGGACCTGGAGGAACCTGCAAAACCGTTGGATGGTCGGATCGCAGATTTTTAATGATTGAAATAGAAATGGGCGATGTTCCGGAGTTGGCAGTAACGGCAACGCTTCCATCGGCGCTCAGTGTTAATCCGAACGGATGCGGCGCTACTTCAACCGATTTCCCGTAAGGAGTTAAAAAACGGCCATTGGGAATCACTGTTTTTCCTGATTTGTCTATCTGCGTGTATAAACTTCCGGAGGGTGAAGAAACAACCTTTAGCTTTGGAGATGCCTGTTGTGCATAGGATGAACTGATTATCAGGCAAAAAATGATCTGGAGAAAACTAATTTTATGCATGGCTTTGGATTGTTAAAACGACCTAAAGGTAGCTGTTTAATTTAAGCCAGAAAACAACGAATGATTGCGATCTGAATAAATTTTGGTTTAACTGTTGGCTTCAGGTATATTCTAATAATTGTTAAACATTTGCTGAATAAGGGATGCTATCCATAAAAAGAAGTATTTTCGTATAAAAATTTAAAACCATTCAGCGTGCATCAAAATCTGGTACTGATCCCAACCTACAACGAAAAAGAAAACGTCGAACGAATGATTCGCAAAGTGTTTTCGTTGAAAACCCCTTTTCAGGTATTAATTATCGACGATAATTCGCCGGATGGAACCGCTGAAATTGTTGATCGGCTTATTCCTGAATTTCCGGACAGGCTTCATATACTGAAACGTGCAGGAAAAGAGGGACTCGGAAAAGCTTATCTGGCCGGATTTCACTGGGCACTGGCACGTCCGTACGACTATATTTTTGAGATGGACTGCGATTTTTCACACAATCCGAGATATCTGGAAAAACTGTATGCTGCCTGCACTCAACAAAATGCCGATCTGGCAATCGGATCGCGCTATATTTCAGGAATAAACGTGATAAACTGGCCGCTTGGACGGGTATTGATGTCATACATTGCTTCGATGTATGTGCGAACAATTACCGGAATGAAAATCATGGACACTACCGCCGGATTTAAATGTTACCACCGGAAAGTGCTGGAAACCATCGATTTTGACAACATCCGACTGAAAGGTTATGGGTTTCAGATTGAAATGAAATTTAAAACATGGAAACACGGTTTTAAAATAGTTGAAGTGCCCATCATTTTCAAAGACCGCACACGGGGAGCATCGAAAATGAGCGGTGGTATTTTTAATGAAGCGCTTTGGGGCGTCCTGAAAATGAAGATCAGAAGTTGGTTTATTCGTTACGAAAAAGCAATTTAAATACACAAAATATGAAGACACTCATTAAAAATGCCCGGATCGTCAATGAAGGACTGATTTTTAGCGGAGCTGTACTGATTGATGGTGAGTTGATTGCCAAAGTATTTGCCGACGGAAACATTCCGGCTGAATTTACACAGGGAGCAACAGTGATTGATGCCAATGGCAAATACCTGATTCCGGGAGCCATCGACGATCAGGTTCATTTTCGCGAACCGGGTTTGACACACAAAGGCGAAATTGCCACCGAATCGAGGGCTGCCGTTGCCGGTGGAGTGACTTCGTACATGGAAATGCCCAATACCAATCCGCAGGCGGTAACCCAGGAAATACTCGAATTGAAATACCAGCGTGCTGCCGAAGTTTCGGCTGCCAACTATTCGTTTTACATGGGCGCCACCAACGACAATCTGGACGAAGTGCTAAAAACCAATGGTTCCGATGTTTGTGGAATTAAAATATTCATGGGTTCGTCAACCGGAAATATGCTGGTTGACAACGAAGATGTGCTTTCAGAAATATTTAAAAATACCAAATTGCTGGTCGCTACGCATTGCGAAGACGAGCCAACAATCATCCTGAATACAACCATCTACCGCGAAAAATACGGTGAGTATGTTCCAATTTCTGCGCATCCGAAAATCAGAAGCGCCGAAGCCTGTTTCAAATCGTCGTCGAAAGCGGTTGCGCTGGCTTCTAAATATGGAACAAGGCTGCATGTTTTGCACATTTCAACTGCCGATGAAATGAAACTTTTTGCTCCGGGACCAGTTGCTGAAAAGCTCATTACTGCTGAAGTTTGCGTGCACCATCTGTGGTTCGACGAAACCGACTACATTGCACATGGTAACTTTATAAAATGGAATCCTGCGATTAAATCGCCTGCCGATAAAGCTGCACTTTGGAAAGCTTTACTTGCCGATAAAATTGATGTGGTGGCTACCGATCATGCCCCGCACACCCTTCAGGAAAAAGAACATTC
>JAIBEZ010000026.1 GCA_019459485.1 Prolixibacteraceae bacterium
AGCCAACGTTTTGCGCGAATACCTTACGCGACCACAAAAGGACAATGTATTCGATTCTGAAGAAGTACTTCAGGTGCTTGATCTATGTCTTTCATGCAAAGCATGTAAGTCGGAATGCCCGTCGAACATTGACATGGCCAAATTCAAGGCTGAATTTTTACAGCAATATTACGACCAGCACGGCTTCCCGATGCGTTCGTTACTGATTGCTTATCTGCCGCGAATCAACAAACCGGGGATGGTTTTCCGCTCGATTTCCAACCTGATTACCTCAACGAAACTCTTCAAAAAGGCCATTGGTTTTGCTCCGGAAAGGAAAATTCCTGAACTATCGAAACTTAGTTTGCGAAAGTGGTATCGAAAACCAATCTTGTTGGAAAAGGAGAAAATTGGGAAAGTGCATCTGTTTGCTGATGAGTTTACCAATTTCAACGAAAGCCACATCGGGATAAAAACCATTTTGTTGCTGAATAAACTGGGCTACGAAGTGGTTATTCCGAAACATCTGGAAAGCGGGCGAACCTTCCTTTCGAAAGGATTGCTGCGCAAAGCCAAACAGATTGCAAATTTCAATGTCAGCCAGCTCTCCGGAATGATTTCAGATGAAACTCCGCTCATTGGAATTGAACCTTCCACCATTCTAACTTTCAGGGACGAATATCCTGAACTGGTTGACCAAACGCTTCAGGAAAAAGCAAAATCACTGGCAAAAAATGCACTGATGCTGGAAGAGTTTATTGTTCGCGAAATGGCCAAAGGCAACATCCGGAGCGAACAATTTTGTGCAGACTCAAAAGTCATTAAACTTCACGGACACTGTCAGCAAAGAGCAGTGGCCTCTACCCTACCCACCCGCCAAATGCTCGAACTGCCCGCCAATTACACCGTTCAGGAAATTAAAAGCGGATGTTGCGGAATGGCTGGTTCGTTTGGCTATGAAAAAGAGCATTTCGAATTAAGCATGCAAATCGGTGAACTGGATTTGTTCCCGGCAGTACGGAAATCAACTTCCGAAGAAATTATTGCAGCTCCCGGAACCTCCTGCCGCCACCACATAGAAGACGGAACAGGCAGAAAAGTGCTGCATCCGGTGGAGGTGCTTTGGGATGCAGTGTTGAAATAAGAATCTGATTTCATTGAGCTGGTGACTTTCCGTCACCTGCTCAATTGAAGTTGCACAGTAAAAATAAAACCCCCTCCGTCAAAACTGAAATTTCAACTTCAATATAAACAGAGGGGGAGAAAAACTGTGCCAATGCTTTTGAACCAATGGATTAAATCAGCAGTTGAAAAGGTTCCGAGGCAACAGTTTTTTTGAATTACTTTTTGCCTTTTACCATTGTTATTGTTCCGGTCCAGTGATGAAATGAATTGGCAGGATACGAATCCCGGTTATAATCATCTGTCCATCCACTTCCGGTTGCACCTTCAAATTTTCCTGTTCCACCAATTATTTCAAATGGATCTTTAAAGTATGAATTCACATCTTCGGGATGATAATCCAATCTTCCGTTTAAAACCTGACCTGAACAGGCAACAAATAATTTATCACCATTGGCAGCGACAAACCATGCTTTCATATAATTGCCAGGGTAGATACCTGAAATAAATTCACAGCAAAACTCCATATGACTTGTTATTTTCCCCAAATGAGTGGCGGTTCCTTCACCATCATTGTAAACCATTCCCCAACACTCCGGGCCGATAGGATTGCCATCCTCATCGGTAGGACATTCTCCGCATTCACTGTTTGGCCCTGTCCCAGCCATATAAGTTCCAACAAAATCTGCTTTAAAAGGCACAGTAACCGTTACCGGTTTAAGCTTAGCTTTTTTTAGCTCCATTTCAGAAGATTCATCGCCCATTATATTTTCCTTATTACAACCCGCAATCAGGCTTACAAAAGCCATCAAAAAGAAAATTTTTACCAGTGTTTTCATGATTTTGATTTTTAAAGTTTACAAAAGGAAATTAACTTGATTTAATCCATTTCAAATTTCTGTCAGTGATACTGAGCGGGTGACTCCAAGTCACCCGTTCAGTAGGTGAATTTAAGACACTTGACCAATAGCATCACCTATCCTACCTGCCCAATCAGCACCACGTAGTTTTTGCCGTACTTTTTGGCACATTTCGGACAGGTGGTGTACCACATGTACCACTTCTTAATGGTAAATCCTTTGGTTTTGGCAATGCTTTCAAAATCGCTGCACCATTTCCCGGTATCTTTGAAAGACCCTTCATAAACTTTACTAAAGAATTTACCGCTAAGTGTAACGTTTTCTGCATCCGGAACTTCTTTATCTACGGCCAGATAAATATCCATGTTCCATTTCGAAGTGTGATCGGAAAGGCCGAGATTGTCGGGCATGGTTGCTCCGGCATCGCTCACTTTCCGGTCGAGGCGTTTCATCACCTGCCCAAAATTCATAGGCATGTAAAAAATTGTGAACACTTTGTCCTTAATGAACCGCTTGTTTTCCCAGGCGAATATTTTATCATCCCATGGAAGTGGATCAAATTCAGGACAACAAATTTCGTTTGAATCAGAATTAGCTTTCATAACAATTCTATTTTAAATTTTAAATAACAGCTACTTTGGAATCTTAAAAAAGTAATAAGGGTCAATATCCCGATACGGTGTCTTCAAAAATTTAATTACCTCAGAATTAATCAACTCAGGATTTTCTGCAGGAACAATATGGGAAGCTCCAGGCACAACAAAAAGCTGCGCTTTGGGAAGATTTGCGAATAACTCAATTGTTTGATTGATGTTAATCAGATCATGATCCCCGGCAACAACCAGGAAAGGAACGTTGATTGTATGTAATTGGTCAGGAGTAAAATTTGGATATTTCTCCATTAACTCCGCAAGTTTCTTTTGTATGATAGCTTTTCTTGCTGTATCTGGAGATAGCCTTTCAAAGGCAGAACCAAATCTTTTAATCATAGCTGAAGCCCTTATAATCAAAGGATCATCCGGCATCATCATCACACTGTCAGGAGGAGCCAGATAATTTTCATGCGTGTAGTTTGCGCCGATTGCAACAACCTTAATCACTTTTTCAGGATGAGAAAAAGCCAATTCCAAACCAATATTGCCACCATCGCTCCACCCTACAACATTAACTTTTCCAAGATTTAATCTATCAATGAGTTCTGCCATATCCGATGCCATTAAAGCATAGGTAATCTCCTTTTCGGAGTCAGTAGTCCGTCCCTGTGCCCTGCTGTCGACTGCAATTACTCTGAAATGTTTCGAAAGCTCCGGAATTTGATAAATGAAGCTCTCGATTGAACCACTATTGCCATGTAATAAAAGCAATGGTTCTCCTTCGCCATATATTTCGTAATAAACTTTTATATCGCTGATATTAATGCATTTACCAGCGTTGGGATTTGAACCATATTCAATTGAATTCTGGGCTACAAGATTGCATGTTACAAAAGCAAAAAAAATTAGTACTACTGCATTTTTTTTCATGATTTATTAGAATTATTCCAGCGCCTTGTTTAACTTTTCAACATATTCATTTTCAGGGATAAAGCTCCAGCTTATAAAATCAAGTTTCCAGCCATCAGCAGTGTTCACCGCACGGCAAATAAATCGCCATGGGATTTGGGGGGTATATGGATTTACCGCATGTTGTTCTATAAAATAATTTGCCGTTCGCTCAGCGGCAATTAAGCAATTGTGAATCACTTTTAAAAAGGCCTGAATACCAATTTACGACACCCAATTGAGTTGTAGAGATATTAATATTGGTTCAGCTTTATATGTATAAATATAAAAATTATAACAGTAACAACCTATATTACAGGTAACTAAAATTGAAATATTTTTCCTATCGAAAACTATATTTTCGTTCCCGATTTGGATAAATATGACAAATACGATTCTTCCGCAGAAAAGTGAGGAATCGTATTTATACTGATTAATTTAATTTTATCGAGAGATTATTCGCCCCGTGGATAAATGCTTCTCTCAACACAGAAACTACCTTGTTTTTGTGTTCTCAAATCAAGGGCAAGAATCAGAGGTTTTTGTGTGCCGAGATACGGATTGATCATTCGGAGCTGGTAATTCCCGGATTCAACTCCTGCAACTTCCAACTCCAGATCATAAAGGCAATTGCATTTGCAGCCCATGTGTTTTTAAATTGCATTGGTTGCATTTTCTAAATCCAAATTATTAATTGATCAAAAATCCATATTCGCTGCCGTACCGAAGCATTTGATCTGAATATTCCTCGTCGTACGAAATCAGCACATCGACAGGCGTTCCGCAAGAGTATGTTTTAAGTTCATAAACAGGATTCAAAAATCCGGAATATGGAGCCAAATCCAGTTTTTTAAAACGTGTCAGAATTTCCTCATGAAGCTGCCGGTCAACTTTAACAGCAAAGTTTTCAACCAGTTGTTTGGCTGCATCAAAATCTCCTTCCGACTTAATCCGCTGTATTTCTTTCAGCAACTGACCAAACAATTCCCTTAATACCTGATAATCATTAATCCTGACATACGTTTTTTCTTCTGAACAGACGAATTCGACCACATTTTGCGCTTTTCCGGCTTCGTAAACCCAACGGGCAATCAACTGACGGTTACGCATGTGCGATTCTTCAATGTCTTTTCCCGGCTCGATGCGCGTTAATTGAGTCATCAGTCCATTTCTCAAATAGGTATCATATTCGGCTTTGGCAGCTTCGACCGAAGGAAGCAATCCAAGCTTCATCATCTGGTCGTCAAGCATATAATACAAAGCAAAAAGATCGGCACGTGTTTCTTCGATGGTCGAATAATAGTTTTTCAGATTTTCGGTACTTACCCCTTCAAGCACTTTTCCGGAGCCGTGGCCCAGGCATTCGTGCAAATCGGTGTGCAGGTTTCCGGCCAGATAGCCAAATTGCTTCGCCCTTTGAATTTCTTCCACCGAACCTGCAAATTCTTCCAACATTCCATTGTTCATCGAATCAAGAAAATAAGCCTGGGTAATGTTCTCGATGGTAACTGATTTCGAACCGTGTTTCTCGCGAATCCATTCGGCATTTGGCAAATTAATTCCAATGGGAGTTGCCGGATAACAATCGCCCGCCAGAATTGCCACGTTGATTACCTTTGCACTAACTCCTTTTACTGTTGCCTTTTTAAATTCGGGGGCCACCGGCGAATGATCCTCAAACCATTGTGCATTCTCGCTCAAAATAGTTGCCCGTTTCGTGGCTTCCTTGTCTTTGTAATTTACTATCGACTCCCAGCTTCCTTTGATTCCCAATGGATCGCCGTACACTTCAATAAAACCGTTTACAAAATCGACATCACCTTCCAGTTCCTTCACCCAATCGATGCTGTATTGATCGAACAAGGCCAGATCGCCCGTGGTATAATATTCAATTAAGTGTCCAATGTATTTCTTCTGAAGGTCGTTTTCTGCATAATTCGCAGCTTTCTCCAACCAAGAGACAATCTGTTCAATCGCTTTTCCATATTTGCCGTCAAGCTTCCAAACCTGCTCAATCAAGCGGCCATCTTCTTTTACAAGAGTCGAGTTCAATCCAAACGAAACCGGCTCTGCTCCTGCCGGGGCTTTAAGTTCAGCATAAAAAACTTCCGCTTCGCGTTGGGTTACATTTTGGTAATAATTGTTGGCTGACGACGCGACCAGATCATCTTTCGGATCAAGATTTACCCGTTTTGATTCTTTTTCAGGATTAAAAATAACCTCTTCAATTTCAATAATGAATGCTTCAAAGCTTTGGCCTGATTTTACTTTAAATCCGTACCAATCAGACTGTGCAACCAACTCATTGAAATAGGTTTCTGGAAAACCTGCAGGTATCTTTTCGGTTGAATAATGATGATGAATCCCATTTGAAAACCAAACCCGTTTCAGATATACTTCGAAAGATTTAAACTGATCAGACTCACGGTTTCCTTTAAATGTTTTCCAGATAGTTTCGAGTACCGCCCGAATCCTCAAATTGAACCGATTGTTCTGATCCCATAAAATATCTCGCCCGCAAAGAGCTGCCTGCGAAAGATGATAGATGTACATTTTCTTTTTCAGATCAAGTGCCTCGAATCCGGGAACAGCAAATCTCAATATCTTCAGGTCGGCAAATTTTTCAGCAAAAACTTCCATGTTTTCAGTTATTTATTCAGTTCTTCAAATTTTTCCTCCAATAAATCGACACGTTTTAGCGATACGCGCAGCCAATCGAGCATAACTTTTTGTTTTTCAACTTCGCTAAGTTGCCAGTCAATGGATGATTTTTTCCGAAGTTGATGCGTTAAATGGTGCAAAACAACCGAAACAGCGACAGAAACGTTTAGGCTTTCAGTAAAACCCACCATCGGAATTTTCATGAATTCATCGGCTTCTTTTTTTGCCCATTCAGTCAGGCCGGGTCGTTCGCAACCAAAAACAATGGCTGCCTTTCCCTTTTTCAAATCAAATTCCTCCAAATCAACATCGTGCTCATGCGGAGTAGCAACAACAATCCGGTAACCTTCCTGACGTAGTTTCTGTAATGCTTCCGGGGTATTCATTTCAGTGCGGTTGTAACGGTTAACAGTCACCCAATTGGTCGAACCTCTGACCACATCCTTGTTGGCTTGAAAAACGTGTGTATTTTCGATGACATGGATATTTTGAATACCGAAACATTCGGAAGTTCGAACAACAGCGCTGGCATTTTGGGTCTGGTAAAGATCTTCGAGTACTACGGTAAGATAATTGGTCCGGAACGAAAGAATTTTATTAAACATGGTAAGTCTTTCAGAAGTAACAAATTCTGAAAGATACTGTATCAATTTGGCTTCCATCTTATTTATTTTGGCAGGGGTAAAGGTAAAAAAAAGAGCCGCATTAAATTTATGCAGCTCCTTTGTAATTTTTTTTAGGAAAAATACTATACAGTATCAGCCAATTCAGCACCTGGTTTAAATTTTACGACATTCTTTTCCGGAATTGTAATTGTTGCACCTGATTGAGGGTTTCTTCCGGTTCTTGCGCTACGTGACGCAACAGAAAAAGATCCGAATCCGATAAGAGCAACACGATCACCATTTTTCAGGGCATCAGTAGTAGCTTCTACAAAAGCATCCAGTGATTTTTTTGCATCGGCTTTGGTCAAACCAGCTTTTTCAGCAATTGCATCGATTAATTGTGCTTTGTTCATAAGAAAACATGTTTAAGGTTAAAAAAATATGTGAAATACAAATATTAGGTTATTAAAACCATCAAAAAAACCAATACCAAAAATGGAAACCTTAATAAAATCAATGCTTTCAAAAGGTTCTCTTAATTGAGATACTAAATTCATAAATAAGATTCAAAAAAACAACCGTTCCGAAGATTTTTTTTTAAATTTATTTCTGTCCGATTTTTTGAAATATCTATTGTGGTTTAAAAATATTTTCTACTTTTGCCACCGCGTTTGGAGAGATGGCAGAGTGGTCGAACGCGGCGGTCTTGAAAACCGTTGACCGTGTGAGCGGTCCGGGGGTTCGAATCCCTCTCTCTCCGCAAATACAAAAGCCTGAATATCATTGATATTCAGGCTTTTTATTTTTCTATTTATTTTGGAGAATCTGTCTTTTTTTAAGAAATTCAATCCATTTATCTTCATTCTAAATAAATCAACCCTGTTATTAGAAACTGATAATTATTGAACTAAAGCAGTTTTCAGTACTTTTTACCAAAGATTGAATAAATCAAAATCCAAATAATATTAGAGCAAAAACCCCATTTAATCTAATTTTCATGACCTTGGCCGTCGATTTTTTTCGGATGTTAGAAGCCCAAAGAATGGAAAGTTGAATCGGCTGATCAGAAAACATCACCAATTCAATTCCAGGGTCTGCCCTTTTTTTAACGCAATCTCTTTATGTTCGTTACTGTAATAAAGCTTTGTTTTGCCTGATTTTCTGGCGTAAATACTTAGTTTTTTGAGGGTCTTGTTGCTCCATTCCATCGCTACTTCGAAACCACCACGGGCACAAATTCCTTTTACCGAACCACTCTCCCATGCATCGGGCAATGCAGGAAGTAAACGAATTTCATGTTCGTTTGACTGTAACAGCATCTCGGCAACAGCAGCAGCTCCACCAAAATTACCGTCAATCTGGAATGGCGGATGAGCATCGAACAAATTCGGATAGGTCCCTCCTCCCCTTGCGTAATCGGTTTTAACACCATCGGGTTCTACATATTTCAGCAATTCGCGGTACATTTTATAGGCGCGATTTCCGTCCCAAAGACGTGCCCAAAGATTGATCCGCCAGCCTTTCGACCACCCTGTTGTTTCATCGCCTTTTATTTCTAGGGTTTTCCGGCAGGCATTGGCCAATTCAGGAGTGGTTGCAGGTGTAATATGGCTTCCGGGGAAAAGTCCGAACAAATGCGACTGATGGCGGTGCTTCGGATCCTGATCATCCCAATCGTAATACCATTCCTGAAGATTTCCTTTTTTGCCGATTTGGTACGGATAAAGTTTTGCCAATGCCACTTCCAGTTTATTCCTGAAATCTGCATCCAGATTCAATACTTTCGAAGCCTGAATGGTTTGCTGAAAACATTCGCGAATCATTGCCAAATCAGCAGTTCCGCCGTATAAAGTAGCGCCTGCATATCCTTCAGGAGTAATGTATTTATTTTCAGGCGAAGTGGAAGGCGAAGTAATCAGTTTGCCGTTTTTGTCTTCCACCATCCATTCCAGACAAAACAAAGCAGCACCTTTCATCAGTTCATAAGCTTCTTCCTTCAGGAATTTTTTATCGCCGGTAAATTGGTAGTGTTCCCACAAATGTGTGCTTAGCCATGTGCCGCCCATGTTCCAGTTTGCCCAAACCGGATCGCCTTCGCCAAAATCGCCAACTGGGTTGCTCATCGCCCATATATCCGAATTGTGGCAAACAGCCCAGCCATTCACACCATAAAAAGTTTTGGCAGTCACTTTTCCGGTGGCTTCCAGATTTTTTATAAAACCAAGCAAAGGACGGTGCATTTCCGACAGGTTGGTATTTTCGGCCAGCCAGTAGTTTTCTTCAGCATTGATGTTGGTGGTATAATTGCTGCTCCATGGCGGACGCAAGTGCGGATTCCAAATACCCTGCAAATTGGCCGGAACGCCCGGAGTACGGGAACTGCTGATCAGTAAATAACGGCCAAACTGAAAATAAAGGACTTCCAGGTTCCTGTCTTCTTTGCCTTCAGCATATCGCCTCAACCGTTCGTCGGTGGGTAAATCGGGAGCATCCGTTTTGCCAAGGTTCAGACTGACACGGCTAAAATATTTCAGAAAATCGGCAAGATGCGACTTTCTGAGTTTTTCGAATGATTTTGGAAATGCTTTTTTTAACTGAGTTCCGGCGATCAACTCATCGTTCATCCCGTTTGTTGCCGGATTTTTATCGAACCCGTTAAAACTGGTAGCTATCGAAACAAAAACCAGGGCTTCGGTTCCTCCTGAAAGTCCAACGGATTGGTCGTTGCCGGTAAGATTTCCATCCGTATTTTTTATCCTGACCTGTGTCGAAAAACGGGTTCCCCCATTTTCATCAAAGACAACGGCATCTGTCTTGTTGCCGCGATAATTTGGTTCGGCGTGAACGGGCGCCTGACCTTTTGCTTTCAGGATATTGTCGGAGATGGAAACAGTATTTTTTAACTGACTTTCAAATTTTACCCCGAAGTTTAAAGCGCCCTTTTGACTGCTGGTAAGTTTGATCACCATCACCTGATCAGGATACGAAATAAAATATTCGCGGGTAAATTTAACTCCGTTTACCTCGTAGCTGACTTTCGAAATGGCTTCTGAAATATTTAGTTCACGGTGATAATTCTGCGGCTCACCTTCATGGTTGAATTCAAGAAAAAGGGTACCAAGTGGCGCATACGATTGTGAAAAGCGACCCTGAAGTTTTCTCTGAAGCTCATCGGCCAGTTTGTAATCTTCGTTTTTCAAGGCTTCGCGAATGACCGGAACATTTCTGTAAGCTTCTGGATTCATATTGGCATCCACCGGCCCACCCGACCACAGTGTGGCATCGTTCAGGTAAATCTGATCGGATTGTACACCTCCGAAAACGGAAGCGCCCATTTTACCGTTTCCCAAAACGAGACTTTCTTCGAAATACTGGGCGGGTTTACTGTACCAAAGTGTGTTGGTTGATTGAGCCCGACAAAAATCGACACCGGCCAGTATCAAAATAAAAGTCAGCAGAAAAAAAGAATTCTTCATGATCGTTGGTTTTGAATTTAGTTATCCAAAGAAAACGCTTTTTCAGGGAAAACTACTGCCGGATTTTATTTTTTGAGGAAATGGTAATTTATCATTGATTATTCTTTTTTACTGAAAACGTACCTGAATCCAACTGATAGTGTGTTGGTTATTTCGAAATCATCAGTCAAAATATCGATCATAGGATTGTACTCGGCGGTTAAATAAAGTTTGGGCAACTGGGTGAAAGGATTTACCTGAAGTCCAACCGGAATGTTAATATTTACGGTGTTGATATCGTCTGTAAAAATGGGAATACCGACACCAATACCTGAATAAAGAGACGCTTTGCCGTCGCTGATAAGTTTATAACAAAAATAGGCCTGCGGAATGCCTCGCTGCGAATGGTTCCAGTCGGAAAAAATATACGGTACTGTATTTATCCGGAATTCAAACCAATTGCCCTTTTCAGGATTTGTTGAAATACCGATTGTATTTCCGTCGTAATAATAATTGACAGCAAACTGCGCTTTTCCTGCAAATGACAATGCAATCAGGAAGATAAAAAGAATAAGTTTTTTCATGGATTGATTTTATGATTGGTTTAGAATGTAGATTCCATCGTCGGTGCAAAACCATATACTGTTGTGCTGATCAACTTTTACAGAATAAATAAACGCATCGGGCAACTGATCCTTTTTCGACCGGTGCCATTTGCGTCCATCATAAACAAAATAACTTTGGTAGTCACCCTTTATACTTCCCTGCACCCAGATAAAATCACGTTTATCGACAAACATCCGGTTAAAAAAATCCATTTCAAACTCAGTTTCAATTTTGTTCCACTTGCCATTCCTGAAAATTATCACATCGTTGGTGTAACATCCCATACAAGAAGATAAAGAATGGTCGGTTGCAATTACTGCTTCCGATTTTGAATTGACATCAAGTGAGCTTATCCAATAAAATGAAGCATCTCCGCCAAGAGGTATTATGTTTTTGCGTTTGTCGATCATAAATACTTTTGTCTCTGTGACCGTCCCTTCCGTTGAAAAAAAGACATCGCCGTTTTTATCAACTTTCAAATCAATAATCAAATTCTGGTTAATGTCTGAATTTTCGGGAGTAAACAACTCAAACTTTTTTCCGTCGAAATACATTAATCCGCCAAGCATGTGAGCCGAACTGCTGAACCAGACACTGCCATCGGGTGAAGCTTCAACAGCAATAATATAATCGCGGGGAAGCCCGGAGTTTTGCATTGTAAAATAGGTAAACTTCCCATCCGAAAATAAAGCAAGTCCGCGGTCTTCGGTTGCAATCCATACTTTTCCATTAAGTCCAACCGAAAGATCACGGATTTCAGAATCGACTTCATAATTTCTAGTTCTGTTTCCGTCGTAAAAAACCAGGGTCGAACCTGCGCCAATCCATGCATTCCCATCCCGATCAAAATCAACACACGCAATCTTTTCTCCTTCCAGAAGACGTTCAGAAACATCAAAATTAATGGGGGCAAATTCTTTATAGGTTAATCCATCCTTTTTGCACGAAAAGAGGAATAATGCAATGAAAATGAACAGGACGGTTCGTTTCATGTGTTTTTTTTGGCTTGGGTTTATGTGTAAAGATGCAGAAAAGAGCTGTTAGGTTGCGTTGTCATTTCTTCAAATACTTTTCAAAAAACTGATCCTGTTCCCAAAGCAGGTGAAGAATGTTCTCCTTTGCAACATAACTATGCGATTCTTTGGGCAGTAGAACCATTCGAACCGGAGCTCCCAGCCCTTTCAAAGCCTGAAAATAGCGTTCGGTTTGCAGGGTGAAAGTACCGGGGTTATTGTCGGCTTCGCCATGAACCAACAACAGCGGTGTTTTCATTTTATCGGCATTCATAAATGGCGACATGCTATTGTAAACTTCAGGAGTTTCCCAGTAGTTGCGCTGTTCGCTCTGAAATCCGAAGGGTGTCAGGGTGCGGTTATAAGCGCCGCTTCTGGCAATTCCGCAGGCAAACAGATTGCTGTGAGTCAACAAATTGGCAGTCATAAATGCGCCATACGAATGTCCGCCGACAGCCACTTTCTTGCGGTCGATGTAACCCAGCGAATCCACCGCATTGATTGCAGCTTCCGCATTGTCAACCAACTGACTGATAAAGTTATCGTTAGGCTCTGTTTCTCCTTCACCGATAATCGGAAAAGCAGCATTGTCCAACACCGCATAACCTTTGGTGACCCAGTAAACAAACGATCCGTAATACGGAAATGTAAACTGGTTCGGATTCGACGAACTTTGTCCGGCACTGTTTTTATCCTTGTATTCGGTTGGATATGCCCAAATCAACAGTGGCAGTTTTTCCTTTTTCGCCTTGTCGTAACCAACAGGCAAATAGAAAGTTCCCGAAAGTTCCACCCCATCTTTGCGTTTGTATTTGATCAACGACTTTTCAACATTGGCAATGCTTTCAAACGGATTTTTGAATTGGGTGACCGGAATCAAACCGATCTTTTTTTTCAGGTTGCGCAAATAATAGTTCGGATATTCCGATTTCGACTGGATCTGAACCAATACTTCGCCCTTTTTTACATCTTTTATGGAGAGAATCCTTTCCATTTTATCAGTAAAAGCTGACTGATAGATTCTGTTTGTCTTGAGTGTTTTCAGGTTAAACTGATCGATAAACGGAAACTGACCATCTTTTGTAAACCCTGCCCCAATCAGGAAAAGATTGTCATTGTCCATCAGCAAAACATCGCGCCCGAAAGCATTGTTGTGCATTTCGAACTTTCCGGGATCGGAATAAATATCCTGCGAATTTCGGTTTGAAATTACCTGAGGCGATTGATCAGGATTGGAAGGGTTGAATAAATAGGTTCGCGTATTGCGCGTATCGTACCAATTATCGTATAACACTGCCAAAGTTTCGTTTCCCCAGTTGATTCCTCCAAAACGATCAATTGTTTTTGCCAAAAGTACAGGTTCAGAATTAAACGGAGCATTCCACTGATAAACAGCATCGCGGAATTCAACTATATTTTCCGGATCTCCTTCATCCAGCGCTTCAGCATAACAAAGCGCCGACGGCTGGTCGTTTCGCCAGTTCATGTTTCGTTTGCCTTTCCTGACCGCCATAAATCCTTTTGGCAAAACCTCCGCCATTGGAACCTCATTCACCACCATCACTTCTTTTCCTGGTAAATCGTACACCACACTTTTTTGAGGAAACCGGTTGAGCGGAACCATGTATGAAAATGGTTTTTGCAGGGTAGTTACCAACAGGTAATTGCCATCAGGTGAGAAACTTTCGTCGCCATACATGGCTTTGCCCATAAACTGGGCTGCATCTCCGTTCAGATTCATTTTATACAATTCGGAAGTAACCAGCGTTTCAAAATTGTCTTCATCGGTTTTATTTTTGAGCAAATCCTGATAAGTGCGGTTCGGAGCTTTAACGCCATCGCTGTTCGAAATAATCGGACCAACCGGAAGGCTGTTTTTGAAATCCGTTAAAACCGGCCGGCCTTCAGGAATAACACGAACCAATAAATGCTGATTGTCGTTGTACCAGCTAAAAGGCTTGCCCATATTGGCATTGAGCGGTTTTTCAGAAACGCGGGTTGCGGTTGCCGAACCAATATCCAAAACCCAAAGCTGGACGGCATTTGCTGTAGTATTGGTAAAAGCCATTTTCGTTTCGTCGGGCGACCAGGTAAGGTTGGCAATGCGCGGATCGGCTGGCAATCCCTTTACCTGCAACGGATTTTCAGCCTGAAATTTACGAACCTTCAGATTGTTGATATAAGTAACCGAACTTGAGATATTGGTCACCGGATTGATGCGCAGACCACCCAATTGCAATTCCTCCTGATTCAGGTCATCCAATGTTTTATAGGTATTCTGATAGGTGAAAACCAGGTTCTCTTTCAATTCGTCCATCATCACCGACGGAGCTCTCTCGTAATCAACAAGTTCCAGAATCTCGCGCGAAGGCTTCTGGTAAACCATATTTTCCTGCGCTTCAACAAACGCCTGACCAACTATCAATGCAGCCATACTTAAAACTATTTTTTTCATCGTAACTAATTTATTTTTAACGGATATCGATATTATTGTCCAATTCCATAAAAGTCATTAAATTGTCATTTGATAGTCATTAAATTGCCAGAAAATGACAACGGAATGACTATCAAACGACCACAACTGACTGATGCCAAATGGGTATGTAAACTGACAATCATATAATGAACTCATTTCTTTATCAGTCGTAATGTTGATGTATTTCCTGTCAAATCCTTCAGCGATACGAGGTATATTCCACTGCCCAATTTACCAATATTTATTCCTCTTTCAACAATAGGATTGTCAATCTGCATCACCTTTTGACCCGAAAGATTGAAAACACTGATTTGCCCGATACTTATATTGTCACCAGAAATGAAGAACATTTCGTTCGCCGGATTTGGATAAACGGAGTATGAATTTACCGATGCGATTCCATCAGCAAAAGTATAATTCCTGATTTGAGCAGTGTCCATTACCTGATATAAAAAGTTGATTCCCTGCGGCAAACTGGTAAACAAGCTATTGATGTGATCTCCATTGGGATCCTGCCGGTATGTGTGCGGAAGATTGTATTTGTCCAAAGTATCTGAAAACATTTTGTTTGGTTTTGCCAGTTCGAATTCATCGAGATCGCCACAATACGTGTGTATGGCCATATCCGGATTTCCCTGCCAATTCCTGATTAAGTTGATCGGATTGTGTTGCTCCCACAAACCCAATACAGACCGATCGGTATTTCCTTCAGAATTTAATGGAAACAGAATGGGCGGTATAGCGCCAGGATTGGGTGAAAAGGCTCCTGCCATCGAATAGATTAACTTTGTAACATTGCCCGAATAAATGAAATCGTAGGGTGCGGAAGATCCATGTTCAGCGCGTATTTCAGGCAACAAATCGTCAATCCAGGTAATGTTGAGAGGTCCGCTCAATGCAGAGACTCCGATAAATTTTTCAGGATATTTCAGGGCAATCTTCATAGCACCGAAGCCACCCATCGAATGACCCATTATGCTCCATTTCTCCCTTCGGCTGTAAGTGTTGTATTTACTTTCAACCTCTTCCATTACATCAGCAGCAATATAATCTTCGTAATTTCCGTAAAGCGTGGAATTGGTATAAAACTCCCTTTGTATGGTTCGCACGATCCGTCAGGAATGATAAAAATTACCTTGAAAAGCTTATCGAAAAAAAGTTTTGTAATGAAGTTATCAAGAAATGGTTCGAGCGTATTGACCATTTCGGTTGCTGTAACCGAAGCGCCATGCAGAAATACAATTACCGGATATTTTTGGTTGGTGTCTGCCGCATTGTAGCCCTCCGGCAATCCAACATAGTAAGTCTTTTCCTGCTTCAACGCTTTGCTGTACATGGTTTTTTGCTGAAACCATTTACCTGAAACCTGAATACTAATCAATCCAAGTAACAGAATCAGCAGCAAGGAGGTCTTTTTCATACACTATTTTTATTCGGCTAAATATAGAAAGATTTACTGTCCTGGTAAGCGCCGAGAACCGTTTTTCTGGTAGCTTGTCGTTGAAGAGTGAATTTGCCAATAACCAAGTAGTAGAGCGAAAAATCAAAAATAGCTCATCGAGTGCATTCTTGCCTTTGAGATTGAAGAAAACTACTTCGATTGGATGCTGTTCAAGGCATAATTGCTGTTCGCATCCTTTTCTCATCGTCGAATCCTTTTGTGTAAAAAGACAAAAATAAGCTAATCACAGGTCACTAACAACTTGAAACGGATCGTAAGAAAGAGAAAAACAGCTAAAAACAAGAGAGGTAACTGCCTTATTTAAAGACGATTACCTCTCTGTTTTTTACTTAATGGGGTGGATGATGGGATTTGAACCCACGACCCCTGGAACCACAATCCAGTGCTCTAACCAGCTGAGCTACAACCACCATTTTTCGTTTTTTTGAGGTTGCAAATATAGTATTTAAATTTTTACTTGTGCAACACCAAACAGACGATTTTTTCTTAAAGTTTGCTTTTATGAAGTAGTCCGCCCTTTTGATTTAGAAGTAATGAGAATCGGATAAGTCCGTCATCGCGTACTATCAACTCATAGCCAACAACTTCCCCTTCACTGATTTCAATTACATTCATCAATTCCCCGTGGGCTGCGGCTTTATCTTTTATGTGCTGAGGGGTAGATTGTATTGGCAGGTTCTTTTTCAGGTTAATAAGTTCTCCTGAAGAATCAAAACGGGAGATGTGTTCTATGTCTTCAAGATAAAAAATAGCTTCGTAAAAATCGTCGGTTTTCAGCCATTCAATATTCAACGATTCGCCAAATTTTTGCAAAAAGGAACTTTGTACTTTCTGAGGTATCGTAACACTTGGGAAGTGAAATATTTTACTTAGAATGTTTTTCATTGGTCTTTAATTATTGGTGGTTATAGTCTGTTTGGTCTTCGGAAAATTGTGGTTTGATCGTTGATGCAAGACATCAAACGTTTTTTATTATAGACGTACAGTTATATAAATAGTAACGCCTTAATCAGTTAATTAATTATTCGAATTGAATTTTTGCTGATACATATATATAACCCGCGTTCGAGCCCTTTTTAGTCTCATCTTTACGGCATCATCGCTGATGCGCAGGGTTTTGGCAATATGCTTGATTGGTAGATTGTCCTGATACTTCATCAATAACAGCACTTTTTCTTCAGGATGGATCAATTCAAGAATCGTTAGCAGGTTTTCATAATTTGCTTCTTCGAAGTCGGTTTCCGATTCATCAATGATTTCCGGGATCTCATTACTACTGTTCCAGTCCGGATAGTGAAGTTTTTTCTTAACCCTTAAATAATCGATGCAGTAATTATAGGTAATCGAATATAACCAGGAGGAAAAGGAAGAGTTTCCTTTAAAGCCGGGTATTTTTTCATAGGCTTTTGTCAATATATCATTTGCAAATTCTTCAGCCTGTTTGGCATCTTTCAGAAAACTGTAGCATTTGTCTTTTACTTTATTAAAATAGCGGGAATAAAGCACTTCAAACAACTCATGATTACCGGTGTTCATTATTAGATGAACAATTTCTTCATCTGTCTTATGTTGATATTTTGTTTTTAATGCCATTAAATAGTGTTGAAATTGAGAAAAGTCGAAAAAAAATAAAAAAAATAATTATTTGTTGTGTTACTTCTACAAAAACCATCGTCACAATGGTAAATTTGACTGAAATTCCTTTTGAAGTTTCGATGTAAAAATAGAAATTAATAGAAGTTTTAAGTTATTTTATTGAGTTAATAATTTTTGAGAAAACCAAAATTTAAAATTGAGTATGAAAAGTAAATTAATTATTGCTATTGCAGCAATGGGTGTCGCAGTGTTATTTAGCAGTTGTGCTAAAGTTCCTCAGACTGAAATTGATTCAGCACAAGCTGCTGTTCAAGAAGTTAAAGATTCTGGTGCAGATTTGTATGTACCTGAAGCTTATTCAGCTTTAGTTGATTCAATGAAATCAGCTAACGAAAGTGTTGAAGTTGCTAAAGCCAAATGGTTCCCTAACTATTCAAAAGCTAAAGAACAATTAGCTGTAGTTAGCCAAATGTCTACTGACATCAAAGCTAAAGCAGAAACTCGCAAAGTTGAGTTGAAAGCTGAAGTTGAAGCTATGATTGTTGAAGTTAAAGCTTTAGTTGAAGAAAACAAAGCTTTGATCGCAAAAGCTCCAAGAGGTAAAGAAGGTAAAGCTGCTTTGGAAGCTATTTCTAGCGACCTTGCTGTAGCTGAAACAACTGTTACTGAAGTTGAAGCTCTTTTGGCTAATGGTGATTTGATTGGTTCTAACGACAAAATCAAAGCCGCTAAAGAAAAAGCTACTTCAATCAAAGCTGAATTGGAAGCTGCTATTGCAGCAAAAGGTGGAAAATAACAATAACTCCTAGGAGTTGATCGTTTACAATACCCGGGGGGCAACTTCCGGGTATTTTTTTAATACAGAAGAAATGGTTTTAAGGAAGAAGAATAAGAAGAAAATTAAGTGGTTGATAATTATTTTATTCTCAGTTGTAACAATTGCAATCAGCATTTCTGTCATTATTGTATCACAAAAAGAACTGCCTACGGAGGATTTGAAGCTTGCCCGTGAAGCTTTGACAATTGCAAAAGAAGCCGAGGCAAATATCTATTCTGAAAAAATTTACAAGGAATCTGTTCAGATGTATGATTCTGCAATGGTTAACTGGTCAAGGCAAAACTCCAGGTTCATTTTGTTTCGCAACTATGACCGGATTATTAACTTTGCTAAAAGTTCGAAAAAGAAAGCCGAAGAAGCAAGGGAAGAATCAATAAAAAAGTCGGCCAATTTAAGCAAGGATGTTCAGGCAGCATTTGTTAGCCTGGCAAAAAAAATAGAACTATACAACAAGCTTTTTAAAGACCTGCCATTACCGAAATCAGTTTTTGATGCGCATAACAAATCGAAAATGTTTTTAAGCGAATCAAAAATTGCTCATGAAAGTGGCAAGTTGAAAGACGCAGAAGTTTTATTCAAAAAAGCTGAGATATATGTCAACCATGCCAATGTTGCTGCCGGAAAAATGCTGCGCGACTATTTTGAAGACCATTCGAAGTGGAAGAATCTGGCAAATGATGCCATTGCTGCTTCACGCGGAGGGAATAAAGTGATCCTGGTTGATAAAGTTGCCCATTTACTGTATGTTTACCAATCAGGAAAAGTAATCCGTACTTACGATGCTGAATTTGGTCCAAATTGGATGGCACACAAAGAACGAACCGGAGACAATGCCACTCCTGAAGGTAACTATCGCATCACCAAAAAGAAAGAGCGGGGAAATACAATTTATCACAAAGCATTGCTTATTGATTATCCCAATGCAGAAGATAAAGTTAGATTTGCAGAGAAAAAAAAGAAAGGATTAATTTCCAGAAGTGCTGGTATTGGTAGTTTAATCGAAATACACGGGCACGGTGGCAAAGGGTTTAATTGGACCAGCGGTTGCGTTGGATTGAAAAATCGGGATATGGACGATTTATTCAGGTTGGTAGGCAACGGAACCAGGGTAACAATAGTTGGTTCAATTGAGCCACTCTCAGTAATTTCAGAAGGATTGGATTTTTAATTCTTTTGAAACTTTTATTAAAAAAAATAGTTGATGTTATAAATGTATTTAAAACGAGAATAACATCTGTAACAAAATAATATATCTATGATTCGCTCCTTATTAATTTATATCGCGGTATTGTTTGTCGGAATCCTGTTCTTTATTTCGATGATACTTTTTGTAATTCCGGCATTGCAGGAATCAACGTTAGTCCTACCCTCTCTGAACAAAGCACAATCGGCCCCGGAAGGCGTCGATAGCCAAAAGGAGAAACTGGAAAAAGAAATTGGACAGCTACAAACTAAGCTGGATAAATACACGCCATCAAATGCTTATGTTATTATCAATACAACCGATAACCATTTCTATTTGTACAAAGGGAAAAATTTGATTCGTGAAGGCATTTGTTCCACCGGCAAAAATGAAAGACTTGTTCAGAGCGATGGCGAAAAGGAGTTTGTATTTCACACTCCGTTAGGTGTTCACCGTGTACAGCGCAAACAACCAAACCCGGTTTGGGCAAAACCCGACTGGGCATTTATTGAAGACGGATTACCAATTCCGCCAAGAGGACACCCATCCCGGTTTGAATCAGGTACTCTCGGAGCTTATAAATTAGAGCTTGGTGATGGATATATGATTCATGGAACAATTTACAAACGTTTTATGGGATTGAATGTAACCCATGGTTGTGTCCGCATGGGCGACGAAGATTTGGAAATAGTTTACAAGACAATGGAAGTTGGTTCAAAAGTTTATATATATTAATAATGAAAGAAAATTCGGCTGAAGACTTTGATAGTCTGTTCATAAAAAAATACAAGGGGCTAAAGATTTTTGTGATCATCTTTAGTGCAATACTACTCACTTTTATAAGTGTCTATACATTTTTTTCGGTTGGTGCAGTTCGCGATCGAATGAAATTGGCACAAACACAGGTTGAAGCAACAGATCCGGTCAGTCCATCCCTGATTGATTTGATGAAAGAAAAAGCCTGGGTTGAATCACGTATTAAAATGGCTTCAGGAGATTCAATCGGTTTATCAATTGATCTGGGAAAACAACTACTCCAACTCGAATTGAAAGGTGTTGTTGTCATGTCAACAAAAATCCGTGACTACTCAACTTCCGGTTTCTTCAAACGAATGGATGGAAATGTTTATTTTTCAATGTTCGGAACACCATTGACAATTCAAAAATTCGAATCTTCCATCGAAAAAAATCCATTTAAAGTTGTACAGGCTCCAAAATCTGCAGAAGAGGCTGAAGCTTCAGTTGCTGTAAATGATTCGTTACCGAAAGAAAATGTATTCTGGACAGTTAAATTCGATCGTGAATTTGAGTTGAATATACAGGGAATTGATTCCATTTCAGAATCTGAATCGAAATACCGATTGGGTAAAGGTTTTGAATTTAAAAGAGATCTGAAAAATATTTTCAATTCATTCAAGCACATTGTACAATTCAAGAAACCTATCTATACTCCTGAAATCCTCATTGCTATTCCGGAAAATGAAGCCAAGGCTATTCTGAGGGCTTTGCCCCGAAACGCATCGGTTACCATTCGCATTTAGGTTTGGGATTATCAAACGTGCATGAAAATCAAAGCAGATATCTCCGGTTTTATACTGGCTGGCGGTAAAAGCAACCGCATGGGAACCGATAAAGCACTTTTATTGGTTCAGGAGGAGACTTTGCTGATACGGATAAAAAATCTCATTGGTCCATTTTGCAAAACGGTTGAAATCAGTGGTTACAAATCAGATTATTCTGATTTTAATATTAAAATGATTCCTGATTTATACCCAGGTATCGGTCCGGTTTCAGGATTAATTTCCACATTAAAACATTCTTCAACCGAATGGAACCTTTTGGTCAGTGTCGATACTCCATTTATTAACAAGGAATTGATACAATCTTTGATCACACAAATCGGTGAATTTGATTGTATTATTCCGGAACATGATGGCGGAATGGAACCGCTGATTGGCTTATACAACCGGAAGATTTTACCTCAACTTGAAGAAGTAATCAATCAGGGCGATTACAAACTCCAGAGATTGGTAGCGAAACTGAATACACGTTACCTTGATTGTCGCCCTCTGATCCAAAAATATCCACGTTTGTTTTTCAATATCAATCGTCCCGAGGATTACAACTCCATCTGATTTGCTAAAATGCTCATTTTCCTTTTCCTGAAGAACTGTTTCGGTTAAAGCGGAAAGCTTTTTGTTAACTTTGGACAAAATTTCAATGCATGTCGCAAATCTTGTTTTATATTATTATTGGCCTTGTTGTGGCCGATTTTATTTTTGAGCGCATTTTGGAATACCTTAATTCTACCCGATGGAGCGATCGACTTCCGGAGGAAGTGAAAGGTATTTACGACGAAGAAAAATACCGCAAGCAACAAGCTTATGAGAAAGTGAATTTTCGCTTTTCGATGATCAGCTCCTCGTTCAGTTTTATTGTGCTGTTACTCATGTTTCTAGTCTCCGGATTTGCATGGGTGAACAGTGTAGCCCTTTCAGTTTCGGCTAATTCAATCCTGACAGCGTTGGTTTTCTTCGGAATATTGATGTTTGTATCTGATATCCTAACAACCCCCTTTTCAGTTTACGACACTTTTGTAATTGAAGAAAAATTTGGCTTTAACAAAACCACTCCCAAAACGTTTGTTCTCGATAAATTAAAAGGCTGGTTACTTGGAGCGGTTATCGGTGGCGGATTGCTTGCGCTGATTATCTATATCTATCAGCTGACAACCAGCAATTTCTGGATTTATGCATGGATGGTTATCAGTGCATTTTCAATTTTCATGGTACTGTTTTATTCCAATCTGATAGTTCCATTGTTCAATAAGCAAACGCCACTTCCTGAAGGCGAATTAAAGTCAGCCATCGAAAGTTTCTCAGCCAAAGTTGGATTTAAACTCGACAATATTTATGTGATCGATGGCTCGAAACGATCGACCAGGGCAAACGCTTATTTTACCGGATTGGGAGCAAAAAAGCGGATTGTATTGTACGATACGCTCATCAACGATCTCACAACCAATGAACTGATTGCGGTTTTGGCGCACGAAATCGGTCATTACAAAAAACACCATGTGATTTGGAGTTTGCTGCTCGGAATTTTACAAACTGGTATCGTTTTATTTATTTTTTCATTATTTGTCGGCAACCCTATATTATCAGCAGCACTGGGAGTTGCAGAGCCCAGTTTTCATATCGGACTGATCGCTTTTGGTGTTTTGTATTCGCCAATTTCGATGGTTACCGGACTGGCGATGAATATCTTTTCCAGAAAGAATGAATATGAGGCTGATGCCTTTGCTGCGAAACACTTTGATACCAACGAAATGGCTTCAGCATTGAAAAAATTATCTGTAACCAACCTGAGCAATCTCCGCCCACATCCTGTTTATGTGTTTTTTCATTATTCGCACCCTACCCTTTTACAAAGGCTGGAAGCATTAAAATCAAAACAGAATATCCAATAACCAATATCTTCGGAACGAACTTGGAACTTTGAACCTGGAACTTGAAACTCATATAAATGAAAGCAGAACTAATTACAATAGGCGACGAAATTTTAATCGGACAGATTATTGATACCAATTCGGCATGGATGGGGCAACAGCTCAATCTGCACGGCATTGAAGTATATCAGGTTACTTCGGTTCACGACAACCGCGAACACATTTTGAAAGCGCTTGCCGATGCCGAAAAAGATGCTGATCTGGTGCTGATTACCGGTGGCCTTGGCCCAACCAAAGACGATATTACCAAAGAATGCCTGTGCGAATATTTTGCGACGGAATTGATTTATTTTCCTGAAGTTTTTGAGCATGTCGAGTCACTTTTATCCGCGCGAAACGTTACAATCAACCAATTGAACCGCGATCAGGCAATGTTACCGGCCAGTTGTACGGTGCTGCACAATTCGGTTGGAACGGCTTCAGGAATGTGGTTCGAGCGCAATGGAACCATTTTTGTCTCGATGCCGGGCGTGCCTTTCGAAATGGAAGCCATCATGACTGAAGAGGTTTTTCCGAGGCTGATAAAACTTGGAATTCTGGAATCGATCGTACACAAAACCATTCTGACACTTGGATTGCCTGAATCGATGCTTGCCGAAAAGATTGAGCATTGGGAAAATGCGTTGCCCAATTTCATCAAGCTGGCCTATCTTCCAAGTGCGTTGGCAGTTCGTCTTCGCCTGAGCGCTTATGGTACCGATAGGGCATTGCTTGAAACTGAAATCGACAAACAGGTGAAAGAGTTGTTAACCATCATTCCTGAAAATATTTTTGGTTTCGATGATGAGAACATGGCGCTGGTAATTGGAAGAATACTGATTAGTACATCAAAAACACTGGCAGTGGCCGAAAGCTGTACCGGTGGAAATATTGCACATTCTATTACTTCCAACTCCGGAAGTTCAGCCTATTTTAAAGGGGGCGTGATCGCCTATTCCAACGAAATAAAAATAAAACTGCTGGATGTTCCGGACGAAATGATTGAAATTCATGGCGCTGTCAGTCAGCAGGTAGCAGAAGCGATGGCCATTGGAGCACAAAAAGCTTTGAATGCCGATTATTCCATTTCGACAACCGGAATAGCCGGACCGGATGGTGGAACAGCCGAAAAACCGGTCGGAACTGTTTGGATAGCGGTGGCTGGTCCTTCAGGAGTAAAAAGTGAAAAATTTATTTTCAGACATAACCGCGAACGAAATATAATACGCTCAACACAAACTGCGTTAAATCTTTTACGTATGCTTATTTTAAACGACATCAAAGAATAAAAAATGAAAAAAATATTCATAATTACCGGAACGATTGTACTGATTGTTGGAATACTGGCAGCTTTGCCATTTCTCTACAAAGACAAACTACTTGCAAAAGTGAAAACCACCATCAACAAGCAGGTCAATGCAAAAGTAGATTTTGCAAAATTTAATTTGTCTGTATTTTCAGAGTTTCCAAAGGTAAAAATGGAAATTAAGGAGCTGACCGTCGTTGGCATCAATGAGTTTTCGAACGATACAATTTTATCGGCAAGCTCCATATCTACAAATATTTCGCTGATGGAAATGATCCGCGGAGAAGACCTTGAACTGAAAGTCCTCAACATCGACAATCCAAAAATCAGTTTGGTGGTCAACCCTTCAGGAGCAGTAAACTGGGATATTGCAAAAGTTTCTGAAACACCAGCCGCAGCAACTTCAGGCGAAATTACCAGCACTGAGGAGGCTTTTAAAATGAAACTGAATGATATTCAGGTTAAAAACCTGAACCTGTTATACAACGACAAGGCAATGCCCATGAAATTGTGGGTAAAAAACTCGAACCTGAGCTCAACGGGCGAAGTGGACGGAACACTTACCACTTTTGATATGAAGGGTGAAGTTGATGAGTTTATTTTTGAATACGATTCGGTTCAGTACATTTCGAAAACCAAATTGAAAGCTGAAACTTTACTGAAAGTTGATTACGAAAAGATGGACTTTGTTTTTGATCGCGGTAAACTGATGGTGAACAATCTGCCTTTGGATGTAAATGGTTCGTTTTCAATGCCAAACGACAGTATGTTTTTTGATCTGGCATTTAACAGCGAAAAAAGCGATTTCGCTACAATACTGGCTTTGGTGCCTGCCGATTATCAGAAATACCTTGAAAAAGCAACTATGACTGGTGCTGCCGAGTTTAAAGGTTCGGTGAAAGGATTGTATTACAACGAAATATATCCGGCTATAGATGTGCTGCTGGCTGTAACCAATGCCAGTTTTAAATACCAGGAGCTGCCGGAAAGTGTTCAGGATATCCAGGTTTTGGCGCAGATTACCAAACCCGAAGGCGACCTGAATTTACTAAAAGTAACTATTGAAAAAGCACACGCTTCGATCAAAAATAATCCGGTTGACCTGAGCATGAACCTGAGTGAATTGATGACTGATCCGAACATTGATGCCTCTTTCGCGGGAACAATTGATTTCGCTTCGCTGAAACAGGCCATTCCGATTGACAGTCTTGATATCACCGGAATCATGAAAGCAAAAATGCAGATTGCCGGACGAATGTCGTCGATCGAAAAAAAGGAATACGAAAAATTCAAATCGAACGGAGAAGCGAGCATTCAAAATTTCAGGATAGAAAGTACCCAATTGACCAAACCAATAGAAATCAGCCAGGGACAAATAAAAGCTACCACGCAACAGATTACAGTTGACCAGTTTAACGGAAAAATTGGACAAACCGAATTTTCACTTCGGGGCGAGGTGAGCAATTATCTGGCATATATTTTCAAGAAAGATGTGCTGAAAGGTAATTTTAATCTGAAATCAGCCTTCATGAATTTTACCGAGTTGTCAAACATCATGAAACCGGCACCAGAACCGACAACAAAAGCGGCAGAACCGACAGCTGAAGTAAAAACTGCTCCGGCAGCTCCGTCTGATTCTGTGGTGGCCTTTCAGGTTCCCGATAAACTTGATTTAAGTTTCCAGTCTGTGATTCAAAAGGCTGTTTACGATAAAATGTCACTCAACAATATCAACGGACTGATAAGGGTAAAGGACCGAAGGCTTGAACTAACCAATCTGACCATGGATATGCTGCAAGGAAAAGTCGCTCTAAATGGTTCTTACACAAGTAATCCGCAAAATAAACCGTTGTTCGATTTCAAGCTGAACATGGAAAACCTTGATTTACCAACAGCCTATCAATCGCTCAGTACTTTTCAGCGGTATGTTCCAATTGCTTCGCGCAGTCAGGGAAAATTCTCCACGCAGTTTGCACTTTCAGGAATCATGAACGAAAAAATGAACATCGTGCCCACCAGTTTGAATGGAGATGGAATTTTCAATACGCTGAACCTGATGATCATTGATTCGCCGATTTTTGACCAGATACGCGGAATCATTAAAAAAGAGAAACTAAAGAATGTAAAAATCGCTGATTTTACGGCCAAATTTCAGTTCAATAATGGCGAGCTAAAGCTAAATCCGTTTAAAACCAACATAGCCGATCAGCAAACCACCATCTACGGAAGTTTGTCGGCTGCGCGCGAAATAAACCTGACGATGGACTTTTTGGTGAACCGCGAAGATTTGGGATCAGATCTGAACAAAGGCTTGGGAATATTGCCAGGCTCTGAAAATATAAAAATGATCGATGCTTCGGTAATTCTGAAAGGTTCGCTGACAAAACCGGAAGTTTCGCTCGATCTGAGTAAAGCCCGCGCACAAATTGAACAGGAAGTGAAAAAGGCATCGGTCGAACAAATCAAAGGTTCGGTTAAAAAGATTGGCGATGAACTGAAGAAGCTGTTTAAGTAGATTTCAAAAGTGGCAAAATACTCGCCATTGCTGCAACGAAATAGCTGGTTCCGGCAACCAACAATGCTGTTTGTAAACTAAAAGTATCTGTCAGGTATCCAAGCGCAGGCCCGATCGCAGCAAAAATGATCCGTATTTCGAAGTTACGGATCGACAGAATGGTTGCCCTCACTTTTGAGTCGGTATATTGGTTGATGTAATCTTTCAAAACTGGAGTGGCCAAACCACGAACCATGTAAAAACCAAAAAGGATGGCAATGCCGGCAATACTTATTTCTATGGAAGTCAGGATAAAACCTGTCGACAGAAGAATTACGATGAACAGCAAGGTGTTTCTTCGCCCAAGCCGCCGCTCTATCCGGTAAGCAAATATGGAGAAAACGCCCGTCGAAAGGTTAAGCATCGTCCACAGTATGCCATAAACAGCAACAGGTACGCCAGCCTCTTTGAAATAGGGTTGTACAAACCATGCATAAGTAAGTGTTGCTGCTCCGGTAAACGAGGAAACCAAAATGGCGCTCCTCATTTCAGGTTGCCGGTAGGTTAGTTTTACGATCGCCAGGATCTCCTTCATTTTCAGATGAATTCGTTCCTGAACATGCTTGGGCTCCTTCAGGAAAAATGCAGCCGGAATGGCAATCGCAGCAATAAAAATCTGGAAATAATAAGGTGTTCGAAAACTGATGGTGGCCAGCAATCCACCTGTCACCCCAGCCAGCGCTTCGGCAAAATTTCCTGCGGAAGTAATTTGGCCTTCAAATTTGATGTATTCACTCTCGCGATTTTCAGCTTTGAGTGAATCGTACATCAGGGCAGAGTCGGCTCCTGAAACGAAACTAAAGCCAACTCCCAGAATAACTTCGGCAACTGCAAAACTGGCAAAATCAGAAGAAATACTGTAAATAACGATGCCGATGGTTCCCATCACTGCTCCAAATAACAGCGTCCTGCGACATCCCCAAACATCGGCCAGATATCCTGATGGCAATTCGGCAACCACCATCGCGATGGAATAAATTGACTTCAGCAGAAATATTTGCGACATGCTCAGGCCATTGTCCTGATAAAACAGCACAACAATCGGCATCACCAGGTTAAACCATTTGGCAACCTTGATGAGATATAGCTGAAGTATATTTCCCGGTAGGTTTTTCAAGCTGAATTTTGGGTAAAAGTAGGAATTCTTTGCTGACAACGCTCCTCTTTCACGGGGTACGCTCTGCAAATTGGCATTTTATGATTTTTACACAAAAAGTCGAATAAAATGACGAAATATTTATAAAATTGATCAAAAAAGTAACGAAATGATCAATCTGTTGCTATTTTTGTGCCGAAATTTAAATCATTTGATAATTTACAGCTAAACAACAATAATTAATACAAATATCAATGAAACTATTTATCCCCGAAAATTATCAGCCTTTGCTTGATGTAAATCAGACCGAAAAGGCAATTAAACTTGTGAAAGACAGTTTTCAGCAGGATCTTGCATCAGAGTTGCGTTTGCGCCGCGTTACAGCGCCTTTGTTCGTAATGAAAGGTACCGGAATCAACGACGATTTGAACGGAATTGAACGTCCGGTAACTTTCCCTGTAAAAGAATTGGGCGACCTGAAAGCCGAAGTGGTTCAATCGCTTGCAAAATGGAAACGGATGACACTGGCCGACCTGAAAATCGATCTCGGATATGGGTTATATACCGATATGAACGCAATTCGTCCTGATGAAGAACTCACAAATATTCATTCCCTGTACGTTGACCAATGGGACTGGGAACGGGTTATTTCCAATGACGAGCGTACTCTTGATTTTCTGAAAAAGATAGTCCGGAAAATTTATTCGACATTTTTACGCACCGAATTTATTGTATCAGAAAATTTCCCGCAGATTAAACCAATTCTTCCGGAAGAAATAACCTTCATTCATGCCGAAGAATTAGAGGAGCAGTATCCAACACTTACGCCTAAAGAACGTGAACATGAAGCAGCCAAAAAATACATTGCAGTATTTATTATCGGAATTGGAAGCGTAATGCCGGGCGGTGAAAAACATGACGGACGTGCGCCTGATTACGACGACTGGACCACACCTACCATCGGCAACTTCAAAGGATTGAACGGTGACATACTGGTTTGGAATCCTGTTATGGAGACATCACTTGAATTGTCTTCAATGGGAATCCGTGTTGACAAAGCTGCACTTTTAAAACAGCTGACCATTTCAGGAACAGAAGAACGTAAAAATCTATATTGGCACCAGCGTTTGCTGAACGATGAACTTCCACTTTCGATTGGCGGTGGCATCGGGCAATCGCGTTTGTGTATGTATTTTCTGCGAAAAGCTCACATTGGCGAGATACAATCAAGCATTTGGCCGGAAGAAATGAAAACTATCTGCAAAGAGAATAGAATTGAACTGATTTAATTTATATCTTTGCACCCGCTTTAAAGGATGTCTCGGTAGCTCAGCTGGATAGAGCAACGGCCTTCTAAGCCGTAGGTCTTGGGTTCGAATCCCAACCGGGATACAAAAACAAAAAACCTCTCATTCGTTCTGAATGAGAGGTTTTTTGTTTTTGTGTATGTTTGATTGGGTACAGGCAAAAAAAATCCGCATTAATTCTATTGTAAAAATCCCAGATTACAGGATTTGAGTGCCTAACTGATCAAACTTCCTACGGTAGATAAACTACTCCCGCCGAAGCGGTACTGGGCCTGTTTTAGCAGTCAAAAGCGTCCTCGGGTCAATTAAAAATGTTGAATTTTCCAAATGATGAATTAATGCGGATAATATCTTTTGACGTATGTGTTAGAACGATTTGTTGATATCAAAGATATGTGCTCATTTCCAAATTTCCAATTAAATCAGGTGATTTAATAACATGTTGCCAATATCTGGCTGATTACCAGAATGCTTACGTATCATATTTTAAACCGGTATAACTTTTTATGCTTCTAATCGTAAAAAAATCGTTATTTTATGCGGATTCCGCAATATTCAGCCTTTTCCACCTTCAAAAAAAAACTTCAAAATAGTCGGTATTTTTATGCTATTTATTTTGCCAGTGAAAAAAGTAGTTCTATATTTGCACGCACATTCACAAAGGCTGAATGACTAGTGAAATCAAGAAAAATCGCTGGTAGAAATCAAAGATTGGAGTAGATTTAATTCTGTTACAATACCAAGGAGAGATGGGTGAGTGGCTGAAACCACCGGTTTGCTAAACCGACGTACGGGTCATTCTGTACCGGGGGTTCGAATCCCCCTCTCTCCGCATTAAAATACTGAAATTAGCATCGGGGTGTAGTACAGTTGGTAGTATGCCTGGTTTGGGACCAGGAGGTCGTCGGTTCGAGTCCGGCCACCCCGACAAAATTGGGAGCCAAACCCAAATAAAAGACCGCAAATCAATGATTTAGCGGTCTTTTTGCATTTGTACCATCAGATAAATCATTATCAGGCCTGACAAGAACATACTTACCCGACCCAAATAATCGCCATACATTACATAGAATGTGATTGTGTTATTTGTCCGTATCTCCGAAATGATTGCAGTATTGGTATTTACATCTGATTTATTGACCACATCGCCTTTCTGATTTATAAAACCAGAAATACCGGTATTGGCGCTTCGTACAACACTTCTGCGGGTTTCAATTGCCCTTAACCTTGAATAGGAGAAATGTTGTCCTACGCCGGGCGAATCTTTCCACCAGCCATCGTTGGTAATTACAAAAATCAAATTGGCCCCTTTCGCCACAGCACTTCCGACGTGCGCTCCAAAAGCGGATTCAAAACAAATAACTGATCCTATTTTATCCTGACCGGATCCATCAAAAACGGTTAGTTGGCTTGCAGCGGCTAAACTTCCGCTTACTCCGCCCAGATCGACAGTATATTTCCGGAGAAATGAAAAATATTTTTCAAATGGCATTTTCTCCACCCCGCTTACAAGCAAACTTTTATGCCCAGTTTGTACCTTTTCTGAATGATCAAGCAGCAAAGCCGAATTAAAAATTTCATAAAACCGGCCATCATCAGTTTCGCGCGACATATCAGAAACAGGTTCTCCCGCATCAATTTCCTTTTTGGTCATTGCCCCGACAATAACCCTGACATTCGGATATTTATCTATCAATGAATTAATTGGCTGCAATACCAGATTTTGACTTATTTCCTGATCTTCCCACATTTGCGCAAGTGCAGTTTCAGGAGCCAAAACATAATCGGTTGAATCAGAAATAATGGTTTCTGCAAGAGAAATTAAACGATGGCTTTGTTCTTCATCGCTCATTCCCGAAAATTTTTCGATGAACGGATCAATATTGGGCTGCAGAACTACCACCTCCCTGATTCCACCCTTTTCTTCGTATCTGAAATATTGAAATAGTGACAGGCAAACAGGCAATAAAATAATTGCAAGAGAAAAGCTTCCAAACTTAACAGCGTCAGGCATTTCCTTTCTGAAAATATTTTTGACTAACCTGAATATCAATAAATTGCTCAACAAAACCCAAAGCGATCCCCCCAATACTCCGGTAAATTCGTACCACTGAATCAATTTTACCGAATTGGCAAATCCGTTTCCAAGTGTAAGCCAGGGCCAGTTTATCGACCAGTTAAAATGAAGGAATTCGAATGTCAGCCAGAAAACAACCAACGAAAGATACCCGGCCCGGGCAGCAAATTTCCTACGAACCAAATGCATCATCCACCACACTAAAGCCATCAAAAATGCATTAATGACGGCAATAATTATCATTCCTGAAAAGGAAACAAAGGCGATCCACCAGGTTGACAACACATTCCATACAAGAAAACTTAACAGCGCATATAAAAAAAGCACAACGCTCTTTTGATTTTGCTTTTTGAGGGTAATTTGATTTTCAACAAAAAGTAAAGGAACAAAAGCAATAAAAATTACCAGGGAAAAAGATGGGAAAATCCAGGGCAAACTCAGCAAGAATCCTGAAACAACCGAAAGCAATAAAAGCGATTTCCTGCCCATCAAAAAAATGATCTAAAGATTATTTACGGTTGCTAAAAATGCTTTTCTCCTTCGGGCACGATCGAAAATAAACTCAATCTTTCCGGCAGCCAAAGCAGCCCAACCTGCCTGATTGACCAAAATCTGATTTCCTTTGGCATTTTCCAACACCGTAGGCTTATCAAGAAAAGAGTGCGTATGACCACCAATAATAACGTCGGTGTATTTCGTTTGGGGAGCGAGGCTCACATCGCTGATTTTGCGGCTTGCGTATGAATACCCAAGATGCGACAGACAAATGACCAAATCACACTTGTGATCTTTTTTCAGCAATCGTTCCATTTTTAGTGCGATTGCCAGTGGATCAAGATATTGCGTATTTCCGTAATTCAATCTACCAACTAAACCGTCCAATTCAATTCCAAGTCCGTAAATGCCGATTTTTATCCCGCCTTTTTCCAGAATATGCCATGGCTTTACCAAACCTGCCAGAATGGTATCCGAAAAATCATAATTACTCGAAATTATCGGAAAATTGGAATATTTCAGCGCAGAAAGAATATCGGGCAGTCCGTTATCAAACTCATGATTTCCAATTGTTCCGGCATCATATCCGATTTGGCTCATCAGTTTCAATATCAAATCGCCTTTGAAATAATTAAAATAGGGTGTCCCCTGAAACATATCACCGGCATCGAGCAATAAAAGGTTCGGATTTTCTGACCGGCTTTTGGAAACCAGTGAAGCAAGCCGCACCATACCACCGCGACCGGCATATTCGGCATGTGAATCATCAAACGGATCAATGTGGCAATGCATATCATTGGTGTGCATTACCGTTAATTTTAAAAGTTCACCCGAAGCAAACAATTCATTCGGAAATATCCCCAATGACAAGGCGCTTCCACCCAATAGCGATTGTTTTAAAAATGTTCTTCTATTGCTCATTAAAAATCCTCCCATCTTCTTTTACCTCAATAATTCCATTCCTTTTATAATCGTCGCTCAAAACCTGTATCAAAACATCCCGGATTTTCAACCCGGTATTTATTCTTTCTTCCGGATTGTCAAACATGCTCATCTGATCGCCTCCATTGGCAATATAATCGTTGGTAACCAGCCAGTAAAAAGCTTTTGGATCAATCGTTTTATCAGCAACAATCAAACTTGAAACTTTTCCGTTTCTGATTCCAAGCTTCATGCCTGCAACCCCCTCTCCTCCCCTACCAGCAATTTTTTCAGCCATCAGTATAAACGACGCTCCTGAAATTTTAATCAGAACAATTTCATTTTCGAACGGCATCAATTCAAAAATACGTTCTACCGTAATTTCTCCCTGAGGCAAAGATGCCCGAAGTCCACCATAATTGACATAGGCAGCATCAGGTTGAACCTTTAAATTTTGTTTCAAACAATAGGAAGCTGCTGATTTCAACAGAATATCAGAAACCAGATTGGTTAATTTACTTTCAGGTTTGCCCTTTACAAGCGGCGCCGAACTGACAGCAACCAACGTGGACATATCATGTTCAATACTGTCGCGGTATGGCTTGACCATCGATTCAACCAACGAATCGGGCGGGCCGACATTTGAATCAATTGAAATATTTCTTGTATTTACTTCGTGTACAACGAGATGCTTGTTACAGGAAAATAATATTAAAATGACACAAAAAGTGAGGAATAAACGACGCATTGAAGTATATTTAAAAATGTAATTCTGAATAAAAAATAGAACTGTACTTTGGATAAAGATAAAAACAAATCAGAATTAAAATCGTTTATTGAATAAAATATAATTGCTCATGGTTTCATATACCCGCATCCATTTTGAACTTCATACATGTAGAATATTCATTGCTTCACTTTTGTTACTTCTGGCCAGTACTGCGTTCGCTCAGGATTACAAAACAATAAAGGCACAAAAAGGAGACGGAATCTATTCAGTACTGAAGCAAAACGGGCTTTCTCCGGGTGAATATCTTAATCAGTTTATTGAACTGAACAAAACAAAACTGGGAAAGGACAACTCACTTATTATTGGCAGAACATACCGGCTGCCCGTCGTTGCAGAAAAAGACACAATCATTCGGAATTCAGCGCCTGTTTTGGAGGCCCCTCAGGAAAAGAAAATTTATGAAATTTTTGGCGATAATCACAAAGAAGTTACCATCAAAAGCAGGGAACTCAGCATGGCAGTTTTTTATTTAATGAGTGGGCATGGCGGTCCTGATCCAGGTGCAATCGGCAGCTTAAACGGACACCTGCTTTGCGAAGATGAATATGCCTATGATGTGACCTTGCGTTTGGCCCGTAACCTTACAGAACGCGGGGCAACCGTTTACATGATTATCCGCGACCCAAACGATGGCATCCGCGATGAACAGTTTCTGACTCCCGACCGGGACGAAGTTTGTTTTCCGAACCAAACAATTCCGCTCAATCAGCTTGCTCGTCTGCGTCAAGGAACCGAAGCGGTGAACAAATTGTATGCTAAGAACAGAAGCAAGTTTCAGCGGTTGGTTGTAATTCATATCGATTCAAGAAGCCAGAAACAAAATATCGACGTTTTCTTCTACCACGACAAAAGAAGCGATGCGGGTAAAAAACTTGCCAATACCTTAAAGGATACTTTTGGGGAAAGATATGCCCGTCACCAACCAACAAGAGGTTACAACGGTTCAGTTTCGGAGCGGAATCTTTATGTCATCAAAAATTCATTTCCTCCTGCGGTTTTCATCGAACTGGGAAATATCAACCACACCCGCGACCAGAAGCGGTTTATTTTCTCCGACAACCGCCAGGCAGTTTCAAACTGGCTCAGAGACGGATTAATTCACGACTTCAATAAAAGTTTCAAATGAGCCCGATTGTCCCTAAAGGAAAAATACTCGTTCAGTTCGATGGAGTTTGCATATTATGCAGCCGGACTGTTAATTTTATACTGAAAGCCGACAAGCAGAAGAAATTTTTCTTTCAGACATTGCAGAGTTCAGCATTGAAAGAACCGGGTGACAGTGTGATTGTTTCTGATGGCCAAACAACTTACAGCCACTTCGATGCAGTTCTAAAAATTGCAGAAGAATTGGGTGGCATTTACAAATTGGCAGCTATTTTTAAATTAATTCCCCGGAAATGGCGGCACTGGTTGTATTTATGGATTGCCCGAAACCGTTATCGCTGGTTTGGAGTGCGGGAATCATGCTATTTGCCTTCCGCGGAAGTGCTGGAGCGATTTATTTAAAACTCAAAATCATCGTTTTCGAATTGAATGTATCTTGCCGACAAATGCCCGATCATCCGGCCAAATCCTTCCACTGTTCGCTTAGTCTCCGGTGAAATTTCGCTGTTTTTAAGTTTCAGCAGCAACACTCCGTACAAAGCATTCAGACACGATTCAACTTCATTATCAACAGATTTGCCCGATTTCCTTAAAAATTCGCTGATGGCTTCCCGGTTTGTTTGGTACAAACGTTGGTATTCCTCATCCGACTCGTTTTCAATCAACTTCAGGTGAAACTCATTTAAATCATTTACCAGATTGACAATCACCTGTAAATGACCATTTGCCCTGATGTGTTCCTTTTCCATCATGAGTGCCAGATTATTGTACCAGGCAGCAATCTCTCTACCTGTATTTTCATCAGCATTGAATCGGCTGACAAGCTTTTTTTCAATCATTTCAGGATTAAAAGCACAAGCCCGCAGCAAATCTTCCACTTGCCACATGTACAAAATATACTCGGCAATATTTGTTTTTCGTAATTCCTGTGCGATTAGCATAAAAAAAGGTTTCACGTTTCAAGTTTCAAGTTCAAAGTTCCAAGTTGTCTTCAAAAAAATAGCTATGTCTCTTTGAAATCCTATACATCAAAAAAATCGTCCATGTCGCGCCGGTCTTTTTTGGTAGGTCTTCCGGTTCCACGTTCGCGGTTAAAAAAGCTGTCCATTTTCTGAACTTCAAGAATTTCAAGCTCTGAGGCCGGTGTCGTTTCAACCATAAATTCAGGAACAAGTTTGGCTGCCATACGATTTTCTGTGAGGGCTAAAATCTTGTAGCTGCGGGTAATTGGTGGGCGGCGAATTTGAATGGTTTCGCCAACTTTTAATTCGCGCGAAGGTTTTACGTTCATGCCATTGATGGTGACTTTTCCTTTTCTGCATTCTTCGGATGCCAGACTTCGTGTTTTATACAAACGCACAGCAAAAAGCCATTTGTCGATGCGAATTCCCTCTGCCATTTTATTTGCGTTTATTAAAAAATGTCATCGTTTGGTGCACGCCAATGGTACCGAAACTTTTAATAATTTCAACGGAAGTATCAATCATGGCCGGCAACTCAAGTTTTTCCTGTTTGTCCCATTCACCCAGCACATAATCAATTTGCTGCCCCTGCCTGAAATTATCGCCAATACCGATGCGAAGGCGTGCATAATCCTGACTTCCAAGCACCTCAGTAATATTCTTCAGTCCATTGTGGCCTGCATCGCTCCCCTTGGCCCGAAGTCGCAGCGAACCCAGTGGCAGAGCCAAATCATCAACAACTACAAGCAAATGATCGATGGCGATGTTTTCCTTCTGCAACCAGTAATTGACTGCCTTTCCGCTCAAATTCATGTAGGTGGTCGGTTTCAGCAAAATAAACGTGCGACCTTTGAACTTATATTCAGCCAGCCAGCCGAAACGTCCATCGCTAAAAACAGTATTGGACGCATCTGTTAGAGCGTCCAATACTTTAAATCCTATATTATGCCGGGTATTTTCGTATTCTTTCCCGGGATTTCCCAAACCTGCAATCAGGTACTTCAAGATAAGATATTTTACAGATTAACCTTTACCACCAGCTTTTGCAGCTTTTGCAGCTCTTGTAATCATGATTGTAATAACCGGAACAGCTTGTGCGTTCAAAAATTCAAGATTTTCTCTCTTCAATGAACTAACTTTGTAACTCTGACCAATATCCAAATCATCAACATTGATATTGATTGTATCAGGAAGATATTTTACCATTCCTTTTACTTTCAGGGTGCGAAGATTTACTTTTAATTTACCCCCGTTGCGGATACCTTTTGCAAAACCTTCCACTTTTACCGGAATTTCAACTTTAATCGTTTTGTCATCGGTGGTGCGAAGGAAGTCAACATGCAATAACTGCTCTCTTACCGGATGGAATTGTTTATCCTGAATAATTGACTGAGTAACAGTTCCGTCAATGTCAAGATCAACAAGATATACGTTTGGCGTATAAATCAGTGATTTGAATTCCTTTTCAGGAGCATAAAAATGTACTGGTTCTTCACCTCCATAAAGTACTCCGGGTACTAATCCTTCGGCACGAAGTCTTTTGGTTTCTTTTTTACCAACTACTTCTCTCTTTGTGGCCTTAATTGAAATCGATTTCATTTTACTTATTTTTTTTAAATTTAAATTATGGTACTCAGTCCTCCCTTTTCGATAAAAAGGGAAACAGCATGCATAACATGTGCTTCAGGAAAAAGCGGTGCAAATATATACAATTAGCCGTAATACATCGAACTAATTGACTGATTTTTATAAACTCTTTCAATAGCTTCGCCCAAGGCGCTGGCAATCGGAATATATTTAATTTTTGATGATTCCTGTTTGCCAGGAATTGAATCGGTAAAATAGACTTCGGACAATGCAGAATTTTCTATTTTTTCGTATGCCGGACCAGACAAGACTCCATGAGCAGCGAAGGCACGCACACTGTTTGCACCTTTGTCCATCATTAAATTAGCCGCTTTTGCAATTGTTCCTGCAGTATCAATCAAATCGTCGACCAAAATAACGTCCTTGCCTTTTACATCGCCGATCAATGTCATGCTGTTTACCTCATTGGCTTTTACCCTTGACTTATGACAAATCACCATATCGGTTCCCAGCATTTTCGAATAAGTATTTGCGCGCTTGGTTCCACCAACGTCTGGCGATGCAATGATGAGGTTTTTGAGTCCCATCTGACTAATAAACGGGATGAACATCGAAGATGCATACAAATGATCAACCGGAACATTGAAAAAACCCTGAATCTGGTCGGCATGTAAATCCATTGTAATGATGCGGTTAGCGCCTGCTGTCGAAAGAATATCAGCAATAAGTTTGGCCCCGATTGATACACGTGGTTTGTCTTTTCTGTCCTGACGACCATAACCGAAATAAGGTATCACGGCAATGATTTTGTAGGCCGAGGCTCGTTTGGCAGCATCAATCATCAGTAAAAGTTCCATCAGATTTTCAGCTGGCGGAGGGGTTGACTGAATAATAAAAACATGAGAACCTCGAATGGTTTCCTCATAACATGGTTCAAATTCGCCATCGGAGAAAACCGGGCACGAAGTTTTTCCTAATTCAACACCTAAACTGTCACAAATTCGTCTGGTCAAATCCACACTCTTTGTACACGGAAAAATCTTTAAAGGGGCATTTTTTGACATTTGATCCTTTTTTAAATATGTGTTTTGGAATTGCGGTCAAAGGTAAAAAAATCTTATTCTTATCCTTTTAAATTCTCCGTCAAGTTCTCAGTATTGACTCAAATAACAACTTTAAAAGCTATAAATACCATTGGTATTGACACAATTTCATCAGGTTTTATTGGCATTTTCGATGAAAGAAATAATTTCTTCCTGACCTGTTCCGTCAACAGAAGAACTGACCAGAATCGGAGGAAGTTCCTCCCATATCTCTTTCAATTCCAATGTATAAGCTGCCACATTTTTTGCGGCAGTAACTTTTCCAACCTTATCAGCTTTGGTAAAAACAATGGCGAAGGGAATATGGTTTTCGCCCAGCCAGGTTATAAATTCAATATCAATTTTCTGAGCCGCGTGCCTGATATCAATCAACACAAACAAGCAATACAGATTTTCGCGGTTCAGAATGTATCTGCTAATTAATTTCTGAAATTTTTCTTTTACTGAAATCGAAATTTTTGCATAGCCATAACCCGGCAAATCGACCAAATACCAACTTTCGTCGATGATAAAATGATTGATCAACTGTGTTTTGCCCGGCCTGACCGAAACTTTCGCCAGACTCTTCTGACCCACAAGCATATTGATGAGCGAAGATTTGCCAACGTTCGACCGTCCGATAAATGCATATTCGGGCCGGTCGGGAGGCGGACATTTTTTCACATCGGTATTACTGATTATAAATCGTGCTTGTTTGATCATCTGTATATATAATTGTATTTAATTCATTCCTTAACCGACGTACACTTCCAGCAATTTTGCTGAAGTGGAGGCTGGTTTCAACAGAACATTTTCGATGGAAGCCGGAATCAAAATGGTTTCGCCTTTTTGAATTGTTTCGGAACCCGATTCAGTTTCAATATTTACTTCGCCTTCAAGACAAATATAAATCACAAACGAATCAAGCTTGTTGTAATCTTTCTCAACATCTCTGTTCAAATCCAACAAATTGGTGGTAAAATAGTTGCATTTTACCAGTTCAACCGATTCGTTCAGTTTTGTTTCGTAATGGGTTTTATATTCAGGCAGAAGTGCATAATCAATCGCATCCAACGCCAGTTCAGTATGCAGTTCACGAAGGTTGCCCTGATCATCGCGACGGTCGTAATCGTAAATACGGTAGGTTACGTCTGATGTTTGCTGAATTTCGGCCAGCAAAATTCCTTTTCCAATGGCATGAACACGACCGGCCGGAATAAAATACACATCGCCTGTAGTCACTTCCTCGAAATTCAAAATGTCGGTTAACTCGTTGTGTTCAAGCTTGAAAAGATATTTATCCTGATCAACTTCCTGGTTAAATCCGGATTGCAGTTTTGAACCGGCATCGGCCTGTAACACATACCACATTTCGGTTTTACCGAATGCATTGTGTCGATCTTTCGACATTTTATCATCAGGATGAACCTGAATGGACAAATCGTCGTTGGCATCAATGAACTTAATCAAAAGCGGAAATTCTATTCCAAAGTTTTCAAATACCTGATCGCCAACCAGGTCGCCCATGTAAATTTCAATCAGTTCTTCCAGCGAATTACCAGCCAGCAAGCCGTTTGAAACTACAGATACATTGTCTTCGACTCCTGAAAGTTCCCAGCTTTCGCCGCAATTGGGCAAATCGCCGAAATCTTTGTTCAGAACTGTCTTTAATTTTTTTCCGCCCCAGATTTTATCTTTGTAAATGGGCGTAAACTTCAGGGGATACAATCCTTCCATGCGTTAAGGAATAATTAAGTTTAAAATTTCAGGCTTTAAAAGACCCTTCCAGGTTAAAATTCGTAATCAACGGCAGCTCTTTCAACGGCATGTTGCCCTATTAGTTCTGCAACTTTCAGATGTTCAGGATGAATGCGGTAAACTTCAAGCCCATCAAGCGATTCGAAATGCGTGATCAGACAAATATCATACGATTTGGCGGCAAGATCGTAATTAACGCCTACTTCAATGTATTTTAACTCATCAATTTTGTTGGCAAGGCCAAGCAAAGCTTCTTCAATTTTACTTATTTCTGTTTGTTTACGGCTATCCGATTCGTAATCTTTAAGCTTAAACAGCACAACATGATTAATCATAACAACAATATTTATATATTTTTTCTCCTGCGAAGTTAACATTTTCTGTCCCTCGTTCCACAAGGTTTCATTTTGGTGGTGGCAAAACCACTCACTTCACTATCTTTGATCAAAAAAAAATCAATATGCTTGTAATCGGTATTGCCGGCGGAACCGGCTCTGGAAAAACAACGGTGGTACAGAAAATTATTGAAAACCTCCCGGCTGGCGAAGTGGCTGTGATTTCGCAGGATTCGTACTATAAAGACAACAGTCATTTACCGTTGGAGGAACGTCAGAAAATCAATTTTGATCACCCGGCATCCATTGAATTTGATCTTTTGGTTGATCACATCATTCAACTGAAGGCTGGTCACCCGGTTCAGGAACCCATCTATTCGTACCTCACCTGCGTCAGATCGGAAGAAACCCGCGAAATAAGACCAAAATCGGTTATTATTATTGAGGGCATTCTGGTTCTGTTTCCGGCAACTTTGCGCGAACAAATGGGAATCAAAGTTTTTGTTGATTGCGACTCGGATGTCCGGTTGTCGCGGGTAATTCAGCGCGATATTATTGAACGCGGACGGGATGTTCAGAAGGTATTGGACAGGTATTCCAAAACAGTTCGCCCAAGCCATATCCAGTTCATCGAACCAACCAAACAATTTGCAGATATCATTATTCCTGAAGGAGGAAGCAATTTGGTGGCAATCAAAATTTTAACCAATTTCATCCAGCAAAACCTGAAATAAATGTTTGATACAATTTCCTCGGAGGATATTCTGTTTATCGACATCGAAACAGTGCCTCAACATCCTGGTTTATCGGAACTTCCAGAGCACATGCAGCATTTGTGGGACAAAAAATCAAGTTATTTCAGAAATGAAAACCAACTTGCCGCAGATGTGTATGAAAGGGCCGGAATTTATGCCGAATTCGGAAAAATAATCTGCATTTCTGCTGGTGGTATCGTCCAGAAAAACGGAGAACGATTTTACAGAGTCAAGTCGTTTCACAATGAAGATGAAAAAATGTTACTGTCGGAGTTCAACAACATGCTCGAAAAATTCACTTCAAATCCGGGTAAAAGGTTGTGCGCTCACAACGGCCAGGAATTCGACTATCCATACATAGCGCGCCGTACATTAATTAACGGACTCCGGATACCGCGGATTCTGGATATTTCAGGAGCAAAACCCTGGGAAATAAAAGAACGCCTGCTCGACACCCTGCAAATGTGGAAGTTCGGCGACTATAAAAATTACACTTCACTCGATCTGCTGTGTGCTGTATTTAATATTCCGACCCCGAAAGACGATATCGACGGAAGTCAGGTAGCCAAAGTTTATTATCAGGAAGGCGATCTTGACAGGATCATCCGGTATTGCGAAAAAGACACACTTGCCCTTGCAAACCTGATGTTACGCTACAAAGGAGAACCCATCATACCGATTGAAAACATGCTGATCGTTTAATTCCGCTCCGAAAATGAAAAAAATTCTGTTGCTCTTAGTGGTATTATTTGGCGTTTTGGTTGCATCATCACAATCGCCGGTTGACAGTTTGTTGCGACTTTGCGTAAATGCCTCAGAAAAGCAAAAATCAGAATTGTACCTGCAACTTTCGCTTAATCTGAAAAATGATTCAGCAAAAAGTAATGCATACTCCAAAATGGCTTATCAATTTGCTGTCAAATACAATCAGATCCCTTTTCAAGCCAAGGCCTTGTATTATTTAGGCGAAACCTTATTCAATTCTGCTGATTACCAAAGTGCAATACCAGCCTATCAAAAAGCACTAACAGTATATTCAGGAATAAAAGACACCGCTAATATTGTCGATTGCTTCAAAGCGATTGGGTTATGCTATTATCATATGGATCAGGGAGATAAAGCAATCACACAATTTATTGACGGGATGAAACTGTGTGAAAATGACAAAAAAAATACAGCAAAATTGCTCTCGAATATTGCAATGACTCACAACCGAATGCGCAATATGAATGATGCTATTCAGAATTATCGCAAAGCATTGGCATTGAACGCCTCAATTAAAAATTTCACAAGCATGGCCATAAATTACAATGGTCTGGGTGAAATTTATAAAACCATGAACCGACCGGATTCGGCACTTATTAATTACCTAAAAGCCAAAGACCTACACGAAAACATTGAATTCACAGCAGTTACACTCTCAAATATTGCTGGTATTTACATGAATTATCCGGATAGCATGAATAAAGCGGTTAATTATTTAAAACAAGCATGGTCGATTTTTGGTCAGTTGGGATTGTACCAATATGAAGCTGAATTCAAACAAGGAATTGGCATTATTTTATACAAACAAGGTAAATACAAATCAGCAATCGAAGCCTTTGAACAGAGTATCGAACTGAATGATAAATACAACCGAGGTTACAAAATAAAAACAACCAGCCACAATTTATTATCAAAAGTTTATGAGAAGACCGGAAACTATCAGACTTCTCTGAAACACATGAAACTGTTTATCCAATATTCCGATAGTTTGGCTCAAAATGAAAAATACGAGCAGATAGCAACGCTTGAAAAACAATACGAAACTGTAAAAAAGGAGAATGAGATCAATCGTTTGCAGGCCGAGCGGGAAATAACACTTATCCAACTCCGGAAAAACAAACAACTTAAACAACTCGGGATGGCAACTGTCTCACTCTTGCTGCTACTTGTATTTTTTGTCTATATGAAGTATCTCGACAAGATCAAATCAAATAAACTGTTGAGGGAAAAAAACGAGTTAATAGAACAAAGCGAACAGGAATTACGACTATTGAATGCTTCCAAGAATAAATTTTTTTCGATCATAGCCCACGATTTAAAGAATCCGTTGCACACCATTTTGGGCTATTCTTATCTCCTGAACAAAGATTATGACAGGTTTAACGAAGAAGCACGACGTAAATTTGCACTCAATATTCACCAATCCACCAATAATATTTTCCGATTGCTGCAAAATCTGCTTGAATGGTCGCGGTCGCAAACCGGAAGGTTAAACTTTTCCCCTGCTGTTGTCGAATATCAACGAATACTCGACAATTCGCTAAGTGTATTGCGGTCGATGGCCGATCAGAAAAACATAGTAATCAAAGCCGAAAATGATCCTGAATTAGAAATATTTGCCGACCCTTCAATGATTGAAACTGTTTTGAGAAATCTTATTGGTAATGCAATAAAGTTTACTCCTGAAGGTGGACAAATTGAAGTTTCAGCCAAAAGAGAGAACGGCCAGATATTGGTTTCGGTAAGTGATACCGGAATAGGAATTACAGAAGAAGATTCCAAAAACCTATTTCTGATCGACTCAAAAGTAAAACGAAAAGGAACCAACAATGAAGATGGTTCGGGACTGGGATTGATTCTGTGCCAGGAATTTGTGGACAAGCACGATGGGAAAATCTGGGTTGAAAGTACATTGGGAAAAGGAAGTGCATTCACTTTTAGCATTCCTGCCAAAGCCATTGCCTGAAAATGAAGTCATTGGTTGTCATTGATAGTCATTGGTTTTCATGGTTCTCATGGTTCTCATTGTTGTAATTGTTGTAATTGTTGTAATTTGTTTTACAGCTGAATGACAACTGAATAACTACCTAAAATATACTCCCGTCTCCCGACTTCGGTCTTCCGACTCCCATCCCCCTCACTTGACTAACATCTGACTGGCAACTAATTCCGCCTTTTCAGCTGAAACGAGCTTCTCAACAAGTTTAAGCGAAAATTGAATGGCAGCACCCGGACCACGACCAGTAATCACATTGCCCGACTCGGCAACCGGATGATTCATAATTTCAGCGCCTTTCAGGAATTTTTCAAATCCCGGATAACAAACAACCTGTTTGCCTTTCAATATCCCAAGATTTCCGTAAACAAGCGGCGCTGCACAAATCGCTGCAAGTGGTCTGTTTTCATCATCGAACTTTAGAATCTGCGCCTTCAAACCTTCGTGGGCATCAAGGTTTGCGGCTCCCGGCATCCCTCCTGGCAGAACAATCATCGATACATCGTTGTAATTTACGTCATCGAATAATTTATCGGCCAAAACTTTTAGCTGATGAGCTCCCGTCACTTCAAGTTTTCCGGTAACTGATATTACAATAACATCGAGGTCAGCCCTGCGCAAAACATCGATAATACTGATGGCTTCAATCTCTTCAAAGCCCTCGGCCAAATGAACTGCTATTTTTTTCATGGTAGTTTTTTTTTATTCAAAGGTAAATCAATGTTACTATTCAATCAAAAAATTTATTCGGGAAAAAGTGAACTGCTATAAACCCAAAAATACCGCTGACCGCCACTATTCCCATATCGGCCAAATGATTTTTCAATTTGACTTTTCGCCTGTAAAGCCAGATGAAATGAAATGCCATCAATAGTAAATTGAGGAAAATCCACTTAAAACCCTCCGAAAGAGAGAAGTAAAACCGGATAAATTTGCTGTTATCGCTGGTCATCGAAACCTGTGCCGGAAACAACGATGTAAATATTTTGCCTTCCGGCTGTTCTTCCTTCAGCTTCCAGGTTTCAGTATAAGTTTTTACAACCTGATAATCAGAATTCAATGCAATTGCTTTCGTGTGATCTTCGGCTTCAATAATGACAGTATAATTAAACAAATCGCCAAAAATTTTCAGGTCACGGTTTGACGCATCAAATCCCTCAACCGGCCATTTTATCAGTTGATAGTCATCCTGTGTCAGAATATAAATTTCATTTTTATCTGAAAAAAGGTAGGCATAAAAGTCCTTGTTTTTAAAGTCAACACAACTGATATGACTGAATTTCAAACCCTCCGGAATGTCAATTTGCTTTACATACGGATTCCCTTTGATCATTTTCAGATGGAAAAGCCGGTCTTTTGAGTCAACGATAAAATAACCTTCATCGACTGATTTTCGGGGTGTTGATATGCCGGAAATTTTTTTCGCCGGAAATGAAAAACCTTTCTGGAACAAGGCTGCTGAAAATAGTTGGCTTTTTTCTTCCAGAACCTTGTTGGTGGCAGCATCAATAAAATCAATCCTCCAGGTAATCCTGAAAAAGTCTTCAGGCAATTCAATCTTTGCACGTCCGGACTGCGATTCAAACAATGGATAAAGACCAGGAGCGGGAGCATCAATCTCGTTGGCTTTCAGGCGAAAAAAAGATTTTTCCTTAGAAATGGTGCGCATATCGAGCGCAATTCCTTTGATCGAATCAGGCATTGAACCGGAAGTAATTAGCTGTTTTTCAAACATCAACGGGAGCTTTTTTTCGTACTTCTCACGGGTAAATTGGTTTCCTTTGGTGTCTTCCCAGGTTTTTTCGCTGATGCGATGAATCATAAAATCATCGTTAATGCAACTGTACAGAATAAATGGCTTCCGGACAGGTTTTTCAAAGGCCATCCAATACAATTTAGGAAGAATAATTGCCAATGTGAGGATGGCAATAAACACCAGTAAATATCTGCTGATTTTTTCCATCTTACATTTCCCCCTTTCTGAACCTGTACGCCGAAAACAAAAGCGCAATACTTAAAAAAGCTGTCAACACAAACAATCCGGAATTTGCCGGACTATAAGCGCCTGTAACCGGAGAATTTAAATAAATGGTCAGGAAAAACCCGCCAACCACGAAATAGTAAAAGCGGAATTTCCATTCAGGTTCCAAAACAATCAGTGCAACAAGAAAATAGGCTGCAAAACCGGCAAGAAACCAGGGAAAAATTGAAATTATGCTGTCGGTCACCATCTGAACCGGGAAATAAAGCAGGCTAAAACCAGCAAACATTCCGAAGAAAACCAAGAATGAAAGCAGCAAACTGATTGCCCCAAAAGCATGCATCATCAGCAAGGCTTTATTCTCGCCCAACGGAAGATGAAAAGTTAGCTTGATCCGTTTATTGACAGTTTCAGGAAAATACTGGGCAATGGCAATGGTCAAACCGCCCACCAACGGAACATATTTTAACGGACTAAAAAACTGATATCCCATAAACAAAATACTGTTCCAGACATTTTTGCCTCCCGAAAAGGCAAAACCATGCTTCACGGTGAGAAACAGATAGCCGATGCCCAGAATTCCGAGCAAGGTATATCCGATCAGGAACCACCTGATTTTCAACCACTCTTTATAAACAACCGATTTCCACATCTTTTAATATTTTCCGGTTAAACCAATAAATGCATCTTCGAGCCCCATTTTTACCTGGGCGAAATTGCTGACTGTGATGTTGTTATCATCCAAATATTTCTTCACGATACTTTCGGATGAGTAAGTATATAACTCAACCTTATTTTTCACTTTGTCGAGATTTACTACAAACGATGCTTTTTTCAGGTCGGTTTTGTCATTTTCGAGCACAAAATCGAAACGTTTGAAGCTGCCCATAAATTCGTTCACCGAAGTCTGGGCAAGCACTCCGTCAAAGTCAATGATCAACAAATCGTCAATCAGGCGCTCCATGTCCTGAATAATATGCGAAGTGGTGAAGATGGTTTTGTTTTCGGCTTTGGCATATTCGCGCAGGTAGTCGATAAACAAACGGCGGTATCCCGGGTCGAGCCCCATCGAAAAATCGTCGAGAATCAAAAGGTCGGGATCCTGTGCCAGAATAAGTCCCAAAGCTACCTGCGACCGCTGTCCGCACGACATGGTTGAGATTTTTTGCGTCGGAGTGACATTCAGCTTCGACATCAGTTCCCAAAAAGGAGCAGGTTTCCAGTTCGGGTAAAATCCTGAATAAAACTTCTCAATCTGGCGGATATTCATAAACGAATACTGAATGTGCCCTTCAATTAAAAATCCGATTCTCGCTTTGGTGCGGGGACTCAAATGCTGCGTATTTTCACCAAAAATGAGACATTCGCCGCTTCGGGGCTGTAAAAAACCGTTTAAAATATTGATGGTAGTTGTTTTTCCGGTACCGTTTTTACCCAGCAGTCCCAGAATGCTTCCTTCGCTGACATGAAAATTCAGGTTTTCGTACACCCGTTTCTTGCCGTAGTAATGTGTAAGGTTATTGCATTCAATTACATTGTTCATGCCCAATTAATTAAAAGATTAAACCCGTGCTAAAACTGAACACCGTTCTTGTCAGCCCACTTTCAGAATGATACCAGTCAAAATCAGTTTTTATGAAATACTTATCGAATGTTTTTTGTAACGGAACCTGGTAAGCCAATGAAACTCCCGGCGAAAGGAATCCTTCAGTAAGGTAATTGAATTCAGGTCCGTACATTTTTTCCACCAAAAAATTGGTTCCCGCAAGGTTTTGTTGGCCATCAAGATTGAATTGATAACTGAACTTCATTTCCGCGGAAACGCTTGCCCGCGGAAAGGTAAATAATTTCAGGTAGCTTGCCGCAAGCTTTAAATTTGAATAGCGCTGATCGTTATTGGGCAAATAGTATTTTTCATCGAATGCCGAATATTTCAAACCTGCATTGAACATTGATTTCATCAGATCATCCTCATCCTTCACCAGCAATTGGTAGTTAAATTCAGCGTTGCTTCGCAGTGAATAGTACTTTTGTTCTTCGCCATAAGTGATCCAATGCTCCAGATCAGTTGCACCTACTTTCTCCAAACGCTGTATAAATTCCGTTCCCAACTTGTTGACAATATGCAACATTGCTTTTAGTTGATGAACTTTTGCGCCTTTATCAATCGAGAAAACATCGGTCAGGTTCCAGTCAATTCCATCCAGCCGCGAGTCATTTTTGGTAGCTGCCCAGAGTGCGGCGCCTCCCCTCCGCCCATCATCAATGGTTTGCACTGAATACCAATAGTCAGAGTGCAGCAAATTTGAAATATTGCCCGACATCCATTCTGCCTGCAATCCTCCGCCAAACTGGTGCTGCTGGTACAAACGATAAAAGGAACTTGAAACATGGTAAGTAAAAACACCGGGGCCGTGTAACTGAAACATTGCATGTTGAGCATTTTCTTCGACAACAGAAACGTCGATATCTTCGTTGTAATATCCGTAAGTTAAGTTAGCCCCAAGCTTGAAACGACTTGCTTTAAAGAGCAATCCGGGTGAAACAGTTGTTTGCAAAACTTTGTTTTCGGGTCGCGGGTCGCGGTTTTGCGAGGCAGTCCCAACTTTGTAGTCGAAGCGTAAACCCCAATCAAGCTGGCTGTTTACCGGTGATGAAATAATCGCTGCCAGCTTAAAAAATTCCCGGTCGTACGTGTCATTCCCGATGGTGTCAGTCAATAAATACGGATAATTCATTGCCGGATCATTGGTATTGCTGAAATTCAGTTCTTTCTCGAGGCTTTTGCTGTAATTGAACGAACCGTACAAATGGGTTTTATTGATCTTTTGAAAACTCTGCGAACTGAAGTCAAAAGATTGATCAGATTTACCTTTAAAAACCGAATGAAAATCGCCGTCGTTCAGGTTAAAGCCAAGTTTTAGTTCTGCCGGAAATAGTTGCAGCATTTGCGCCAAACCTGCTGCATTGCCCGACCGAAGCCACGGGCTGCCTGCTTCAATTTGTCTAAATGTTAGCAAATTAGATGGCTTTGCAACATCCGGATCCGCTGCACCGGCAATCAGGCAAATCTGAAAAAGCAATATGGAAATGAAAATTTTACTCATATATTTTGGGCCTGGGATCGACATCTTTCAGAAAGTCTTCAGTTGAGTTATTGGTATCCTGGTAAATTGTCCTTCCTTGAACCATAGCATAAACTTTCCGGCGAATACATTTTCCAGAACGTGAACCAGAAGCTACCAAAGTATATCCGGCATCCAGTTCTTGCGGAAAACGTTTGTAAACCGAGCGCGCTTCATCCTGCACCACCTCCACGGCGTCGAGCACATATTTGTTGGCAATTTTCGCATAATATGTAACATTCGAACCTGAAGCAGAGGTTTTTGAAACCAGTTTGCTGTTTATGTATTGCATACGCTCAAATTTGTTGTTGCCGGGAATTTTTGCAATCGCAAGCGCGCTTCCACCGCTGACATGAAAAGCAACATCGGCTGCTCTGAAAACGAATAAATCCTCCTCTAAATTAGGGACAGCCGGAAAATCGATATCTCTTTTTTTCTCCTCATCCACATAAAACTCAAAATCAGCATTGCCCAGGTTAACCGGACTTAAAGGGTTTCCATTCGGATCGTCCCTGTGATTGATTCCATCCTGAGCTAGAACAATACTTTTTCCGGGCAACACCGGAACTTCTTTCCCGTTGCCAGGAATGGTCCAAATCAACTTTACAACAATTGTGTCCTTTATGTTTGCCCAAAAATTTTCCCCGTTCCCATAAGATTCGTGTTCCAACACCGAAATCCCGTCGGCATACTGAACCATGTCAGTATTGTTCACAATTTCGATGTATTGGTCAGCAGAATATGGTTTTCCTGCCACAGTGTTGGTGCCGCTGTAATAATATTCCTTAATTACAAACGGCGACAGCCTGCCTTTAAAAACCTTAACAGTGTCATTCACTGCACCAAAAACATGAATTGTCTTTATTCCATTTAAATAAGAAACACTTTCTTCCTGAACCAATGAATAGGAGACGGTTACGCTGTAAAAACCAGGTTCAACCGTTGAGAACTGAACTTTTCCCTGTTGATCGGTGACGGCTTCAACTTTATAGGCTTTTGCCTGATTGAACAATACCACTTTGGCGCCTGCTTTTTGTCCCTGCGGAAAATCATCGCCAAAATCAACCATCATATCTACCTTGTAACCATGATAGTCAGGCTCTTTCAGGCAGGAGCCCAAAATAAGGAACGATGCAACGATAAAAAGTACTCTCTTCATGGTTTAAAGCATTACTTTTAATTCAGCCCCGAAATATACCGATGGATTTCTTCGGATAAACGAACCCGCTCGTTTATATTCATATTGAGGGCGATAATTTACAGCGTTGTTCACGTAGAAGCTCAATTTCATTTTATCGTAAATTTCTTTCGACAAGCGGAAATTCGTTTGAAATAGTGGCGACATGACTTCCTTCAGATAATAGTTCTGGCTTTTCAGGTCAACAAAGCGAATATAGTCCGGATTTGTCCTCATTTCAGGAGTAAATGTTTTTGTGCTTCCGTCAGCATAAACCAGATAGATCGGCGCCTCATCGTATTCCGGAAAGTAATAACTATCGTACCAAATCGTCTGCAGCGTGGTTGACAGAATCAAACGCAACTTTGGTATCTGGGTCACCATTCGCAGGTTGGTATTCAGTCGTTCACTGATTTTACTTTCTCCTTCAGGATAAATACCTACATACAAATATGGATTTGCGGAGGCGCTTGCTGGCTGAAATTGATACGAAACAGTGCTATTGATACGCTTCGTTCGCAACCAGGCTCCATCGAGGGTAAAAGAAGTATAAATTGAACTGATTTTCCCGAATTCGAAACTGAACTCGACACCGGATTTTTGAGTTTCCTGATTATTGACCGGCATCCGATACGAAACCGGAGCAATCGATGGTATTTTGACAAGTGTTTGCGGATCGGGTTTTGTCCCCGCAGGTATGTTGTCGGGTTGATATCTGTCGTAATTGATGAATAAATAATTGCTCGCAAAGTCGAATCCATTGCTCAGGTTTTCTCTGAAAACAGTAATAATTCCATTTACTTTTTTAAACCTGAAAATCAGGCTGGCTTCTATTTTCAGGTTTTCCGAAGGTTTTAATTCAGCGTTTGCGGTTTCGTATATCCGGGTGTTGATAATTGAAGTATTTATAAGCGGGTCGCCTGCATAGAAACTCAACACGCCCAAATCGAAATATGCTTTGTCGGGATATAAATAATGCAGCGATGGCGATTTGAAGGTTTTACCGATTCCAAAACCGACGGCCATTTTATCGAAAACACTGTTGTTATTTCGGGAAAGAAAAGAATATTGGGCATTGAACCGGGGTTCGGCATAAAATCCAAGCCCGCTTTTAAACACTCCTGAAGATTGAAAATTATTCAACCTGAACCCAGCCTGTACATCCAGAAATGTTTTTCCCAATGTCAGTAACAACTTATCTTCCAGATAAACTGAATAATTTTGCAATGCAGGAATGTCTCTGTATTTCCTGGGTCGTACGGTGTAGGAAGATATGAAAGGAGGATTGACAATGTCGTAAATCTGCCCATCGCCGTAATTTGCGTTCAGGCGGTAATCGAATCCGTAGAGTATCTTATTGGTGATGCCGTTGTGGAAATTGATAAATTTATTCGCCGTGATCTGACCAAAAACAGTTACCGGCTTGCCATCGATGGTATAGCTGGTAAATTGTTCGGAAGGCAGAAATATCCCATAATTTTCACCTTCTGTCAGCGAAGTCGAGATCATTTGTATCCCACTGGTTGACCGGTATTTGTCTTCGCTGCTGATTTGATGGGCGTAGGATACCGAAAACGAATAATCAAGGCTTGTCAGCAACTTCAGTTCCGGCGACCATTTCCCATACATATTAAAGCGAAGTCCACGGTCTTTCGATCGTATTCTTTCGCCGGAAACCATTGCATCAGGATCCGTTTTCTCATCATCAATGGTTTCGTAATAACTAACTTTTGCATGGTATGTCAATGGGATTTTCAGTGGGTCGAATATTTTCGAAAAGCCAACTTCGGCCGTCAACCGGTTAAATCCATTGTACTTGCTGCGCAAATCATCAAACGACTGCAAATAATCGAAGTTGAAATTCAGATTGCTGCGTATTGATTTCAGGCTTAAACCTTTGCCGAATGTAATTTGCTTTATTTTGGGATCGGTTTTAAGTTTTACCTCCAAAGGAGTGTATCCGGCTTTTGTTTTAATGAGAACAACTCCTGAAGTGAGGTCGCCAAAAGTCACTGATGGAATCCCCTTGATGACTTCAACCGACTCAATATTATCTGTCGGTATTTGTCGCAGATCGAGGCCGGACCCAACCACTGTGCTAAAATTATCGTCCGATCTTGAAGTTGAAAAGGTTTGTATGTTGGCATCGTTTGAGACAGGCGACCCATCGACCATGATGGCAGTTCCCATTGCGCTGTTGTGATCGTCTCCAATCTCACGGATTGAAATTCGCTGTGCAGACCTCAGATCAGGATTAGCGGAGAGATTGCCCGGAAGTAGTTGCATCACATCAGCCAGACTTGTCGGCTGCACGTGTTCAATGGCCGCATTTCCAATGATTGAAGAAGTTGAAATCCCGTTATCGTTTTTTGAAAGCACTGTTATTTCATCCATATCATACGAAATCGGAACCATTTCTATCCTGAAATTTGATTCTGACAAAAGTGCAGATTCAAATTTCCGGGAATACGTTTCGAACCCTAAACAATGAACATGGATGGTAAAAAATGGGATATTTGACAGCTTGACAACAAACAATCCGAGTCGGTCGGATGATGTCCATGAACCGGTTTCCTGTATATATATCGAGGCAAAGCTAACTGGCTCCCCGGTTCTTTTGCTTAACAATTCACCCCTGATTACCTGCGGAGACTGAGCGAAAATCCCTGATGCTAAAGCAAATAAACATAGGCTGACGGCAATCTTTTTCAACATAAAAACAGTATCAGGTTATTCAGGGAGCGGAATGCCAGTCGGTGACATTTTGCTCACCGAAAATACTATTTAAAAATTACTTTTTGAGTATATTTTTTCCCTTCTATCAATGCCGCAACAATATAAATTCCGGGAGTGAAGGAGTTGTACTCAATTCTGTAATTCTGGGCGCGGGGTTCAGTATCAGCCAACAGTTGGCCTGAAATGCTGTACACCAGGCAACGATCAATATTTCGGTTGCCGGAAACCAGTTCCAGTGCTGATGTGCCGTACAAAACCTTCAAAGCGTTTGGAGCTTTCACGTCCGCAACAAAAGTTTTTATATCCAGATCTGATACGGCCACCTTGTAAACATTTGATTTCCCCAAAACATACAATGAATCATTCAAGACTTTACCGGCAGCAAAAATTGGGACTCCCAGATTACAGTCTTTCCAGGTAGTACCATCATCGTTTGTAAATTTGTTCGAAGTTGACGATCCGACCGACATCAATGAGTTATTATCCAGTACAACCAAGTCAAATCCACCAGACACCCCATTTATCTTAGAAAAAGTGTTGCCACCATCTCTGGTTACAAAAGCTCCTTTATTATTGGATGTTTGAAAATACACTTCATCGTTGGAGTACATTGTTATTGAGCTGACAATCAGACTACTGTCAGTTCCAATTGTAAGTTTTGGGTATAAATCGGCAAATGTTTTTCCTCCATCAATTGTTTTCAGGAGAATTTTATTGCCTGCGAAGTAACCAGTTTCTCCTGAAAATTTAATAGACGTTACAATGTCGCCTCCAAAATCTTTCGTGACAGCAGTCCATAAATCACCCCCATCAATTGTTTTAAATACGCGCGAATGTTTTGTTACTGTTTTTGGAACCGAAATTGTGTCGAACCAACCAACGTAAATAAAAGCCTTTTTTGCATCCACACATTCAATGGTATAATTGTCCATTCCATAACATCCTTTCAGTGTCGGATTTTTTGATGCATCAGAGGGCGTGTCTTTACCAACGTTTTTGGTATTGAGCACTTTCCAGGTTTTCCATGCATCTTCGGTTTTATAAATCAATCCACTTAAATAATAATCTTCTCCGGTAGGAAAATCGACGAGCCTGAATCTGCGAGAGCTGATATACCCTGCATTTCCTGAAGAACTTGCACTCCGGAAATCATATTTTCCATCATAGGTGATTATCGATGGCAATGTAGCGTCTGACCATGTTTTACCCTTATCTGTTGTTCTTTTTGCAATTTGGTCGTCGCCGATTATTAATGCATTGCTGCCATCGAATAAATACATTTTCTGAAGAATTGAATTTCCTTCAGCAAGGGTCTTAGTTATCCACTTGTAATTTCCGGATTTCAGATCGCTAATGGCAATCTTATAAACAACTGATGTTGCCAGTACATATAGTGAATCGTTGAAAACACCGGGAATTTCCCAACAGGTCTTTCCGGGATAACTACTAACCCAGGTTGCACCTCCGTCTATTGTAGCTTTAGACGCTGAAGACGACCCTAAAACGATCATTACGTTATCGTCCAATTTATAGATATCATTACCACCAGTGGGCCCATTCATTTTAGTAAATGTCTTGCCGCCATCAACTGAGTTGAAGACACCCGTCATTGTTACAACATTAATCTCATTATTTTTTAACGAGCGAATTTCATTAATAAAAACAGTACTTCCGGCCACCAATGAGAGCGTATTAAAAATGTCAGTAACGACATCGTTTTCGCTTGATGCTTTCAGTAATATTTTGTTACCGCCAATGTAAATGTCTGATTCAAACTTTTTTATCGCATTGATATAAGCACCCCCCAGATCCGGTGTAATGGCAGTCCATTTTGCGCCGCCATCATTGGTTTTAAAAACAGCCGAATGCTGTTTCTTTGTTCCGGTAGAAACATCAAACCAGTGAACAAAAACCATTGCGCTGGTGCTGCTGATGCTTAGTACCGCATACGGATTGAATGAAATACACCCATTTGCATGAGGGTTTAAACCAGGATCGGTACCCTCACCGATCGTTGAAAGATCAAGTTGTGTCCATGTTGTACCATTATCAATGGTTTTAAGCACAACACCATTAACGAAAACATCGTCTTCTCCCCCGGTTGGATATCTTACAAACAGCGTCTTCCTGCCAACAATATAACCAACGTTATCTGTTATACTAATATCGTTGAAATGATATTTTGGATTAAACAAGCCCACATCAGTCCACGAAGCGCCTTTGTCTGTTGTAATCTTAAATGTTTTTCCGAAGCCTGCAATAACCGCAGTATTTTCATCGTGAATACTCATCCCCTGAAGATTATTGTCTTTGCTAATCTCCTGGACTTTCCAATTAAAAACGGGAGCCGAAATTTGAGAAAAAGAGGAAACAGGTATAGAAAATATTAATAGTAAAATCAATAATTTCATAAAGACAGTTTTAAAGTTAGTTAGAATTTTCAATTGACCAAGATAGTCAATTTTGACAGAGTTCTGCATTTTGCCTTTTGCCGCATAATTGTTCAAGCTATCAGTTAAATCTAAGCACGTTTATCGGCAAGCGTTTCTGGTAGAAAGTAAAAAAACAGGAGGAAGAGGAGGAGGAGGAGGAGGTTGTGAGCGATGGTAAGATTTACTCGCTCCGGCATTTGATTGTGAAACAGTATCAGGTAAATTTTCGGGTTATTCTTTCATTCTTAAGCCGGGGTATTTGGTGTCAATGAATTTAATAGCTTCTTCTTTGGTTTGGAAAAGATCGCCTTCAATTTCATCCCAGTCCTCTCCATTCCTTATACTAAATTTTGTGCAACCCTTAACTGGACCCGCAACAATATCTTCAAGTGATCTCATTCTAATTTTATCGGATTGAATGCTGATTACCTTTGCATTAACCTCTTTTATTCTTATGGGCAATCCACTTTCATCATTCACAATTACAATCCCGTAACAAGTTATTCCTTCTTTTACCCATGAACCAAGCTTATGTGGAATGACCTCATTGGTGATAATTTTACTTTCATCGTATTTATATTGCGCCAGAATTTTTGACTTATCGCTTTGAACACAGCCAGAAATATTCAATAACAATAAAACACCTGCAATAATCAAGATCAATTGTTTCATAAGCTTTAGAATATTTTGGTCAAACGCCGATAATTGGTCATACAGTTCAACGCATTAACTACCAAAACCAAAAAAAGTAACCGCAGCAAAAATATTTGTGCGAAACTACAAAAAAAGTAACACAGATTGAAATACAATTTTTTCATCCGTTCATTAGCAACACTTTAAATATTTCACAGAAACAGAAAAAAAATGGCCCGCAAATTTGCGGGCCAGAGAATATCTTAACTGCCTAACGTGTTCAGAAGTAATCCTAATAAGCGTAATCCTTCAACGATTTTTCCAGTTTTTTTCTGGTAAAGAAAATACGGCTTTTTACAGTTCCAAGCGGAAGCTTAAGTTCTTCTGCAATTTCCTTGTATTTAAAACCATCGAGGAACATGTTGAAAGGAACTTTGTATTCATCTTCCAAGGCATTGATACATTTGATGATTTCTTTCGAGCTGTAAATTGATTCAGGAGAAGGATAACTTTTATCTTTTGAAAATTTCAAATGAAAATCGTTGTTCGCACCATCAAAAGTATTTTTTGATTTTACATTACGACGATAATTATTAATGAATGTATTTTTCATGATCGTGTAGATCCACGCCTTGAAATTTGTGTTTTGTGTAAACTTATCTCTATATACAAGAGCTTTCAAAAATGTTTCCTGAAGAAGATCCTGTGCTTTTTCGTGATCAGATGTCAGGCTTAATGCATAGTACAACAACTTGTCTTGCAGGCCTAAAAGTGCGGTGTTGAATTGAAGCTGTGTCATGGCGTTCTTGTTTTGATTGTTAATAATGATGCAAATATAGGGATTCACTTCTTTATAAAAAGGATTTACAACTCTTTTATTCTTCGATATTTTTGATTGCTGATAAAGATTATTTATACAGGGTTACTCGCGCCAACAATTTTGAAATATACGAACATTACATAAGTTTGTTTTGTAATTACAACATGTTCTTAAACAAACATTTCCGCCGGGAATAAAATTGGAAATACATCATTTGTTTTGTACTTTGCAAAATTCCGAAATCACTTTCCAACTTGTCTCACTACAATTAATTATTACTTTAGCCGCCTCTTATTTTAAAATTTAGAATGAAAAAAACGTTTAAAACCCACAACCGGGCTGAAATGTTTACATTCAAACGTTGGGGAAGAAAAGCTTATTCATTGTTCAGTGTTTTAAAACAACCTGTACGCATTGGCGTACTGATGGTTGCTTATACTTCATTGTCTGAACCCGAATTGCTTTTTGCCCAAACCGACAGTTTGAAGGTAAGCATGGAATACAATCTCGACGAAGTCGAGGTGAATGCCCAAAGAGCACCTGTTACTTTCTCGCAGGTGGCGCGGATCGTATCCGTGATGGAGAGAAATGAAATTGAGGCGGCACCCGTCCAAAGTCTTCAGGAACTGCTTGAATATGCGCTGAGTGTTGATGTCCGGCAACGCGGTGTTCACGGAGTTCAGGCCGATATCTCGGTCAGGGGCGGCTCCTTCGATCAAACCTTAATCCTTCTCAACGGAATCAACATTTCCGATCCTCAAACCGGACATCATTCCCTCAATCTCCCCGTAAGCTTTAAAAACATTCAACGAATCGAAATTCTGGAAGGCCCTGCCGCCAGAGTATTCGGGCCAAATGCTTTTTCAGGAGCCATCAATATAATTACCAGTTCCGAAGAAAGCTCAGGTGTAAAACTCGATGTTTCAGGTGGGCAACACCAGCTTGCCGACGTCAATGTTTCAGGAAATCTTCAAACCGGAAACTGGAGCCAGTTTATGGCTGTCAACAGCATGTCGTCTGACGGATACATCGACAATACCGATTTCAAGATCTGGAATGGATTTTATCAGGCAAAATTAAATACAAAACCAGGTACACTTGATTTTCAGATTGGAAGAACAAACAAAGCATTTGGCGCAAACAGTTTTTACACTGCCACTTATCCAAATCAGTTTGAAGAAACAAAAACAACTTTTGCTTCCCTGAAATTCGAAACAGGCACAAAAATCCATTTAACACCTTCGGTTTACTGGCGCCGTCATCAGGACAGGTTTGAACTTTTCAGGAGCGAGCCTGCCAGCTGGTATGCAGGGCACAATTATCATTTAACCGATGTTTTCGGTAGCAACCTGAATGCCTGGTTCGCCTCGGCTTTTGGCAAAACAGCCTTCGGTGCTGAAATCAGATCGGAAAATGTATGGAGCAATGTTTTGGGCGAAACGCTCTCCTCCCCGATTGAAGTTCCGGGCGAATCCGGTCACTTCTTCACAAAATCGTATTCACGCACAACCGTTTCTTATTTTGCCGAACATTCGGTTTATCTAAAAAAATTGTCAGTTTCGGCAGGAGCCATGGCCAACTGGATTTCGGATCTTGGATTCGGATGGAATGTTTATCCCGGATTGGATGCCTCCTATGCTATTTCAAATCATTTCAAATTATACGGATCAGCCAACTCCAGCCTCCGGATGCCAACATTCACCGATTTGTTTTACAACGGCCCGACAAATATTGGCAATCCGGACCTGAAACCTGAAAAATCTGTCACTTACGAAGGTGGGCTGAAACTTACCTTCAAAGGATTTTCGGGACATGCAGGAGCTTATCACCGCCGGGGTAAAGACCTGATTGACTGGGTACGCGAGACCGATACAGAAAAATGGCAAACAAAAAACCTGACCAGCATTAACTCCACCGGAATAGAAGTGAGCGGGGACTTCTTTCCTGAAAAAGTATGGAACAAGCCTGTATTTATTACCAAATTCGGGGTAAATTACTCTTACAGCGAACAGGATAAAGTCGAAAGTAATTTTCTCTCGTATTACGTGCTCGACAATCTGAAGCAGAAACTCGACATCGAACTCAACCACAAAATATGGAATAAGCTAAAAGGTTCGTGGAGAATAAGTTATCAGGACAGAAACGGGATGCGTACACAAACAGAATCCTATCAACCCTTCTGGCTGGTCAATGCACGAATCATGTGGAAAACGCCGTCAACCGAGATTTATTTACTGGCAGCCAACTTGTTTGATACAAATTATTACGACTTTGGAACTGTCGCGCAGCCTGGCCGCTGGATAAGCCTTGGAATCAGCCACCGGATAAAATTATAGGTCATGCAGTTTTTTTTACTTCGGTGGAATGTATTATATTCGCAACCTGAAAATTAAATTTGAATGTATGTTAAAAGGAATATTAGCGATTAGTGGTCAGCCCGGATTATTCAAAATGGTGACCGAAGCAAAAAACAGCATTATTGTTGAATCCTTGCTTACGGGCAAACGCATGCCGGCCTATTCAACTTCCAAAATAAGCGCTTTGGCCGACATTTCGGTGTTTACTGAAACCGGAGAAGTTCAGTTAAAAGAATTGTTTAAAAGAATTCAGGAAAGCGGGAAAGAAATTTCAACAAAAGCTACCTCCAACGAGTTCAAGGCATTCTTCGAAGAGGTAATTCCGGAATATGACAAAAACCGGGTTTATGTATCCGACATGAAGAAAATAATTCAGTGGTATCTGCTGCTGAACGAAAAAAACCTGCTGATTGAACCGGAAGTGCCGGAATCAGAAGAAGAAAAAACAGAAGAAAAAGAATCTGATCAATAAAATAAAAGAACCGCACCAATAAATGCGGTTCTTTTGTTTAACGGACAATCATTAAACTTTAAAACAGACGCAACTGGCTCGGATCCTGTTTTGCTTCTTTCAATGCTTTTCTGGCCAGAATCATTTCAAAAAGTTTGACAGTTGCAAGTGCATCGCCGGCAGCCCGGTGTCGGCCATTAACTTGAATTCCCAGTTCATCGCAAATTTTTCCAAGCGAATACGACTTGTATCCCGGTATATACTTGCGGCCCATTCTAACCGTGCACATTGTTTTTCGTTGATAATCATACCCCAGTCTGTTAAATTCTTCCTGAATAAATTTATAGTCGAAACTAACATTGTGAGCTACAAAAACTTTGTCTTCCGTCATTTCCACTACTTTACGGGCCACTTCATAGAAGCGAGGCGCCGATCTCACCATTTCATTGTCAATGCCAGTCAGGCGGGTAATAAAATCGGGAATATAACATTCAGGATTGATGAGAGTGCTGAATGAATCAACGATTTCAAACCCATTGTAAATAAAAATGGCAATTTCTGTTATCTTGCCCGATCTGGATGAATTTCCGGTAGTTTCTATGTCGATGATTGCGTACAAGGGCTCATAATTTTCAGGTAAAAATACAAAGTTTACACAAAACAACTATGTAATGGTAAATTAACGATAAATGAACCTATTTTTTTTAGTTTTGTTTAATGTTAAAATATCAGTAAACACTAAAAGTTGTATATTTAAATCAAAAATCATTAATCATTAAACGAGCATGTTCGTTGTACACAAAAAGCGGATGATTATCTCACATGCGGGTTCATTCCGCACACACTTAAAATTTAGAAATATGAAAAAGACAATTTTACTTCTACTCATTGTGGCTTTCGCAGCCACAGTAAATGGCCAGACTTCTGATAAAAAATGGGGCCTTGGAGTGGGTGTTGGAGCTTACGGAACTGTAACAGACAATGGCGGTGTAGGTTTTATGCCCGAATTGTATCTCAGCCGTTATCTGAGTCCGAAATTAGACCTGATGCTTAAAACAGACATGGGGCTTTTCAGATCTGATCTGTTAAACAAACTCGATTTGGTTAACCCATTTCTTGATTTGCGTTTAAACCTTTCCAACGAAACAAAAAATTTGCGACCATATCTTTATGCAGGGCCAGGTTTATTATGGGACAATCAGGAAACCGGACTAAATTTCAATGCCGGTCTGGGAACCAAGTATTATTTCAATCCAGCCACTGCGTTGTATCTTGATGCCGGTTATATTCATGGCATTGAAATTACAAGAGGTACTGACCTTGTAAGGGATAATTTCATTAAAGGTACTATCGGACTTGAATTCGACTTTGGTAAAGTTCAGGATTCGGACATGGACGGTGTTTCGGACAAAAAAGACAAATGCCCGAATACCCCTGCCGGTGTTGCCGTTGATGAAAACGGTTGTCCTTTGGATACCGATGGTGACGGTGTTGCCGATTACCTTGACGATTGCCCAACTGAAGCCGGATTAACTTCTCTTAAAGGATGTCCGGACAGGGATAAAGACGGTATTGCAGACAAAGACGATGCTTGTCCTGATGTTTTCGGATTGGCCAGCCTGAAAGGTTGCCCTGATACTGACGGCGATGGTGTTACCGATAAAGACGACAAATGTCCGGATACCCCGAAAGGCTGGAAAGTAGATGCTTCAGGATGCCCTATTGATACTGATAAAGATGGTTTATTCGATGGCGAAGATGATTGTCCTACTGTTGCAGGTCCGAAAGAGAACAAAGGTTGCCCGGTGAAAGAGTTAACTGCAGAAGAAATCGAAGCACAAAAAATGAAAGTAGAACCAGTCTATTTTGATTTTGACAAAGCCAACTATATCGCAATCGAAAAAGCAAAAATCGATAAATTGGTAAATTTACTGAAAGAAAACAGTAATTATAATGTTAACATTACCGGTCATGCCGACAGCAAGGGAGAAGACAACTACAATATCAATCTTTCGAAAAGACGTATTGCTTCAGTTGTAAAAGCAATTACTGCTGGCGGAATCAAGAAGAACCGCATTTTGTCAACAAAACCTCTGGGTGAATCAAGCCCCGCTGCTACCAACGATACCGAAGAAGGTCGTGCACTGAACCGCAGGGTAGAATTTGAAGTGATTAAAACAAAATAAAAGTATCATTCATTTTTTCAAAAAGCCTTGTCTGAATTCAGACAAGGCTTTTTTATTATTCAGAATAAAATGTATATATTTCGATAACCAAAAATAAACAAATATGAAAAAGCTACTTTTACTTGCTATCATTTTGACTTTTGCTGCAACTGTGAATGCACAAACAGCTGATAAAAAATGGGGGTTCGGCGCAGGATTGGGGGCTTATGGCACCATCGACAACTCTGGCATTGGGCTAATGCCGGAATTATACTTAAGCCGCTATCTCAGCCCCCGGTTCGACATTATGCTTAAAAATGAACTTGGTCTTTTCAGATCTGATCTGCTGAGTGATCTAGATTTAGCCAATCCTTCACTCAGTCTCCGATTAAAACTTTCCAACGAAACAAAAAACTTCCGCCCGTACTTATTTGCCGGACCAGGTTTTTTAGCCGATAACAATGAATCAGGATTGAATTTTAATGCAGGATTGGGAGCAAAATATTATTTCACACCAAAAACTGCTTTCTATTTTGATGCCGGTTATATCAACGGAATAGAAATAACGAGGGGTTTGGAAAAGGTAACAGATAACTTTTGGAAAGCCACCCTGGGAATGGAATTTGACTTTGGAAAAACAAAGGATTCGGACATGGATGGTGTTTCAGACAAAAAAGACAAATGCCCGGATACCCCTGCCGGAGTTGCTGTTGACGCAAATGGTTGTCCATTGGATACTGATGGTGACGGAGTTCCGGATCATTTGGACGACTGTCCGACTGTTGCCGGACTGGCTTCCTTGAAAGGCTGCCCTGACAGTGACAAAGATGGCATTGCCGACAAAGACGATGCTTGTCCGGATGTTTTCGGCTTGGCCAGTCTGAAAGGCTGCCCCGATACTGACGGTGACGGTGTTACCGATAAAGACGACAAATGCCCTGACACTCCGAAAGGCTGGAAAGTAGATGCTTCAGGATGCCCGGTTGATACTGATAAGGATGGTTTATTTAATGAAGAAGACGATTGTCCAACGGTTGCCGGACCAAAAGAAAACAAAGGATGCCCGGTAGAAGAGGTTGTGAAAAAGGAAATCACAATTGACCAGATTGAAATTCAAAACATCCAAGCTACCCCGATTCATTTCTTGTCGGATAAAAGTTATGTGACCGACTATTCAAAAGGAATTCTCGACAAACTGATCACGATCCTCAATGGAAACAAAGACTACAATGTCAATATTTTCGGATATGCCGACAGTCAGGGTTCTGATGGATACAATGTTAAATTATCTCAGGACCGCATTGAATCAACAATTGAATATCTGGAATCAAAGGGTATTTCGGCCAATCGCATTATTCATCAAAAAGCATTTGGTGAAGCAAAACCGATCGCCAGCAACAAAACTCCGGAAGGCCGTTTGCAGAACCGCCGTGTTGAATTTGAGATTTTCAAAATGAGATAAAGTTTAAAGTTCAAGGTCTAAAGTTCAAAGTCAAGACCGGCAATAAATAAAATTTATAAGGTTTAATTGCAACAAAGCCCTGTCCGAATGAATAGACAGGGCTTTTCCGATTTAAAGAACACCAATTTTGTTGCCTTAAATCATATTCTGCCGAAATTCAAATATCTTTGTCGCTCAAATTTCAAAACAAAAAATAATGTCGATTGAACTGATTATACGTGAACAGATTGTTGAAGCGATAGATAAATGCTACCAGCAAAAAATAGAACCAAGCCTTGTACAACTGCAAAATACAAGAAAAGAATTTGATGGCGATATTACGATCGTTGTGTTTCCGTTTGTTCGGATGTCGAAAAAATCTCCGGAACAAACTGCCTCCGAAATTGGCGATTATCTTCAGCAAAATGTAACCGAAGTTAGCTCATACAATGTTGTTAAAGGCTTTCTGAACCTTGTCATTTCAGCTGACTATTGGATTTCAGTTCTTAATTCGGTTACCTCAACTGCAAATTACGGAATTACCGAACCCACTGAATCATCGAAACTGGCAATGGTGGAATATTCGTCGCCGAACACCAACAAACCTTTGCATTTGGGGCATATACGCAACAACCTGCTTGGATTTTCACTCGGCGAAATTCTGAAAGCCAACGGCAACAAGGTGGTAAAAACCAACATTGTGAACGACCGCGGTATCCATATCTGCAAGTCGATGTATGCCTGGAAAATGTGGGGCGACGGACAAACGCCCGAAAACACCGGCATCAAAGGCGATCACCTTGTTGGCAATTTCTATGTGAAATTTGATCAGGAATACAAAAAAGAAATTGCCACTTTGATCGAACAAGGTGAAACCAAGGAAAGCGCTGAACAAAACGCCGCATCAATGCAGGGAGCGCGCGAAATGTTGCTGAAATGGGAAGCCAAAGATCCGGAAACCATCCAACTTTGGGAAACCATGAACAGCTGGGTTTACGCCGGTTTTGACGTCACCTATAAAGAATTGGGTGTCGATTTCGACAAAATTTACTACGAATCGGAAACATACCTCTACGGAAAAGATGAAGTTTTGCGTGGTTTGTCCGAAGGTGTTTTCTACCAGAAAGAAGATTCTTCGATTTGGGCCGACCTGACCGCGGAAGGACTTGATCAGAAAATATTGCTCCGCAGCGATGGAACTTCGGTTTACATGACCCAGGACATTGGAACTGCCAAAGAACGCTACCAGGATTACCCGATCGACAAAATGATTTATGTGGTTGGAAACGAGCAGAATTACCATTTTCAGGTATTGTCCATCCTGCTCGACAAACTGGGTTTCGAATTCGGTAAAGGTCTTCACCATTTCTCTTACGGAATGGTTGAACTTCCGCAGGGAAAAATGAAATCACGCGAAGGAACAGTGGTGGATGCCGATGATTTGGTGGCCGGAATGATCGAAGTCTCAAAGAAAACTTCCGAAGAACTGGGCAAACTGGACGGCTACACACCCGAACAAGCTGCTGAAACGTACCGGATGATTGCTTTGGGAGCGCTAAAATATTTCATCCTGAAGGTCGATCCAAAGAAAAACATGCTCTTCAATCCTGAAGAATCCATTGATTTTAATGGCAATACCGGTCCGTTTATTCAATATACCTACGCACGTATCCGCTCAATTTTGCGCAAAGCTGCCGACCGTAAAATTGAATTGAACCGCACTGTCGCAATGCATTCAGAACCCGGAATAAAGGAATTGCAATTGATTAAATTGGTTTCGCAATTTCCGGTGGCAGTGAAAGAAGCAGGCGAAAGTTACAGTCCAGCCCTGATTGCCAATTATGTATATGAACTTGTAAAGGAATTTAACCAGTTTTACCACGAAGCGCCCATTCTGATCGAAGAAAACGAAGAAATACGAAACCTTCGCCTTGTAATTGCCGAAAATGTTGGCAAAGTAATCAAAACAGGAATGAAACTGTTGGGCATTGATGTGCCGGAAAGGATGTAAAAAAGTCGGAAGACAGAAGTCGGAAGACGGAAGATAAAAGCCCCGAAAATCAGTGATGGTTTTCGGGGCTTTTGCTCTATAACGTTTTTGTATAGGTAAAATTAAGCAAGCATTTGTAGGTGCAGAGCACCGTTGATATTTGTGGAATATATGATTCAATATTTCCCAAATGTGACGAAGAACCCATATTATTTGTAATATTCCGGTGCGCTGCACCTTACCCGCTTTTATCAACTTATTTGCTACAAATATTTTGCGACTCTACAACCGCCTTTATTGATTGAAGAATAGCCGATGACAACTCTACAACCGCCCTTGTTGATTTAAGAATAGCCGATGACAACTCAACATCCGCCCTTATTGATTCCAGAGTTGAGGAAGATAATTCAACAACCGTCAATGTCGATTTAAGAATAGCCGACGGCAACTTTACAACCGCCTTTGTTGATTGAAGAATAGCCGAAGGCAACTCAACATCCGCCCTTATTGATTGCAGAGTTGAGGATGACAACTTTACAACCGCCTTTGTTGATTAGAAAGTAGCGGATGACAACTTTATAACTACTTCTGTTGATTAGAGAGAAGCGGATTGATAAATCTATTCTAAAAATATATATGATACAATTATTTTTGTTCTTAATGAAAATAATTGATAAATGCTGTAGTTTCGTATATGTTTATTGATTATATTTATACATCTCTAATCTTAAAAAATCAATCAACACATGAACAAGTATCAAACTGCCCGACTTGATTCTTTAAACCTGATTGTAAAAGAATCAAACAACAACCCAGCCAGCATTGCTCTTGTACCAAATTTTGGTATCGCTATTAACAGGATGGAAACTATTTGTAATGAACTAGGTGAACTTCATGTATCCCAGGAAAAAGACCTTACCGGTATTACAGCCGATAAAGAGGTGGATTTCGAAAACCTGATTGACACAACCGTTGATATTTCAGGTGCCGTTTATTCATATGCCCATGATATGAAGGACAATACACTAATGGCAAAAGTAAATTTAAAAACGAAGGCCATCGAAAGAATGACCCAGTCGGAAGTTGTAGCTGTTGCCGGAATAACATTAGAAGAAGCATTAAAAGTGCCAGCCGAAGATTTGGCCAACGAAGGGATTAGCGCGACTGAAATGAGCGATTACCAAGAATTAATTTCACATTTTAGTAGTATCAAGTCATCGAAACGTGAAGCGGTGATCGATCGCTCGGGCACTACCGAAAAAATATCAAAATTATTCAAAGAAGCAAGCAGCTTGTTAAACAACAAACTTGACAGGTTGGCTACCCAGTTTAAACGGAAAGATCCTGAATTTTATCTGAAATACAAAGCTGCCCGTTCAGTGCAATACCGTGCCAATCGCAAAAAGGTTGCAGAGGAAGATCTAACTGTAACTGATTAAAAATGATCAAGAATAGTATCCAGATTGTAGAAAGAATAGCCGGAATCCAATCGTTCCGGCTATTCTTTTGTCCTGAAACGGACAAATAATTAAAGACATTGGAAAAATAAACCTGGCCGTGTAATTAAACTATAAATTTTACAGATTATTATTGTAAGTTTAAAAGCGAAAAAGCGACCTGTTAAGGATGATTTGGATGGATTGGTTACTTAATGGAATTTCACAATGAAGATTTTCGAAAATTTTAGCAAAAAAATACCCCCGTATTGTAAGACGAGGGCGACTTAAATGTTTTCACAACGGAATAATCCTTATTGTGATTTGCTTCAAATTGTGGTTCAAAGATAAAAAACAAACAACATAAACCGACTTAGCAATGAAAAAAATTTTAGGACTGGATTTAGGCTCGGCGTCTATTGGCTGGGCAGTAGTCGCTGAAGATATTGAAAACGGAAAAACAAAATGCGACATTCTTGGAATGGGTAGTCGCATCATTCCATATGAAGGCACCGAAGGAAAGGATTTTGCGAAGGGCACTGGCGAAAGTCGAAATTCTCTTCGAACTAAAGCAAGAACGGCTAGAAAAGGATATGATCGTTACCAATTACGGCGAAGATATTTGGTTGATATATTGGTAAAAAATCAGATATTCCCAGATGAAGCAAGCCGAAACTTGCCTAAAATGAATTTGTGGGAGTTAAGGGATAAAGCGGTTCATTCACCTATTTCAATAACGGAATTCGGCCGCTTATTATTTTGGCTTAATCAGAAACGCGGATATAAAAGCAGCCGGAGCGATGCCAACTTAGGGAAAAAGGATACCGAATATGTGGCCACGGTAAAAAGCCGGCACGAAAAAATAAAGGACCTTGATTTGACCATCGGTCAATATTTCTATAAGGAGTTATCTGCAAATGAATTTTTCAAAGTAAAAGAGAACATCTTTCCTCGCGAAGCTTATATAGAAGAATTTGACACAATCTGCAAAACTCAACAAAAGATACACCCTACTGTCTTGACCAAAGAATTGATTGACAAAATCAGGAATGAAATCATTTATTATCAACGACCATTAAAATCACAAAAGGGCTTGGTGTCAGTTTGTGAGTTTGAAGGCTTCTGGCGCATTGGAAAAGATGGAAAGGAATATTTTGTTGGTCCTAAAGTAACCCCCAAAAGCTCTCCCCTGTTTCAGTTGGCTAAAATGTGGGAAAACATCAATAATATAAAGATCGGTTCTCGTGGCGGTGAAGACATGGAGCTGACTCTAGAGCAAAAGTGGGCAATCTTTCAACATTTGGATAACAACGAAAAGCTAACCCCTACCGATTTATTGAAAATACTAAATCTGAAGAAGGAGAATTGCTTTGTCAACAAACAATTGGCAAAAGGATTAAATGGAAATATAACAAAACAAGCCATTCGGCAATGCTTGGATAATTCAGATAAATATGAAAACCTTTTTAAACTCGAATTAAAGCTTGTTGATGGCGAGAAGGAGGGCCATTTGTATGATCGTAAAACTGGCGAAATATTAAATAGCAAGATGATTAAGCTCATAGCTCCTTCGGTAGAGCAAGAGCCTTTTTATCATTTGTGGCATACGATTTATTCAATTCAAGATCAGGAAATATGCAGTAGTGTATTACAGACCAAATTCAATATTGATCAGCCAATTGCAGACAAATTAGCCGCAATTGATTTCAGTAAACATGCGTTTGGAAACAAATCGGCAAAGGTAATCCGAAAAATCCTTCCTTATTTAATGGAGGGTGATGGTTATAGCGAAGCCATGAGTTATGCCGGGTACGATCATTGCAATTCACAAACCAAAGAGGAGAATCTGCAACGTAAGTTATTGAATCAGTTGAAGGCAATTCCCAAAAACTCATTACGCCAGCCTGTAGTAGAAAAGATTTTAAACCAGATGGTTAATGTGGTAAATGCAGTAATTGAGAAATATGGCAAGCCCGATGAAATTAGGGTAGAACTGGCACGTGAACTCAAACAAAGCAAAGAGGAGCGTAACGATGCCGATAAGGCTATGAGTAAACGGCAACGAGAGAATGATACAATTTCAAAACGACTTGAGGAGTTTGGCTTACGAGCCACCCGGAATAATATAATTAAATGGCGATTATACGAAGAAATAGATAATCAAGAGAAAAGATTGAATGCTATTTGTGTTTATTGTGGACAACCAATCTCTATAATCGAAGCGCTTAAAGGGAATGATGTGGACGTTGAACACATCATACCAAAATCAAAACTTTTCGATGATTCGCAAAGCAACAAAACGTTGGCACATCGCCATTGTAATAAGAATAAAAACGATTTGACAGCTTATGATTTTATGATGGGTAAGCCAGATGCAATCTTTAAAGAATACGTGGAGAGAGTAAATATGCTTTATGCCAGTCGTGTTATTGGGAAAGCAAAGCGCGATAAGTTGTTGATGACAGAGAGTAAAATACCTGACAATTTCATTGACCGTCAGTTGCGGGAAAGCCAATATATTGCCAAGAAAGCGCGCGAAATATTGCAAACCATTTGTCACAATGTTTGGTCAACCAGTGGAACCGTTACAGCCGAACTTCGTCATTTATGGGGTTGGGACGATGTTACCATGAATCTTCAAATGGCAAAGTATCGGGAATTAGGATTAACCCATCAAGTGGAATGGGAAAGTGAGCATGGAAAAAACAAGCACAATAAAGAGGTAATAACCGACTGGACAAAACGAGATGATCACCGTCACCATGCTGTCGATGCATTAACCATTGCCTTTACTAAACAGGGTTTTATTCAACGGTTCAATACGTTGAGTGCGGCTAAAACCCGCGAGGATATGATGTTTGATGTAGAACTACGTTCTCTTGAATTTAGGGAAAAGCGTTCTTTATTAGAGAAATACATTATCGGAGAACAACCACTTTCTGTTGAAGAAGTTGAGAAAGCAGTTTCGAACATTCTCATCTCCTTCAAGTCAGGTAAAAAAGTTGCCGTTTGGGGTACTCGAAAAATTGGTAGGCGTGGAAGCAAAGAAGTTGTTCAGAAAAAGATTATCGTTCCACGCGGCGCATTAAGTGAAGAGAGCGTATATGGCAAAATCAAAAAACAGGAAGAAAAAGATTACAAATATCTTTTTGAAAATCCCCAATTGATCTTCAATCCAAACATCAAAGCAAAAGTTGAGGAACGGCTTTTGATGTTTGATGGGGATGAGAAAAAGGCTATAGCATCATTAAAGAAAGTACCTATTTATCTTGATAGAGAGAAAACGGTTGTTCTGGAAAAAGCCACCTGCTTGAAGGATGAATATGTTATCAAATACACGGTCGATACAAATTTCAATAAAGTAGATAAGATCGTTGACTCTAAGGTCAGAGAGTTACTTCGGGATCGTTTGAAAAAATTTGAAGGAAAAGAAAAAGAGGCATTTAAGGACGTTCAGCTTGAGGATAAAACGGTTATTAAATGGTACGAAGATGAAGGCTTAGAACGGCCGATAAAATCAGTTCGTTGTTTCACAGGTTTATCTGCGGTTGTTCCTGTAAAGAAAGATGAAAATGGGAACGATATTGGTTTCGTTAAACCCGGAAATAATCATCACATCGCTGTTTATACCAGCGCAGAGCAAAATAAACAGCAGCATGTATGTACATTTTGGCACGCAGTTGAGCGGAAAAAATATGGAATTCCAGTGATTATAAAAAATACCAATGAAGTTTGGGACAAGATTCAATCTCAACCCGATAGTACATATCCTGAAAGTTTTTTAGAAATGTTGCCTCCCCCGAATTTGAACCTTCTGGTAAGTATGCAACAAAATGAGATGTTTATTCTTGGAATAGCTACCGAAGATATTATGACTGCTATTGAGCAACGCGACTATAGGCTAATAAGTGACAAGTTGTTTAGGATGCAAAAAATGTCAATTAAACCAAGTAGTGGTCAAATTGATCTTGTATTTCGTTATCATTTGGAAACACAACTGGTCGATGATGAGAGTTCTAAGAAAAGTAAGCGTTTCTACAATGTTCAAAGTTTAGGGGCATTTTTTGCATTAAATCCATATAAAGTACGAATTGATAATTTGGGTGATATCATAACAAAAGAATAAATGCCACCCCTACAACCCGATACCAGCTACCATATTTTCAACCATGCCAACGGGTTCGAGAATGTGTTCCGGAAAGAAGAAAATTTCTACTTCTTTCTGGAGAAGTATCGGTTGTATATCTCCCCCATCGCCGAAACCTACGCGTATTGCCTGATGCCCAATCATTTTCATCTGGTGGTCAGGATTCGCAAACGCGTGGTAATTGAAGAGTTGATTCGAAATAAAAATAACCCGTTGAAAGGCAATAACTTTTCCAATTTCAATAACTTTTCCAAAGTTTCGAACCCTGATCGGAGCGTTAGTATAACTCAAAATGAATTCGATAAAACAAAGTCAGTAAACTTTGGAAAAGTTTCAACGATAGTTAAAGGAAAAGTTTCAACGATAGCTAAATGCGATCAAACAAAGTCAGTAAACTTTGGAAAAGTTTCAACGATAGCTGAATACGATAAAACAACAAAAGATAACTTTTCCAAAGTTTCGAACCCTGATCGGAGCGTTAGTATAACTCAAAATGAATCAGATAAAGCAAAGTCAGTAAACTTTGGAAAAGTTTCAACGATAGCTAAAGGAAAAGTTTCAACGATAGCTGAATGCGATCAAACAAAGTCAGTAAACTTTGGAAAAGTTTCAACGATAGTTGAATACGATAAAACAACAAAAGATAACTTTTCCAAAGTTTCAAACCGTGATCGGAGCGTTGGTATAACTCAAAATGAATCAGATAAAGCAAAGTCAGCAAACTTTGGAAAAGTTGAAGAAATTAAAATTAGCAACAACGAAATCGAAAAATATTTATCGAAACAGTTTGCGAACCTGTTCAGCAGCTACACGCAATCATTCAACAAGGTATATCGTCGAATGGGATCGTTGTTTATCAAGAATTTCAAACGCGAACCGATACACGATAAAACCCATTTTCTGAATGCAATTGTTTATACCCACCGCAACCCTGTTCATCATGGATTTTGTTCAAATTATGAAGATTGGGAGTATAGTTCATACAACGAAATTATGACTGGAGTTTACGACCAAACAGAACTTGAAAAACTACTAAAAATGACCAACGGAATTGAATCATTCAAAGAAATGCACCGAAATGCGCTCGAAAATTTCTCTCTGGTAAACGAGCTCGAAATACCATCGCTCGATGATTAAACGAACCCTGTATTTTGGCAATCCGGCGTATCTGCACAAAAAAGATCAGCAACTAAAAGTTACCGATCCTGAAACACAGGCCGACAAGGCAACCATCCCACTGGAAGACATTGCTATTATGGTGCTCGATCACCCGCAACTGACACTAACCCATGCGTTAATTGCAGATTTGATCGACCGGAACGTAGCCATGATCAGTTGCGACGCCAAACATTTACCATCGGGCCTGATGCTTCCGCTCGATGGCAACCATGTGCAAACTGAACGGTTCCGGATTCAAATTGCAGCATCAGAACCTTTGTTGAAAAACCTTTGGGCACAAACAGTAAAAGCCAAGATCGAAAACCAGGCTACCATGCTAAACCGCGCCGGAATGGAAAGTAAACAATTACTGGCCTTGGTTCCGCAAATAAAAACCGGCGATCCTGAAAATACCGAAGGTCGTGCGGCGGCTGTTTACTGGAAACTGGTTTATGGGGGGAATGGTTTCACCCGCGACCGTTACGGAATAGAACCAAATGCCCATCTGAACTATTGTTATGCCATTTTGCGGGCTATTGTTGCCCGTGCGCTGGTTAGCAGCGGAATGTTGCCGACACTTGGAATTCACCACCGGAATAAATACAATGCCTATTGTTTGGCCGACGATGTAATGGAGCCTTATCGTCCGTTTTGTGACGAATTGGTATATACCATGTTTTCATCAGGAAAGATTGAAACAGAAGAAATCAATCGCGACCAGAAGGCGCAACTATTGAGTATTGCGACCTGCGATGTGCTGATTGATGGAAAAAAAAGTCCGTTAATGGTTGCTCTGAGCCGGACGACCAATTCGCTGTTTGAATGTTTCGAAGGGTCGCGCCGGAAAATTATTTATCCTAAATTCTGCAACTGACAGTTTTTCTGACGCAGAATAGCTTTGAGGTGAAGAAGAAAGCTTTTATAGCTTAAAAAAAATCAAAACAATGTCGTTCGACGCATTAAATCAATATCGCTGCATGTGGGTCCTGGTATTCTTTGATATTCCGGTCGAAACCAAGAAACAGCAAAAGGCTGCTGCAAAGTTTCGGAAAGATCTGATCAAAGATGGGTTTACAATGTTTCAATTCTCCATTTATATGCGCAACTCACCGAGCCGCGAAAATGCCGAAGTACATACACAACGTGTAAAAAATATGCTTCCGGAATACGGGCACATCGGTATATTAAAAATAACAGACAAACAATTTGGAATGATGGAGCTATTTTTCAGCAAACGGAACATCGAAAGACCCGGAATAGCGCAACAACTGGAACTGTTCTAAGATCAAAAAATCAACGTGACAGAAACCAAAAAAGCGGAGAAAAGTCCGCTTTTTTGGTTTCTGTCACGTCAGGCAAGTTACTGTTGTTGAGCCTTATCCCCGGCACACGATGTGATAGAACTCGTTAAAGATACAATTTGAAAGCAAATCACAACTTCGCGGCTGTCGTATTCATTTGGCTTACGATGTGATAGAACTCGTTAAAGATACAATTTGAAAGCAAATCACAACTGGCGTGTTGCAATAAATTTTTCGCCACAGGATGTGATAGAACTCGTTAAAGATACAATTTGAAAGCAAATCACAACGGGGTTACCGTTAATCACGAAACGGCCATGGATGTGATAGAACTCGTTAAAGATACAATTTGAAAGCAAATCACAACGACGTTTTAACCTTTACCGATTGCGAAATGATGTGATAGAACTCGTTAAAGATACAATTTGAAAGCAAATCACAACACTTCAAGGGTAATGTTTGCATCGGTGAGCGATGTGATAGAACTCGTTAAAGATACAATTTGAAAGCAAATCACAACAATAATTTTCGATTGATCAATTCCTGTTCAGATGTGATAGAACTCGTTAAAGATACAATTTGAAAGCAAATCACAACAGATAATAACCAGGAAGATTGGACATGGCTGAAGTGATAGAACTCGTTAAAGATACAATTAGAAAGCAAATC
>JAIBEZ010000055.1 GCA_019459485.1 Prolixibacteraceae bacterium
GTGAGGAATGGCTCCCTTTGCTTATTACTTTATCAAGATCTTCAATCTCAGATTTGCTTAGTTTGATTGTGTAAAGTACCATAGTTTTTCTAGCAAAGCTACACAATTAAACCGTCATATCAAAACTAACTTAACACTAGAGCACAATATTAAAACTATTAACGCTTTCTTTTCTGAATATGAATGTAGATATGGAACGGATGATATTGATTTGCAATCTGCACCTCTTAACTTTGGATCTGCAATCCATAAAAACTTAAGCCATCACAATTTGGTTCGCCTCTGATTTGATCAAAGCTGCAAGAAGGATTATCTATTTCACGTTTCTCACCCACCCAACACCCAACTCTTTCCCTTTTTTGAACAAAAACGATCCTCATAAGTTTTACTAATTTATTGGATGTAAATTAGCTATCATGGAAACGTTGAATTTAAACCGAAGAAAATTTCTTACAGCCCTTTCGCTTGGAACCGCGCACGTTTTATTTTCGAATCCGCTTTTGGCAAATACATTTCAAAGCGCCTCATTAAATCCGCTTCAAAAGGTAAAACTTGGAAATTCAGGAATTGAAACTACTTTGCTGGGTATTGGAACGGGTGTTCATGCTTCAAACCGCTCTTCATTTCTCACCAAGCAGGAAAAAAATAAAAGTCTGGGATTGTTGAGGTACGCGTACGATAAAGGATTTCGAAATTTCGATTGTGCCGACACTTACGGAACGCATTGGATGATGGCCGATGTTCTGCCACACATGAACCGTGAAGAACTTACCATTACTTCAAAAATTTGGGTTCGGAGCGGCGGTATTCCCGATGCCGACAGACCTGATGCGAATATTGTTGTCGATCGTTTCAGGAAAGAAATGAAAACTGATTACATCGATTTGGTTCAGATACATTGTATGGTGGATGCCGACTGGACAGAATCCCAAAAACGGCAGATGGATATTCTGGAAAATTTGAAATCGAAGGGAATTGTCAAGGCACATGGTGTTTCGGTTCATTCGCTGGAAGCCATGAAAGCTGCGGTAGAAAGTCCGTGGGTTGATGTTATTCATGTGCGGATCAATCCGTATGGAATTGCCATGGACAAGCCGGAGCCGGAAGAAGTTGTTAAAGTGATCAAACAATTGCACGATTCGGGAAAAGGTGTGATTGGAATGAAAGTAATTGGCGATGGGAAATATAGCGGTGACAGCGAAAAAATAGACAACACTTTGCGTTTTGTAATGGGTTTGGGAACTGTAAACATGATGATCGTCGGGTTTGAAAATACAGCGCAAATTGACAATTATCTTGGGCGTGTTGAAAAAGCGCTTGGTGAATTGAACCGGGGATAAATACAGAAAATATTTCAGGCAATTCGGAACTGAACAATTTCCATTATTTTTGTATGACTTAACAATTATGCCTCGAAACAATTATTTTCAGTTTAAACAATTCCGGATTATTCAGGAGCAATCAGCCATGAAAGTGGGTGTCGATGGTGTTTTGCTGGGTGCCTGGGCAGATGTTTCAGGAGCAAAACGGATATTGGATATTGGAGCCGGAACCGGATTGATCGCCCTGATGATGGCGCAGCGAAATCCCGATGCGCAAATTGATGCTTTGGAAATTGAACCGGAAGCTTTTCGGGAAGCTGTTTTTAATGCTGAACAATCTCCCTGGAATGCTCGGATTCTGATTGAATTGTGTTCGTTTCAGGAATTTGCAGAAAAGTCAGTTCAAAAATATGATCTGATTGTGAGCAATCCGCCATATTTCACCAACGGGCACAAAGCGCCACTCGAAAATCGGGCAATTGCGCGGCATTCCGATTCGTTGCCACTGAGTGTATTAATTTCAGGAGCAATTGGTTTGCTAAATGAAACAGGCAAAATTGCTTTGGTTTTGCCTGTTGATGGCTTGCCGCAATTAACACAACTGGCCGATTCTAATAACCTGCACATTTCCCGAATCTGCCATGTCAAGCCAAATCCTCAAAAGCCGGTTTTTCGGATACTGGCAGAATTAGCCAAATCAGAATGTATTTTTCAGGAAGAAACTCTGATGATTGAATTTGAGAAGCACCACGATTACACCCCGGAATACAAGGAATTGACAAAGGATTTTTATTTGAAATTCTGACTTGAGTCACACAAGAAACATAAACGGACTGTATGTTTTTTCCATTCTGGTAGCAAACCGGTCGATTGAGTTGTGGTCAATTTTCGAAACACTCTCGTTCACTTTTGCAATTTTCCTAACCAGCATCCGCTCAATGATATTCATTTTTTCGAAGTTAAATTCCCCTCCAAAAATCGCTTCCGTTTTTGCCATTTGGTGCAACTCTTCCGGAAACGCGTTTTTGATCTGTTCACGGGCAACTTCAGGCTCGTACATACAACAAATAAAAAGGCCTATTTCTTTGTTTTCCAAAGCTTCCAGATTGGCTGTGCAAAAATCTCTGACCCTTTTCTGAATTTGTCCGGCATGAATGGATCCTCCAATAATAACCCTGTCGGAATCGGCAACTGAAGGTGATGGATCTTTCCGCAAATTAATGATTGCGACCTCACCTGATAGTTTTTGGGAAAGTTCCTGCACTACTTTTTCGGTGCATCCGTGCGAAGTGCTGTAAATAATTGTTGTTTTCATGTGTTTCTGTTTTTGTTTCTTCCCAAATTTACGGAAACAAGATCAATCAATCAGGTAAGTTTAGTCATAATTTTCGATGTTTTTTGTTAAAAAACCCAAACAATAAATTAGCTGACCGGTTAATTGCAATGTTATCTTTCAGACAATAAACAAAAGACTTAGTTGTCTGAAATAAAAATAAATAGTATTTTTGGCCTCCAAATTTTAAAAGCATGATGAGTTTAATTAAGCACGATATAAAGATTGACGAAAGTTTTTATAAGATTGAAGAAATCAGGCATTTGACAGGCGAAACATTTTCGCTGAAATTACCACGGGCACGGTTTCGTTTTCAGGCAGGACAGCATCTTTCGCTGGGTATTCACGGCGATTACCAAAGCAGGGAATACTCGATTTACAGCGGCGAAAAGGACACCAACCTCGAAGTTTTGGTAAAAGAAGTTGACAACGGCTATTTCACTCCCAAACTCCGCAAGTTGAAAGCAGGCGATTTGGTAGAGATTCACGGTCCCTTCGGAAAATTCGGGATGGAAGCGAAAGCTGCCGGAACCGGAAAATTTGTTTTCATTGCCAGTGGCACCGGTATCGCGCCTTTCAGGAGCATGGTTCGTACTTATCCTGAAATTGATTACATGCTCATTCACGGTGTTCGCCTTGCAACAGAAGCCTACGACCGGCATGAATATGCAAGCGATCGCTATGTTTTATGCACAAGCCGCGACACGAATGGAACTTATCAGGGTAGGGTTACTGGTTATTTAAAAAACTGTACTTTCGCTCCCGAAACGGATTTTTACCTTTGCGGCAATAGTGACATGATTTTCGACGCGCTTGAAATCCTGAAAGAAAAGGGTTTTGAACGCGACCAAATCCACTGCGAAGTCTATTTTTAGCAAGCTGCTGGCTGCTAGCCGCTAGCAACTTGCCATTCAAAATAAAAATGTTCTATAAATGAAATACCACCTGATTACATTGGGTTGCCAGATGAACCTTTCGGACAGCGAGCGCGTGAGTGCCGTGCTCGAAAATATGGGTTACGAAAGAACTGAAAACGAGGAAGAAGCCAATTTACTTGGAATGCTGGCTTGTTCGGTGAGGCAAAAACCCATCGATAAAGTTTACAATAAAATCGCCCAGTGGAACCGGTGGAAGAACAAGCGCAACCTGATCACTTTTGTTTCAGGATGTTTGTTGCCTGCCGACAAAGAAAAATTCCTGAAAACGTTTGACCTGACATTTCAGATGAGCGAACTGGCGCAATTGCCGGAAATGATTCGCGGATACGGAGTTGTGACTCCTGCCGGACTACAGTCGCCACAACCGGTGATGCCTAAAAACGAGCACATTGCCGAAATGTGGCACATTAAACCCAAATACCAATCGAGCTACGAAGCTTTTGTGCCGATTCAAAACGGATGCGATAAATTCTGCACTTTTTGTGCGGTTCCATATACCCGTGGACGCGAAGTTTCCCGTCCATCCGCTGAAATCATCGAAGAAGTCCGCCATTTGGTGAATCAGGGCTATAAATCGATCACGCTTTTGGGGCAGAATGTAAATTCTTACGGACTGGATAAAAATGGCCAGGAAATCAATTTTGCGGAATTACTTCGTCAGATTGGCGAATACGGCATCACTTCCGGCGAAGAATTTTGGGTGTATTTTACCTCGCCACATCCGCAGGACATGAACCGCGAAGTAATTGAAGTAATTGCTTCGTACGATTGTCTGGCCAAACAAGTTCACCTGCCCATGCAAAGTGGCGACGAGCGTGTTCTGATAAAGATGAACCGCCGGCATTCGATGGACAAATACCGCCGGATTGTGGCCGACATTCGCGAACTGATTCCGCAGGCCACTTTGTTTACCGACATTATTGTTGGATTTTCAAGCGAAGGCGAACCCGAATTTCAGAACACAGTGACTGCCATGAACGAATTCCAGTATAACATGGCCTACATTGCAATGTATTCGCCACGACCCGGAGCCGCCAGTTTCAGATGGGACAACGAGGTTTCTGCGGAAGATAAAAAGGACCGTCTGCACCGTCTCACCGAAATACTGAAAATTCATTCAAAAGAATACAACCAAACAATGGTTGGCAGAACTATGCGCGTTTTGATCAACGGAACCGACCGTAAAACGGGCTTTTCAACCGGCCTGACCGAAGGGAAATTGATTGTCCGGCTCGATCGCAACGACGCATCATTGATGGGGAAAATTGTGGATGTGAAAATTACTTCGGCAGCCGATTTTTCTATGAGTGGCGAAATGTTGGTTTTAGATAACCATTAACAATTCAATTTGATTCTTGCCGGCCCAGTTTTTTAGCCCATTTTTAGTTTCTGAAATGGCCAGTAAAAAGCCGCCACCGCCCGATCCCAAAAGTTTTATAAAAACCTTTTCGGTTAGCGCTGCTGAAATTATACCATGAAAATCTCCGGGTATCATTCGCCGAAAATGCTGTAACTGAAAGTGAATCAGTTGTTCCAGAAAAAGAAAAAAGTTTTGATGATTACCGCTCAGCAATGATTCGATGCAACCGTTGTTGGCCGGAATAAACTGTTTATCGAAGGCCAGTTTAAACTCCGGAAAGTTAAGCTGACCGATAAAATGCTGAACCAGCGGGCCGGTCGGTCCGGTTGTTCCGGTATCAATTAACGCAAACGATAAATCAGTTTCAGCCAAATTTATTTTTGCCTGGTGGATCATTTTTTTTGAATCGATCAGCAAAGGACAGTTCAAAAATGAAATTAGCGGATCAATCCCCGAACTTTTGCCATGAAAATAGCTTTCCAGCATTGAAAAATCAACTTTCAGCAATTCAGGTGTAAGTTCTTTCTCAGGAACAAAAGCAGCAGCATACCGGCTGAAAAGCGCCGCCACCAATGCGCCAGAACTTCCAACTCCATATTGCTGCGGAATATTGGAATTGAAATACAATCCTCTTTCAAGATCCTTTTTCAAACTTTCAAGATCGAACGGGAAATGCAGTTTATGGCTGTCAGCGCCGGTTTTCAGATGTTCATAAAACTTTCGGATTTCGTCCGAACTTTCCTGGTGGGAATGATCTGCGTCAAAATCGAGACAGCCGGAAAACCGGTCGAAGGGCACAGAAAGCGCCTTTGCACCGAACATCAATCCGTATTCGCCAAAGAGCAGGAGTTTTGAGTTGAAGAATTCCGGTTTAAAGTTCAATGTTCAAAGTTTAAAGTTAGCAACAGGCCTTTTGACTTATTTACAAACCCAGTAATTCAGGCCTTCAATAATTCAGTCCTTCAGTTATTCTCACCGGCCCTTTTCCTATCCGGTCGTCAATCCAATTTCCGTCTTCGCAGAATTCCAGTAATTCACGTTCAATAAAAGCTTTCACATCCAGCTCATTCTTTTTGAAATAGAGCAAATGAATATTTGGCCCCGCATCAATCGTAAATAAAACCGGTATTTTCGATCTTTCACGAAACCTTCTGATTCGGCTGATCAATTCAAGGCTATTCGGTTTCAGCAATATAAACGACGGATTGGAAGTCATCATCATGGCATGTAAACTCAATGCTTCGTTTTCAACTACCTCAATAAAGCTTTCCAGATTTCCGGTAAGCATAGCAAGATATAACTCGTTGATATTCTGATGTGCCTGCCCAATACGTGCGCGTTGAAAAACGTGATCGTTCATTAACTCGTGCCCAACAGAACTTGAAACCTGTTTGGTTCCTGAATCAACCATCAGAATGGCATCGCGAAGGCCGTAAAAAGCGGGGTGAATTCCTTCAAACATCATTATTGCATGTTCGTCGCTGCACGATTCAAACAATTGTGTCTGACCCCAAATGGCGAATCCGGGATACACCGACCGGCAGGCGCTTCCACTTCCCAGCCGCGCCAGTTCCGACGCTTTTATCCATAAATCGGGGTGGTCAGGTTCTCTTCCTGAAATAGCAAAATCGATTTCAGTGATACACAACGCCAATGCGCCGAACGACGATGCCGACGAAGCAATTCCGGCCGAATGCGGGAAGCTGTTGTGACTGTGAATCCTGAAATTGTATTTGTGAATCCACGGCATTTGATTGGAAATGGTATAAAGATATTTTTCAATCCGTTCTCCAAAAGCGCTGGGCGCACCTTCAAAATAAAACTCCACTTTCCGGTCGCCTTCCTTCAGTAACTCCACCGATGTTTCGGTAAAAGCATTCTGAAGCACAAAACTCAACGATGGGTTCATTGGTTTCTGAAAATCACGTTTGCCCCAGTATTTCACCAGCGCAATGTTCGACGGACATCGCCATTTACTTGCCCAATGGACATGCTTTGTTGTTCCGGTCATTGGTTCTTCCGTTTTAAGATCAGTTCATTCCAGCTAAAAATAGTGGTTAATCCTCTATTATCAAAATATTTTTTTACTCCTGAAAAAGGCTGTGCTGTCGAAATCAGGTAGAAATCGCCACCCCATGCCCCCAACGATTTTATCGCGCCATCAAAGTCATTGAAAAGCTGCTCTTTCACAGGTATTTGCCCGATCAGCCTGCCAACTATTCCTTCGTGCTGCTTTATTAATTGATTGAATTTATTTTGATCGCGGCAGCCTGCAAACTCGTCCGATAAAGCCGAAACTTCCTGAATCAGCCGATCCGAAACTTTCTTTTCTTTCAGAAATGTGCTGACTTCGGAACTTGTTTTTTTCTTTTTTCCTGAATACACCAGAAACAGTTGTTCTGAAAACGGATAATCCAGCACAATTGGTTGCGCTGGATTATTCCTGACATAGAAAATCGGTCCGTCAGCATTTGCGCAGGCAATGTCAAATCCGGAGCCTTTAAATGCCATTTCATTCAGGATAAAAGGATCGACACCTGCCAATTGCGAAAGAAGGAGGATCAATGTGCTGCTGCTGCCAAAACCCCATTCAGGATTGGCATCCAGCGAAGTTTCAATTTTTGTCCCGGCTTTTGGCTGAAAAGTTGGGTTCAGTATTTTGATGGTTTGAAATATTTTGCTGAGTGTTTCTGCTTTCTCCGGATGATTGGTTGCAATTACCGAAAAATTAATCGGATTTAGTCCGCACGAAAACCAAATTTCTCCTTCAAAGAAAGCCTGCCAAATTATGTTTTCAGAATTCAATCCGTCATGAACTGTTAATTGCTGACCCAATTTTAGCGGCAATGCTAAAGCCTTTGCCCCATGAAGAACGAAATATTCTCCGGTGAGGAGAAGTTTTCCGTTGGCGCGATATGTTGTGGAAGAAGACAATAGATGTTAGATTTTAGACCAAAAAATATTCAATGTAGAATGATCAATACTCAATATCCAGAAAAAGTAGAATGAAGCATTACTCAAGGTTCGAAATTCAAGATTCAAGATTCTTCCAGTACTCTTCAACCGCCGAAAAACTCACGGTTTTATCCTGAAAATATTGCTGTATTTCAGTCCTTTTTTCTTCCGGAATATTTAGTTGATTCAGGATATTGCTCAAATGCATTTTCATGTGTCCCTGCTGAATTCCGACAGAAACCAGCGCTTTGACTGCACCAAAATTGGATGCCAGTCCGGCCACAGCCAGATACGTCATTAATTCAGATGCAGACGGATTATCCAATATTCGCATCGCCAGTTTCGAAAGTGGATGAACCGCTGTTATGCCGCCAACCACCCCAACAGCCATCGCAATCTCGATGCTGAACCGAAACACTCCATCCTGGATCCGAACATCGGTCAGTCCGCTGTAATGGCCATTTCTGGCGGCAAAAGCGTGTCCGCAAGCTTCAATGGCCCGAAAATCGTTTCCGGTTGCCACAGCCAGCGCGTCAATCCCGTTAAAAATACCTTTGTTGTGGGTTACTGCGCGCGAAACATCTGCCTGCGAAATACGGATTGCCTGCTCAAATTTTTCAGCAAAATGTATTTTTTCTTCCATCGATTTTCCCTCAAGCAAGTCAGAAACCGGACATTCCACCCAGGCGCGAACCCGACTTTCAGGAGTATAATTCGACAAAATTGCCATGATGATTTCACAATCGCGCTGGCCGGTTGAAACCTTTTCGCTGGTCATAAAATAATCCTGAAGGCTTTTCCCGAACTGCTCCAGACACGAATTTATAAAGTTGGCGCCCATTGCATTGCAGGTTTCAAAACCGGCATCCAACTGGAAATAGTTAGGCAAAATATGGGGCAATGATTTAAGTTCAACGTGGGTAATTCCGCCTCCGCGCGCTTCCATTTTTGCTGTCAGAAAATTACTTTCAGCAAGTAGCTTCAACTTGATTTCAGGAAAAAGCGATTGTAAATACTCCGGATTTCCATTCCATTTGAAATGAACCTGTCCCTTTTTCTCTGTAACCAAAACTTCGGCATGAAAACCGCCCCGTTTCGCCCAAAAACCGGCTGCATTTGCCAGCGCTGCAACGACTGAACTTTCTTCGGAAACCAATGGGAAGAACAAATTCTTGCCATTCACTACAAAGTTGGGAACAAGGGAAAAGGGAAAAGGGAAAATGGAAACCGGATTTTCGCTTAGGTCGTCGATGATTTTTTGTACCGATTCATCAGGAATTTCAAAGGATTTTAGCCATTGTTTCAAATCCGGATCAAAACCATATTTATGAATCAGCGCGTCAATCCGCTGTTGTTTCGTATATTTTGAAAACCCTTGTATGATGGAATTATCCATGATAATCGGGATTGATTGTCAAAAAAGCATTTGCAAGTTGAAGTGCCTGAATTTGATTTTCGAGGAAAGCAGACAGCGATTCGTAACTTACCGAAGCATGTTTCAAAACGGCAGAAGCCATTCCGAAAACAGCAGGCAACTGGCTTTTGGAAGTCAGGTAATAACCGTCGAGTGCGTTTTGAATGCCGCCCGAAATGATCAATTGGCGACAAGCAGGATGTGGATTTTTCTTCAGAATTTGATTGACAGAATCAACCATTTGACTGGCCGACTGGCCGACAAAAGCAAACGGCAAACTGGCTTCGAGTTTTTGTGGATCGTCGCGCAACATTTCAAGTTTGGCAAAGTTGGTTCCTCCGTAAGCGCCAAATTCGATTGCTTCGAGCGGAAGAGCCAGCAATTGCCGCATACTTTCAGGGCCAAAACCCTGACCAACTTCTTTCACGATCACTTTTAAATGAACCTGATCCAAAAGCTGCTGAACGGTTTGTAATGGGGACTGTTTCAGGCGGTTTCCTTCGGGCTGAAACCATTCCTGCAAGGGATTGACATGTACGATTAATCCGTCGGCGCGCAATTCGCCAACCATATCAACCACCGCCTGAATATTTTTTGATACCAGCAATTCTTCTACCTGTGCAATTCCCAAATTGGCCCAAAATGGCAACTCGTCGCCAATTTCGTCCCTGAAATTAAAATCGTCCCAATGGGTTTTGTCGAATATTATTTTGCGACACGAACCCAATCCCATTCCCATTCCGAATTCGCGGCAGGCGCGAGCAATGTTTCTGTTGATTGTTTGCGCGACACCGGTTCCGCCAGTCATGCTCGAAACCCAAATCGGGGTTTGCATGGTTTTGCCAAGAAACTGAATACTCAAATCCAGATTTTCAGGATGGGCAGCCAGCATGGGTTCGTAGTTGAAACGTAGGTCTTGCTCCGTCAGTTTGGTCTGCGAATCGAGCGCAAGTTTGATGTGTTCGAGTTTTCGGTCGGAAGCCATTTCGAATGTTGAATTTTGAATGATGAATTATAAATGCCTATACTTCCGGCAAATTACAGATTTTTTCGGTTATGATTGGTAAAATGAATCAACTTTAGGCACTCCGAATTTTAGTTCACTCCGAACTTTTTACTCTTTCAGAATATTTCGTGAAATTACCATCCGGAGAATTTCTGAAGTTCCTTCGCCAATCTGGAGTAAACGCTGATCGCGGTAGAAACGCTCGATGGGCCATTCACGGTTTTTAAACAATCCGGCGCCACCCAGAATCTGAACTGCTTCGTCGGCCACTTCGCGGGCAATTTCAGAACAATACAGTTTCGACATGGCAGCTTGTTGCGCGTATGAATGGCCATTGTCTTTCAGCCAACAGGCATTGTACAACGAGTTTCGTGCATTTTCAATTTTCACGGCCATATCTGCCAGTTTAAAGGCGATGACCTGAAATTCGCTCAACGATTTTCCGAATTGTTTGCGTTGTTTTGAATAGGCAAGGGCGATTTCGTAGGCTCCCTGTGCCAATCCAAGTCCGATGGCCGCAATCGACAACCGACCCGAGTCCAGTGTTTTCAGCATTATTTTAAAACCATAACCACGCTCTCCCAACTGGTTTTCGAGCGGAACCCGGCAATCGTTGAAATACAACATCCCGTTGTCCGCGGCACGCCAAACCAACTTGTTTTTCATGGTTTCGCGAATGAAACCTTCGCGTTCTTTTTCGATCAGAATAGCAGTAAATTCTTTACGGCCATCCTTTTCGCCTGTGAGAGCCAAAGTGGTCATTCCGGCTGATATTTCTGAAGTTCCGTTGGTAATATATTTTTTTGAGCCGTTTACGATAAATTCATTTTCGGAAATTTCTGCAGTAGTTTCAACGCCCTGGGCATCAGAACCAGCATTTTCTTCAGTCAGTCCGAAAGCCCAAAGTTTTTCGCCGGTGCAAAATGCAGGAAGAAACTTTTCTTTTTGCTGATGTGTGCCGAATTCAAGGATCGGGCCAACACCCAGCGAGTTATGTGCCGCAAGCGTTGCAGCCATCGAACTGTCAATCCGGGCCACTTCCTCTATAGCAATAATGTACGAAAGATAATCTGCTCCCTGTCCGCCGAATTCTTCAGGAACCTGCATCCCCAATACGCCTGTTTTACCCATTTCGCGAACCAGTTCAACCGGAAATATCTCCTTTTCGTCAAAATCATCGATCACCGGTTTTATGAACTTCTCGGCAAAATGACGAACCTTCGCCCTGATTTGATGATGTTTCTCTTTTAATAATGCATTCATATGAAAAGTTCCAAATTTCAAATTTCAAGTTTTTGCAGCTACTTTTCTGAAGCCTGATTACTGCGACTGAACACTATTTTCTTCCAGCTCCACCAGTAATTGCTTTTCAATCACTGTATTCCCTTCTTTAATGTGAATTTTTTTAATCTGCGCATCCACCGCACAAAGTACATGAATTTCAGTTTTCATCGATTCCAGTGTCAGTAAATTTTGTCCCGAACACACTATATCTCCCTCACATACATTTATTTTCAATACCCTACCAAACAAATCGGCGCAAATAAGGTTCTGAAAAATATTTATTGTTTCCTGATTTTTACGGTCAACTTTTGCCTGCTGAAGCAAACTATTGCTTTGCAATTCATACGTGAACCCGTTTGTTCCGATCAGTGTTTTTCCAATTTCCTCAAATATATAGAACTTTTCTGCTTGCTGATCAATTTGAATCTCAAGTTTTTTGCCAATTAAATCCCAGTCAGTAATCAAATATTCCTGAACGTTGATTTTGAAAACATGTCCGGTTTCTGTCTTTTCAATCTGACATTTGTATTTTTCTTCTTCAATCGAAACCTCAAATTGGGGCATCATTCTCCAGAAACCGATCTGATTCCAAACTGAATTTTCGGGTTGTTCTTTTTGCTGAAAATGAAAAGTCAGGTAGGCAATCACCAACTTGTGCTTGTTCAGATTATCTCTTTTCTTCTGAACCTGCTGGTTGATCAACTCCAGATTCTCATCAATGTATCGTGTATAAATTTTATTCTCCTGAAATGCATCGCTTTCGACCAAGCCAGCTAAAAACGGAAGGTTGGTGTGAATTCCTGAAATGCAGGTTTCTGACAGCAAATGCTGCATTTTGCAAATTGCCTTTTCACGGTTTTCTCCCCTGACAATTATTTTCGCAAGCAGCGAATCGTAATTGGGCGAAACTGTAATTCCTTCTGAAACAAAAGTTTCAAGCCGAATATTCTGATCTTCCGGAAAATTCCAAACTTTGAGTTTCCCTGCTGATGGAAGAAAATTGTGACTGGCATCTTCCGCACAAAGCCGCACTTCGACAGCATGTCCGGATATCTGAATATCTTCCTGAGTCATTGGTAATGGATTTCCGGCAGCCACCAGCAGCTGCAACGAAACCAAATCAGTATTGGTAATCATTTCGGTTACCGGATGCTCCACCTGGATGCGGGTATTCATTTCCAGAAAATAAAAATGGCCGGTTTCATCCAACAAAAATTCGATGGTTCCAGCATTCCGGTAATTCATCGACCGGGCAATTTTTACTGCTGCTGAAGTCAGTTCAACCCGCAGATCTTTGCCGATCGAAGGGGAAGGCGCTTCCTCGATAATCTTCTGAAAGTTGCGCTGAACAGAGCATTCGCGCTCGAAAAAGTGCAGAACATTTCCATGATGGTCGGCCAAAAGTTGCACTTCAAGGTGACGTGCTCTTGGCAAATATTTTTCGACAAACAATTCTCCGTTTCCAAAATAGCTGATTGCCTGCCGTTCTGCCTTTTCGAGCGCAGGAAACAATTCTTCCGGCGATTCACAAATTACCATTCCTTTTCCACCGCCGCCGCCGGAAGCTTTTACCATCACCGGAAATTCCATTTCAGAACTCTGCTGCACCAATTCTTCAACGGTTCCGCGAAAAGAAGGTAAAACGGGTATTCCCAGGGATTCAACATATTTGAAAGCCTGATTTTTTTCGCCCATCAGGCGGATATTTTCAGGAGAAGGACCAATAAAAATGAGTCCTGAATCGGCCGCTTTTTGAGCAAAAGCGGCATTCTCGGAAAAAAATCCGTAACCGGGATGAATCGCTTCAACACCAGATTCCAAAGCAATTTGAATGATTTTATCCTGATTCAGGTACGTTTCGTTCAAGGTTTTCCCTGAAAGCAAAACCGCTTCATCAGCCAGCGAAACGTGCAGTGAGTCAGCATCGTCGGCGGCATAAACTGCCACAGTACGAATGCCGTTCTTTTGTGCTGCCCGGATGATCCGAACTGCAATCTCGCCACGGTTGGCGATGAGAATTTTTCTGAAATACTTCACGCTTATGTATTGTTGTTGTTTTGCCAGCAGCCAGTTACCAGCCGCAAGCCGCTTGTTTTTTATCTGAAAACTGATTCCTGCGACTGCCTACTTTCCCCACTCCGGTTTCCGTTTTTCCAGAAATGCCCGGATTCCCTCCTGTCCATCAGGCGAGGAAAGCGCTTCCGCCAAAATGACTGCAGTCAAGTCAGTGTCATTTACATCGATACCCCCGGATGTTACCTGATTGATCATGTTTTTCGCCCGTTTTACTGCCGAAGGTGCTGCCGAATCGAAAGAGGTCATGAATTCTGACAATGTTTTTCCCAACTGTTCATCTTCGTATAAAATGTCCACCAATCCTGCCTGATCTGCTTCCGGAGCATAGAATAAACTTCCTGTCAAAATCCATTTCCGCAGATTTTGAACTGACAATCTTTTGGCAACAAACGGCAAAATTGTAGCAGGCAAAAGGCCCAGTTTTACTTCACTGAACATGAAACGGGTGTTCGATTCGGCCAGCACAAAATCACAGGCAGCCATCAGTCCAATGCCTCCGCCAAACACGTTTCCACGAACACAAGCAATGGTTACCAATGGCAATTGGTATAATTTCAATAACAGATCTGCCAAGTGTTTATAGCGTGCCGCATTTTCCTCCTGGTTGTTTTCGTCTGATCCGTAAAACCAGTTCAAATCGGCTCCGGCACAAAACGAACGTCCATTTCCGGAAAGAACCATAAAAAGCAGGTCATTTCTGCCGGAGACCTCATCCAGCGCCTGATCCAATTCTGCTATCATCTCCAAAATCAAGGCATTGTGCCTTTCCGGACGAGTTAATGATATCCGGGCAACGGCTTTCTCAATCTTAACTTCAATATATTTATATCCGTTTTTCACACTTATGTATTTTTGTTTAATCAATAAATCAATTTCTTCGCAATATTCATGTTCCTCAAATGTGGTGGACGGTTAATGCTCCGAAATGTGATGCCAATCTGGAACTTGGAACCAGGACATGAAACTCTCATCACATCCGGAACACTCCATATCCCGGTTCTCCAAACGGTCGGTTCAGCGAAACCGAAATGGCCATGGCCAGTACTTTTCGGGTGTCAGCCGGGTCGATGATCCCATCATCCCACAAACGTGACGAGCTGTAATATGCTGAACTTTCCTCATTAAACTGTTCAAGTAATTTATCTCCCGATCCGTTGCTGCCAATACTTTTCAAAACTCCGGAAGCCTGCTCTCCGCCCATCACCGAAATACGCGAATGCGGCCACATAAAAAGAAAGTGAGGATCGAATGAACGTCCGGCCATGGCGTAATTTCCGGCGCCAAATGAACCGCCAATTACTACCGTAAACTTTGGAACTGATGCGTTTGCAACGGCATTTATCAGTTTTGCACCATCGCGGGCAATTCCTCCGTGTTCGTATTTTTTACCCACAATAAATCCGGTAATATTTTGCAGAAAAAGCAACGGAATTTTTCGCTGCACGCACAACTGAATAAAATGGGCGCCTTTCAGCGAACTTTCAGAAGTTAAAAAACTATTGTTGGCGATAATGCCAACCGGAAATCCATAGATTCGGGCAAAACCCGTCACCAGTGTTTTTCCGTAGTTGGCCTTGAATTCCTGAAACTCACTTCCATCAACCAAACGATCGATGATAGCGTGGGCATTGATCGGTTTTTTCAGATCAGCAGACAGTAATCCATACAATTCTTCCGAAGGGAAAAGCGGCTCATTTACTGGTTGCATGTCGATTTTTTGCTTCTCCGGAACGGGTAATCCTGCCACAATAGTACGGCAGGCCCTGATCGCGTCAACATCGTCTTCTGCAATGTGATCGGCTACTCCTGAAACTGAAGTATGAACCTCGGCACCACCCAACTCTTCAGGAGTCACTTCTTCACCGGTTGCTGCGAGAACCAACGGTGGCCCGCCAATAAAAATGGTTCCCTGATTGCGCACCATGATGGTTTCGTCGCTCATGGCCGGAACGTAAGCGCCCCCGGCAGTGCACGAGCCCATCACCACCGAAATCTGCGGAATTCCTTCAGCCGACATTCTGGTCTGATTGTAAAAAACCCGGCCAAAATCGAATCGGTCGGGAAAAACGTTGGCTTGCTCAGGCAGAAAAATTCCGCCCGAATCTACTAAATAGATACAGATCAGCTTATTTTGACGGGCAATTTCCTGGGCCCGAACGTGTTTTTTGATGGTTTCGCGAATGTAAGTTCCGCCTTTGACGGTGGCATCGTTGGCAATAATCAGGCATTCGCGCCCCTGAACGACACCGATTCCGGTTATAATTCCGGCGGAAGGAAATGCGTTATCGTATTGATTGTATGCTGCAAATGATGAAAGCTCAAGAAACGGTGTTTGCTGATCGACCAACAAATTAATGCGTTCGCGGGCAAGCAACTTTCCACGTTCGCGATGCTTTTCAACAGCAGTTTCGGAACCGTGCGAACTTACCTCTGCGAGCTTTTCACGGAAGGTTTTTAATACTTCTTCGTAATTCCTGAAATTCTCCTGAAACTCGGGAGATTTGATTCGTGCTACGTTTTGTTTAATTTTTACCGTCATCTGATTAAACAGAAAAGTTTAAATCACTTAGACAAAGAACTGATTCATTTAGTTCACCGGGTATGATAATTTATTAGAATTGAAGGTAGTTTCATGGTGAAAATAGGTAATTTAACCTTATTTTTTTCAATCAGTCAATCATTAATCAAACAATTTGTCGAATGCATCTGACAAATAATTGTCTTTTTTGTCGAACCAATCCAACAAAATAGGTTTAGTCTGTAACCAATTCTCCCACCAACACCAACTTTTCTCCTTCACCGGATAGTCCGGTTATTTTTACGGCGTGGATGGTATTTTTCTGAACGTTGTTAGCTTGAAATTCAACAGGAACAAATAAATCGCCATATCCGGAAGCTTTGGTTTTGGTAGCCTTTTCAACCAAAACATTTTGGGTTTTTCCAATCAGGCTTTGGTAGTATCGGAGTTTATTTTCTTCGGAAAGCTCTCTGATTTGCGATGACCGTGCAGTTTTTATCTTCTCTGGAACATGATTTTCCATGCGTTCGGCCCGTGTCCCTTTCCGGACAGAATATTTAAATGTATGCACATGGCTGAAGTTGAATTCACCAACGGCATCCAGTGTTTGCTGAAATTCCTCGTCGGTTTCGCCGGGGAATCCAACAATGATGTCAGTAGTGAAATTAAAATCAGGATAAACAGACCGGAATTGATTGATCGTTTTGCGGAATTGCTCCACGTCGTACATGCGTCGCATTCGGAGCAGTGTTTTTTCGGAGCCACTTTGAAGGCAAAGGTGCAGGTGCGGCATCAGTTTGGGATGACTAAAAAGTTCCACAAACCGGTCGCCAAAACCATCGGGTTCGAGCGACGAAATGCGTACCCTGAAATCGCCCGGCACATCAAGTATTTGTGCTAGCAGATCTTCGAACTTCGATTCTCCGTCTTCGTAACGGCCAATGTTGACACCGGTAACCACAATTTCCTTGAATCCGTTTTCGATGGTTTTGCGCACGCTTTCCAGCACATCGGCAACCGGTCTAGATACAGCCCGGCCTCGGACTGTGGGGATGATACAAAAAGTACAGAAATTGTCGCATCCGTCCTGAACTTTTACGGCACTGCGGGTATGAAGGCTTTTGCGAACCGGTTCGTACCGGAATACATCCTGCGGCAATTGTTCAGGATGAAGTATTTCTCCTGAAAAATGGGCATCCACCAATGAAAGAATCGAGCTCTTCCGGTTGTTTTCGACCACAAAAGTGATGTTGTCCTGACTTTCGAGCTTTTCTTTGAAATTGTTGGCCATGCAACCAGTCACCACCACAACGGCGTTGTTGTTAGCGCGGGCGGCCTGACTAATGGTTGTTCTGGATTTTTGGTCACTTTGGTTGGTTACAGTGCAGGTGTTAATAACCACAACATCGGGCGATTCGTCAGCCCTGACTAGTTGGTAACCGGCCTTGTCAAAATCAGTCACCAGCGCATCTGTTTCGTATTGATTGAGGCGACAGCCAAGAGTTTTGAAGGCCACTTTCAGCCCTTTTTCATCTGCTCCAACCTTTTCATTAATATTTTCGTTGCTCATAAAAATCTGAGGTGATTTTTCTTCTGTCAATCAATGGATTAATAATTTATTCCTTCGGTCCCGGTTTTTCCTGATTGCGGTTTACCTGCGGTCTTCTTCTTTGTTTGTTGTGCTTTTTGACCACACTTGGCTTGGTAAAGAATTTCTGATCCAATTCGCCCACGTTCATCATGTTTTCCTTTTTCGCTTCGGGTTCGTTGTATCCTTCAAACGAAGGTTTTTGCCCGCGTTTGTTCATGTTCAGGAATTTTTTGACGTCTTCCAGGTCAAGTATAAAAACACGCCCGCCATCGGATTGGGAATAACTGTACCAAACTTTTTTCTGAAGGATATCTGTTTTGAAATGTCGGGCAAGTCCTTTGTCAGTTTCAATTGCCAGCAATTCATTCGGAAAATCTTCCAGTGCCTCGAGGTAATGATCGAGTTCGTAGGTGAGGCAACATTTAAGTTTGCCACATCGTCCGGCCATTTTTTCGGCATTTGGCGATAAACCCTGCTTGATGGCAGCATCCGAAGTTACGCTTGTGAAGTCGGTCCGCCAGGTTGAGCAGCACAGAGCGCGTCCGCAAGAACCAATTCCGCCAATGCGGCCGGCTTCCTGACGCACACCAATCTGTTTCATCTCTATTTTGATACTGAATTCGCGTGCGTATTGTTTGATCAGTTCACGGAAATCGACCCGGTCGTCGGCAATGTAAAAGAAGATGGCCTTATTGTTGTCGCCACGAAATTCGACATCACCGATTTTCATTTCAAGGTTCAAATCGTTGGCTATTTGCCTTGCCCGGATCATCACTTTGTTTTCGCGCGCTTTGGCTTCTTCCCATTTAACAACGTCAGCCGGAGTGGCTTTGCGGTAAATCTTGTGCCATTCGTAACGTTCCGGTTTTTTTACTTTGCGTTTAAACTGAAGTTCGGCCAGTTTGCCAGTAAGCGAAACCGCACCGATATCGTGTCCAGGCGAACACGACACAACCACCAGCTCGTCGCGCTTTAATTGTATGCCTTCTTCGTTCCTGAAAAACTCTTTTCTCGTTCCTTTGAACCGGATTTCTACAATGTTCGATTCGTTGGTGGTATCAGGTATATCGTTGAGCCAGTCATATGTGCCAAGCATGGCTGGACGGTCTAAATCAGTATTTGTGTTGCATCCGCTGCATCCCATATCTCTCTTTTTTAATAACAAATGGCAATATTATCAATTTTTGGCCGGATTTGCTATTTTTATTCGTTCTAAATAACGGAAGAGGAACAGGCTCTGCTAATTGTGAAATGCCTCAATCCTTTCAATATGGTTTACCTCAAACCTGCAATTTGTTCTTCCAACACTTTTATTTTGGCTTCGGCATCAGCTTGTTTGGCTCGTTCGATGGCGACTACCGCTTCAGGAGCGCTGCCAACAAAACGTTCGTTGCTCAGCTTTTTCATTACTGAATTCAGGAAGCCTTTGGTATAATCCAATTCAACCTGAAGTTTTTTCAGTTCTTCTTCCACATCAATAGCTCCGCCGATCGGCACAAAGAAAGTGGTTGATTTCACCAGAAACGAAGCGGCTAATTTTGCTTCTTCAGAAACCAGATTTAAAGCTGAAAGGTTACCCATTTTTACCAATACACTATTGAATTCAGGAGCATAACCTTTGTCGCCAAGCATGATGGACAGTTCGAGCTGATCTTTGTTTGGAATGTTATTCTTGGTGCGGATGGTGCGTAATCCGGCAATGGCTTCTTTCACATCTTCAAACTGTGCGATCAGCGTTTCGTCGTATCCGGTCGATTTTGGCCAGGAACTGATCGTGATGCTGTCGCCTTGCTTGCGTTCTTTCAGCAACTGCCAAACCTCTTCGCTCACGAAAGGCATAAACGGATGCAGGAACCGCAAAACTTCGTCGAAAATATCAATCAGTTCCTCGTATGTTTTTCCATCGATAGGTTGCTGATAGGCAGGTTTCACCATTTCGAGCAACCATCCGGAGAATTCGTCGCGAACAGTGGTGTAAACGTTCATCAACGCATCCGAAATGCGGAATTTATCGAAATGATCGTCGGTTTGCTCAACAATCTGGCTGAACTTTTCGTGGAACCAGCTGATCGCTAATTTTGAATGCTCCGGCTGCGAAATCTTTGAATCCACTTCCCAGCCTTTCACCAACCGGAAGGAATTCCAGATTTTAGTTACAAAACCGGAGCCTTGCTGTGGCAAACTCTCGTCGAACATCAAATCGCCCCCGGCAGGTGAACAAAGCAACATGCCAACACGAACGCCATCGGCACCGTAAGTGTCAATCAGGTCGAGCGGATCGGGCGAATTACCCAGCGATTTCGACATTTTACGGCGCTGTTTGTCGCGCACCATTCCGGTAAAATATACATTTTTGAACGGAAACAGATCGCGGTATTCGTAACCGGCAATAATCATTCGGGCTACCCAGAAGAAAATAATATCCGGCCCGGTTACCAAGTCATTGGTTGGGTAATAGTAGTTAATTTCCTTGTTATCAGGGTTGCTGATTCCATCGAAAACCGAAATCGGCCACAACCAGCTTGAGAACCAGGTATCGAGCACATCTTCGTCCTGATGCAAATCAGTCATGCTTAAATCGGCGTTTCCGGTTTTGGCCTGAGCCAATGCCAATGCCTTTTCATCACTTTCAGCTACTACAAAACCACCATCGGTAAGGTAATAAACAGGAATCCGGTGACCCCACCACAACTGACGGCTGATACACCAGTCTTTGATGTTTTCCATCCAGTGGCGGTAGGTATTTTTAAATTTCGGCGGATAAAACTGAATGGTATCGTTCAGCACATTTTCAGTGGCTGGCTTAATAAGTGTATCCATTTTCAGGAACCATTGAGCAGATAATTTCGGCTCTATTGGAACATGTGTACGTTCCGAGAAACCAACTTTATTGTTGTAGTCTTCCACTTTAGCAACATTTCCGGCAGACTCCAGATCGACCATAATCTTATCGCGAACAGCAAAACGATCTTCTCCAACAAACATTCCGGCGGCTTCGCTCATGGTGCCGTCTTCGTTGAAAATATCGATGCTTGGCAAATTGAAGCGAAGACCAATTTCATAGTCGTTCACATCGTGTGATGGCGTGATTTTAAGGCAGCCTGTACCAAATTCCATATCCACATATTCGTCTTCGATAATCGGGATGGAACGGTTGATCAAAGGAACCAGAACGCGTTTGCCTTTCAGGTGAGTGAAACGCGGATCATTCGGATTGACACAAACGGCAGTATCGCCGAGAATAGTCTCCGGACGGGTAGTTGCAATAGTCACAAATTCGCCATTGCTGCCTTCTATCTGGTATTTCAGGTAATACAGTTTCGATTGTACTTCTTTGTAAATCACTTCCTCGTCAGACAAAGCAGTTTTAGCAGCGGGATCCCAGTTTACCATACGAACACCACGGTAGATCAGTCCTTTATCGTACAAATCAACAAAAGTTTTAATTACCGATTCGCTGCGAACTTCGTCCATGGTAAAAGCGGTGCGGTCCCAATCACAAGAACATCCCAGTTTTTTTAACTGTTCCAGAATGATTCCGCCGTGTTTGTTGGTCCATTCCCAGGCATGACCGAGAAATTCATCGCGACTTAAATCGAACTTCGAAATTCCTTCGTTTTTTAGTTTGTTCACCACACGGGCTTCAGTAGCAATCGAGGCATGGTCGGTTCCCGGAACCCAACATGCATTTTTACCAAGCATCCGGGCGCGACGGGTCAAAATATCCTGAATGGTATTGTTGAGCATGTGCCCCATGTGCAGCACCCCGGTGACGTTTGGAGGTGGAATGACGATCGTATATGGTTCACGTTCATCGGGTTCGGAGTGGAAGAACTTATTTTCCATCCAATACTGATACCATTTGTCTTCTACTTCGGCGGGGTTGTATTTGCTTGGGATTTCCATGATCTAATTTTTATGCTTTTTAACGAAGGTGCAAAAATAGAAAAATAAGTTCGTTGATAGATAAAACCTTCAGGCATAAACGAAAAAAGGCCGGAATTGAATATTCCAGCCTTTTTGCAAAACCATTCAGGATTGGTTTTATTTTACTGGCTGATGGCCAGCCATTATCTTTTCATAATCAATTCGTCCTTTTTTTATATATTCCAATATTTGCGCAGGAGTCATATTGATAATTTCAGAATCAATTTTTTCTCTGATGTCTCTCATCATTTTTACGCTATCATATTTCTTTTGAGTTTTCATAACTAATCAAATCTTTAGGTGAACGTATCTCTAATAAAGGATATCCATTTTTTAAATTTATCGAGTTATATCCTCTGATTCTCTGGATGTTTACAATGTGTTTAAAATTCCAACTTACCAGTAAATCTACCCGATTAATAGTTGCAGTTGCAATGTGGATGCAGTCGTCAAAACTTGTTTGCCCAATAACCTTTTCCTTGACATATCCAGAGGCTAAATTAATAGATTCTTCTGTTACATAAACCAATTCAAAATCAACCTTCAAATCATTAAGCAAAGTCTTAACTTTTTCAGGTGCATTTAATAATTCCTTTTGAGTTAAATCAGAGATTACCAATTGATAACCACCACGTAAGATCTCACCAAAAAGCAATTTTGTATCATTCGAAAACTCTTCATCAAAATATCCTCCAATGAAAGATGTATCTACATAAATTGATAGCTTTCTCATTTAGCATCCTTTGTTTCAACAAAATTAGTAAAAAAATCTCTGCATTTGCCGCAAATATTTTGACATTACAACAAAGCAAATATTCAAATTACGCTCAATCCCGGATGTTTGGAAGTATGCCTGACTTAACATGAAAAATCCCGTTCTGATACCTTTCAGAACGGGATTTTATTCAGCATTTATACCGGATTACAATACAGTCTGCACGTCTTGGTAAGGAAGACCAAAAGCATCGGCAACACCCTGATAAACAACTTTTCCATCCACCACATTCAAACCTTTTCTCAAAGGTTCACTGTCGATACAGGCTTTTCTCCATCCTTTGTTGGCGATATCCAAAGCATAAGGCAGTGTTGCGTTGGTTAATGCAAGGGTTGAAGTGCGTGGCACTGCTCCTGGCATATTGGCAACACAATAATGAATCACATGGTCGATCACAAAAGTAGGATGATCGTGGGTTGTTGGCACGGTAGTTTCGAAACATCCGCCCTGATCAACAGCCACATCAACCAAAACAGTTCCCGGTCTCATGGTTGGAAGCATATCGCGGGTAACCAGTTTGGGAGCAACAGCTCCGGGAATAAGCACTGCACCAATGATCACATCAGAATGCTGAACCATCTCGCGAATGTTGTATTCGTTGCTCATCATTGTTTTTACATTGGCTGGCATAATATCGTCGAGATAACGCAAGCGTTTCAGGCTTACGTCAGTGATTGTTACATCAGCGCCCAAACCTCCGGCCATTTTAGCTGCCTCGGTTCCAACAATTCCACCGCCAATAATCAGCACTTTTGCAGGAGGCACCCCAGGAACACCACCCAGCAAAACACCATATCCGCCATAAGTTTTTTCAAGGTATTTGGCGCCTTCCTGAATTGACATACGTCCGGCCACTTCCGACATCGGAATTAACAATGGCAATGAGCGGTCAGCCATTTCAACAGTTTCGTATGCCAGACAGATAGATTTGTTTTCAATCATGGCCATCGTCAGTGGCTCGCCTGATGCAAAATGGAAATAAGTAAATAAAATCTGGCCTTTTTTAATCAGTTTGTATTCCGACTCGATCGGTTCTTTCACTTTGATGATCATTTCAGCAATTGCATACACTTCTTCAATGGTTGGAAGTATGGCTGCGTGTGCGTGTATGTAATCTTCATCGGTAAACCCGCTTCCCATACCGGCAGTTGCCTGCACATAAACAGTATGACCATTTTTAACCATTTCGGCTGCGCCAGCCGGAGTTAAAGCAACCCTGTTTTCGTTGTTTTTAATTTCTTTTGGAACTCCTATAATCATCGTCGTAGTTTTTTTATTGTTATCGAAGGCCTCAAAATTAGGCGATCCGGATATCGGAAAACATGATAAAAGACAATGAATTTAGGCGCTCTCAAAGATCTGTTATACAGATTATACACAGATCTCTTATTTTACTTCCCGGAACTATTAATTTGAAAGTTATTGTGCTGTTAAGATTTCACATTAAACCAAAATCTAAAATTTTTATTTAGAATTGATAATCGTATATTTGCCGCCTCATTGATAATATTTTTTACAACATGCCTATTACATCGGAACGCGGTAATTTGATGCCGGATTCGCCTATCCGGAAGTTGGTTCCTTTGGCTGACAAAGCAAAGGAAAAGGGACGAAAAGTGTTTCATCTGAATATCGGGCAACCGGATTTGCCGGCGCCTCAAAATGCGATTGATGCCATTCGGAACATCGACCGGAAAATTCTGGAGTATTCTCCAAGCGAAGGAATAAAATCATTCCGTGAAAAGCTCGCGGCGTACTATCATACTTTTAAAATTGATGTTTCTGCAGAAGATATCATCATTACTACCGGAGGTTCAGAAGCGGTTACCTTTGCTTTTCTTGCATGTTTGGATCCGGGGGATGAAATTATCGTTCCTGAACCGGCTTATGCCAACTATACAGCTTTTGCCATATTGGCCGGCGCAATTATCAAATCAATACCATCAAAGATTGATGAAGGTTTTGCTTTGCCTCCCGTTGCTGAATTTGAAAAACTGATCACTCCGCGTACCAAAGGAATCATGATCTGCAATCCGAATAACCCAACCGGCTATTTGTATAACCGCACTGAAATGAACCAGATACGCGACCTTGTAAAAAAATACGATTTATACCTTTTCTCCGACGAAGTTTACCGCGAATTCTGCTACACCGGTGCACCTTATATTTCAGCTTTTCACCTTCAGGGAATTGAGCAAAATGTGGTGCTGATTGACTCTGTTTCTAAACGTTACAGTGAATGTGGCTTGCGGATTGGCGCTTTGATTACCAAGAACAAAGCACTGAAAAAGAATGTGATGAAGTTTTGTCAGGCACGTTTGAGTCCGCCACTTATCGGACAAATTGCCGCCGAAGCTTCGCTTGAAAACAACAAGGAATACATGCACGACATCTACGACGAATATGTTGAGCGTCGTAAATTCCTGATCGACGGGCTGAACCGCATTAACGGCGTTTATTCACCAATACCGATGGGCGCATTTTACACCGTTGCCCGCCTTCCGGTTGACGATGCCGATGTATTTTGTGCATGGTTACTGAGCGATTTCGAATACGAAAACCAAACCATCTTCATGGCTCCGGCTTCAGGTTTTTATACTACGCCAGGCTATGGAAAAGATGAAGTCCGCATTGCATACGTGCTGAAAAAGGAAGATTTGGCCATTTCGCTGAAAATTCTGGAGGAGGCACTTAAAGTTTACCCGGGAAGTAAAGTTCGACAAATGGTAGAAGTGGCAGCAGAATAATAGTTTCTATTACTTTTTCTTTTTCTTCTTGATCGGTTTTTTCATATTCGCTTCTTCAACCATAAGTGATTTCCAATCGTTCGGATTATCTTCCGAAAGATCAATGGTTGCAGTATATTCTTCCTTGTCGATGATCAGAACTTTTACTTTTTGGTCGAGGAAAGTCTCTATTTCATCCAGAACAGGTTTTTCTTCGGGACTGCAAAATGATACAGCCAATCCTTTTTTTACACCACGTCCGGTTCGTCCAACACGGTGAACGTAGTTTTCAGCCACTTCAGGCAAATCGTAATTAATAACGTAGTCCACGTCCGGAATGTCAATTCCCCTTGCGCTTACATCGGTAGCAATTAAAACCTTCACATCGCCTGTCTTAAATCTGTTCAAAACATCAATCCGGTCTTTTTGTTCTTTGTCTCCATGAATGGTAAGGCTTTTTATTTCCACCCTTTCCATGGCTTTGAATACCCTTTCTGCCCTGACTTTGGTTCTGACAAAAACCAGAATCTTTGAATCAGGCTTTTCCTTCACCAAACGTTCCAGAAAAAAACGTTTGTCATCCATGTCAATCATTGCTACTGAGTGGGTAACATTTTTTGCAACCGGATTCTTGGGCGAAATTTCTATCCTGATTGGATTTGTTACCAGCGAATAAGCCAGTTCTTTGATTTCAGGATTGATGGTTGCCGAAAAGAAAAGGGTTTGCCTGTTCTTTGGCAGATTGTGAATCAGTTGCCGGATGTCTTTTATGAATCCGAGCGCCAGCATGTGGTCCGCTTCATCCAATACCAGAATCTGTATTTTGTCGAGCAGAACGTGTCCCTGACTGACCAGGTCAAACATTCGGCCGGGTGTTGCCACCAGAATATCAATTCCATGTTTCAATGCCGAAATCTGTGGATCCTGATCAACGCCACCAAATACGCAGGCTGTTTTGACTTTTGTATGTTGACCCAGTGTCTGGAAAACTTCGGTGATCTGCAAGGCTAATTCACGCGTTGGAACCATCACCAAACAGTAAATATAATCGCTTCGGCTGCTGCTTTTCAGTTGATGGATAATGTCGATGACAGGAATGGCAAAAGCGGCTGTTTTTCCTGTTCCTGTCTGGGCAATTGCCAATACGTCATCACCTTTTAGAATCGGGGTGATGGCTTTGTATTGAATATCGGTGGGGCGGCGAAAGCCTGAATCCGAGAGGTTTCTCTTTAATTCAGGAGAAATGCGGTAATCATCAAATTTCATTCGAAAACAACGGTATTAATTAATTGATTATTAAGTGTTCTCATGGAACTCACACGCCAGAAAGCGGTCACTTTGAACATTGATTTTCATTTTCTTTTTGTGCCGCCACCGATGAAATAATTATCACCGGCATGTTCGTTTCATGTGTTTATAATTTGTTTTTTAATTGCCACATGGCCTGTCCCGATGAATATCGGGAGAACTCCCAAATAATCATTCCTCATGTGTGAGAAAGATTTTCTCATGGTCGTTTCATAAAACGAATAAATTGTAACGGTACAAAGGAACACATTTTTAAACTACCTGCAAAGTATTCCGGGGTTTGGAAACTGTTGATTATAATGAGATTACTTTCAGCTTAGAAGTTTTAGCGAAAGGCAAAAATAAAGGGAAGCCATTGCTGACTCCCCTTTAAAAATAAGAATTAATAGTTTCTATTTATTTTCAACAGCTTTCCTTGCTGAGTAGTTGATATGCAAAGCAGCAGCTTTACGCAATTCTTGCTTAATATCGCCAACAATCTGCATTTTGGTGAACTCATCCACTTTTAAAGAAGTAATCATGAAAGGAATTTCGGATTCATCTCTGGAAGCACGTTCAGCAATAATGTAGTTAGCTATATCAGAAGGTTTTGCAAACTGATCGTTTAACTGAATACGAGGTTCAGTCCCAAAAACTTTTGTATATTGTTTCTGAGGAGTTCCTACATAAATATAACTTACCAAAGATTTCTTCTCCAGTTTAGAAAGTTCTGTTGCAGTTGGTATCTTAACCTGTACTTTCAAACTTACATCTCTGATGGTGGTAGTAACCATGAAGAAAAACAATAGCATGAATACAATGTCAGGTAATGAAGCAGTTGATATTGCAGGTGTTTCTTTATCTGCACTTTTTCTGAATTTTGACATTATTTAGTTCCTCCTACTTTTTTAGGTTCAGCTTCTGAGATTCTTGACGGAATTGCTGCACGGATGGCTTCCTGTTGTTCACTGGTACAATTAGCGTACTTTTTGCCAAATTTAGCAGATGAAAGCTCATCTCTAACTTCATTAACAGCAGCTACCAATTCATTTTGAACAGCAAGGTACATTCCATATTGAGTTCCATGATCGTTTCGAAGAGAAATTACTCCTTTAGATACATCAAAATTTCCCAGTAATGGAATTTCTGTTGGTTTCGATTCCGGTAAAGACTCAATATTGGATGGATTCAACAAGAATTCTTTGGTCTTTAAACGAAGATCTTCAACACGGATGATTTCTCCTTCGACCATTAACCGGTTGCTTGCATCCAATAACACGGAGAAAACATTTCGTTCTTTGATTGGAGGGGTATCATCCTGCTCCTGATTTTCAGGCGGCATCTGTGGCAAAACACGCTCTAACCCACTATCCACGTCCATTGATGTTGCCGTAATGAAGAAGATAAGTAGCATGAAAGCAATGTCGGCCATTGATGCAGATGGTACTTCTGGTGTTTTTCTCATTTTAGTATTTTTAGTTTTTAAACCAGAGATTATTTAAAAATACTAGTAATTGAAGACCAGACAATTGCTATTACTGAAATTGCACTCAAAATGTAAGTTGCAATAAGTCCGGTTCCAATCCAACGCATACTAGATGGGGTTATAGTACCATCCTCAATAAATTTATTGGCACCAAAGAATTTTGGCATCTCATCGTTAGCTAAAAGATAGGAGATCCCAATTACAGCGACAGAAAATCCTAGAGCAACTAATGCGCTTTTTGTAGCTTTTTTATCAGAAATTGTATTTACAAATTCTAATACCAAAGCAGCTATAGTGGCAATACCTAGTAAAACATAGGCCCAATATAAATTCGTCGTAATCCATGTTGACATACCTTCGTCGGCCATGTTTGCATCAAGATTGGATAACAACGATATAATCAGGAACAATGATATACCCAGAATTACGTATAACATTATGTTTGTTATCTTAGTAAATTTCATAGGGCAAATTATTTTTTAGTGTTGTATTTTACCAAAAGGTCAATCAATGAAATTGATGCATCTTCCATACTGGTTACAATGCTCTCGATTTTAGAGCTACTGTAGTTATAGAATACCTGCAGAATCATAGCTACAATCAAACCACCAATGGTTGTGATCAAAGCAACTTTGATACCACCGGCAACCAATGAAGGACTGATATCACCGGCAACTTCGATAGCATCGAATGCTGCAACCATCCCGATTACTGTTCCAAGGAATCCAAGCATAGGACCAAGGGCAATAAACAATGCGATCCAGATTAATCCTTTTTCTAATAAACTTGTTTGAACACCTCCGTATGCAACAACAGTTTTTTCAACTACGTCCAAACCTTCGTGCGAACGATCTAAGCCCTGATAGAAAATGCTTGCAACAGGACCACGGGTATTGCGGCAAACTTCTTTTGCTGCTTCAATTCCGCCTGTATTAAGAGCTTCTTCAATCTTTTCGAGTAATTTTTTGTTGTTGGTTGTAGCCAGATTCAGGTAAATTACTCTTTCAATCGAAATTGCAAGACCTAAGATCAAACAGATAAGGATTGAAGTCATGAAGCCCGGGCCCCCTTCGATAAATTTCTGTTTCAATGCACTGTGAAATGATTGTCCGCTTTCTGTCTGAACTGCTGCCTTTTCTTCAGCATCGACAACTACAGCCGGAGCTGCTGGTTCAGCTTTTTGTACCTCAGTTGCTGCCGGGGCTGCATTGTCCTGAGCGACTACACTGGTTGATGCTGTAACGAACAGCATACATAGAACTGCTATTAACGCAAATAGTTTTTTCATCTTGGTTTTAAATTTTAATTAGTAAATCTTTTGAATTTTTAAGTTGTTTTTATTGATGTTCTTTAATATTTAGCCTAAATATTTGATTATATGTTTATTTCAAAAGGAAAATGAACCTAAAACTTTCAATATTAATAAGAACTAATTTTAGAAAGCGGAGAGAGAGGGATTCGAACCCTCGGTACCCTTTTGAGGTACACACGCTTTCCAGGCGTGCCAGTTAAGCCGCTCCTGCATCTCTCCAATACTTCTTCTGGCACTCTATTTTTCAGGGCTGCAAATTACGAAAAAAAATACAACAACAATAAAAGCTATTCACTAATTTCTCCAATCAAACTTTTATTTAAATGGATCTTGATTTCTTCATGTTCCAACCCTTGTCCCAACAGGAACATCAGCTTGGTTATAGCCGCTTCTGTGGTCATATCCTTACCGCTTACCACTCCCGCATTTAACAGTTCAGAACTGGTCTCATATTGGCCCATTTTAACTGCACCACCCTGACATTGAGTGACATTCAGGAATATTATTTTTCGTTTAATCGCATTTTTTATCTGGCTGATCATCCATCGGGAAGTCGGAATATTGCCTGATCCAAACGATTCTAATACGACTCCTTTCAAGTCTGGAATATTCAGTATATTTTCAAAAACCATTCGTCCGATGCCCGGAAAAATTTTCAGAATGACAACATTTTCATCAAAATGAGTCCTCACTTTCAGTATTCCTTTGAGCACTGAACGGTGAATATTCTCCTGAAAATATTTTATTTCAACTCCGGCGTTTGCCAGAGAAGGGTAATTGACGGAGGAAAAAGCACTGAAGTCATCTGCATGACGTTTCGAAATCCGGTTGCCTCTGAATAGTTGTGAATTGAAATATACGCAGACTTCAGGAACAATGGCTTTCCCGTTTTTTTTTGCGGCTGCAATTTGAATGGAGGTTATCAGGTTTTCCTTTCCGTCTGTCCTCAGGATTCCAATCGGAAGTTGTGATCCAGTCAGAACAATGGGTTTGTCGAGGTTTTCAAACATGTAACTGAGTGCTGAAGCAGTGTAGGCCATTGTGTCGGTACCGTGCAAAATTACAAATCCATCGTATTTGCTGTAATTCCGTTCGATGGTGTTGGCGATTTTCACCCAGATGGCCGGAGTCATGTTTGAAGAATCGATGGGAGGCGTGAATGTAACCACCTGAAGATTGTATCCCAAACGGTTGAGATCCGGAACTTCTTCCTGAATCTGGTCAAATTTAACCGGAACGAGAATTCCGTTGTTGGCCTTTTGAACCATTCCGATGGTACCACCGGTATAGATTATGAGAATTGAAGGCTTATTTTCCACTTTGTAATGTGCTTATTGACTGATGGATAATTATATCCCAAATAGTTTGCGGGCGTTCTCGGTGGTAATTTTTGCTATCTCACCAACTGTCATTTGGTGAAGATCGGCAATTTTTTGCGCAATATGCACAAGATAGGAACTTTCATTTCGTTTTCCCCGAAAAGGGACAGGTGTTAAATATGGCGAATCAGTTTCCAGTAAAAGGTTTGATGGATCTATTTTGCTAATTACCTCGTCCAACCCGCTTTTTTTAAAGGTTATAATTCCATTGACACCAATTTTAAAGCCAAGATCAATCACCAGTTGTGCCTGTTCAAGTGTTCCTGAGAAACTATGAAATACCCCTGTCAGGTTTTTATCTTTTTCTTCAAGCAATACATTATATACCTGCTCAAAAGAATCGCGTACATGAATTACTACCGGCAACTGATATTCGCGGGCGAGATTAAGTTGAAAACGGAATGCGTGTGTTTGCTCTTGCAGAAAAGCGGTTTCCCAGTATAAATCGATCCCTATTTCGCCTATACCATAAAACTTTCGTTTTTTCAGCCAGTATTCAACCACCTGTAATTCCTCCTGATAATCGTGATTCACAGAAGTTGGATGCAGACCCATCAGCGGAAAACAAATGTGAGGGTAGCTGTCAACCATATCGAGCAGGTTTTTTACCGACGAACTGTCAATATTGGGAAGTATAATTTTCCTGACATCGTTGGAATAAGCCCGCTGAATGATTTCATCACGGTCGTGAATGAAGTCGGTTGAATAAATATGAGAATGGGTATCAATCAACATTTTTCGCAAAATTTGACCAAAATAAGAGAAAATTAGTCACCTGAATATGAAGCTAATATTATTTTATTGTGTGTCAGCACGAATTTATTTTGTTTCGGGCCAGATTCTGTTGTCGGGTTGTCAGCATTCGATAGGTTGGTTTGTTCAATAAGTAACAATAAATACATGCTAATACTAAAAAGGGTGTCAGGCAATACATTTTTTGAAATAATTGCCTGACACCGCACAATATATATTGAATTGATTGATTAAACGACTCCCTGAGCGAGCATTGCATCGGCCACTTTTACAAAGCCACCAATATTGGCACCTACTACATAGTTTACTTTATCTCCGTTTTTACCATACTTCACACAAGTATCATGAATTTCCTTCATAATCCGGTGCAGATACATATCAACTTCTTCTTTCGGCCAGTTCATCCGAATCGAGTTTTGCGACATTTCCAATCCTGACACAGCCACACCACCTGCATTCACCGCTTTTCCGGGGGCAAAAGTAATTGCTTCGGTCAGATAAGTTACAGCTTCGGCTGTACAACCCATGTTCGAGGTTTCTGCAACAAGGAAGCATCCGTTTTTGACCAGCATTTTGGCATCTTCCAGATTAACTTCATTTTCGGTGGCACAAGGGATGGCGATATCGACTGCACATTCCCAAGGTTTTTTACCGGCAATAAACTGAGCGCCGAATTCTTCGGCATACGGCTGAACTACATCGTTGTTTGACGCCCGAAGTTCGAGCAAATAGTCCACTTTATCGCCTTTGATTCCGTCGGCATCGTAAATGTATCCGTCCGGCCCTGAAATGGTAACCACTTTTCCGCCCAGTTCGTTAATTTTCGTGATAGCTCCCCAGGCAACATTGCCAAAACCGGAAACGCTGAATGTTTTTCCTAGAACTTCCTTCCCAAGTGTATTGAGCATGTGCTGAACGAAATAAACAGATCCGAAACCGGTTGCTTCCGGACGAATTAAACTTCCGCCCCAGCCAATTCCTTTGCCGGTCAACACGCCGGTGAATTCGTTTTTAAGTCTTTTGTACTGACCAAAGAGAAACCCAATTTCGCGGCCACCAACGCCGATATCTCCAGCGGGAACGTCGGTATTCGGACCAATGTGACGGTAAAGTTCACTCATAAAAGACTGGCAGAAACGCATGATTTCGTTGTCAGACTTGCCTTTTGTACTAAAATCAGATCCGCCTTTTCCTCCGCCCATCGGAAGAGTGGTTAGGCTATTTTTAAATGTTTGTTCAAATCCCAGAAATTTCAGCACGCTCAATGTTACAGTCGGGTGAAAACGCAACCCACCTTTGTACGGGCCAATGGCCGAATTAAATTCTACACGGAAGCCACGGTTGACCTGAACTTCACCTCTGTCGTCGATCCATGGTACGCGGAAAATAATGGTGCGTTCCGGTTCTACAATTCGTTCCAGAATCTTGGCTTTTTTGTATCGCGGATTTTTCTGGTAAACATCCCAGACCGATTCCACCACTTCCTGAACTGCCTGATGAAACTCGCGTTCGCCCGGAGTGCGGACTTTCAGAGCCTCCAAAAATTCATTTATTTCTGCTTTCATAAGTGCTTTAATTTTTAATAATAATAGCCAAAGTTATGACATTCACGTGTCGGATATTCCGATTCAGCAAAAACAAATAAATATTTATATAGCTGATTGTGTGTTGGTTGAAGTGGTTCAAATGAATGTTTAATAACATTGGTTGACTTTCGTCAGTATTTCAAACGCCCACAAATAGCCATAAATAGAAAATCCGGAGAACATCGGTGAGTCCTTCGGATTTTTTGAGTTTTAGTCCTTTTGTAATTATTTCTGAAATTCGATTTTGAAGTGTCTTTGTGAACAAGCACATTCACGTTCCACCAGAATCCGCGAATCTCGTCATAATTATTACTATAAATACTGATCCAATTTTCGTTTCGTGATTTCTCCCACTACAGCCTTTATGTCTTCTGCGCGGTCGCGTTTACAAACCAGAATGGTATCACCTTCCTGAACAACAATTACATCGTCGAGTCCAACCACGGCAACCAGGCTGTTTGGAGCATATACGTAGGAGTTTTTGCTGTCCAGAAATACGACTTCGCCAACCTGGGCATTCTGGTTTTCATCTTTTTTGTCGTATTTATAAACTTCTTCCCAGCTCCCCAAATCGTTCCAGACAAAGTCGCCCTGCACCAGAAATACGTTCGATGCTTTTTCCAGAATTCCGTAGTCGATTGAAATGGATTTTACCTCATTGTAAATCCGATCGACAGCTTCTTCGTAGCTATCGGCGCCAATGTGTTCTTTTATTCGTATCAAATCGGCATACAATTCAGGAGCATATTTCTGAACCGATTCAAGAAAAACGGAAACTTTGAAAATGAAGATGCCGCTGTTCCAGAAGAATCCGCCATCTTTGAGGTAGCCGGTTGCGACTTCCACGTTGGGTTTTTCGACAAACTGGTTTACCGCAAACGATTTAATGGTCTGCCCAATTTGAATTTCACCGGCAGTTTGCACATATCCGTAGCCGGTCGCCGGAAACTTCGGTGTAATTCCGATGGTTACAATTCCATCTTTTTTGTCTGCAATCAAAACTGCCGATTCAATGGTTTGTTTGAAAAGTTCGGCATTCTGAATGAGATGATCGGAAGGCGAAACTATCATGATTCCCTCGGGATCTTTTTCAGCAATAAACAATGCTGCCAGACCAATTGCCGGAAGTGTATTTTTACCGACAGGCTCATATATCATGTTCTGTTTTGGTAAATTGGTTGTTTGCGATTCCAGAACTTCCTTTTGACTTTTCGCTGAAACAACGTAAATACACTCTTCAGGAATAAAATCTGCGAACCGCTGTACCGACTCCTGAATTAGCGATTGATCGCCAAAAAGGCTGAGATATTGTTTCGGTTTTGCAACGCGGCTGCGCGGCCAGAAACGTGTTCCGGAGCCTCCGGCCATAATCAGGCAATAATTTTTGCTCATGTCAAAATAGTTTAAAGTTCAAAGTTCAAAGTTATGGTTTTAAATGATTGTCCGTTTGCGTTCCTATTTGGTATCTTGCATCAGTCAATTATGGTTCATTTGTAGCCATTTTGTTGTCATTTTCTGGCAACTTAATGACTACAATTGAATGACTTTCAATGACATTGGGGTAAATTATCGGATTCATAAGTTTTAACTTTCCCGGCTATGTTTTAAAACTGAACCAGAATTTTCATCACCTGCCCCGGATTGGCAGCCCATTCAACAACTGCATTGGCAGCTTCTTCAGGTTGTATGATGTGGGTGATCATTTCGTCGAGCGGGAAATTGCCTTGTTTCAGGTAATGGATTACGGCCTCAAAGTCAGATGGCGTCGCATTCCGGGAACCCAAAATATCGATTTCTTTCTGTACCCAGAGTTTGGTGGCGAAACTGACATCGTTTTTGGCGTATCCAATGCAAACCACGCGAGAGGCGAACGCGGCCTCTTCCAAAGCTGCCTGGTAAGTGAACGGATTCCCGGCCGCTTCGATAATTACATCGGGACCATGTCCGCCGGTGATTTCCTGCAATGCGTCGTGCAGATTGGTGTTTTTTGAATTGATACAGTGGTTGGCGCCAATCTTTCGGGCCAGGTCCAGTTTTTGATCGTCGATGTCAACAGCAATCACTTTTGCGCCGCGCAAAGCAGCCCGGATAATTGCTCCTGAACCGATCATTCCGCAGCCAAAAACCATCACGGTGTCGATGTCGGTTACCCGTCCGCGGTCAATGGCATGGAATCCAACTGTCAGCGGCTCAACCATTGCCAGTTCTTTGGCTGAAAGCTGGTCGTCGATAATCAGTTTTTGCCATGGAACGGTAATGAATTCCTGCATGGCTCCATCACGCTGAACGCCAAGTGTCTGGTTATAGCGGCAGGCGTTTACACGGCCTTTCCGGCACGATGAACACTGGCCACAATTGGTATAAGGAACGACGGTTACCGCCTGTCCGGTTTTGAAATTTGCCGGAACTTCTTCGCCAATAGCGGCAATCACTGCCGAGATTTCGTGTCCCGGAACACGGGGATAATCCACCATCGGGTTTTTTCCCAAAAATGTGCTGAGGTCGGAACCGCAGAACCCAACGTAGTTGATTTTTAACAGCACTTCGCTTTTTCCTGCAACCGGCACAGGGCGTTCAGTAATCTGAATATTTTCCGGAGTTATTATTTGAATTGATTTCATAGTTATAGTTTATATATCCTCACCGCGTTTTCGCCCATTATTTTTGCCTGTTCTGTTTCCGAAAAGGTTGAAATGGTTTTTCTTACCAGATCGGCCCAGTTTTTATACGATGTGGCAACCAGACAAACCGGCCAGTCGGAACCAAAAAGCAATCGGTCAGGCCCAAATGCATTAAGAATAACATCGAAATAGGGTAGAAGTTGTTCTGGTGTCCAGTTGGTAAAATCGGCTTCGGTAACCATTCCTGAAATTTTGCAGCTCACGTTTTTGCGTTTTGCAAGTTCCTGAATGTTTTCTTTCCACGGCGACAATTCGTTTTTCAGGATGAGCGGTTTGGCAATGTGGTCGAGCACAAAAACCTGATCGGGATGCTGATCAACAAATTTGATGGTGTTTGGTAACTGCCGCTCCACAATCAGGATGTCGTAAACAAGCGAATATTTTTTCAGCAACGAAATGCCACGGTTAAAATCATTTCGGAGGATAAATTCAGGATCGGCTTCGCCCTGAACGACGTGACGAAGTCCTTTCAGAATATTTTCGCCGGAATATTTTTCCAGGTAAGTTTCAATTTCATCCTGAACCAAAGGCAGCCAGCCGACCACGCCTTTTATGAACTTATTCTGATGAGCCAAACTGATGAGCCAGTCGGTTTCTTCGACCGATTGGCGGGCATGAACCGAAATTACCCCATCGATTCCGGCATCCCGGATGGTTGGCTCCAGCTTTTCGGGAAGGAAATCGGTACGGATAACTTTCATCGAATCATCAATCCAGTCGTATTCCACCGGATTGTACTGCCAGTAATGATGGTGTGAATCAATGATCATTTTAGAGGTATTGAAAATGTTCGCCTATTATCTTTTGTTCTTTCAGTTCTTTCCAGAATCCGGAAGGTAATTCAGTTGCCAGCACATCCACATTGCGGCGGATGCGTTCGGGTTTGCTTGGATTGAGCGCCACTGCGTTTACCTGCGGCATTGCCAGTGCAAACTTTAGGCAGGCATCGCCGGGTGAAACATCGTATTTTTTGCAGACGGCAAAGAACGTTTCGCGCCATGCCAGTAAATTTTGGTCTTCAGCCGAATCCGGATTAATTTTCCGGTAATCGAAAAACTCGCCTCCGGTGAGAAAACCGGCATTAAAAATGGCCGAGTTGATGATTCCAACGCCATCAGCATTGATTCGCTCAACAAATTCGACGATTTCAGGCGGATGGTGGTAAATCGTTAGTTTGTTTGCAAACATCACCCAGTCGAATTTTACCTGCTCGTACAATTCTTTGATCGTCAGCCAGTCTTTGGCGCCAATGCCAACGGCTTTCACTTCGCCCTTTTCTTTCAGTGCGAAAAGCGCTTTGTAGGCTTCCAGAATGTCGTTTACTCTTTTTGTGCGGTCGGCAGTATCGGTTGCAGCGAATAAATATTCATCCGGATCGTGCACGGAAACTACCTTTGGTTTGTAATAACCGCCAAGTAATTCGCAGCCTTGTTCCCAGCATTCCAAAATTCCGGAGTAACTTATTTTTTGAACGGCATCGTATTTCAGGTTCACCCAGGCGCCGGGTTCAAAAGTGGGTTCGTTGGTGGTTAATGGAATTCGGTACCAGCCCAGTTTGTTGCTGATGATGATGTCTTCTTTGTCAACTCCCAGCTTTTTAAGGCCGGCGCCAATCACTTCCAGAGCCAGTCCTGCACCATATTTTCCGGCGCAATCAATCATTGGGGTCGATTCGGAAACTTCGAACCATTGCTGCATGATTTGCAGTTTCACTTCTTCGGGTAATTCCTGATAAAGGTTGCCCATAAAACTCGTTCCGTAGATGATTGACGGAACTGTAATTCCGGTTTTTCCAAACGGTTTACGGGGTGATTTTGTATTGTCCATTTACTATTATTTGTCCATCTTATAAATGCGCTCCATCAATTGCCACTTTTCGTCGGCAGTTGCTTCGGCTGATGTTTGCTGAAACCTTGAAACATAGGCTTCCCATTCGCTTTGCCGTGGTTTCCCTGCCAGTTGATCCATGGCGCGGTCGTGATCGAAATCGGGAACCGTGTCCATAATCATAAACAGCCGCGTGCCGAGAATGTAAATTTCCATGTCGATGATCCCCACTTCGCGCATTCCCTGTGTGATTTCGGGCCAGGCAGCGCCGGGCGCATGTACTTTTTTGTAATCTTCGATTAGTTGAAGGTCGTCTTTCAGCGACAAGGTTTTGCAGTATCGTTTTGTTTCTGTTTGCATAATTTTGAGATTAAAGATTTTACAATCAAATGTAATTTTTGTTGAAGGCCTGGTCTGTTCCGTCCGAAAGATTGAAAATGCTCTGTTCAATTTCATTCGCGGACGGATGCCTCTTTATTTCGTTAATCCCGGGCGACATTCGTTCCTCACTTACCCGGGGCTACGAATATTTCGCCCATTCTGGGCTGAAACCCAACTGCATGCAATTGCAGTTGTTCGTTTGTGGGCTTTTTTTTTTGACTGACTACAAATGAACTTTCAGGGTTCGGTAGCCATAAATGGCAATTACAACAAAACAAATGAGCGGTAAAATGAACGAGAAATTTACGGCAGGAATACCTGCAACTGTTCCCAGATCAATGATTGCCCCTTGCAGTGGTGGCATTAATGCGCCTCCAACAATGGCCATTACCAAACCGGCTGCGCCAAGCGTGGCATCTTCGCCAAGTCCTTCCAGCGCAATGCCGTAAATAGTTGGAAACATGAGCGACATAAACGCTGAAACGCCAATCAGGCAATACAAACCGGCCATTCCCTGAATCAGGATAACGCCCAGTGTCAGCACAAAACCGCCGATAGCAAAGGCTGTTAAAAGAACTCTCGAATTCAGGTATTTCATCAGCATGGTGCTGATAAACCGGCTCGACAGGAAAATAGCCATTGCTACAATATTATAGTTTTGTGCCTGAGCTTTTGTGAGCCCCAGATTTTCAGCATACTGAATGATGAATGTCCAGCACATAATTTGAGCGGCCACATAAAAAACCTGCGCGATTACACCTTCGCGGTATTTCACGTTGGCAATCAGTCTTCTGAAAGTATCCATTGCATGAATGGTATGATCGGGATCTTTCCGTTTGGGCATCTTGAAAAAGAAAATGACCAGAAGCATGGCGATCACCACAAAGCCAAGCATTACATACGGATCGCGGATCACCGCCAGGTCGTGTGTTCGGATGGCTGCTTTTTCGGCAGCGCTCAGCGTTGTGAAAATCAGGTCTCCTGCCTCATTTCTTACATCTGATTGAAGCGAAGTCAGGATAAAATTTGAAGCCACAAACATGCCAAGCAAAGAGCCCATCGGATTAAACGACTGAGCCAGGTTTAGCCTTCTCGTTGCGGTTTCTTCATCGCCCATCGACAGAATGTAAGGATTGGCGGTAGTTTCCAGAAATGCCAGTCCGAAAGTTAGAATGTACAACGACAAAAGGAAGAACTCGAAAACTTCGTACTTGGCAGCAGGGTAGAACAGGAGCGCCCCCAGGGCATACAATCCCAATCCAACCAGAATTCCTTTTTTGTAACTGTACCTTTTTACATACAGTGCCGCCGGAATGGCCATCGTGGCATATCCGCCGTAAAATGCGAACTGTATCAATGCGGCTTTTGCATTCGAAATCTCCATGACGGTTTTAAACGCGGCCACCATCGGATTGGTAATGTCGTTTGCAAATCCCCATAAGGAAAACAGGCTGGTAATCAGAATGAAAGGAACCAGCAATTCCCTTGAAACAACTTTTGCTTTGGTTTTAGTATCCACAATTCAGATCGTTTAGTTTATTTACTGATTCAAAAATCAATAAACTAATCCGAATTGCCAAATTCAATTTCGAAATGGTCACTTCGCAAAGCTTTGCACTTTAAAAAATGTGTTGAGGAACATTTTATTGAGGGTGTGACTAAGCACATTTTAGAATCAAAAATTCACCACAGATTACTCAAATTTTCACAGATTAAAATCCGTGTTAATCTGTGAAATCTGTGGTGAGTAAAAATCATTTAGATTTGTAATTTCAGCCATTGTTTTAATAACCTGAATTTATGGCCAAAAGGCATGTTTCGTTGAAGGACCTGGCAACAGAACTGAACGTTTCCATTTCAACCGTTTCGAGGGCGTTGAAGAACCATCCGGATATCAGTTGTGAAATGACCCGGAAGGTTCAGGAATTGGCACGCGCCAGAAACTACACGCCCAATCCGCTAGCCATGGGTTTGCTGAGGCAGGAAACGCGTATGATCGGTGTGATTGTTCCGGATTTGGTAACCCATTTTTTTTCGTCGGTCATCTCCGGAATTGAGTATGTTGCCAAACAAAACGGTTATTACATCCTGATTTCATCTTCCAGCGAATCGTATGGGAAAGAAGTTGAGTCGGTGAGGAATTTGCTGAATACACGCGTGGAAGGGCTGATTGTTTGCCTGAGTCAGGAAACCAAAACTTTCGATCATTTTGACGTACTGATCAACAACGAAATACCGCTGGTGTTTTTCGACCGGGTTTGCCGTACCGACCAGGTTCCGAGTGTGGTTGCCGACAATGCCGAAGCAGCGCGGCAGGTTACCCGGCACTTTTACGAAAACGGATGCCGCCGGATTGCGTACATCAACGGGCCGGAGCAACTGAGCATTTCGAAACTTAGGTATGAAGGATATTTGCAGGGATTAAAGGATTGTAACCTGCCCTTTGAACCCGAATTGGTAGGAAGTTGCAACCTGAGTCCCGAAGATGCTTCGGTGGCCACCCGAAAACTGTTGCGCCTGAAGAACCATCCCGACGCCATTTTCGGAATCAACGATACCGTTATTTTCGCGGCGATGCGGGAAATTAAACAATTCGGGCTGACAATTCCGACCGACATTTCGCTTGTTGGGTTTACGGGCGAGTTCCATTCAACGGTGGTCGAGCCTTCACTGACTTCCATTACGCATCCAACTTTTGAAATGGGAAAAGAAGCCGCCCGGTTGTTCTTCGAACGCATTCAACATCCAACCGCGCCCCCGCAGCAAATAGAGATGAAAACCAGTCTGGTGATCCGAAATTCTTCGAAGAAGAAAGCGTTGTAGTTCAAGTTGCTCTTCAAAAAAACTATTTTACTCTTCAAAAAAACTACTTCGCAACGTAAAAAAACAAAAGTACGCCTCAGAATAATAGAATTACAATGCAAAAAAACAAAAATACGCCTCGAAATAATAGGATTACAATGCAAAAAAACAAAAGTGCGCTATGAAATAATAGAATTGCAATCCAAAAAAACAACTTTGTAATTCAAAAAAACAAAAGTGTACTGCAAAAAAATAGAATTGTACTGTGAAAAAACAAAAGTGTACTGCAAAAAAATAGAATTGTGCTGTGAAAAAACAAAAGTGTACTGCAAAAAAATAAAAGTGTACCACAAAATAATAGAATTGGAATTCAAAAAAAACACTTTGAATTTGACCTTCTGACCTTCCCTAAAATAGCTTTTGACAAGATTTATGTATCAATATTTTGCCCCAAAGGAATTTAAAAAATTAAGTTAGTAAAAAACAATAAATAGTTTTGAATTATAAACATAACTACTTACATTTAACCCACCCAAAAGCAAAACATAAATAAAAAGGGAATGCGCATAGAAAATACTAAACGCTTATGGAAAAGTAAGGGGAGTTTTGCGCTGTTTTTTTAGTTATGCGCCACAAAAAAGGACAGTGAAACTAACAACTTGAGAGATAAAATGAGATTAATAACCTGGAATTGCCAAGGAGCATTTAGAAAAAAGGTAGATATTATACTGACCCAACGACCAGACATTTTGGTTGTACAAGAATGTGAGCATCCAGACAAATTGGTTTTTAGTTCGACAACTCACCGCCCCAATGACTTTTTGTGGTTTGGCGACAATAAGCATAAGGGACTTGGAATTTTTTCATACAGCGACTTTCGGTTTCAACTTCTTGACAGGCACAACGAAGACATAAAGATAATTTCACCAGTTTCTGTTACTGGAGGACAACTTGATTTTACACTTTTTGCGATTTGGGCGAACAACTGCAAAGACCCCGACGGACGATACATTGAACAAGTTTGGAAAGCAGTAAATCATTACGATCAAATTTTAGAAAGTAAGCTGACTATTTTGACTGGAGATTTTAACAGTAATAAAATCTGGGACAGAGTGCATCGAATAGGAAATCATTCTGCTGTGGTTGAGAAGTTAGCTGAGAAAAATATTTTTAGTGTTTACCACAAGCTTTTAAATCAAGAACAAGGTAAAGAAAATCATCCGACTTTTTTTTTGCAACGCAACAAGGACAAGCCTTATCACATTGACTATTGCTTCGCATCTGCAGAACTTTATGACAAGGTGAAAAATATTGAAATTGGAACATACGAAAACTGGATTGCTCATAGTGACCACACACCTTTAATTATGAACTTTGACTTATGACAGAAAATAAAGGGCGAACGCATAGCAGCTACCTGCAAATTCGGTAGCAGTGGCTTCCGGCGTGTATCTTTTCGCTCAAGCAGCTTATCGGCTCGATAGGAAATTGCCTGCAATCCTCAATATTTCATGCACGTACCGTTAGCAGGCATTAAAATTGAAACTTGAATTATGAGAAAACTTTTAATATTGGCAGTATTTGCTTTGAAATTAATGGTAGCCAATTCGCAGGTTGATTCTGTCAAATCAACAATTACAACCAAAACAATTGGTCAGTTCTTAATTACTACTCATGATTCAGTGGAAGTAATTGTCAAGGTAGATAAGGTGAAATATTTAGACAAGCAGAAATTTAGTTTTGACGAGGCTGACGTTTCGATTCGAATTGAGGATAAAAACGGGAAAACATACTATTTAAGGAATCTTTCGACTGTTGAAAATGAATTGAATGGTGTTAAAAGTATCGACTTGCCCGGTGTTGGTAAGGCATTGATTTTAGTCTATGATCAGTTTCCATGCTATGGGACAGGATGTTGCAGTTTTCAGATTTTTGGATTCAATGGATTGGGTTATTTTGTTCCTTTTACCGGAATTATTGATTTGGGAAATTGTGGAAATCCGGATTTAGTCGCTAATTTCAAATTAAAGTGGATGGATAAACATGGGAATGAAGTTTCTGTATCGAAAAATACATCATTTGATCAGTCGTATTACCCGGATGGAGATCAATTATATATTGAAGTAATTACTGATTTTGTATTATTTGAGGTTCAGTCTTTAAATTATTTCCCAATTTATAGGGGCGGTGTGTGGTATGATAAAGCTTATGACCAAAACACTTTTGAGAAAGGGCCTATTTTTAATAATAACTCCAATATTATTGTAATGAAGGATACGAATGAAGATTATAAGGAACCCAAAGCTTTATATACTATTCCCAACACTTTGGGTGATTATAAATTGGTGATTTTTAAACTCAATACAAAGGTTAAACTAATAGATATGAAACTTAATTCTGAATCATGGATTCATTTAGAGATTGATGGGGTTGAAGGTTACATGACTTATTCTGATTTTTCTATGTCAGGTTTTTCGCTTTGTGAGTAAGATAATTTCGGTTACCTATAGAGATGAAAAGAGTGGATTAGAAAGAAGCTGTACTTAGTAGGATGTTTTTCTGGAAAAATTCCTACCTGATTGGTTTTTCGGAACGTTCCCAACAATATTAAATGCATTAAGAACCAAACTCATGAAAACAATAATAATAACAATAATTACACTTTTAATCTTGTCATTGACAACTTTTGGACAGGGTTATTTTCAGGTAAATAGTGAGGTAAAATTAACTGAGCTCAACAGAAAACTTGAAGTTGGCAGATTGATACCGAAAAATCATGAACTTATTCGTGACGGGAAAGGTAAAATGTTTATTAAAAGCACCTTACATGTCAACGATTCATTACCATCTCATGTACTGGTGAGAATTTCAGAGCTTGATGGAAATCTAATTAAGGAAATTGACACAAAATATGTTTGGGATGATCTGGACTTTTTCTTTAGTACGAGTTATATAAATAATCGAAAGTTTATTATCATGGCCCGAAGGGGAGCCTTTTATATTATAAATCTATCTACCAATATCCTTATCGGACCGATTCATTTAATCTCCAGAATAGAATGTGCACAAGATGGACAAAGTGGATTAATCTGGACTCAAGAAGTATTTAACGATGGACAATATTTGATTTTAAGTGCTATTGATGAAGGAATTTATTGTTTCAATCTGGATGATATTTATAATCCTTTTGACTAAGTACATGACAAAAATTTAAAAATTCCTATATCATCTTGGAACAAAGCGTTTAACAGCACTGAAGCTATATAAGTTAATCCATATTTGAACAAACTTTTGGCTTTTTTCCCATGCTTTTTGACCTTGATTGGTTTAA
>JAIBEZ010000070.1 GCA_019459485.1 Prolixibacteraceae bacterium
ATTCGCATTTATGCCAGCTTTTAAAGCTCATGACCACACTTAATCTTGTTCTTTTCTCTTTCTTCTTTTAGCTGATTTATCAAGAATAAATACCTTTACTGACTAGTTTGTTCAAACTGAACAAACATAGGATGACCACAATTGACCACAATTGACCACCACAAAATACCAAATAGGCATACAAACAGTCTGTTATATACTACAACTGATCGCACATAAAAAAGGGTTGCTCGGAAATAACCGGAACAACCCTTTTACGTAACACCAAATTGAATTGATTGATTCTGTTTCTGAACGTCTGATGTTTTAGATTTTTATCTAACTGTAAGTGCTGCAATATAACGGAAGTTGGGTTTTTTCCACCTTCTTTGCTTTCCATCTTATCCCTTCTGTTAAACCCATAAATCCATTATTTGTACCGCCAATCTCATCAATCGGTCTTCGTTTTTTTTCTTTCAATTGTTTAAAATGTGAAGGAGGAAGACCAACTATTTTCTTAAATTGGTTGGATAGGTGTGCTACACTGCTGTAATTCATCTTCCACGCAATTTCGGTAATGTTAAGTTCTCCATAAATAATCAATTCCTTAATTTTTTCAATTTTGTGAGAGATGATGAATTGTTCAATCGTAATTCCCTGCACTTCAGAAAATAAATTTGCCAGATAAGTGTAGTTGTAGTTTAATTTTCTGCTTAAATAGTGAGAGAATTTTGTTTTGATCACTTCATTTGAATGATAAATCATATCAATAATTGTATTCTTCACTCTCTCAATAAGCACCGAACGTTTATCGTCTATTAATTCAAATCCGACACTGAATAAAGCAGTTTTTACACGCTCCCATTCTTCATCAGAAAGGTTTTCCATTATCTCCACTTCTCCTAGGTCAACCATAATGTAGTGCAATCCTAGCTTTTTTAACTCATCCTTAACTGCTACTTTGCATCGGTTGCTAACCATGTATTTGATGTAAAGTTTCATAATCTCAATTTTAGGTTAATAGTTCAATGACAGTCTTTAATCGTACTGGCTGACGTGTAGATTTAAGGAAGAACAGTAATATTGAAATTCAAATCTACACTGGCGTTTCCTGCGACAGAAATGTTGTTCATCACCAGGCCGGAAATGATACTGTTTGCGGTAACGAAACCTTTAAAAGTAAGTTTGCCAGTCGAAGAGTAATGCCCGTAGGAGACCACATGGACTTCGTAATCGCCTTCATCCAAGAATGTCAGTTTATAAGTACCATCGGCATTAACTTTTGCACTGGACACAGCATTCGCAAACAGAACATTACTGCTTCCCTGCGCCTGAGTTTCGGTTGTTGCATTAAATTGGTTCTTACGGTAAGCATACACGAACAATTCGCTGTTTGAGAAATTGTTACTGGCTTTCCCTTTTATTTCGCCGCTTTTTTCCTGAAGCACCACACGAAGTGAATTTTTCAGTTCAGCATCGGTTACGAATTTATATTTGTTGGATGCGGTTGAATTTTCGTTGTAGATGATCGATTTTCGGAGGTCGAAGTCAATAACCAAATTTGTTGTGCCGCTTGAAGTAACCACAAAGCTTTTGTCGAGTTTAATTTCCGATGAAGCTGAGGACGATGCGTACAAATTGTGTTTTACGTTGGTTTTGTCAATTACATAACACCCAGGTGCGTTTCCTGAGGCATCTTTATCGTAATCCAGCACCAGCGATATATTACTGTAAGTATCTGCCTGAACATCACCAGCGAACAATAACTGCGTTTCTCCTGAATGAAGATCTGAAATTTTGATCGATTGTTTTTGAAAACCCTCGACTGAAACTCCGTTGACTTTCACCCCGGCAACAGTAACAAAAACTGCCTGAATATTGGAATCATCTGATGGGGCATCAGTAATTTTTACAGACAGGTTACCGCTGGTTTGGCCGGAATCGTCATCTGACTTTGAACATTGAATCGTGAACAGGGAAATAGATACTGCCAGAGTAAGAAGCAAAATTTTCGTTTTCATAGTCGTAATTTTAGTTGTTTATAAATAAGAAGAGACTGTTTGGAATCCGTTTGAATGACGAAAAGTCCAAAATGAAATTCAAACAGTCTCTTTTCTATGCAACAAATTGTAATCTGGAATGGTATTATTTCACTTCAATTACAGCGTATTTCGATATCCTCCAGAATTCCTGCGGATTATCTATTTGTAAATAAGCAATTTGACCATTTTCTTCAACCAGCGAATATGAATTGTTTGGATGTTCTGATCTCACATTTACCTTTTTCGCATTTAAAGCGATTGTTTTGGTTTGGCGAATGTCAAGTTCAGTAAAATGTGTTGGATCAAAATTCTCCTGGATCGCTTTGCTGCTGCCAAGTCCTAGAATTCCACCTTCGCGGTTTAGTATGCCTTCTTCCTTTAATTCCTTAAACGTACCAAGTACAACATGAGCCGTATTCAGTTTGTCTGTTTTGTCAACAATCACTTTTTGTTTGTAATTGATAGTGTCTGTCTGATCTTTAATATTCAGATCCATGTTTTGAATTTTTGAATCCAGTTCTGCCAGCGTGATGTTTTTGCTTTCAACGATATTTTTCAATTCAGCAATTTCAAGGTTCTGGCTTTCAATGGTTTCATTTAAGCTTTTAAGTCTTGTTTCATAGGATTTTACGCTTAGTCCCGATTTTTTTAGTTTCTGTTCCAGTTCGGCAATTTTTTTATTGTTTTCCTCAACCAGATTGTCCAGCAAATTAATGTCGTCAATAATTGCCTGTTTCCTGCTTTTACCACCTTCTGATTGAACCATCGAAATCTGATTCCTTTTTTCCTTTATTAATTTCAGATTGTTTTCGATTTCAAAAAAGCTGCCTTCCATGTCGGTCATAAAAGCTTCTTTTTCTTCCATTGTTTGGTTTATGCTATCCCTTTCGGCGGTCAGTGCTGCGATTTCAGCTTTTTTCTGGTTATAAACATACACTCCGCCAACGATGCTGACAATCAAAATGAAACTTGCTACAATGATTGTCGCCAACTGTGTTTTTTCTGTCTTTTCCATTACTTTTTTTATTAAGTGATTAAATAATTACTTTTTGGGATCAAACAACCACGTAGATACTATCATCTGGTGGATGTGTTCGATTTCGGGAAAAGGCAAAGCAATGCCTGTGCCACTGTGATGGCATTGCTTTAAAGTCTTGTTAATTAAAGTTTTATGTATGTTTGAATGAAGCCTTGTTTTATCAAAATGATAAAAGGAATCCTTAATTGATAAATTTGGATAAGAATTGTAGCCAGTACTTATTGTTTCTCAATATCTAAGAAAATCACAGTGCAAGAGTTCTGTTCCACAATGACTTGTCCTGTCCATGAATTTACCTTATTTGTAGCAATGCAATTAACTTCATTTGCAGAATAATCATATGTCCCCTTTTTCAAATTTACCAATAATCCAATACCAGTCGGATTTTCACAATTACAGTCACTATCTGTATAGATTGTACCTGCATCCAAGGTGCCAACTTTTTGTCCATTTGCCAGTATCTCAATCTCAAAAACACAATTAATCAAGGACGAATTAGTGTAAAATAATAATCTTCCTGTGTTCGAATCGTCTTGTGTCTTTTCACAACTACTCAAAACAACAAACATTAAAAATACAAGTATCAGGTTAATTGATTTCATGATGTGAAAATTTTGATTTCAATCAAAAGATGTATCCATATGTAAGAAGGTAGCTTCGTATTGGATACAACTATTCCTTATTGTCTTCCTTTAACATCCTGTAGATCGTCGCCACACCAAGGTCAAGTTTTTCGGCCACCAGTTTGATGTTGTTGTCGTATTTCTCCAGAAATTTTCTCACTATCCTGATATCGTATTCACGAAGGCTGAGTTCTTCGTTGCCTAATTCGTTAAGTAAATCCTGACCTCTTCCCAAAACGATGTGGTCAGCAGTTATTTCATTCTGATCGGCCAGGGTAACCGCAAGCTCAATTACCGATTTCAGTTCACGAATATTTCCCGGAAATGAATAGGAGAGTAAGCGTGTGGAGGCCTCGGTAGTCAATGACTTTAGCTTCATGTTGTTCTCCTTGCAGAACAAGTCGATAAAGTGTCTGGCCAATATGATCACGTCATTTCCCCTTTCGCGCAAAGGTTGCAGTTCAATAGGCAGTCCGAATAAACGGTAGTAAAGATCCTGCCTGAAATTTCCTTTTTTAATTTCTTCCTGAAGGTCTTTATTGGTTGCTATAATGATCCGGCAATCGGTTTTAACAGGGTGATTGCTTCCAATCCGGATAATTTCTTTTTCCTGAAGGGCGCGCAACAGTTTGGCCTGCAATGAAATATCCATTTCAGCCATTTCGTCGAGAAATAAAGTTCCGCCATTTGCCTCCTCGAACTTGCCAATCCGGCGAAAGGCGGCTCCGGTGAATGCACCTTTTTCGTGCCCGAAAAGTTCGCTTTCAATCAGATCTTTCGGAATTGCCGCAACATTAACAGCTACAAACGGTTGCTTCGAACGGTTGGAGTTGTAGTGTATCGCTTTGGCAACCAATTCCTTTCCGGTTCCGGTTTCGCCGGTTATTGTAACTGTGATATTGGTTCGGGTTGCTTTTTCAATCAGTTCAAATACTCTTTGGGTAGCAGCACTGTTGCCGATAATGGTACTTTGGTCAGTATATTTCTTTTTAACCTCCTGCCTTAAATTCACAATTTCCTTTTTCAGGGCACTGCCCTGCCTGATGTTGCCGACTGTATTGAGCAACCGTTCCCGGATATCTTTCGACTTTACAATGTAGTCGTAAGCGCCGTGCCGCAATAAGGTAACCACCACTTCAATGTCGTCCTGCTCCGAAATGAGGATAATCTGAATATCCTCGTTAATTTCCTTTATCTGTTTAAGCACTTCCAGGCCTTTCATGTCGGGAAGCCGGTAGTCCAAAGTAATAATATCCGGTTGCTGATGTAAATTTGCAAGACAGTCTTTTCCGGTAGTGAATGATTGTATTTCGTAATCGGGATTAAGCGACAGGGTATGAACCAGTAACCGGTTGTACCATTCATCATCCTCAACGACAAATATCTTGAAGGCTTTTTCGGACATTTTTTGGCGATTTGTTATTTTGAATTTCGTTCAGTAGCGGCAAGGTACTAAGTTTTTGGCTTAATCGGCTTTTCAGATTCTCATTTTGAGAAAATAATCCTTTTAAACTATTCTGCCTTGAGTTTTTGTTTCAGCATTGAATTGATGCTACTGATTTCATGCTCAATTTTTGCGACCAGTTTCTTTATTTCTTCCGGATGACTGTTATGCGAATTATTCTCGAGTTTTTTCAGATGCTCATAAAGGTCAGTTGCCTGCAAATGTTTGGCCGGAGCGGCCAGTTTGTGGGCTGTTTCAACAATAGCGCTCCAGTCTGAACTTTGGATATTCTGTTGAAATTTCGTCAAGGCTTCTTCGCTCGAACGGATAAAAATTTTCAACATCTCGTTGAAAAATGCGGCATCTCCTCCTGACATCCGTTCCAGTTCGTCCAGATCGATCGATGTGTTTTTTGCGTTCGCCTCCGGTATGGGTTCTTCCCTTTTCTCCGGAAGTAATTTCGAAACAGCGCTTAACAATTCAGATTCAGCAAATGGTTTCAGTAAAAAAGCCTTCATTCCGGCCAATTGTATCTTCTCAAAATCTGCTAACTTGTTGGTTGCCGTCAATGCAATGATTTTTGTCGATGGACGATGTTGTAAAATCAGTTTCGTTGCTTCATATCCATCCAACACCGGCATTCGGATGTCCATAAGTATCAGGTCGTACGCGTTTTTCTCTGCAAGTTCTGCTGCTTCGCTGCCATTGTGCGCTTCTGTAAACGACACTCTCCATTTTTTCAGTATGTTTTTGATCAGATAAAGGTTGAATTCTTCATCGTCAACAATCAGGAAATGAAGCATATTGAACCAGTTGGGGATAAGTAGTTGCTCTTTTGATCTTTTTTTTACATTGTCAGGATTCCCAATCTGATAGGGTATTTGCAGGATAAAACGGCTTCCTTTCCCCGGAGTGCTTTCAACTTCAATTTTGCCATTTTGGAGAATAACCAGCTTCTTCACGATGGCAAGTCCAAGTCCTGCGCCGCGCTGTTTTTGAGTAAGTTCGGTATCCAGTTGCACAAATTCGTCAAAAATCCGGTGCTGGTCTTCTTTTGAAATGCCAATGCCTGTATCCGTAACTTCAATGTGCAACAGGTAATTTTGTCCCGAAGTTTCCGCGCCTGAAACAGCCAAAGTGATTTGCCCGATATTGGTGAATTTAAGTGCGTTGGTAATCAGATTTATCAGGATTTGTTTCAGCCGGATCGGATCGCCCTGAAGTGCCAGGTTTTTATCTGTATTGTTCCAGACGTTCAATTCAATTCCTTTTTTCTGTGCCGAATCCTTGTGCAGGGTGTGAATTTCCTGAATGATTTCATCAGGGAAAAAATCGATTTGTTCAATTTGCAGTTTCTGAGATTCAATTTTCGAGAAATCAAGCGTGTCGTTTACCAGTGCTATCAGGTGTTCTGCTGATTTGTGCACCACTTCCAAATCGGCAGACATTTCTGTAGAATTCGTTTTCTGAAGCATCTGTTCAGTCAGTCCGTAAATGGCATTTACCGGCGTTCGCATCTCATGACTGACAGTTGCCACAAACATCTCTTTTGCTTTAGCCAGACTTTCTGCTTCCTCTTTTGCTTTTTTCAGAACTTGCTGATAAGTTCTGTTGCGCTGAAGGTTTCTGAAGAACAAGATCAGAATAATTATCAGCAATATTACAGCGCCAATGGTAAAAATTGCCATCCTTTGGTAGGTTTGGGCGGCCATTGAATCCGCTTCCTGAGTTTTTGATTCCAGACGTTTTTGTTCGCTGTCTTCAAGGCTGAAAATATGTTGGTCGAGTATTTGGGTGACCTGGATGTTGCGTTCGAACAGGAGCTTTTCTTTTGCCTGCAATTGTCTGGCCTGAACAGTAATCAGTTTTTCGATACCTGCAATTTCCTGTTTGATGATTTCTTTTTCGCCGCTTTTGTCAATGATAATGGGTTGCAGGGTGCTTGTATCTTTTTTGCTGAAAAGCCTTTTGAAAAAGCCTTTCTTTTCTTCCTGTTTAAACCTGATCGTATCGGGTTGGATAATTACGGTATCAATCTTCGAATACAGTTCTGAAAATGAATTTGTTGCAGTTGCTTTTGAACGGTGAAGCGCCCGGATTTCATCTAAAATAAGCAATTTGCGGTTGACCAGAATTCGGATGGTATCTATGTGAAACATTTCAATTGAGCCGGGTGCGGCATACACTTCCAGATCGGTGAGTTTTTGCTGGATGGTGGTATTTTGTTGCTCGTAAGGTTTGATGAAAGTTGCATCTCCGGTCAGACTGTATAGGCGGATAGTATTTTCAACTTCATTTAAATCGGAAGCAATGTCTTTGATAAGCAATAATTTCAGATCGGGACGCGCTTCTTTGTGTATGGTATCAACAATTTTGGAGAGACTCTCATACGCGAAAAATCCTGAAACAACTACTGCCACTGCAATGCAGATGGTTAAGATGGTTACCTGTATTTCAATCTTTAATTTCTTCATCAAATAAATGCAAGTTAATAATACTTGCTTTCTTTCAAATTTTCATAGATGGTTGTTACCATCAGCAGCATCAGGAATAAATATGAAAAGTCTTCGATGGGAATATTTATTATCCTGATGTTCAGTATGTGAGCGGAATTGTATTCAACCACAGGCAATGACGTAAGTATGCCGTTAACGATTAAAAACGGAAGCAGTGAAACAAAATACGCGAAATAAAACTTAGTGATGTGTGGTTTGAATTTGTTCCTGAAAACTGTGTATCCCAGATAAACAGCTGCGAATAAAAATGTCAGGAACGTGTATGCCTGATGCCTGAAAAAGTAACTGATCAGCGCGAAACCAACCATCAGGAAAAGGCTGAAAGCAAGAAAAGGGTTTGCAAACTCCTGTTTTTTAAGGTAAAATTTGAGCACCTCATAAATAAAAACACAGCAGTATGGGATTACCAGGAAAAACAACCATTCTTCGATGGGCAATCCGTTAATATCCTTGCCTAAAGTATATTCCTGGTTGAAACTCCAAACACCGGCTTCGGTAAAATTGATGTCCCAAACTATAAAGATGGCAGCCGTAATCAAAATCGCAGGAAGTATGTATTTCAGGTTTTTATAGTACTGTACATTTTTATCGAAACTTAGCGCCAGTGGCACTGCGATTGAACCGATCAACAAAAGCAGGTAGGTATAATTCTTGAATTCCATTGTATCTGGTGTGTTTTAAAATATATTTCAGGAACAAAGATAAACGAATCGCTGAAGTAATTTGTTTGGGCATTTTGCGAGAACACAATAAAAAAGGCGCCTATAAAAATAGACACCTTTGTAAGAGAGAAAATCAATTACTCGAATATTTTGAAAAGGAGAAATTAACCGGCTTGTTCGGTTGTCAATTATCTTCTCCTTCTGGTTTTGAATTCCATGATTTTATACCCGATCCCGAATGCAAAAGCGAAAGTGTCTTTTCCGTAGGTTTCGTTGTATTCTCCATATTTCTCAGCCAATTCATCAAAATCGGCAGTAAATGTTTTTGTTTCGTCTTTGTAGGTAGTCAGCATTGCACCGGCGTCGAGCACCAATCTTTCGTTAATGTTCCATTGAAAACCCAGCCCGGCAGTGTATGAATCGTTGCTGTAGCTGAAATCACTTTGATATTGCTCGCTTACTCCGGTATTTGAGCTCATATAACCTGCACTCAAGGCAAAGTTATCAGTTAATTTATACTCCAATCCAAAAGCCAGCTCCACGAAATTATTGTCGATGGTACGTTCCTGTTTGTAAACATTTCCTCCCCAGCCTACATTTTTGTCGAGGAACATTGTAAAAGATCCGGAGGCTTTCAGCTTATCCGTAACCATATAATCTGCCCCTGCTGCAATTACTGAAGGCAAGTCGCTTCTGCTTTCTTCACCATCGGTAAAAAGGCCTGTTCCATCAACTACAGTGGCATTGGTGAGTTTTAAAACAGTTTGGTGCTCATACTTTAAGCCAATGTTCAGTTTGTCCAGATGAATGTCAATTCCGATAATCGGCGTAAATCCGGTTCCGGTTTGTTTTGTATCTACTGTTTTGTCGGCTGTAGCAATTGAATTTGTTTCCATTGTTGTCGCTGTGGCATTAAAACCGGCTGAAACAGCAGTAAGCGTAGCAGCAGCAGTTCCAATATCCATTCCGGCTGCGCTAATGCCTGCTGCGCCAAGTAATTGCGTAACGGCTGAAACAGTAGCAGCAGGCAGTGCACTAAGTGGTGTAGCGGCAGGGGTACCTCCGCTAATCGCATTTGCCAAGCCGGTAGAAACAGCAGTTGAATTGGTAGCCATTCCTTTCATGAAATTATTTCCGGCAGCAAAGAATTCGGTTGCTGAAACCATTTCTCCGGTATAAGCAGCACCAAATGCAGGTTGATTTGGATTAATCTTAATATCTTTTAAATACCCGTTATAAGTATTGTTTGCAATTATTACTCTAACACCTGCTGATACCGAAATGACATCGTTGATGGCATAACTTCCATTCAGTTGTGCACCCCAAAATACGCTGGATCCTTCAAATTGGATATTGGATGAATATTCAGATGTGGAAATCCCGCTGTTACTTAACCCTGCAGGAATTGAAGATATTAGTTTTTCAAAGCTCGGTAATCCTTTGTTGTATTTGGCACTACCACCGCCGCCATTGGGACCAAATCCCGCAGAAAAAGCCCAGTTATTTAACTTGTAAACTGCAAACGCCGACGGAAAAACAGGGGCAAGTACCTCTCCTTTGTAAATACTATCATTCAGATAAGGGAAGCCACTGGTAATCGTTCTGTTTTGAAAAATGCTTTGGTTATGCAATCCAAAGTAAAAACCATTTTCCAATTGGGTCAGTCCGGCCGGATTGAAATACACAGCGTCCAGATCGGTTGAGGCATTCCTGGAAAGCATACGCACAAATTGTGCACTTTGATTGGTATTGGTTAAAATTCCACCGGCATAAGCGAAGTTTGCAAGCAAAAATGCTCCGGCAATTAGAACAGCAATTTTCTTCATCTTTAGTTTTTTTAAGATTTGGGAAATCAAAAATAGAAATATTTATGGGCAAAAAAATAAAATGGCTGTAAATCAGCATTATAAAATTATTTGAACAAAAGGCTCTATTGTTCATGAAAAACAAAGCCCGGCATGTTGGTGCCGGGCTTTGTTAAATATATTGGTAGAAGTTAACATGGATAGCCTTAATATTACTCAATGTCATAAAAGTCATTCAATTGTCATTTGGTAGTCATTAAGTTGCCAGGAAATGACAACTTAATGACCACAACTGACTGACAGTAAATGCCAAATAGGTATGTAAACGGACAATCATAAGTTATCTATAAATGAATCACTTCGCCATAAGCTGCTGCTGCTGCTTCCATGATGGCTTCGCTCATCGTGGGGTGCGGATGGATGGATTTAATCAGTTCGTGACCGGTAATTTCCAGTTTTTTGGCAACCACCAGTTCTGCGATCATTTCGGTCACATTGGCACCAATCAGATGGGCGCCCAGTAATTCACCGTATTTGGCATCAAAAATAAGCTTCACAAAGCCATCCTTTTGACCCGAAGCGCTTGCTTTTCCGCTCGCCGAGAATGGGAATTTGCCAACTTTAATTTCGTGGCCTGCTGCTTTTGCTTTTTGCTCGGTCATGCCAAGCGATGCAACTTCCGGATTGGTGTAAGTACATCCCGGAATGGTCGAATAGTCGATCGGGTGGGGGTTTAATCCTGCAATTTTTTCCACACAAACAATTCCTTCGGCCGAAGCAACATGTGCAAGCGCCGGCCCGGCAATAATATCGCCGATGGCAAAAACAGTCTCAACATTGGTCTGGTAAAATTCGTTCACTTTTACCCTGCCGTTTTCAAGCTCAATTCCTACATCTTCGAGGCCAATATTTTCAAGATTCGGAGCAATTCCAACCGCCGACAATACGATTTCGGCTTCGATAATCTCTTCCCCCTTTTTTGTCTTTACGGTTACTTTGCACAATTTTCCTGAAGTGTCAACCGATTCGACAGAAGCATTGGTCAAAACTTTCATTTTCATTTTCTTGAATGAACGTTCAAGCAATTTCGAAACTTCTTCGTCCTCGTTCGGCACCACATTGGGCAGAAATTCAATCAAAGTAACTTCGGTTCCGATGCTTTGGTAGAAATAGGCAAATTCGCTGCCAATAGCTCCTGAACCAACTACCACCATTGATTTTGGCTGTTTGGGTAAACTCATTGCCTCGCGGTATCCGATAATTTTTTCGCCATCCTGTTCCAGGTTTGGCAATTCGCGCGAACGGGCCCCTGTGGCAATGATGATGTTTTTTGCCGAATGAATGGTGCGTTTTCCGGACTCGTCAGTCACTTCAACCGAAGTTTTATCAACCAGCTTTCCATAGCCCTTAATTTCTTCGATTTTATTTTTTGTAAAAAGATATTGTATCCCTTTGCTCATTCCGTCGGCAACGCCCCTGCTGCGTTTTACCATTGCCCCAAAGTCAGGTTTTATCTCTCCTGAAATGGTGACTCCGTAATCGGCGGCATGAACTGCATATTCGAAAGCCTGTGCACTTTTCAGGAGCGATTTGGTTGGAATACAACCCCAGTTGAGGCAAATGCCACCAAGGTTTTCTTTTTCAACAACTCCTACATTCAGGCCAAGCTGAGCAGCTCTGATGGCGGCTACATATCCGCCCGGACCGCTACCTAAAACTATTAAATCGTAACTCATATATTGTGTATTAATTTGATTAAACAAACAGCATTATAACACCCCGGAACGTTAAAAGTTTTTTCAGGCAAGAACAAATCAGGATTTGTGGAAAAAGCAAAAGCTACTCTGAGCGTGATAAAATTCCCCAATAAATGATCCATTAATACAAATTAAAATCCTGAAGGGATTTAATGTCAATAGCCCCGGATGGTCCCGATAGCCATCGGGACGGGGTAAAATGGCGACAGTCGCAAACAACCCTGTAAAGGGTTGAATATTACAATGAGAAAATTCAACCCTTACAGGGTTGCCAAAAATTACCTTTACCTTATCCACTGAGTTTCACTCAGGGCTATTCACCTTCAACTTCGTGGTTGTTTTTTTTAAAAGGGGATTTTGTCAAACACAAAAGCCACCCGCGAGTGACTTTTGCTGTAATCAAATTTCATTTAAAACTGAAGTTGTGTAAGCTCTTTTCCAATGCTCTGAATGGCCGTGGTAATGCGTAATGCTTGCTTCTCCGACATTGTTTTTTCGCCCCTGACATATTGGTTCAGCAAGGCGCGGTTCATACCTGCACGCTCTGACACTCCTTTGACAGTGAGCGGAAAATGCTCAAACAGATCCTGTATATTAATATGCAGTTCAAGTTCGTATTCACCGCTGACCAATTCGTCTGCTATTTTCTCATCATCTTCGAGCATACTTTCCAAATGCAGGTCAATTGCTTCACGGATGTTACGCTTCAATTCTTCTAGACTTTCACCGCCAGAATAACATCCGGGCAAACTTGTTATCTCAGTCCACCATCCATCTTTATTTGGACGAACCATTACATCTACTTTAAACATATTGCTATCTCCTATCATTAAAAGGAAAGGCTATTTAAGCCCCGCCTGTTTTAGAATTGAACTTTCGAGCCATTTCGGAACATCTTTATTACCATGGTAAGGAATGGTAACCGCTCCTTTCTTCACCGGGTGCTTAAACTGGATATGGCTTCCTTTCTGTCTTACCCTTTCCCAGCCGTCTTCCTCAATGAATTTTATGATTTCGTCGGTTTTCATGATTCAAAAGTAACATTTATGATACTTTCATGCAAGATTTAAAGTAACTATTTTGATACATTTCCAAATGCCTGTCCTTTTCCGCCTATTGGCAGGAAAAATCGGGTGAATTTGGGGTTTTCTGTCCAACATCAGCTCACTAAAGTTTTTATCCCTCAACTTTAGGCAGTCCAAACTTTAGATCACTTTAGGCACTTTTTTACTCAGGAAACAGTTCGCCAAGTTTGGCAGCGAGTTGTTCGCTTCTCAATCCTTTGGCGATAATTTTGCCTTCGGCATCCAGAAGGTAGGTCTGAGGAATGGCGTTTACTGAATAAAGACGAGCGGCGGTATTCTGCCAAAACTGAAGATCAGAAACATGTACCCAGCTCAACTGGTCGTCTTTGATAGCCTGAACCCATTCTTCCTGGGTACGGTCGAGCGAAACACCAATGATTTCGAACCCTTTTGAATTGTATTTCTGGTAAAGTTTCACAACATTCGGGTTTTCCTGACGACATGGAGCACACCAAGAAGCCCAGAAATCGATCATTACCACTTTGCCGCGCAACGACGACAATGTTACAGGATTACCTGCCGGATCGTTCATGGTAAAATCGGGAGCAACTGCACCAACAGCCGTTGTCTTCATGGCATTTGCAATTTCTTTTAATTTTACTACATATTCAGAAGCACTGATTTCGGCTGGAAATTTGGCAACGATCGAATCCAGATCTGAACTTTCAATTTCGTTTACAAGTTGCACCAGCGTGATGTATGCTGCAACTACTGTGGTGTTGTGTTCTTTTACAAAGTTTTTTGTGAACACTTTCATGTCCTCAATCATCGCTTTGTAGTCAATCTCAGCCTTTTTAGCTTCATCCTCATTTCCGGAGGTCATCGCTGTTTGATATTTTTGCTGAAGGTCCTGAACTTGTTTGTTTAGTTTGTCGAGTTCAGTAAGGTACACCTGGAAAATATCCTGACTTGGAGAGCCTGTGATTTTCGTTGCGCGCAGACTGTCTTTATTGGCAACCACTTTAATTTTTGCATTGTCAAGAAACATTTGTGCAAAATAGTCCTGCTCATTCAATCGTAAAATGCGGATGTCGGGCAATTCCATTTTGCCGGTAAAGGCAAATTTACCATCAACAACGTCCGCGGTATCGATACTTTGCGGACGGCCATCCACAATCTTTTCCAGATATACTTTACCGGTTTCTACTCCGGCAATGGTGCCTTTGATCGAAAATTCATCTTTTGCCGTTTGACAGGAAAAAACCGTCAGGGCCAATACCAAAAATGCTAAAAGATTTCTCATTGAATTAATTATTAAAATTGTTTTTAAATGTTCTTTTTGATTTGATCGTATAAATCGAGTAATTTTTTGGCAGCGACAAATGAGGATATTTCTTCTTTCAATACTTTCTTCTCCGATTCCTCCATCAATCTTATTATTTCTTCATTCTGATAAAAGTTGTTCCTGAGCTGTTCGTTGATCGTTTCGTACATCCAGAATTTCGATTGCTCGTTTCGTTTGTGCTGAAAATAACTGTTGCCTTTTACAAGCGCCAGGTACTCATCAATCGTTTCCCAAATTTCGGTGATCCCGGTTTTCATGTAGGCCGAACAGGTCAGCACTTTGGGTTTCCAGCCTGAATCAGAAGCAGGGAACAGGTGCAATGCATTCATATACTGAACACGCGCTAGTCCTGCTTTTTCGATGTTATTTCCATCGGCTTTGTTAATTGTAATCGCATCGGCCATTTCCATGATGCCGCGTTTGATGCCCTGCAATTCGTCGCCCGCACCGGCCAGCATCAGTAAAAGGAAAAAATCGACCATCGAATGAACGGCTGTTTCGCTTTGGCCAACTCCAACCGTTTCAATAAAAATATGACTGAAACCCGCGGCTTCGCAGAGCACAATGGTTTCGCGTGTTTTCCGGGCAACTCCGCCCAGCGAACCTGCCGATGGGGAAGGACGGATGTAGGCATTCGGATCGATGGAAAGATCTTCCATCCGGGTTTTATCGCCCATGATGCTTCCTTTTGTACGTTCGCTGCTGGGGTCAATGGCCAAAACGGCGAGCTTATTACCTTTGGAAGTAATGTGTTTTCCCATGGCTTCGATGAAGGTGCTTTTACCAACACCAGGCACACCGGTAATTCCAATCCTGACCGAATTTCCGCTGAAAGGCAAACATTTTACAATGATCTCCTGTGCAATCTCCTGGTGTTCCGGCTTTGAACTTTCGATTAGGGTGACTGCCTGACTAAGAATCGTAATATCACCGTTCAGGATACCGTCAACAAATTGTTGTACCGTAAGGGAGCGTTTTTTCTTGTGCTTCAGAAACCGTTTTACCGAATCGGTATTCACCGAAGGCAATCGCTCAATGCCCTGATTTACATTTAATCCTGAGTATTCGGGGCTGTTTTCTATATGGGAATGGAATTGATCTCCAATCATGGTGCTAAATTTTATGCGAATGTAGTGATCGGGAAACAATAATAAATGATTCTGCTCCAATTTTAGCTAAAAATTGTTGTAGCAGTATTGAGCCCCATTAAAAAGGAAGAAGCCGCTCCTGTTATCAGAAGCGGCTTCCCTTTAAATTATTGAGAAATCTATTGTGTCAAAATATTTGTGGCAATTCGCAACACTGTGGTTGGATTTTTGGGGTCGTTGGTAATAATGGTGATCGTTTTGTTCTGACGTCCGCTTTTGCCTGCTGAGTCGAAAACAACTTTCAATGGCACGCTTTCGTTTGCTGCAATCATATTCTTTGATGGTGAAACTGCAGTACAGCCACAAGAACTCTTCACGTCGCGGATAACCAAATCCCGTTTTCCAATGTTTTTCAGGTTAAAAGTATGTTCAACTTTGCTTCCCGGTTTGATGTCGCCAAAATCAAACGATTCAGCATCGTATTTTACTGCGGGCGCTGTAGCCAGCTCTGCCGGTGACAAACCGGTAAAATCTTCTTCCAGCGTTGTGCTGACTGCTATAGAGTTGCGGTAATCGTCTTTTCCATCGATGTTCAAATAAATGCGGTGCATTACAAATCCATACGCTTTAATCTTTGAAGCATCAAAAGTTACAACAATGTATCCTTTTTGTTTTGGCCCAATAGTCGCTGGTTTTATCACGGCACTCAGGTGGGGCGGCGGTGTTTTAAAGCTCAGCTGAACGGGTTGTGCCGAGTTGTTGATGATTTCAACACTGTCTTTTTTTACCTGATTTTCTTTGATCTGGCCAAAAGCCACATGATTTGTTTTGGCTCGAAGTGTTCCGATCAGATTCGGATAATCTTCTTCAATGGTTCGTGCACGTGCAGTTACGTTGCCCAGAATGGTCAGAACAACATCGGCATTCTCTGCATTGGAGCTAACCCTGATGGTTTTGTTGAAAACTCCCGGCCGGTTTTTTGGATCGTAACTCACTTTAATCATTCCTGAAGCGCCTGGAGCAACAGGTTGACGGGTCCATTCAGGAGTAGTACAACCACACGATGCCTGAACATTGTTGATGATTAAAGGAACTGGTCCGGCATTCTTGAAATTGAAAGAAACCGTTTGAACACCCAATTCTTCCTTGAAAGTTCCGTAATCGTGTTTTAATTTTTCAAAGGCAATGCGCGATTTTGCAGGGGAATATTGTGCCTGAATAATGAACGGCATACAAATTACCACAGCCAGTAAAAGCGTAAATCTGATTTTCATACAAGTTTTTTTATTTGGTGAGACAATCAATATTTTGTTGAAATTATAAGCTATAAATCTATTTTATTGTTCTGTAATATGCAAAACTATGAAACCTTTCTTTTAAATGCTGTTAATACCGTCTAACTTTTGTTAATGAACTGTTAATGAATTGAAGAGATGGTTTTTTTGCTTAGTTTCGTACTTGAATAGCAAAATGTTTGCGGCTTTATGAAGAGGAATTCGATTGGTTTTGTGATAATAATGGCAACGATTTCAGTGTTGGGAATACTGCTGGTTCAGTTTTTCTTCCTGAAAAAATCGGTTGATCTGAATGAAAAGCAGTTTCATGAATTGACTACAAGCGCCTTGCGCAGTGTGGCAACCCAGATAAATGAATACAACAGCAAAGTGCACGGTCACACCGCCAAACCGGCAGATGTTTGCCCGGTCGATCAGATTTCGAATAATTATTACGTTGTCAATGTAAACGATGTTATTGACCCAAATATCCTGGAACATCTGCTTGCCGTTGAATTTAAAAAGCGAAATTTGAATCTTCCGTTTGAATACGGGATTTACGATTGTGATTCAAAAAAAATGGTTCAGGGGAATACTTCGAAAGCCGAATCACAAAAGACCAATAAAAATTCGCTCAAAAGTCACGATACGCTTTCCTGCAGTCAGGAGGAAATATTTTACGATAAGCATATCAGAAGAGGAAATAAAAAGATCAACGTATGCAATTTACCTACCTGCGAAAAATATACTTATTATTTTGGCGTTCATTTTCCCGACCGGTCGCAGTTTTATAATTCGCGCCTGCTTGCCTGGTATTTCATGACCGGCATTCTGTTTTTTGTGGTCATATTCTTTGGATATGCCCTTTACATCATTATCAAACAGAAGCAGTTGAGCGAGATTCAGAAGAATTTCATTAATAACCTGACCCACGAATTCAAAACGCCCATCGCCTCCATTGAGCTTGCGTCAAAAGTCCTTTCAAATCCGAAAATTATTGAGCAGCCCGAGCGCCTGAGCGAATACGTGAAAATAATAAGTCAGCAAAACAGGCGGCTTTCGGCCCAGGTCGAAAAACTGCTTCAAATGGCGACCATCGAAAAAACGAAGCTTCAGTTAAACCTTGAACAAATTGAATTGAATTCATTCATTACTGAGTCAATCACTGAATTTAAGAACAGTCAGAACGGAAATGCCTACTCAATAAAATTAGTTTCAAATGTTTCCAATGCCGGTATAATCGCCGATAAGCTACATTTTTCAAACCTGATTTTTAATATCCTGGATAATTCAATCAAGTACTGTTCCGTTGTGCCCGATATAATTATAAGGCTCGAAGAGATAAAAGATCGCTACCTTATTTCTTTTGATGACAATGGGATAGGTATTCCGAAAGACTACCGCAAAAAGATTTTCAACCGTTTTTATCGTGTTCCTACCGGAAATGTGCATGATGTAAAGGGTTTTGGCCTGGGATTGGATTATGTGAAAAAAATTGTCGGAATTCATGGTTGGCAAATAAAAGTGATCGAAAATCCAAGGAAAGGAAGTACTTTTATTGTTGAAATTCACAAATCAATAAAATGAACTACCAAGGCGAAAAAATTCTGTTGGTTGAGGACGACAAAACCCTCAATTTTATAGTCAGGGATAATCTGGAACAAGCTGGTTACGTGGTAACTTCGGTTGAAGATGGCGAAGCTGGGCTGAAAATATTTGAACCTGGAAAATTTAGCCTGTGCCTGCTCGATGTGATGCTTCCGAAAAAGGATGGGTTTACCCTTGCCAAAGAAATCAGGGAAATGGATGATCATGTGCCAATCATTTTCCTCACTGCCCGTTCGATGACAGAAGACCGCATTGCGGGATTAACCATTGGCGGCGACGATTACATTACCAAACCATTCAGCATGGAAGAATTGCTGCTTAAAATCCGGATTTTCCTGAAACGCACCCTGCCTGCAAATGAACCTGCCAGCGACCAGAACTATTATAAACTGGGTCATTTCAACTTCTATTTCGACAGTTTGATACTTGATGCCAATGGCGAGCGTAAAACATTGACCTACAAGGAAGCGGAACTGCTTCGGTATTTTTGCGATAACCCGAATAAGGTGCTTAGCCGGTCGGACATTCTTAAAAAGGTATGGGGATCAGACGATTATTACCTTGGCCGTAGCCTAGATGTTTTTATCTCAAGGTTGCGTAAATACCTGGGAAGCGACGAGCACATTAAAATCCTGAACCTTCACGGAATTGGGTTTCGGTTCAATGCTGCAATTACGAAGTACTGACAACTTCCGTTTCGTAATAAGTTCATTGTATTGAGAGAACAAAAAAACGTATGTTTTTTGACAACTACAAATCGCATAAGAATGCCCAGATACGTGGAACACTGCTTTGGGAATACGATCTGAGCCAGATAAACTGGGTTGAGATGCGAACCCTCGTTGTTCAGCGCGTGATAGAACGAGGTCGAATAGATGATTTTTATGCCATTTTAAATCTTTATGGGCTGGAAGGTGTGAAGGCTGCAATTAAACAAATTTCCTATTTGAATCCCAAAGATCTTTCTTTCGTTTGTTCAGTTTTTAATTTGAGAAAAGAAGACCTGAAATGTTACACAAAACAACAATCAACGATTCAGCACTGGAGCTCCTGATCAAACTAATGGATGATGGAGTTTTGAAAGACTTTGTTTTGGTTGGCGGAACCGCCCTTGCGCTGCAAATAGGGCATAGGATCAGCGTGGATATTGATTTGTTTTCATCCGAACCGTTTGACGAAAATGAAGTGGCTGAATATCTAAGAGCCAACTATCATTTTAAACTTGATTTCATTTCAAAAAACACCTTGAAAGGTGAGATTAATGGGGTGCAACTGGATTGCATCGCTCACCAATATCCCTGGAATAATCCCTTTCATCTGGAGGAAAACATACGATTGGCTAGTTTCTACGACATCGCAGCTATGAAACTGAATGCAATTTCCGGAAATGGAACCCGGATAAAATATTTTATTGATATCGCATATCTGTCATCTAAGATTCCGTTGAATAAAATGCTTGAAGGATATGAGATGAAGTATAATGCGAATTCAATCATCCCAATTAAAGCAATCGCTTTTTTCGACGATATCAATTTTAACGAACCGATAAAAATGTCAAATGGGTTAAAATTTAATTGGGTTAAAATTGAAAAAAGATTAAAAAGCATGCAGGATCATCCTGATCGAATATTTCCAGCTTTAAATTGAGACAAAAATGACAGTCACACAAATTATCATACTCGCAATTATTGGTTTGATGGCCGGTATTTTCAGTGGTACTTTGGGAGTTGGCGGGGCCATTATTGTCATTCCGGCACTCATATTCTTTATGGGACTTTCACAACATCAGGCACAGGGAACTTCACTTGCCTTTATGATTCCTCCGGTTACGCTGATGGCAGCCCTCAATTACTCCAAAAATGGCTATGTGAACTGGAAGTTTGCCATCATACTTGCGATCATGTTTTTTATAGGTACTTATTTTGGCTCCATGCTGTCTATCAGTATTCCTGAAAAGATATTAAGGAAAATGTTTGGCGGCTTACTGCTGATTGTTGCTTTGAAAATTATATTTTGGAAATAATTATTCTCATTCCCTTTCCATTGACCTTCCGGAAATAAAAATAAAAGAGGCTGAACTCTTGCGAGACAGCCTCTTAATATTTGCAATGGTTCAATTATTTTTCAGCACCACCTGCCCACCAAACTTTATCTTTATAGATATCAACTTTGGGAACATTGGCCGAATTCGATGATTCTTCGCTTAAGGCATAAGGGAATCTGTTTACAAATCCAATAGTAGTATTTAAAGGATTTTTCATCGTTGGGATTCCTGTGCGACGGTAATCATTGTACGATTCCATGGCTTCAGCCTCATACATGGCAATGTATTTTTGCGTTAAAATTTCTTTCAACTCATTTCCTGCTGTTAAGCGGGATTCAACTTCAGCAGTGTAATAAGCTGCTCCGGTAGCGAGACCTTTTGATGCAAAAGCTGCAACAACTGCATCCAGCAATGCTGCTTTCCAGGTCGAATTATTGCTTCTGAATTTAGCTTCAGCTTCAATGAATTTTAATTCATGGAAGCTGATAAGTGGTGTTGGAACAGTTCTGGCAGTTGTGTTACCATCGGAAAACAAAGACCTTGAATAGGTACCTGTCTGAACTTCCTGGGCAGAACCGTTTGGTGCACCGACTAAATTGCCACCTATCTTTGTAAAATAGACATCTCTTCGCGGGTCATTCCTTTCATCCATAAAGCCTAATAATGTAGAGGAAGCCGAAAGATGGGCGCGAAGAAACCTGAATTCCCACCAAGGATTGGATTTGGTGTTGGATGCTTCGTATTTGGCAAATATCAAACCTTGGTTGGCGGCAGTAAAACCATTGGCCAAAGCAGTAAGTGCAGAGGCTGCCGCATTGTTATCACGTTGGCTCAAACGCATATAATACCTTGCTTTTAACGAATAAGCCGCCCTGATCCATGCAGCTTTGTTGGTAGCTAAAGTATTTAAGCTTCCATAAATATAGTCTTTATCAGCCGACATAATGGTTGCTTTATTCAGGTTCACAATAGCATCGTCAAGCATAGCCTGTATATAACCATAAATAACTGACTGCTTTTCATACTTTGGTTTGAGATTCACTGTGCCCAGTGATGCTTCTGTCCAGGGTATTTCTCCCCACATATCAGTTGCAACTGCCAGATTGTAGGCTGTCAAAATCTGAGTTACACCTCTAACCCAGTAATTGTCAAATTCCTCCCCATTTGTTGGATCCGTTTTGGCCAGGATAGTTTTACAGATGGTCAGAACATTATAGATATTGTTCCAGGAATTATTAACCAAAGATGCGGAGGCTTGCCCAACCCTTTTATCAGCATCTGAAGATTGCGCCCACGTTCCGGCGCTGTGTTCAATATATACTGTGGCGTACCATGCAAGGTCAGTTGCAGTTGTTTCAAAAGAGGTTTTCAGAATTGCATCCGGAAGTAGATTTTTGGCATCCATCGCAATAGAATTATTTCGGTCTTTGTTGACCTCGTCCATTGCATCTTCGCTACAAGAGAAAGCTGTAAATGCAAGCGCCAGCGTAAAAATATATTTTATCATTTTCATAACAGTCGAATTATAAGATTAAAATGTCAGGTTAAGGTTAAATCCATAAGAGGTAGTTTGCGGAAGTGACATATAGTCCATTCCACCCTGCATATTTCCTTGCCCTTGTGATGTTTCAGGATCAAAATTAGGTAGTGGTGTCCACAAAAGAATATTTCTTGCAACAAACCCGATAGCTGCTTTATTAATACCTATTGCAGAAGTGAATTTTTTTGGAATGGTTACTGTTACTCCAACATCCCTGAGTTTTACAAACGATGTTTCATAAATATGCGCCTCCGGCAATGAACTTAAAACACTTGTTTGCATAGTTTGATAGGCATTCAGATCATTTGGACCGCCGCGTTTGATATCATTTGGTGTTCCATCAGATTTGAATCCGGGATAAATAAATTCCGCCTGACGATTTTCTGTTTTCTTGGTAGTACCGTACAAATCCATCAAACGATTTGATCCGGAATACATTTGTCCTCCCTGTTTCCATTCCATGCTTGCAAATACACTTACAGTTTTAAAGAAAGTGAGGTTATTGGTTAAACCAACAATAAAATCAGGAGAAACATCGCCGATCTTACCAAACTCGCCAACCATAGGCATACCATAGTATATGCTTTCCGGGTCGTCGTCAACAAGGATCCGCCCCTGAGCATCACGGGCGAATCGTTCACCGTATATTGATGGATAGGTATCGCCAGCAGAAGCACGGATGTTTGGAGTTACATAACCTCCAAGGCTGATGTTTTCAACTCCTTCGGCCAATTCGATTACTGTATTTACAATTTTGGAGAAGTTGGCTGTTAAATTCCATTCAAAGTTTTTCGATGAAACAGGTGTTGCTGTAAGCATTATTTCATGGCCTTTGCCTTCCATATGGCCGGCGTTCATTACGAGTTCTGCATAACCGGTTGATCCTGCTAACGGAACGGCAAAAATCTGGTCAACAGCATCCTGTATAAAATAGCTGTAATCGATACCAAATCTGTTGTTGAAGAATTTTAATTCAACGCCAAATTCGTAGGATGTGGTATTTTGAGGCTTCAGATTAGGATCATAAATAGTGACTGAATTTTTATAACCAGATATCCCACCAAATGGATAAGTAATTCCATAGTCAAGGAATCCACTGTCAGCTCCACCTGTTACAAAAATCGGATTGGGTAGGTATGTTGAGGCAGCCTGCCCAACTTCGGCATAAGATGCGCGAACTTTCCCAAACGATAAAAAAGAATTGTCTTTTAACGGTTCTAACTCAGTGAAAACAAAGCCCAATGAAGCCGATGGGTAGAAGAAACTTCTACTGTCTCTTGGCATTGAGGAAATTACATCGTATCGTCCGGTAGCGTTAAAAAATAACATATCCTTGTAATCAACAGATAAGTTTCCAAAGAAACCTGCAGTACGACGGTGGTATTTATTATAAGTGCCTGTTTGTGTTGAAGCATTCGACATGCTGTTCCATCCAGGGGTTGTGAAATTCGACCCTAACAGATTATAGTATTCGCTCTTGTTATGGTTGATGTCGTTTCCCAATAAAAGATTTGTTTTAATATCTGAAGAAAAATCGTGTTTAAAACTAACTGTTAAAAGTGAATTCAAATTCTGCCTGGTTAATCCGTAGTTGTTTTTTCGGCCCCCGGTTGGTTGTACAAATGCATAAACCGGATTGTTTGGCGTAGGCAACTGTGTTCCGGTGGCAATGTTGGAATGTCCCATTTCCTGGTAATCCTCATTGTCTGTTGTATAATTATCAATCCCGAATTGATATTTTACACTCATCCAGTTTGTAGGTTTATATTCAAAATAGCTATTCCCAAAGAATCTTTTGGTGGCTTCCTGATAATGATTATTAACTGTTGCCCATCGTGGATTGACACCAACTCCGGAACGGTAACTGATCTGGCGATATGGCCCAAAAGTTCCTTCCTGATGGTACGGGGTTCCCATTAAATCAAACGAAGCAGGGGCACCATAAACTGCAAAAAGCCAACTGTCGTTACCCGAGGGCAATTTATCAATTTTCACATCAGATAAATTTCCTGTAAAACCCATGTTCCATTTTTCCGAAAGTTTAAAATCGCCGGCTATTTTGGCAGTGTACCTATTCATTCCGGTATTGTCTATTATACCCGTTTGGTTGGTACTTCCCAGGCCGATTGAATAATTGCCGAAGGAAGTTGAATTACTTACATTTATACTGTTATTATAGGTGTAACCGTCTTTCGAATAGAAATTCTCTGGATTATTGTAGGCTTGCGGAGTTACCCATTGACCTTTATATGGATCGAAAAACATTCCGGGTTTACCCTGACCATCCCCGCCATAGGTAGCATTCTTGGGCAGATCAGAAATTTTTGGTCCCCAGGTGAAAGAATTACTGGCAGCAAAATTCCCCAATGTGCCTTGAGCAAAGGTCTGTTGCATCTCGGGTAAGCGTGACACTGCGTCAATGGTCACATTTGAAGAAAAATTAACAACGGGTTTTCCAAGCGGTGAGCCTTTGCCCTTTTTTGTTGTAATAATAATTACACCATTTGATGCTCTCAATCCATACAATGCTGCTGCTGCCTGACCTTTCAGTACGTTAACCGATTCGATATCGTTCGGGTCAATGTCAAGCGCCCTATTCGAAAAAGCAGTACCGGTAACATTCGAATCATAGTCATTATCGCTGGAAATTGGCATTCCATCGATTACGTAAAGTGGACTGTTATTTCCACTGAAAGAACGTGCTCCTCTTATAAAGGTTTGCGAAGGTGCACCTGGCATACCTGATGATTGGCGAACCTGTAAACCTGCAATTTTTCCTGATAAAGATGTCATTAAATCAGGATTGCCGCCTTTTACCAAATCTTCACCTTTTACATCCTGTACGGTGTATCCAAGGGATTTTCGTTCCCTTGTGATCCCAAGAGCAGTTACAACCACTTCGTCAACAGCAATGTCCTGTGATTTTAACTGGGCATTGTAAGTCAACTGGGTTCCGATGACAAGTTCCTGTGTTTCCATTCCAACAAAAGAGAATACCAATGTTTTGGCATCTGTCGGAATCTTTAACCTGTACATTCCGTCCATGTCGGTGATGGTTCCCAGGGAGGTTCCTTTTACTGACACTGACACTCCCGGCATGGCCCCTCCATCATCGGCGGAGGTTATCTTGCCTGTGATTTCTCTGGTTTGCGCCATCAGGGTGGTCAAACCAATTGCAAAAAATGCAAGTAATAAAACGATTTTTTTCATAGAGATTTATTTTAAATTAAACAGCTTCATTTAAAATTATTTCTATGGCCAAATTGCATTTTCTCTCACGTTCTCATCCCCACCGTTACCCAAATGAATGAGTTCTTTGGCTCAAGACTAGTCGATCACAAAATTTTGGAATTATATTTTGCACTAATGTAAAAAAATGTTAAATCAGTTCAGCTATTTAGTTGTGCTATTTTCAAAAAAAAATCAAAATTGTTTTAAAAATTGCAAAAACATGAAAAATATCATAAAAAAACATTCTTTTAACCTATGCCACTGACATATATCAAATGCATATTTTCCTTGTAAAGGGAAAATTACAGAAGAAGTTGGATAATTTTCTCATCAGGGCTGAGTATAAAAAAAGCCATCCGTTTTGTGGATGGCCTTTTCTGAAAAAGAGTTTGTCTGCTATTGTCAGGCTTGTAATTTTGCTTAAATCAATGTTTTTGGCAAGTTGATATAAAAAGTTCAAACATGCGAAGGCAACAAAGCACAAAACAGGTTTTTTGGGATTTTCGGGCTTCGATGTGCATATCTGCTGAAGTTTTAAATGACTACCACCTTGAACCGATAATTTTTTATCGAAAAGATATAAAATCCACGGGGTAATTGAATTCGGATTTCGCCTGGTTGAATACTAAGTTTCTGGTAGCATTTCCCTTCGATGGTAAATATTTCCAATCGCTGTGCGATTTGAATAGATACAGCAATTCCACCATCATAGTTCCAATACCTCATTAATTGAGCGTCAAATGTTACTGGGAGTGTATCAAGGATCATTGCATTAGTAGAAATTTATTCGTTCTTAAAAAAGAACCCAGCAGGTTCAAATGTTTATAGAAATTGATAGTACCCTATACATACGACCCCGCGGGGTCGAACTCATGATACCGGTTCAGTTTCTATAAACATAAAAATCCCCTGGAATTGAAAACAGAACGAACTTATTTTAATGCATGTATTAATTTTTGACAGCCCACCTGACAGGTTTTTGGGGCGTAATAGTTTTTTGTTTGTTTAATTGGATTGTTCCCTTAATTTGCTCATCAATTTTCAATCTCCGTTTCAATTTCCTCCTGTGTTGGGATCTAAACAATTGGAATGATCAAACCATGAACAAATGGGCCAATGAACACAATAGCCCAGAGGGTAGTCATTGACACCAATGTTTTTATCACCATCATAGCTAGAAAATCTCCCAATCGTGTTCCGTCTCTTAAGTCTTTCAAAGTTCTCCGAACATTTTAGAGAAACTCCGAAAATGAGATGACAATTTTCCATGAAAACAAGCGAATGCTTACATTGGTACAACTGTAATTTTTCTGGTAGGTTTCCTGCTGTCAAATCTTGTCAACAAAAGGTTGGTTTCACGAAGCATGTGATGACTCAAAGGCAAGCTCATTGATAAAGCTTTGGTTGAAGCGTTGGCTTGTGGGGTTTTGTAAATGTGTGACGCTGTGAAGCGTGGGCATTTTATTTGTTTATGTTGTTTCTATTATTGCTATTTCTTCGGCTGTTAAATCGTAAAGTTGGTAAACCAATTGGTCGATTTGGGTTTCAAGATCGGTTGTATCAATTTCGGGTTTTTTTGATTTATCACAGATTATACTTTCAATAATTTCCCTGATTTTATTACTGTCTTTGAATGGCACACAAGGGAATAGCTTGCAATTTTCAATCAGAATTTTTTGGAATAATTCCTTTTCAATATCCAAGAATAGAAATTTGTGATAGAAATTTATCAATTTACTGTTTAGTAATGCGGTCAATTCAAAGACCGTGATATCAGACATAGGAATTATTGCGAATCCAATTTGTGTAAAATATAAAGACTAGTCAGTAAGGCCAGCATATATTTTAGGCGGATTACCTGACACTATTTGTCTAACAATTACTCTTGGTTCTGTAAAAAATCTTTCTTCTCTTTGTGCACCAAGCCAAGAACCATACCTAATAAATCCGTTTTCTTTGCCGGCAACGAAATATGGAACAATATTCTCTCCTTTGATAAGGGGCTTGTATTCATCAGATAATTTCACTTCAGAATGAAATTCTTTGTTTTCTATTAGTTCTTTTGAATGACCTTTATACTTGTCGTATGGTGTAATTCCAAGTGTAAAGTCTGCAATTTCTTCTAACCGTTTTCCTTTCCCGTGTATCTTCTTTAATGGTTTTAAGATTTCATCAGAAATATAAATATTGAATTTTGGTTCGTTATAAATTTCCCAAGACTTTTTGGGAACAATATATTTTAGTGTTTCATCTAATTTGGTTATTTGTTCATCTTTCTTGTATGCTAATGTATAACAAGCATCAAATACGCCGTTCTTTTTAAACTCAATAATTACTGCTTCTACAGTAGCATCTTCAAATACTTTTTCTGGAAGCTTTACGATACCATAGATTTCATCTTTTATTAGGTTGCGTAAACTTTGATAAGACGAACCCATTAGAATAGAATTCGGCATTATGAAAGAAAAATGACCGAAATTTTTTAAAAGGCTAAATGCTCGCTCTACAAATGTTGAGTATAGATTTACCCTATTTGAGGAAGTTGGATAATTAGCAAAAATAAATTTGACAAAATTATTGTCTAATTCTTTCAAGTCAATATACGGCGGATTCCCAATCACCACATCAAACCCAACAAAATCACCGTTATCATTCAAAACTTCAGGAAACTCGAACCGCCATTCAAAAGCATTTTCGTAAATCCTGTTGTTGGTAATTTCTTCGAGTTCGGTTTCCAGTTTCCGGAGTTCTGTAGTCAGCAGTTCCGTCTTTTTATTGAATACCTTCTTTTCGGTTTTGCCCAACTCAAACAAACCTTGCTGATTGCTGTGCAGGTAAAGTTCGCCTTTCAGCTTGTTGAGCTTCAAGAGGCGTTTGTCGTTCGCTGCAATTTCGCTTTCAAAGTCGTTTTTAATCTGGTTGATCAGTTTTTCCATTGCCCGTTTTTCGTCTTTGCTCCGGGCATTCCGGTAGGTCATTACGGCTAACCGGTAGCTGTCAATCGTCCATTTGCTTTTCCGCAATGCCTTTTTAATGTCAGCATCCAACGCATACCTGCTAATCAGCGAGTTTCCGCATTTAATATTTATATCAATGTTCGGGAGAGTTTCAAGCTCGGTTTCGTTTTTGTAATAAGCGTTTTTCAACAATTCAATCCATAAACGCAAACGGCAAATTTTAACTGAATTGGGGTTTATGTCAACGCCAAACAAACAATTTTCAATAATCGTCTGCTTTTCGTGAAACAAAGTTTCCTGTATGCGCTGGCTTTCTTTGTTGGTGGGGTTGTACTCAAATAGTTCTCCGTCTTCGTCGGTAACAATCAATTCATCGTTTACCACTTCAAAATGATATTCTTTCAAACGTCTGCCTTCTCGATCCTGTAGTATTTTTAAGTCGTTTTTTATGGCAATCATTTCATTGAGTGCCGAAACCAAAAAATGCCCCGAACCTACAGCAGGGTCGCAAATTTTCAGATCATTTATAATTTTGTTGGCTTCGTTTCGGTCTTCAATTTTATCGTAGAGCGAATGAATATCGGCACAATTCCAACCTTTGGTTTCGTTGAATTTTTGAACCACCGCTTTGCGAATGGTTTCGCGGCACATATACATGGTTATAAAACCAGGTGTAAAGAAAGAGCCGTCTTTATAGCCGTTTATTTTTTCGAAAATCAATCCAAGAACCGAAGCATTGATAAGACTTTTATTGTCTTCCTGAATTTCTTCGCTGCCTTCGCTTGCAAAATCGTAAGCATTAAGAAACTCAAAGAGATATTCAAGCGGATTGATATGGCCTGTTCGTTTTTTGCCTTTATCGTCTTTTATTACGGTCGAGGAATAAATCGGAATTGTCTTGTCGTTGCGTAAATTGCTTATGAATAGCGTAGTATGTTCTATTTCTGTTGGCTCAAAGAGCGAACTGTTCAAATAAGGAACTTTGGCGAATAGCGTTTTAATATCTACGTTTCGTTCGTCTTGCTTGCGTGCGAGCACTTGAAAAAACAAGCTGTTCAAATCATCGTAATCTTTGATTTTATCAAAACTTAGAAACTCGTATGATTTATCGCCTTTCCCTTCATTACGGGACGAGTTGTGATAGGTAATTAGTTGTGCTTCTAAAAGTTTTAGGAATAAAATTCGGTTTATCCATGTGATACTCAATTCAAGCCCAACATTAAAAAGTCGTTCTTGTAAGTTTGCCCCAAACTGGCTAGGTTTTTCAAGCCGTGTTATTTTGTCAAGGCTGTCTAACTGGATAATTGCATTTTCAAGAAACGAGCCTGTATTTCGTTCGCCTTCTTTGTTGCGTTCAATTAGTTTTTTACTTCCGACTTTGGTTTCCGTTAACCCAATTATGTGAAGCAATTCGCCGTAAAATCGTTTGTCAAGGCTGTTGCTGTCGTTTGCAAAAGGAAGTTTTAAAAGGTGTTCGGGCGAAAATAATTTGAATAACGAAATGAGTTTATTATCGTCTTTTTGGTCATGGTTTCGTAAAGGTTTTTCATACTCACGAATATTGAACCACGTAAACTCGATATCGTGTTTTATGTCGGCAATATATGGCTCGGCAATTTGTTTATAGAAAAAATCAGTGGTTTTGCCGCCTGAACTCCCATTTTCAAAGTCAATAAATTTCCGAACCAGTTCTTTATTTTGAGCAAAATGTTTTTCAAAAATATGTGCATCAAAAATAAACCATTCGTTAATGTTGGTTGCAATAAGATATTTAATTTCAATATTTTTCTGTGTAATCCTTTCACGTAAATAATACAAAACCAATTCTTGAAAAGCTTTCACATTAATTTTTGAAAGCATTTGCTCCTGTGTATCCCCAGGAGCGAATGCTTTCAGCATTTCAACTTTGCTGGACGGTTTTTTAGCTTCAATTATCACCCCAACCGTACTTGTGGCTTTATCTCCATTGTGGATTACAAGGTCGTTCCGTCCTTTGGTATTAATGAAATGGTTCTGTTTGTAATATGTATCTTTTAGAAAGTCGGAAACAAGGTTTTTATGAAATTCTTCCGATTCCCTGTCATCAATCCTGTCAAGTAACTGGATCAAATTGGTCTTGAAACTCTCGATTTCAGTCCTGTTTGGTTTTACTTTCAGAAAGGCTTTATTAAGTGCCTTCCGAGGTGTCAAGATTCGTATTTCCATTAAATAGAATTCTCTTAAAATGTTAATTATTACCCACAAATATACAATTATCCGTGGGTGCGTTGGCACGAAATCGGCTCTTTTGCAAACGTTGAATATGTATAGGTTTGAGCGGTTTGCAAATCCCGATGAATCGGGACAAGTTATGCTGTTTTGTGCGTGGGCTGTTTATTATTTCGTTTTTTATTTTCTGCCTTTATGTAGCAAATTTGTATCAAAAACAATTAATGTTTTTAGTTTATAGCTCATTTATTGTCCGCTTTGGTTTCGGCATTTAGGAATACCGATTTTTGGGAATCAGGCTTTGTACTGCCAATATATTTACCCAAATACCACTCGCTTTTAGGGTTTTCTTCAATGGAAATAATTGAGACCTTTTTAATTGTATCATAACCGTCTTCATAGCCTTCGGTAATTACCAAAGCTTCTTGCGGCATTTGTTTTAGTTTTTCGATTAGTTCGGCAACGGTCATTTGAAAATTTACATTTGATTGTTTATGGTGTCGTTGGGCAGTGAGAAATACCGCAGGTCTAATATTGTTTGGTTGAGGTGTAGAAAATCTTTATCCGTCGTAATAAGTGGAGCACCGATTACTTTTGCAGTAGCAGCAATCCATAAATCGTTTTTACCCATTTTAATAGCTGAACCATTGAGTAACTCACCATTTGAATCTTCTGTTTTTCGTTTGCTGAAAGCATCGATAAACGAGTATGCCGCCATTAAACCTTCGTCTTTTGCAGCAATATCAACAATAATTGAGTTTGAAAGTAACATATTCAATGTTTCCATTTTATTCTTCCCCCAGTTACGCTGTTTGGCAAACGATAATAATTCGCCTTTGGTAACCGAAGAGATAATTGGGACACAATCGGAAGCGGTTATTTGAAGATCGGCTTCTATTTTTTCTGCAACAGAATTTTGGGTGAGGTAATGAACCAAAACACATGAATCAAGTACAAACCTTCTCATATTGTATTAATCTAATTCGTGAATAATTTCTTCCCATGATTCTTCTCCAGGCCACTTGCCCATAATTGATGCAAATGGATTTAGCGACTTGCGTTCTTTTAATTGGTAGTCGATCTGCTGTTGCACTGTTAATGCCTGTGGAATTTTTGTAAAATATTTATCTGCTTTGCCCGGTTCCGAAAAATTATTGATCTCGATAAATGATAATTTGCCATTTGGTTTGTAATGTGCCATACCGGTAATGGTAAGCTCTTTGCCAACATATTCAAGCATTTGAAGAAATAAGGCTTCATCACGAACTGTTGCATTTATTGTACCGTCGAGTGTGACTAAAACAACTTTTTGTTTTGAATACTTTAGCTCATCGAATGTGCCTAAAACCGTAACCTTACCAGGTTCAGGAATATTTTCTTCCAACAATTCAATTTTTTTGAAATCATCGATTTTTAATTCTATTTCCGGTACAGTTTGTCTGTTGGATAAATGGAAAACCTGGTTTTTCCCTGAAAAGTTCTTCTTAAACTTAATCAGCGATTTTAACAACGATTTATCAAGGTTGTCTTTGTCTTCGCTGTCGATTAATGCCGCCCTGAACGATTTAATCACCAATGCCATGGGGGTTAATTGTTGCAAATCACCCCAGAGTTCAGGTTTAAAAGCATCCAATTGAAATGATTTAACTGAATCGGCAAAATAATTACAATCAATCAACATTGTCGTACCGTTTACCTCATCTGAGACTAATTTTTCGAGCCTGATTTCGCTTGCTCTTTTGAATTGGGCAGACAACTCAATATCACTAAAACCAAACACTTTCAGCATAAGCGCTTTTTGAGCAATTTCTTTTGTGCTTTTAGCCAATAAACCCAACCGGTCAAATTCTATTTGTCCGTGATCTCTATTTTCACCAACTATTTTAATATCGTAATTCATTGTTGCCTCCTTTCTGATTATTCAACTGGAAATCCAATTTTATTGAGGTTTTTCTTAATCTCATTATCCAAATATACAGCTTTTTGCATTTGTTCTTTTAAAGTAACTGTAAGCAACTGCATTTTGTCGTCAAAATCAACCCCGTCGTCTTCGGCTTCTTTAAAGTCAATATATCTGCCGGGAGTGAGTATGTAATTGTTCTTCCGTACATCTTGTATGTTTGCCGATTTACAAAATGCAGGAATATCTTTATATAACCACAAGTCTTCCTATTGTCCAATCAACTTGATGCATGTAACTATTCCCTGCCAAACAAATCTTTGGCAAATCGCTGGAAGACATTGTTGGTTTATGTTTTCGTTGGATTTCGGAAAGGGTAGGAGGCATGTTGTTCAATTGGTTTTTTGGTTTTTCAAATGTATGGTTTTCAGAGTAAGTTACACAAGATTATTGTAATTTTTTTATGATCATTTTTCATTGGGGCAATTGTAAACAAAAACTGGTTGTATGCCCCGTTCCTATGGAACTCATTAAATACTTTAAAACGCAAGTCCACGGATTGAAATCGGTATTTGCAACTCATCGGATGACCGGAAGTCATCCGATGAGGCAAATCGCAGGGCATTTATTCTGTCGGCTTGTTAATGTTTTTATCCTGGTCTTCCCGTTTTTCGTTACGGGCGCCGTAATCAACTACCTTGCGGGCATTGAGGTAGGCAGTAAAAATCGGGTTTCGCGGTGCTAAAACAAAACATCAACCTGGCAGTCACTTGTGGTTCTTCTACGGTCACTTATTCCGCATTTATCGGGGGTTCAAAGAGTTGTGTATTTATCACCTGTGCGCTGAGTAAAAAGTTATTTGCATATCCTGCCAATGTATTCGGAAGCCTTACTATATGAATTTAATAAAGCGTTATTCCAGTCGATACATGCATTTTTCTTGTCATTAAGCTTATAATAAGCTACGCCTCTGTAAAAATAGGATGCACCATCCTTAGGATTTAATATTAATAGCTCATTATAATCCTTTATTGTATTAAGATAATTTTCCATCTTGAAATTCAAATTAGCTCTCCTTCTAAAATATCTTTCATCTTCTGAGTCAAGATTGATGGAATTACTATAATACGTTAATGCCATTGCATCCTTATTTAGTTTTTCATAACATATTCCAATCAGATACGGATACTCAGCCTCATCAGGTATAACTTTAAAGCAGTACTCAAAATCGGCAATTGCTAATTCATAAGCTGATTTATTAAAATAGGCACCCCCTCTTTTATAGAAATAAATGGAGTTTCCTGGATTTATACTTATTGCTTTGCTGAAATAACTAATAGCCTCATCATTCTTTAAACTGTCAAGATATTTTAGACCAATATTGTAAAGATCATTATCTTCATAATCGTTTACCTGTGCATTTAAATTTGAAAATTGCAATATTGCAATTACGATTATTACATATTTCATAATTATTAGTTTTTGTTTTAATTTTCATACCACTGGGTAGCTCACATCCCCTAAAAACCGTTTGCCAAACAAATCTTTGGCAAATCGCAGGAAGACATTGTTGCAATGTATTTTCGTTGGATTTCGGGAAGGGTAGGAGGCAAGTAGTTCAATGTCAATTGGATTTTTTGGTTTTTCAAATGTATGGTTTTCAAAATAAATTATGCAAGGTTATTGTATTTTTTTTATGATCATTTTTTCATTGGGGGCCAATTGTAAACAAAAACTGATTGCAGGCTCCGTTCCCACGGAACTTACTATTTAAAACCAAAGAGACAAGGCATTGCCTTGTCTCTTTGGTTATTGTTTACCTTCTGCCCATCCGTCTGTGTTTTTTCCTTTGCTGAAGGTTCTTTTATTACACTCAATAGTCAGTCAGGACAAATCATGTCACAATGTGCATGATTGGATCGTTGTAGGGTAAAGTAGTATTGGAGGTAACTACAGCCACCCTAAACCAGTATTTGGTAACGGGGTTAAGGTTGGTGAGTTCTACAGAAGCTTTGCCTGTAACTTCGGCAATCTTCCATGCATCGTCTGTATCGGGCAATACGTTAATGCTTAGTTGCCAGATGTACGATTTGGCGCCCGGTACGGCTTGCCTTCTGAGAAATACTGAGCCGGAGCTCTTGCCAGCTTCTGCGCTAAATTCTGACCGTTGGGCTGGTATGGGTTGTTTTGCCAAATTAAAGCCTGCACTGATTACAATTGCAGTGTCTTCGTCGGCAATCCGCTCTACATACCTGGCTTCTTTACGCATTTTGTCATTCCATACCTCTTCAGACTGGCGCATCAGAACTGTATTTTCCTTTCCACCATTGCGGGCATCTAAATAACGTGTTTCAAGAAGATCAGTAGCATCTTTTAGTTCATCTAATGGGACATCCGGATTCGGGAATGAAGGATTATCGCTCATTTCCGAATGGACCTTCCTTCCCCTTAAAATTTTTTCAGGAATTGGAAGCTGAATAAAATCAAAAACTACATGGACTTTTTTCATGGGTTTAAAATTTTAGATTAAAGAATAAATATCAATACACGGTTTTTTTATTTATAAGTATTACTATTGAGTTCTTTTTAATCGGCAACATTCATAAAACTGCCTTCCATTTTAATAATCTGCAAGTTTTTTTTAGTTCTACAATCGCTTCTATATTGAAATCTTAAGTATTTTTAGTTTTAACGATTACTATATTTATTATAACTGGTGATTTATAAATTATAACTTTTCTTAATTTATATATTTATAAGTTTATTTTGTAAAAACTTAAGCTATACAGAAAATAACTTAAGTTGTCAGGCTATTTACTTAAGTTATTGATTGAACAACTTAAGTAATCTGATAATTATCTTAAGATATTGATTGAAATGCTTACGTAATGCTTCTTGTAGCGATTTATTTCTATCGTTAAATGTTATCAATAGAACTAATAGAAGAAGATTTAGTGCTAATTTACAAAATAAATTAATACATTTATGTATTGATCGCAATTATTTATGAAAATAATTACATTTTATCTAAAGTATAATTGAAGGAGGTTTTTTTTTTGTTCTGTAAAGAATCGTGTGGGTAATCAGAATGCAAATAGAGAATAAAATAAGTCATAAAAGAAAGAGATATTGATAGTTCATATTCATAACTCACCCCGAAGTCCGCAGGCGGCCTTCCCCCCTCTCTTTAAAAAAGAGAGGGGGAGAGCATCGCAGATGCGACGGGGTGAGTAACCAATTACAATATAAATCTATTCCCGTTTCATAATTACCCATACAAAACGTTATAGAGCCGTTCATATTCATAACTCACCCCGAAGTCCGCAGGCGGCCTTCCCCCCTCTCTTTAAAAAGCTACTCTTTATACATATATTTTTGAGTGAGCCTGCATCCAAATAACATGGATAGCCTTTTCTTTAAACCTTATTTCAAATGGCAACCTCAGTAGAAAATCCATGTTCACTGTCCACAACCTTATTACCTTATTTTAGATTGTTGTATTCGACTTTCATAAATAAGGTAATAAGGTTTGGTTATATTGGTTATTTACTTTCTACTGAGGTTTAAAAAAAAATTAAGGTTTTTTTAAGACATTGAATTAAGGGGAACCGACTCATAGCTAATCTCCTTTGTTTAATGCTTGTTTAATGAAACGCATTTTACACCATGGATTTTAGTAAATCTATAGTTGTGTATAAAGAGTAACTTTAAAAATAGAGGGGGAGAGCATCGCAGACTTCGGCGTGAGCGTGCGACTGATCTCACGCCGAAGTCTCAGTCGAACGATGCGACGGGGTGAGTAAGCAATTACAATATATACCTATTCCCTTTTCATAATTACCCACACAAAACGTTATAGAGCATAGAAGACTTCTATCCTTTTGGCACCAGTGTAACCACCGGAATAATCATCTCCTCAAGTGAAATGCCGCCGTGCTGAAACGTATTCCGGAAATACTGCGCATAATAATTATAGTTGTTCGGATAGGCAAAGAAGTCGGTATTTGATGCGAAAATATACGAGGTACTTACGTTTCGGGAAGGCAGGTGAATGGTTGCCGGATTTTTCACCTCGAAAATGGCTTTTGACTTGTAATTAAGGTTGCGGCCCAGTTTGTAGCGCAGATTGGTATTTGTTTCGCGGTCGCCAAGCACTTTTTGTGCATTATCTACCCGTATGGTTCCATGATCGGTTGTAAGTACCACCTTGACTTTGTTTTCGGCCAGCAGTTTTATCAAATCCAGCAACGACGAGTGGTTAAACCAGCTCAGGGTAAGCGACCGGTAAGCGGCTTCATCGCCTGCAAGTTCCTTTATCATGTCCATTTCTGTACGGGCGTGCGAAATCATGTCAACAAAATTAAAAACCATTACCGACAGGTCGCTTTGGAGAATGCTTCCCAAATAGTCGGTCATTTTTTTATCGCCTTTTACATTGGAGATTTTTTCAAAAAAAAGCTTGTAATTTTTTCCCAGCCGCGCCAGTTGTGTTTGTAGTAATTCCTGTTCAAACCGGTTTTTATGTCCTTCGTTGTCATCATCATCCCAAAATTCGGGATATCGTTTTTCGATTTCAGCAGGCATCATGCCCGCGAACATTGCATTCCGGGCATACATGGTGGCTGTTGGCAGAATGCTGCAATAAAGTTCCTCATCTTCAATATTGTAATAGTTGGTCAGTACCGTGGCCAAAACCTTGTACTGATCGTAACGGAGATTGTCGATCACCAGGACAAATACCTTGTTGCCACTGTCAACCTGGGGTATAATCTTCTTTTTGAAAATATCCACTGAAAGCAACGGACGGTCGGCGTTTTTATCATTGAACCACGACACATAATTGTTGCGAATGTATTTGCCAAACGAGTTGTTTGCTTCCGCTTTTTGCATTTTCAGCACCTCGTCCATTGCCGAATCTTCAGAAGAACTTAGTTCCAGCTCCCAGAAAACAAGCTTTTTATATACTTCAACCCATTCGTCAAAAGAAAGCCGGTCGCTTATTTGCATCCCTATTTTCGAAAACTGGCTTTGATAGGCAGAAGTAGTTCGCTGAGTGACCAAACGCCTTTGGTCAACATTCTTTTTAATAGAAAGCAAAATCTGCTTCGGATTAACGGGTTTTATCAGGTAATCGGCCATCTTCGAGCCAATGGCTTCGTCCATGATGTCCTCTTCTTCGCTTTTTGTAATCATCACCACCGGCACATTCGGATCGATCGTTTTAATTTCGTTCAATGTTTGCAGGCCGCTCAATCCGGGCATGTTTTCGTCCAGAAAGATAATATCGAAATAATTTGTTTTTACAAGTTCAATAGCATCGGTTCCGTTGTTGGCTGTAACTACTTCAAAACCTTTCTCCTGAAGAAAAATGATGTGTGCGCGCAATGAATCAATTTCGTCGTCTGTCCAAAGTATTTTTGTTTTCTTCATATTGCTGTATTTGCCGGATGTAATTTCCTGATGGTTTTAAAATTCAACTTGTTGCTGAATATACAATCTTTATAACAAGTATAACGAGAGAATAGTGTAAGCTTAACAAAATTTAACGCTGAAGCATTGGAACATTTTGATCCCCCGTATCCAAATAACATTGATCGCCTTTTCTTTAAACCTTATTTTAAAAGGCTACCTAAGTAGAAAAATCAGCGCTCAAAGCCGCAACCTTATTACCTTATTTAGGGTTGATAGTCTTCTGATAGAACTTTCATAAATTAGGTAATAAGGTGTGGATCTATTCGTTATTTTTTTCTACTGAGGTTTTTTTCTTTAAAAATAAGGTTTTTTAAGACATTGTATTTATTATTGATCCGATTTGATGTTTATCTCCTTTGTTTTTACTTTGTTTAGGGGATTTAAAATAAATGATTCCAGTTCTTTTACGGGTTGAAATCTTTTGTATGGGTAAGCGACAGCGTCGCGTGATATTTGTAGAAATCTGAAATGATGTATAATCCTGAGGTGCAGCGCACCGAAATGCTCCAAATAATATGTGCCTATATTTCGGTGCTCTGCACCTTTTGTGTGTATTGCATATATATACTACAAATATCAACGGTGCTCTGCACCTGAAAATGCTTGCTTCATTTTCCCCATACAAAACGTTATAGAGCGAACATTTTACTATTTCAGGTAGAACTGTTTGTAGAATTCCATGTAAGTTAAAATGTTCTTGCTCTGTATGAAAATCGGTTCGTTTTCAGGAGTAATGATAAAATTACGGTAGTTGGCATTTTCCAAAGGCCCGTAAACCTGCTGATCGCCTGCTATTGTGCGCAGATAATCAAGGGCAGATTGTTTTGAAGCCAGTCCTTCCACCTTAATAATTATCCTGAAATCGTCGAGCATAGGGCTGGAAACCCTCAAATTTTGCTGCGGATGATTCCTGGTGTTGAACTGCTTAACAGATTCAATAAGGCTTTCTGGATTAATTTCTTCTTTGGGAACAATCAGGAAGAAAGATTGTGCTCCAGAGACGTTTTGTTTGTATGGCCCGTTGTAAGCAGGTAACTGCTGATTTTGGGCGCTTGCATCCGTTTCCGCTCCAATGTATTTTGTCTTGAAGAAGTCCAGGTAGTCGTTGATTCTTCGTGTCTCAGTAAGTTTTTTCAGGTTGGCATCGGTAATAATAAAATTTCGGTAGCCCAAAGTGTCGAGACTGCGGAACAATTTACGGTTTGCCACCGCTTTTGTGAAGTAACTGATTGCTTCGTTCTTGGTTTTAAACGGACGGACAATCATCAACTTATTCTCAACCATTTGTTTCTCTTCGATGGTCAGTCCGGCCTGACTGTATTCGTCGCGGTTGTGCGCTCCGAAGGCTGCCACAACAGGTTTGAGGTTAAATTCGGGTGCATTTACTGCGATCACATAATTCTGAAGTCCGGCTTCTTCATTGGAATACAAATCACTTCCTGAAGCTGCTGAAGAGATGGTTACAAACGATCCTCTTTCTTTCAGCAATTCTTCTTCTGCCTGGGCTTTTGCCATTAATTCTTCAGGTTCAGGCAAAACCTCGTCGGTAAAATCGCTGGAAATAAACTTGCTGTAATTCTGCACGAAAAACTTGAGGTATTCAACGTAATCCTTATCGGCGGTGATTTCGCGGAAATTGGTTGACGAAGCCACAAAGTTGATGTATTTGATATTTTTGAGGGCTTCAAAAACTTCCCGCTTTTTGATGATCGACCTGAAATAAATCAAGCCTTGCTCTTTGTCGTTGAGTGATCGGATGAGCAACAGCGAAGTATTGTTGTTCAGACTTTGTGTTTCAATATCGAAATCGATTTTTGTATAATGGTCGATGTTGTAATTGGCGATGTCGAATTTCAGGCGGTTGAGATCGATGTTGGCGTTTTTCGGATAAGCGATCACAAAATAATGCAGCAAATCTTCGTCGTACGAAAATTTTCCTTCGAACTCGTCGGCGCCTTTTTTATTTCCGGGCAGTAATTCGTTGTTTTGGATTTGGTCGTTCAGATAACCGATATCGACAAGGTTTTGGTAATTTGCCAGTGTGCTGTCCTGAATTAATTTCAGGATTTGCTCTGCCAAAGGTTTGGGTTCGGCTTTCGGATAAGTGGCAATGTATTCGTTCAGTAATTTACTGAAACCTTCCCAGTTAGTCTGAGTACCGTTGTCAACCATTTTAATGAATTGTACTTTCGGTACCAGCGCACTATCGGGCTGCATGGTCATAATTTGATCTGAAGTATTTCCGGCCTGTGTATATTGGCCGTTTTTAAATTCCAGAAATGCCTTTTGGTACAACCGGTTAACACTGTCGGCTTTCGCTTCCAGTTCAATAAAGTAATTCGGGTTCAGCAAATATTTGGCATATTTCGAATCGGGGTATTGGCCAGTGATCAGATTTTTATAGTAGTCGGATCTTTCCTGATTGGCCATTTTATTGTACAGATCCCACAGTTCAAAATAGGACGACAGCGTGAAAATATTGTCAGGATAACGTTTGTTCAGGTCCTCGAACGACTCGGATGAACGCGGAAAATCAGAAAAATCGATTTTGAAAATTCGTCCGGCATTGAAAAGCGCGTTTCTGATGTTGTTGTGCGAAACATTCATCAGCGAATCGTTCACCGGCAAATCCTGGGTATAAAATTCGCGGCTTTTTACATCCGTTACTTTTTTTACCTGTGCACCTTCGGCCATCAGCGAATCTTCTTCAGCTTCCGCCAGTTGATCTTCGATTACACTTCGTTTGTCAGCTCTCCGCCAGCCGTCTTCCAGTTTGCGTTTTCCCCAAAGGCGCTCGAATTCCACCTTTCCGTAGGCAACAGTCGTTGGACTGTAAAAGTACCATCCGGCGCCTTCCTGTTGCTGGCTCAGGCCAAAGCGACTTTCATTCTGCCTGAAATAACTCCGGTCCATCAATTGAGCCGCTTCGTCCTTTTTGTCTTTGGCCTCTTTCTCGGCAGCTTCCTTGATCCATTGATCGATCAACTTATTTCTTGAAGGTTCGTCCATCAGGGCAATTCGCTGCAAACTGTCTTCCCGTTCAACAGTGTAAATGTTGTCAGTTAGTCGGGTGAGACTGCGGTGGCGATTTTCTATTTCCGGATAATTCGGATATTGATCATCGATTACCACCATGGCGCTGTCGTAATAGGCCTGCGAATTTTTGTAGTTCAGGTCGTCAAAATATATTTGCGCAAGGGTTAGGCACGAGAGCGCGCGCTGATACATGTTAACAGAACTTAACGAAGCCGATTTTGTATATTCCTCAATTGCAAGTTCTCGCTTTCCTTCCTTCATCGAAATATTGCCAATCGCAAAATATATCTGATCGCGGAATTCAAGGTTCTTTTTATCCCGAAGCATTTTCCGGAGTTCTTTTTTAAGCTTTTCGGCATCGCCGGTTCCGGTAAAAGTACCGGCAGCGCTGATCCGTGCGTTGAAAGCCATGATGTATGGCGGGTTCATCCGTGTAACTTCCCTGAAGGTTTCAGAGGCCTTTTCAGCATTGCCTGTTTCCTGGTACCATTGGGCTAAAATGTATTTGTAACGAAGCCGGTCCTCCTTTTTGTCGGCTTGTTTTACTGCGATTGACAGGAAAGGAATTCCTTCGGTGTACAATAGTTGTTTCCCATAATAATCAGATGTAACTGCGGCCAGTTCTCCGTCGAGCTTCCGGGGAAAGGTTTCGTCCATTTGCAACAGCTGGATCAATTCGTAAGCTTCAACATAACGCTCAAGTTCAGTATAACAACGAATTAGCCAGATGTTTGCAAGATGCTTGTTCGGATCGTCTTCGAATTTCCGCACCACGTAGGAGAAATTCTCGATGGCTGCCGCATAATTGTGCTGGTAGTAATAGGCTTTTCCCATCAGGACATAGGCATCATCTACCCAATTATTGAATTCTTCCTGACTGGCAAATTTGATGTAGGATTTGCTCCGGTTTTTTCTGCGTTTTGGCTTTTTTGTGATCGAATGCGACTGTATCAGTTTCGAACCTTTCAGCACTGCATTGTCCATATCGCCTATTGCAGCTGTGGCCGTGGTTGGGTTGCTCGATTTGTAGATTGGCAAAACCTTCGAAAAATCATCTTCCACTGATTTGTTGACCTTTTCAACACCGGCACGAAGGCTTTCCCTTCCGTTGAAATATACATTGTAATGGGCAGTAACATTGTTATAGGCACGCGACACAACTGTATTTTTTTCAGTTGAACAACCTGCCAGAATTAACAACACCACAACAAAAAATATGCGATATGAAAACCGTTTTCCCAATAGCTGAGTTTTGAATGACTTTAGGATAAACTGCCAATTCGGAATAATATTGTATAAAACTCCCTAGAAAATGCAGGTTTCTTCTGTCAAAAATGCGTTTATTTATAAGCTTGCAATATTACAAACTTTCGCTGAAACGAAAGTATTGTATATTGCTTTTCCTGATTTGAGTTTTACCTGTTAACCTCTTATACGACTGTTTATGATAAAAAATAAAATACGCGCTATTTTTCATCCTGAACAATTTCAGGGATGGACGCGAAAACGGAGTTATTTTGAAGGTTGGTATTTTAAAGTGGTGAACGAAACCGAAACCAAAGCATTTGCAATTATTCCCGGAATTGCAATGGATGATCAGGGTAAAAGTCATGCCTTTATTCAGGTACTCAATGGTAAAAAGCAAACGGCTCAATACCATAAATTTAATCGTGAATTGTTTGTGCCATCTCACGATACATTTAATATTGCCATTCACGACAATCACTTTTCGCGCAATGCCATTCAGTTAAACCTGCCTGAATTGAGAGGAAACCTGCAATTTTCGGATACAGTTCCATGGCCAAATCCATGGTATTCGCCCGGAATAATGGGTCCCTACACTTTTCTCCCTTTCATGGAATGCTACCACGGTATTGTCAGCATGGATCATTCAATAAAAGGTCAGCTTGAAGTTGATGGTGAAATTCTGAACTTTGATAACGGACGCGGTTACATCGAAAAAGACTGGGGCCAATCGTTTCCAAGTGCATACGTCTGGCTGCAAACCAACCATTTCAGTCAACCCGGGTTTTCAGTCAAAGTTTCGGTGGCCAAAATTCCTTACATGGGATATTCCTTTGTGGGTTTTATTGCGGGTATCTGGCTGGGCGACCGGCTCATTCAGTTTACTACTTACAATCAGAGCCAGTTGCGCAAGTCAGTCATCGATACAGAAAAAGTTGAACTGGTAATGGAGAATAAAAACCATCGGCTCGAAATATTTGTAAGGCGTGAAGCTGCAACAGCACTGGCATCGCCTATTCTGGGACTGATGGATGGACGGATTGAAGAAAGTATGAATGCCCTTGCCGAGGTAAAACTAACCGACAGTAAAACCGGAAAAACAATTTTCAACGATATTGGCCGGAATGCTGGACTGGAAGTTGCCGGAAAAATAGAAGAAATTATAATTATCTGAAAATTAACTCACCCCCAAGTCCGCAGGCGGCCTTCCCCCCCTCTCTTTTAAAAGAGAGAGGAGAGCATCGCAGATGCGACGGGGTGAGTCATAATATTTGAACAATTATAAATACAACATTTATTCATACTTGAAACTTATGTACCAGTCCAAAAGCAAAAGAATTGACGTTAGTGCTTGAGGTGTGAATCATGTAACATTTTTCGCAAGTTATGTAACAAATAGATCAATGATTCATCTTAACTTTGTGCTGTTAATACATTAACAATCCATGCACGAGAATCCAAGACCCTATAAATTCGGTATTTCACTCAGTGGAGGAGGGGCCAGGGGCATTGTACACATTGGCGTGCTCGAAGCCCTTCATAAATATGGTATCCGGCCCGAAATAATTTCAGGAGCGAGTGCTGGCGCGCTCGTAGGTGTTTTTTATGCTGCCGGCATGGAACCTTTGCAGATTTTGGAATTGGTGAAGGCCAACAAAATGGTGAAGATGTTCAAATGGCAAATGCCTTCAAATGGATTGATCGATATCAAAAAAGTAGTGTCGCTCCTCGAAATGAATATTGAAAAGGACGATTTTGCGAGCCTTAAAAAACCATTTTATTGTTCGGTCGTAAACCTTAACAGTGGTCATTCAGAAATCAAACACGAAGGCAAACTGTTTCAATGGGTATTGGCGTCAGCATCTATTCCCATCATTTTCGAGCCACAGGTAATTGATGGAAATTCATACGTTGATGGTGGGTTGCTCAACAATCTGCCGGTTGACTGTATTCGAAATCAGTGCAGGATATTGATTGGTGTGCATGTGAACCACAACGGTGCACAGGAAAATATTTCAGGAATAAAAGCGGTGGCAGAAAGGACTTTCCGTTTGGCAATGAGCCAGAATGTGAGGGAAAGCCTTACCAAATGCGATTTTGTGATCGACCCTCCTGAAACAAGGAAATTCAATACGTTCGACTTTAAGAAAGCCGATGAGCTCTTCCGGATCGGGTTCGAAGAAACAGAAAAGCGGATACTTGAGATGTTCGATTCAATTGATTTGAGCCAGATTATACAGGAAACCAGCCGCAAGGCCATAAAGGATATTTAAAACCCGTTTTTTAACACTTTAAATTTTGAAACAAATGAAAAAGTTACTATTTATTCTGTCAGTTGTTGTGCTTGCCTCATGTGGTCAGCACAAAAAAGAGGTTGCACGCATGCAAGCCGTACAAGATAGTATTGCACAATTGGCTGTGCAAAAAGACGCTTCAATTCTGGAGTTATTGGGCGATATGAACGAAATACAAGCAAACCTGGATTCGATTAAAACCCTTGAAAAAATTGTTTCTGTTCAAACTTCATCAGGTGGAGAACTAAAAACGGTTGCAAAAAAACGCATTGCTGAAGACATCGCTCAGATCAATAGCCTGCTTCAGAAAAACAAAGAACTGGTAAAAAACCTTCAGTCAAAACTCCGCGCATCCAATACGAGGATTGCCGAGGTCGAAAAAATGATGGCGTTGCTGAACAAGCAAATGGGTGACAAAGATTCGGAAATTGCCGTTTTAAAAATGGAGCTCAACAATCTGAATGTGAATGTTGCCGGGCTGAAAGAAGAAATCGAGGTGATAACAGCCGAAAGCGAACAAACCATTCTGGAAAAAAATCAGGCCATTGAAGCGCAGGTTATTGCTATGAACACTGCCTATTATGCCTTCGGTACACAAAAAGAACTTGAAGAAAAGAACGTGATTGAAAAAGAAGGTGGATTTTTGGGCCTTGGAAAAACAATCAAAATGAAAAAGGATTTTAACCGCGATTATTTCATGAAAATTGACATCCGCGAGTTTAACCAGTTGCCGCTGAATACGAAGAAAGCCAAAGTGGTTACTTTTCATCCTGCCGAAACATATCACCTGACAGGAGAAAAAACTGTTGAAAGCCTTGTAATCGATCAACCTGCTGAATTCTGGAAAGCATCGAAATACCTGTTGATTGTAGTTGAATAATTTATTGAAAACTATAAAACTCAAAAGAGGCTTCGGAAACGGGGCCTCTTTTGAGTTTTATAAGTTCTACCGGTTAAACTTCAGCCTTTTCCCCTGTGTTCCTGAAACAACATTTCCATCAGCATAAACCAGGTCGCCGTTTACAAAAGTATGGGTTACCTGGTGCGAGAATTCTGTTCCGTCGAAAGGCGACCAGCCGCATTTGTACAGAATATTTTCAGGAGAAACCACCCACGATTGCGCCGGATCAACCAACACCAAATCGGCATAATATCCTTTGCGGATGTATCCACGGCGGTCGATGCGGAACAGGTCTGCCGGGGAGTGGCACATTTTCTCGATCACTTTTTCAACCGGAATCATTCCTTTCCGGCTCATTTCGAGCATGGCTACCAGCGAGTGCTGTACCAGCGGACCGCTTGACGGCGCTTTAAAATACGAATGTTCTTTTTCCTGAAGGAGTAAAATAATCCTGATAAAAAAAATAATATTAGAAATAGCCATATTCTGTTTTTCAAAACACAACACCCTTTCATATTAGCGATATTGCTTTGTAAAGATATTCCCATTCTTTCAGTACTTGCTCTTATTTCGTTATTTTTAATTTGTCCAATTTGTTTGAATGTGCTTTATTTTCGTTGGAGTGACAGAATTGTTTTCATAAATTTCTATTTTAAAGCTACAATTACGCTGAGCTGTTGGAGCAAATCTAAGTCTCACATTGCATGTTTTATTTGATTCCAAAGCCGTAAAAGTTTGTGTATGAGCAACTGGTGGAATACCATTTAATTGCCCGTAGTAAGAATAGGAGAAATTTTGTGTTGTATATGGTGCAATTTCGTCAAGCCAATAATAGGTCGATCCATAACCACCCTGAATTTTACATGGATCTTCTTTTGAAAAAACAACTTTTAAGGCATGTCCTTTCTTCAGTTTAGCAGTGAAAGAATAAGAGTTTTTAGGTATATTATTCGTTACAGGATTATATATCAATATTTGATTGACACTATCATTCAACATATTTAGTCCAAAATCGCTCGAATAAGGATATTCTATCTAAGTACATGACAAAAATTTAAAAATTCCTATATCA
>JAIBEZ010000109.1 GCA_019459485.1 Prolixibacteraceae bacterium
CGGACTTGAATCAACTCCGCCGTTTGCAGTTCCACCGTCATCATTAAGGATTACAGTTACAGTTGCAGAACCAAATACATTGCTGGCCGGAGTGTAGGTAAGTTTTCCGGTTGCATCAATTGCTGGCTGAGTGCTGAATAGGGAATTATTGTCATTGGTTACGGTAAATGCAAGCGTCTGGCCGCTTTCATTTGCAGGTCCGCTGCTGATTGCAGTTGCCCATGCAGTGACCGTTTGCGATCCGGCATCTTCCAGTACGGTTTGATCAGAACCGGCAATAAATGTCGGAACATCGTTCACCGAAGTTACAGTGATTGTAAAAGTTTCTGCCGGACTTGAATCCACACCGCCGTTGGCAGTTCCGCCGTCATCTTTTAGGATTACAGTTACAGTTGTCGAACCAAAGACATTGCTGGCCGGAGTGTAAGTGAGGTTTCCGGTAGCATCAATTGAAGGTTGAGTGCTGAATAAACTGTTATTGTCGTTGGTCACCGTGAATGTCAGCGTTTGACCCGATTCATAACTTGGTCCGGCTGAAATATCTGTAGCCCAAATTACTGACTGCGATCCTGCATCTTCGTTCACTGTGATATTTGCACCAGCAGTGAAAGATGGAGCGCTGTTCACCGGAACAACGCTAATCGTGAAATTCACCACATCGTTTGCGTCAACTCCGCCATTGGCAGTTCCACCATCGTCATTCAGTTGCAAGCTGATGTTTGCAGTTCCGTCGGCACTGAGTTTTGGTGTGTAGGTTAATGTTCCCGTAGTTGCATCAATGGCCGGCTGTACAAGGAACAAATCTGTATTATCGTTGGTCAGACTAAACAGAAGGGATTGATCAACCTCATTTGCTGCGCCGGGGCTGATATTTGTCGCCCAACCTGAAACGGTTTGAGCTCCAACTCCCTGTAGAACGGATTGGTTTGTTCCGGCAGTAAAGGATGGTTTGTCGTTCACACTTGTTATTTGAATAGCGGCATTCAGGGTAATGAAATTCACGCCTCCGGATGCAGTACCTCCGTTATCAGACAAGGTAATCTCAATATTTGTGGATCCAAAGGCATTGTTGGCCGGAGTAAAACTTAAGTCGCCGGTTATAGGATCAACCGAAGGTTGAACGCTGAATAAAGCAGGATCGGTTACAATGATTTGAAATGTCAGTGACTGACTGCTTTCGTTGGTTGGGCCTGAATTTATTCCTGAAGCCCAGCCCGAAATCGTTTTTGCCCCTGAATCTTCCAGAACAGTCGGATTGAGTCCGGGAACAAAATAAGGAGCATCGTTTACTGAAGTTACGTTGATTGTAAAAGTGGTCACTGAAGTGGTATTGACATCTCCGTTTGCAGTTCCGCCGTCATCCTCCAGCCTCACAGTAATAGTTGCCGAACCAAATTCGTTGCTTGCCGGAGTATAGGTCAGATTTCCGGTCGCAGCATTGATAGAGGGCTGCACAGCAAAGAGGGAATTATTGTCGTTTGTAACGATAAATGAAAGTACCTGACTGCTTTCAAATGAATTTCCGGCGCTAATTCCGGTTGCCCATGCTGTTACTGTTTGTCCGCCGGCATCTTCCAAAACGGTTTGGTCAGCTCCTTTTGTGAATAAAGGTGCATCGTTTATCGGATTAATCGTGATCGTAAAGGTTTTAACAGAATTATCGGTTCCTCCGTTTGCGGTTCCACCATCATCCGAAAGTGTCACCGTTACAGTGGCTGTTCCAAAAGCGTTCGCTTTGGGAGTGTAAGTCAGTGTTCCTGTTGTTTCATCAACATCAGGTTGAGTATCAAAGAGCGTTGAATTATCGTTGGTAACTGTGAATGTTAAAACCTGGGTGCTTTCATTTGCCGGGCCTCTGCTAATTGCCGTTGCCCAACCAATTACAGTTTGCGCTCCTGCATCCTCTGAAATAGTTGGATTTGCACCCGCAGTAAAAGTTGGGGCGTCGTTCACCGGATTCACAGTTATTGTGAATGTTTGTACTGGACTAACATCAACTCCTCCGTTATCAGTTCCACCGTTGTCGTTCAGGCTAACCGTTACTGTTGCAGAGCCGTGCGCGTTAGCAGCTGGGGTGAATGTTAAATCTCCGGTGGCGCTTATTGCCGGTTGAGAACTAAACAATGAGTTATTATCGTTCGAAACTGTAAAATTCAAAACCTGAGCGCTTTCATCAGGGGCGCCTGCATTAATATTCGTTGCCCAACCGGATGCGGTGTGTGCCGGAGCATCTTCATTGACGGAAAGGTTACTTCCAGCAGTAAATGTTGGCGCATCGTTTACCGGTGTTACTGTGACAGCTATGGTAAAGTCAGCAGTATTGTCTTTTTGAATTGAACTCCATTCTCCTCCTTTAAGATCGGTGAGTTTAATCTTTAAATCTCCTGTTCCTGAAACATTTGGGTTCAAACTAATTAAAACATTATCCGATACATTCACCTGACTGCGGGGTATGCCATCACCGATCCCGTCGGTGGAAACTGATGGATTTACAGCCAGCGTTGGTGCGGTTGAAAAAATCGCCGGAGTTGCGGTTACCGATAAATCAACTGAATTTCGCTCCCGGCGGTTATCTCCTGAATTAAAAGTAAACGGTATAAATGGATCGACAGCATCTTCAAGAAAAGAAATCGTCGCGGGTACGGAAGCATAAAATTGTTCATTTACATCAACCACTCTGACTGTTTTTGCCTGACTTGTTGATTTTCCGGCGACACCTGTTTCCGGTTGTGCATAGACAGAGAAATCGTACTGTTTCTGTACTTCGTAATTGATTGAATCGTTCAGGACATAAAAAAGCTTGTTTCTTGATGCATGAAAAGAACTTAAAGTGCCTGTTGGTTTTACAAGGTCAATTAGAGAAGCCGAATACGATGTTTGAAAATCAGTAGTAATTTCAGGAATGAAATCAACCGGATAAATGGAATCGCCGGCAGCAGTTTTGGCGAATAAAGTGGTTACCAGTATGTCGGTTGAAGGATTTAATGCAGTTTTCTTGAAATTATTTTCACGGATGGTATCCTGCTTCATGCTTATAATGCAGTCAGAAAGTGAGTTTTTCCAACGCTGGGCCAGAAGCTGATCTTTGTTTCCGCCACCGCTCCATGCAATCCAGAATTCTTCGTTTGCACTGTCGTAGGCAACTGTTGGCGTAACCGAGGTGCGGGCCTGATTGCTAATTGGAAATACATCGTTCATGTTACCGCTGTTCAATATTTCCCTTCCAAAAATCATGGTTCCCGCCGAATTTATTGGACTGCTGTGCCACGCAACCAGCCATGAATCTGTGTCTGGATTATAGGCGACTGATGGAAATCCTGATCCGAAAAAACTGTCCGAATCAATCTGAAACGCTCCTCCGGAAGCGGTTCCCGCGCTGGTAATCCACAATCCTTTGATGATGTATTTAGTTGAAGCAACTTCGCTCCAAACCAGCAATGATTGAGTTGAACCGGCAGCAAGGGCAATGGAACCAATATTTCCGGAAACCGGGAGGCTATTTTGACTCATGCTTCCACTTGCAGGCGCAACACCAAAATAGAGCGTGTTGAGCGTTGCAGCAGCGGCGAAAAATGATCCATCAGGCAGGGCGTCCACTTCAGTATCGGTGAAAGGTATTGCCGAACTAAACAGCGTTATGTCACTGGCACTTTCGGCAACTCCGGCATTCGTAATGTATTTGCCAAATACAAAATAACTGGTACTGGGGAACCCTGTTGCCGCAGTAATCAGGTATTTTTGGTTGTTCCCTGCAACTGCCGGTTTTTCAGGCCATTTGTATGCCGTTACATATTCGGAGGATTCAAAAACCTGGAGCGGAATTCCGCTGGTTCCTGCATTCGTGTTTAATTGGTATTTTACTTTTCGGTTACTGTAAGCCGGGCCTTCAAAGTCTTCCCAAACTGCTAAATAATTGCTGTTGCTATAAGCGACATCGGACGAAGTGGCCGATGAGTTTGCCGCAGATCCTGTCGGTTCTGTTCCGGAGATATTAAAATTTGAATAATTACTTGGCTGATCAACAGTGGAATGTTGGTTTTTTATTTGTGCCAGATTGAAACTGGCTCCGTATATATTTTCTTTTCTGCCTGGATTGAATAAACCGTAGTTTGTCCAGCTTGAAAAGAATTTCTGTTCGTTTGAATTGTAAACCAGGCGGGGCTGATACAACCTTGTAGCGTTGTTTGCCAGAACAAAATCGTCGGGTCCAATTTGCGGGTCGATGGTTACCGGATATTTTGCATTTTTCAGGGCAACAGACGAAACCGTTATTCTGGTTGAATTTTCGGTAACTTCCATCGATGCAGCTATTTGTTTGCCGTTCGCATCGAAAACATACACATCACCCAGAAAAACCTTTGCTTTTCCCTCTGTCCAAATCCAGCCGTTCTCAACTTTCGAAAATTGGCCATCACTTGAAATCGTTCCATCAATCACCAAATCGCCGGTAATATCCGCTTCGCTGTGAACAATGAATTGCTGCTCGATCGAGGTTCCGCGGAATAAATACTGCTCGGTGATGTTTCCCCGGTGGTATTCAACGTTCTTCCCGGATACTGAAGGTACCGCATTGCCCGTGTGAATATTGCCGATACCCGTAATGTTGTTCAGTTGCCATTTCCATTCGATTGGACCAATCTTCGGAGCGAAACGAACACCGTTTTCGTTGTAGGAAACTTCGAAGTTTTCATGTTTTAAATGAACTGTTGTATTGGTATTTATTGCAAATGCAGCAGTAGGTAAAAGAAGCAGAAATATATAGAATTTTAAAAGCGGGTAGAGGTTCTTCATAATAATGGATTGATGTGAATTATAAACGATTCTTCTAAACGAACAAATAAGGATTTAACCAACCTGAACGGTAGGAATTGTCGAGCAGTGCAAAATCGCTGTGTACTGCATGAATGGGCTGTTGCTGATCCAGAATGCTTGCTTCAGGAAGAGCGTTCAAAATATTGTAACCTATGTTGAGCCGGTAAAGCGGAGTTTGAGTCCATCCGGTTTCCTTGTCAACGGCAAATTCACCGCGTGGCGAATTCATGGCTAAACCGGCCAGACTTTTACTCAATGCCTGTCCTGAATAATTGCCGTCAGCATTGGCAAGCGCCTGATAAATCATCAGTCCGGTTTCAAAACCCAGCGCCGAAAACATATCAGGTTCACTGCGGTAGGTTTCCATGTATCTTTTGCAGAATTCTTTGTTCTCTCGATTGCCAGCGCTTTTCTCCCATGGGGCAAAACATTCCAGATTTTTGGCGTATTGCCCGAGCATTGGGAGGTTGGGGCCATCGGTTACAAAAGGAGTCGTCAGCAGTGGCAGCGTTTTATCTCCGGAATTGTTGTACTGAACAATGAAATCACGTGCCTGGTCGCCACTCAAAAGTATATAAACGTAATCGGGAGTAATTTCTTTGATTCGTGCAATCGCTTTGGCGGCAAAATCTTTTTCATTCATTTTCATTACCAGCGTTTCTTCCACCACGCCGTTGCTGGTTTCAACACCACGGGTGAACGAATACAATGAATCATATCCACTGTCGTAAAGTGATGTGACGATGAAGCCTCTTTTTCCATACTGCGAAGCGGCATATTGTCCGGTTGCGTAGGCCGACTGGCAAAGGTTGAGGGTATTGAAAAACAAATAGGGATTGTCGCGCAACGGTTTGATCGGGAAATATTCGCCCGCATTGCACACCACAAAAGGAACCTGTTTCTTCGAAAACAAACCTTCAAATTGGCCAACTACTTCGTTGCCCAAAATGCCGACCATCAAATCAACGCCATTTTCGTACAACAGTTTCTCAGCGTTTTGTTTGCTGATAAACGGCGTTCCGTATCCGTTTGGTTCGTTCACAATTTCGATGTGCTGTTTTTTGATGGCTTTGTTCTGGTCGATGCCCAACCTGAATCCGTTCATAAATGAATAGGGATAGTGTGGGTTTAGGTTTGATTGAGGTGAAAGTACGCCAACTTTAATCGTTTGTTTCGGAGTTTTCATTTTGGTAACTCCCGCCATGATTGGACTTGCTGATGCTGCTGCAAATCCGGTACCCAGTATTTTCAGGAAATTTCTTCTGTTGTTCATGCTATTTGTAGTTCAGATGTTAATTCGGACTGGGGAAAATACCCTGTAAAGCAACACAAAACGAGAGGGTGAGAAATGGCTGCATGTTTTGATGAGCCTGACTTCCACCGACGTTTGATACCGCAGCGGGGCTCATTGCTGCCATATTCGTTTCTCCTGAAGTAAATCTTTTTTCATCTCCTGAATTTGCCAATGCATCCAAAGCTGAAGCATCTGCATCGCCCAGGCTGCTGCTTAATGAATTATTGACGGTGTGTAAATGTTGTGGAAGTTCAGAAATCGTCAATGTATGTGCCTGCTCGCCTCCCCTTTCACCCAAAGTGTGACCACTTCCAACATGAATGGGGGCACGGCCTCTTAAATCGGGTAATGCAAAATTTACCCGGCCATCGCCTCCATAGGTTGTGCCAAGCAGCGAAAACAAAGCCTGATTTTGGTTAATCGGTAACAATTGTCCGTTGCACAAAGCCCAGCCCTTTGGCGCAAAATTAAAACTCAGAATGCGTATTTCTGATAAAAATGGTTCTGCCATGTTGTTAGACTATTAAGTTGGTGATGGGAATATTCCGAAAAGCGAAATGATGTAATCGACACACAAATAGGGCATGAAATTCGTATGCGGCTGGCTGCCCCCGGTCGGAGAAATTATTCCGGTCTTAGCCGCAATCAATGGAGTTGTTTCAGAACTGTAAACCAATTTTTCCTGTCCTGAAGCAAAATTAATTCCTTCGGTTGATGAGTTGCCTGAATCGGCAGATGCAAGCAGCGGATGGCTGTGTGAAGGTATTTGCTGAACAGTTAAAGTAATTTCTTCTGCGCCTCCGGTTTCGGCCAGAATATACCCATTGCCCTGATGAATTGGAATACGTCCGCGTAAATCGGGTAGTGCAAAAGTGCTTTCACCATCGCCACCATAAGTAGTTCCGATTAATTGGAAAAGGGTTTCATTTTCGGAGATCGGTAGAAGTTGACCTTCACAGAACATCCATCCGGCAGGGGCAAAATTGCCGGCAAACATTCTGATTTCTCCAACATAAGGTTGTGCCATATTTTTCTTTATTTAGGTTCGTGGTGGAAAAACTCCTTGCAGGGCAATACAAAAATAAAAGGTGAGGTAGGGTTGTAAGTTGTTGTGCGGCAAACTACCTCCTGTTGCAGCTAACTTGCCTGCTGACTTTGGATTTAAAGTTGAATTGGTATATACCGAAGCATTCGGTTGAGGCGAATTTGCAAAATTAGCGTTCACCGGAATGGTACTGGTAGCTGTTGAATTAACAAAATTCAGTGAATGACTGTGCGAAGGTATTTCAGACTCAAGCAACGTTACGGTTTCGGAGCCTCCGGTTTCACCCAAATCGTGCAGCGAAAGTCCTGGACCTTGTCCGGGGTGCATTGGAGCGCGGCCCTGTAAATCGGGCAAAGCGAAATTCGATTTCCCATTACCCCCGTAGGTCGTACCTAATAATGAGAAGAGTGCTGTGTTCTGTGATAGTGGCAATAATTGTCCGTTACACCATGCCCATCCTCTGGGTGCAAAGTTGAATGGGAAGATTCGGATTTCAGCCACAAAAGGATCTGCCATAATCAGTGAGTTTAGTTCGTTTTTTTGAATTTGATAATAGAAATTCAAAGGTAATTGTTGAGCATCAAAATACCTTATTTTCTTTATCTCATTACTGAACATTGTTTTAGAAAAATAGTTCAGCTTTTAGAAAAATAATTAGAAAATAAACGGTTCACCAATGGTGCTAAAATGCCAGGTGTTTGCAGTAGAATTGAATATGCAGAAAGATGATCGCTGCTTCTGCCAATAATTTTTTTAGTGTCAGGCTTGATCATTTACAAATTTGGGCGTTTCCGCTTTTTCTGAAATAATTAATTTTTTCGTTGGCAACTTTCGGCGAATCAGCACAAGTAAAATATTTACATTGAAAGCCGGCCAGGATCCAATTATGCATTTGGCGAAGCTGCTTGCGCTCCGTTCCTGAACCGGATGATCTTACTGTAATATGTTTATACGTTTAATATAGGGTTATCCGATATCTTTACCATCCTCCGTACAACCCATTCTGCAAAGCTTTCTGGTAATTTTCCAAATTAAACTCGTACAGGAACGGGGCTTTGTGCGCTCCACCGGTTTTGCGTTCTTCCAACCTGGTGAGAATGTTATAGGACAACATTTTGCGCTGGAAGTTCCGCCTGTCCAGTTCTTTACCCAGGATGGTTTCGTACAGTTTCTGAAGTTCGGGCATGGTGAATTTATCCGGCAGCAAATTATAGCCAATGGGTTGATAATTCAGCTGCATCCGCAGGTTTTCAAGCGCTTTGTTCAGAATTTGAAGGTGATCGAGAATCAATGTATTTATTTCGTTGAGGGATTTCCAGGCACACAGGTCAGAAAAATAATCTGACTGAGGTTCAGCTTTTGAAAAGTCAACCAAAGCATAATAGCCAACCGAGATAAATCGTTGCTTAAACCATTCCTGGTCAGGATTTGCTCCTGAATCAATTAAATCCTGAACCGCAGGATTTATTTTTGATCGCTGCGGATCGCTGAAAACCTTGAATTGTTTCAGGAATATATTGTCCAGACCGGTACGTTCTTTCAAAACCCGGGTCGCTGCGGTCTCGAATGATTCATCCTCTTTCACAAACCCGCCTGGCAGCGCCCACTCTTTCGTGAATTTCATTCTCAGCAGCAACACCTTTAGCTGGTTATCATGAAAGCCAAAAACCACACAGTCCAACGAAATGTGATTTAAAAACTTTTCCCTCTGAAATTTTGACTCGTGGTTCACCTGCTTCTATGTTTTGCAACAAAAGTAATCGTTTAATTTTTGATTACGGTCAGAAAAAACTATCATTGTGTCAATTATACACATTAATTTCAAAACACATTACTTTTGGCTTGATTTACACTGATCAAATAAAATTTAAACGAATTAAGAATGGAAACAAAACGTGATTTTCTGAAAAAATTATCTTTACTCACAGTTGGTGGTTTCATGGCCGGGAGCGTGGCTCCTGTATTGGCTTCAACCAAAAATAGTCCAACAGTTGCCGGAAAGAAAGTAGTTGGATTGCAGATTTATTCCCTTGGGAAAGAACTGACCGACAATGTTCCTTCAGGAATGAAAAGAATAGCTGAAATTGGTTACAGTACAATCGAACTGGCCGGATACGGCAACCGCAAAATGGGACAATACGATGTGGGCGAATATCGAAAAATTGTTGACGATGCCGGATTGAAAATTACAAGTTCGCATGTGAACCCTCCGGAACGAAAATTCACAAAAGAAAATGTGACCAAAATTTCCGATTTCTGGAAGCAAGCCGTTGAGGATCATGTGAAACTGGGCGTTAAATCGCTGGTTCAGCCAATGATGCCTTCTATTGAAAACCACGAGGATGCAAAACTGGTGTGCGAAGTGTTCAACAATGCTGGCGAAATCTCAAAAGCCGCAGGGATTAATTGGGGCTACCACAACCACAACATGGAGTTTAAACGGATTGCAAAACCCGGCGAAACTCCGCCATCAGGCCCATTTGCTTCGTTCATACCGTTTGGCGATATTATTTATGATCTACTGTTGGCCGGAACCGATCCCAAACTTGTATTCTTCGAAATGGATGTTTACTGGACGGTGATGGGCCAGATGGATCCGCTCGAATATTTCGAAAAGCACCCAACCCGCTTCCCTGTTTTGCACATCAAAGACCGCTCAGTTTTAGGCCAGTCGGGAATGATGAATTTCGAAAATATCTTCAAAAAAGCCTATTCAAACGGATTGAGCGAATACTTTGTTGAAATTGAAAAGATTAAAGCTGACATGACACAATTTGAGGGAGTTAAACAATGTTTTGACTATTTAAACAATTCATCATTCGTAAAATAATACTTTTATATGAAAAAGCAACTTCTATTCATCATTGCATTATTGGTAATGACCAACATTAATTCTTTTGCACAGCAGGCACTTTGGGGAGCTGCCCCAATTATTTCTCCGGAAGTAAAAGCCGACCACACCGTCACTTTCCGGATTCAGGCTGCTGATGCCGATTCAGTGCAGATTACCGGAGACTTTTTGCCCACAGTGAAAATGAAAACCCAGTGGGGCGTAATGGATGTTCCCGGAAAGGCAAATCTAACCAAAGACGAAAAAGGATTGTGGACTTTTACTTCTCAGCCGCTTGAATCAGATTTGTACTCATACACGATAATTGTTGATGGTTTCAAAACCACCGATCCGAACAACGTTTACATCATTCGCGATGTGGCTTCGGTGTTCAATGTGTTTATCGTTGGCGGTGGAAAAGCCGATTTGTATCAGGTAAATAAAGTTCCTCATGGCTCGGTAACCCGCCGCTGGTACGATTCTCCCGGAAATGTAATGCCACGCCGCGTAACTATATACACTCCTGCCGGTTACGAAACCAGCAAAGAGAAATATCCGGTACTTTATTTATTACACGGAATGGGTGGCGACGAAGAAGCCTGGATTGCGCTTGGCCGTACCTCACAAATTCTGGATAACCTGATTGCACAGGGAAAAGCAAAACCGATGATTGTGGTTATGACCAACGGAAACGTAGCTCAGGAAGCTGCTCCCGGCGAATCAAGTTTGGGATTCACAAAACCAAGCATGCAGATGGATCACACCATGGATGGCAAGTTTGAAGAAACTTTTCCTGATGTAATTAAATTCGTCGAAAGCAATTACCGCGTGAAAGCTGAAAAATCGGGTCGTGCCATTGCCGGTTTGTCAATGGGTGGTTATCATTCATTGCATATTTCACGATATTATCCCAACACATTCGATTATGTAGGCTTGTTTTCGGCAGCCATTATTCCCAATGAAAATGTCACTTCAAAAGTGTATGAAAACATTGACCAGACCCTGGAAGCTCAGATGAAAAACGGGTACAAACTTTATTGGATTGGAATTGGCAAAACCGATTTCCTTTACAAAAACGTGGAAGAATATCGCGCCAAGCTCGACAAAATGGGGATGAAATACACTTATGTAGAAACCGAAGGTGGACACACCTGGACCAACTGGCGGGTGTATTTGTCACAAATTGCTCCTCTTTTATTCAAATAGAAAAAATGTCAGGGGTCATTGGGAAACAACATTGCTAAGTGTTATTCCTGATGACCTTTTTCTTTTCCTGATTTCTAATGACCTAATTTTTAAAACGATGAACTTAAAAACCAATTTTGCCTTATTGCTGATGCTGATTTCAGCGATTTTGACTTCCGCGCAGGAAGTATTCAAAAACAACGATCTCACGATTACAAAGCTTGAAAAGAACATGTGGGTGGTTGAAACTGCCGACAATACCACCATGTACATCATCGAAGGCACGAAAAAAGCGATGCTGATTGATGCCGGAACCAATTGCGAAAAGCTGGATGAAGTTATGAGTCAAATTACCAAAAAACCGCTCATCGTGATGATTACACACATTCATCCCGATCACGCGGGGAACATCAAATATTTCGATCAGATTTACTTTCACCCGGCTGATACCGTCTTAACGAGAATGATGAATGTTGAGTACAATGGGAAAGTCAACTTTGTGAAAGATGGTGAAAAGCTTGATCTGGGAGGAACAACCATCGAGGTTTTGCACACTCCCGGCCATACTCCCGGTTCCATTGTTTTGCTCGACAGACAAACCGGTAACTGTTATTCGGGCGATGCTTTTGGTTCAGGGCAGGTTTGGATGCAACTTCGCCCAAACTCACCGATGAAAACTTACATCGAATCGTGCAAAAAAATGGAAAAATTGATGGACCAAGGAATTAACAAAATTTACTGTGGTCATTATCCATACGTCAAAAAAGCTTACGACAAAGCATACGTCACCGAAATGCGAACACTGGCAGAAGCGCTCGTGAGCGGAACAGCTCCGGAAGCGAAACCACACCCTCAGAAAGTCTCCATTGGTTGCGAAAACCCAATGATGGTAACGCTTGGCGGAGCAACAATTGTTTACGATCCTGAACACATTAAATAACAATGAAACGAACATGCCGGTGATAATTATTTCATCGGTGGCGGCACAAGAAGAAAATGAAAATCAATGTTCAAAGTGACCGCTTTCTGGCGTGTGAGTTCCATGAGAACACTTAATAATCAATTAATTAATGCCGTTATTTTCGAATGAAAAGATTCCTTATCCTGATAATTGTTCCTCAAAGTGATGACCATTAAACTTAATATTAAAACAGATTCGATGAAATTATCAAAAATTTTAGCTCTTGCTGCGATTGCAATCCCATTGGCAGTTTCTGCTACAAAACCACACAAGTCAGCCCTGCTTCAGTACGATAAACAGATTGATGGCATTATCAGCCAAATGACTTTGGAAGAAAAAGTAAATATGCTTCATGCCAAACACATGTTTGTTTCAGCGGGGGTTGAACGACTGGGAATTGCCGACATGAGATATGCTGACGGACCTTTTGGTGTCCGCGAGGAAATGCAGCCCAACGGATGGATGCCATTGAACTGGGAAAAGGATAAAGCTACATTCTTCCCAACAGGTTCGGCGCTGGCGGCGACCTGGAGCCCCGAACTGGCTTATAGTTACGGTACCGGTATGGCCCGGGAAACACGGTTACGCGGGAAAGATATGATACTTGGGCCGGCCATCAATATCCAGCGGATTCCAACAGGAGGAAGAACGTACGAATATTTAAGCGAAGATCCGTTTCTAAGTTCGCAATTGGCTGTTGGATACACCAAAGGTGCGCAAGACAATGGAGTGGCGGTTTGTCTGAAACATTTTGCGCTGAACAACCAGGAAAATAACCGCGGAACTGTGAATGTAATTGTTGGAGAACGCGCCATGCGTGAGATTTATCTTCCGCCATTCAGGGCTGCGGTTGAGGAAGCGGATGCATTTGGGGCTATGTCGGCTTACAATAAAGTTAACGGTTGGTGGTGTGCCGAAAATGACATCCTGCTCAACAAAATCCTTCGCGACGAATGGGGTTTTGCCGGAATGGTCATTTCCGACTGGGGTGGAACCCACAGCACGGTACATTCCATAAAAAACGGACTTAATGTTGAAATGCCTGATAAAAAATATTTCGGTCAGGCTTTGCTCGATTCTGTAAAAGCAGGAATAGTTTCCGAAGAAATTATCAACCTCCGTGTCCGAGAGATTTTGCGTGTCAGGTTGGCCATCAAACCAATTCCTGAAAATGAAGCAAATACAGAAATGACTTCGCAACCGGCTCAGCAGAAAATAGCTTATGAAGTTGCCAGCAAATCGATTGTTTTGCTGAAAAATGAGGATGTTCTTCCATTACAGTTGAAAAACAAGCCAGTCATTGCAGTGATTGGCGCCAATGCAACACAAATAATGGGGTCAGGCGGAATGGGAGCCGGAGTGAAAACATTGTATGAAATCACTCCGCTTGAAGGATTAAAAAACCGGATTGGTGATAAGGCTGAAATCATTTTTGCACAAGGATACGACCCGGTTGTTTTCAGCTTTGCTGACATGTTCAGAAAAAAAACACCTGAAGAAATTGAAAAACAAACTCAGGAAAAGAAAGTGATTGCTGAGAAACTGACTAAGGAAGCGCTTGAAGTGGCTGCAAAAGCCAATATTATTCTTTTTATTGGCGGGAATAACCGTGCCGTTGAAACCGAAGGAAGCGACCGGAAAGATATTTTCCTTCCTTCAGGCCAGGATGAACTAATCCGGAAAATTGCAGCAGTGAACCCGAACATTGTAACTGTACTGACAAGTGGCGCTCCGAACGATTTGAATGTGGTGAAACAAGTTTCAAAAGCGCTGCTCATTTCGTGGTTTAATGGAACCGAAGGTGGAAATGCTTTGGCCGATGTGCTTGTTGGAAATATTTCGCCAAGCGGACGTTTGCCTTTCACTCTGCCTGCGAAATTGGAGGATTCACCTGCTTATGCGCTGGGAAATTTCCCCCAGGGAGGAAAGAATGCTGACGTGTTTGCCAACCTGGTTGCCGAAACCGAAGCAGTGGAAAAACCAAAAGAGGAAGCGGCCAAAAGCGACGACCCGAATACAGCTTATTATTCCGAAGAATCGCTGGTGGGTTATCGTTGGTTCGACACAAAAAATCTTCCGGTGATGTATCCGTTTGGTTATGGCCTGACTTATACCACCTTTAAATATACCAAACTGAAAATCGACAAGAAAACGTATGGTAAAAACGATGTAATTGCAGTTTCGGTTATATTGAAAAATACAGGAAAAGTGGCTGCTGAAGAAGTTGCTCAGGTGTATGTTCACCGCATCAATCCTTCAGTTGAATGGCCTGAAAAAGAACTAAAAGCATTCACAAGAGTACCGCTCAATCCGGGGGAAACAAAAACAGTAACCCTCGAAATTCCGGTAAAAAACCTGCAATACTGGAATGAGAAAAAACAGGCATGGGACGACGACCTTTGCAACATTGAATTGCAGATTGGTAGTTCAGCCGGTGAAATGAAACTGAAAAAACAGATCGCACTTAAATAGTCTCATACTCAATTACTAAAACCAAAACCAATGAAAACCAACAGACGTAATTTTTTCCAGACTCTGGGCGTGGGGGCAGCCGGACTTGGATTAACATCCATGCCATTTATTTCTGGCGCATCAAATTTGTCAAAGGCTGAAGATGATGACCAGCAATTGCAGGTAGGCGACAACATTGCTATTGCCGAAACCAAGTACGGAAAGGTAAAGGGCTTTATCCTGAGAGGAATAACCTGCTACCGCGGAATTCCTTATGGCGCTGATACTTCAGGTAAAAACCGTTTTATGCCGCCACAACCGCCCAAACCCTGGACAGAAACATTGCCAACCGTTTGGTGGGGAAATACTGCTCCGCAAATCATGGACAACCGTTATGCCAACGCGTATTCGTCGTTTGTCGATCATTGGAACTATGATGATGTGAGCGAAGATTGCCTGAAACTGAATATCTGGACACCGGCTGTTGATGCAAAAAAACGTCCTGTATTGGTTTGGCTGCATGGTGGCGGATACACCAACGGAAACGGCATTGAACAGGATGGCTACGACGGCGAAAACCTCAGCCGTAAAGGCGATATTGTATTTGTTTCAATCAATCATCGTTTGGGACCAATCGGTTTCAGTGATTTATCCGGAGTGGGTGGGTCAAAATTTGCCGATTCGGGAAATGTTGGCGCCCTGGACATGGTTGCTTCGCTCGAATGGGTGCGCGATAACATTGCCAATTTTGGAGGCGATCCCGGAAATGTAACCATCATGGGACAATCGGGTGGCGGCGCCAAAGTTTGTGTTCTGGCAGCCATGCCAAAAGCAAAAGGATTGTTTCACAAGGCAGTTCCGTTGAGCGGATCAACCGTGAAGGCGATGGATCAGAGCGCATCTCAAAAACTGGGCGAATACATCCTTAAAGAAGCTGGACTGAATGCTTCCGAAGTCGATAAACTTCAGGAAATGCCCTGGAAAGATTACCTTGTACTGGCCAATAGCGCCGCCAGAAAATTTGCTGCTGAAAATTCAGGAACTGGGGTTCGAGGCGGGTTCAGTCCGGTTGCTGATGGCGTGAATGTTGCAAAAGGCCAGTTCTACGCTGATGCTACAGGTCTTTCCTCCGATGTTCCAATGTTGATTTGCACCACGTTTCACGAATGGGGAATGGCGCGCACCATGCCCGAAATGGAATTGATAACCAGGGAAAAGGCTATTGAAATGCTGAAAGAACGTGCCGGTTTTGGTGGCGGATTAGGCGACAAAGCTGCATCAGTTTTTGATGCTTATGCGAAAATTTATCCTGATGCAAAACCGATAGAAATTATGACGCTGGTGAGCAGCAACCGCAAAGGCGCCGTTGAAACCGCCAATGCAAAAGCCGGGCAAAAAGCGCCGGTTTACCTGGCTTGGTTTGGCTGGGAACCACCCCTTTTCGATAACCGGATGCGTGCATTCCATTGTCTCGACATTTGTTTCTGGTTTGCAAATACAGATCTGATGCTCACTCATACCGGCGGAGGAAAACGACCTCGTGCTTTGTCGGAAAGAATGTCGGGAGCTTTATTGCAATTCATGAAAACCGGAAATCCGAACAATGGTGGTCTTCCGGAGTGGAAATCCTATACCGTGGCAAAAGGCGAAACCATGATTTTGAACGACCAGTCGGAATTGAAAGATGATCCGGATCGCGAAGCGAGGAAATTGATTTAAGGGACATATTCTCATTCTTCGGAAAAAGTTGGCACTCATTATATGTGTCTATGTGGTTAATAATCAAGTTGTAGAAAGTTGGCAGAAAATACGCAAAAATGAAAAACCTAACTAAACTATTTGCTTTTGGACTTTTTGTTTCCATTAGCGCAGGCTACGGGTGTAGTCCAAAATGGATTGAAACCGATAAAGGAACATTCAAACAGATCAGCAATGAAGGTGGGCAAACGCTGGGATATTCGCCCGTTTCAGGAGTGCAAATCCTGACCGTTGACCGCTTCGCTTTTAAAGACCTGAACAAAAACGGAACGCTTGATCCTTACGAAGACTGGCGTTTGCCGGTGGACGAACGGGCAAAAGATCTGGCTACAAAAATGTCGGTCGATCAAATAGCAGGATTGATGCTTTACAGCGGACATCAGGCCATTCCGGTGATGGGAGCCGGGCGGTATGGCGGAACTTATAATGGAAAACCTTTTGCCGAGAGTGGTGCGAATGCCAGTGATTTGTCCGATCAGCAAAAGAAATTTTTAACCGAAGATAACCTTCGACATGTGCTGATTACCTCTGTTCAAAGCCCGGCTGTTTCGGCTCAGTGGAACAACAACGCGCAGGCTTTTGTCGAAGGAATAGGTTTGGGAATCCCGGCCAACAACAGTTCCGACCCGCGCCACGGCAGCGATTCGTATGCCGAATTTAATGCCGGCGCTGGTGGTAAAATCTCCATGTGGCCGGGAACACTTGGCATTGGAGCATCGTTCGATCCGCAGCTGATGAAACAGTTTGGCGAAATTGCCGCTGCTGAATACCGAGCATTGGGAATTGCAACGGCACTTTCCCCTCAAATCGATTTGGGTACAGAACCGCGTTGGAGCCGGTTCGACGGAACAATGGGCGAAGATCCAAATCTGGCTACAGATATGGCGCGGGCTTATGTCGATGGTTTTCAAACTTCAACCGGAACTGATGAAATTTCAGGAGGCTGGGGATACAAAAGCGTGAACGCCATGGTGAAACACTGGCCGGGCGGTGGTCCTGAAGAAGGTGGTCGCGATGGACATTTTGGTTATGGCGCTTACGCTGTTTATCCGGGCAAAAATCTGAATGATCATTTAAAACCGTTTACTGAAGGAGCTTTCAAGCTGGATGGCGCAACCAAAATGGCTTCGGCGGTAATGCCTTATTATACGATTTCATACAATCAGGATACAGTGAACGGTGAAAACGTGGGCAATGCCTATAATAAATATCTGATCACGGATTTGCTTCGCGGTAAATATGGCTACGAAGGGGTGGTTTGCACCGATTGGATGATTACCAAAGATGTTCAGGCGGTTGATCAGTTTCAGGGGAAATGCTGGGGAGTTGAAAAAATGACCGAAGCTGAACGCCACTACAAAGCCATTGAGGCTGGCGTTGACCAGTTTGGCGGCAACAACGAAATGGGTCCGGTGATTGAAGCCTACAAAATGGGTGTTACTGCGCATGGCGAAGAACAGATGCGCAAACGTTTTGAGCAGTCGGCTGTACGTTTACTCCGGAATATTTTCAGGGTTGGGCTGTTCGAAAACCCGTATCTTGATGTGGCTGAAACCGAAAAAACGGTTGGCAATCCTGATTTTATGAAAGCCGGTTACGATGCTCAGTTAAGGTCGGTGGTGATGCTGAAAAATCAGCAAAAAACACTTCCGCTGCAAAAACAGCTGAAAGTTTACATTCCCAAAAAACTTGTTCCGGCCAGTCTGAGCTGGTTTGGTGTGGAAACTCCTGAAAGCTGGAAAGATGCAGTTAATCCGGAAGTTGCTAAAAAATATTTTGAAGTGGTAGAAAAGCCTGAAGAAGCCGATATTGCTTTGGTTTGCATCGACAGTCCAAAAGGCGGAGTGGGTTATTCGCAGGACGACCTTAGAAAGAATGGCAATGGTTATATGCCAATCAGCTTGCAATATGGCCCTTACAAAGCCGACTTTGCCCGCGAAACCAGTCTTGCAGGCGGAAGTCCGCTTGAAAGTTTTACTAACCGCTCGTACAAAGGAAAAACGATGTTGACCTCGAATATTCAGGATATGAAAACGGTTTTGGAAACCAAAAAGCAAATGGGATCAAAGCCGGTCGTTGTCATTGTAAAGGTTTCGAATCCGATGGTTTTTGCCGAGATTGAAAAAAGTGCCAGCGCCATTCTGATCCACATGGGAGTTCAGGATCAGGCGTTAATGGATATTTTAACCGGTGCTGCCGAACCATCAGCTTTGTTGCCTTTCCAGATGCCTGCCGATATGAAAACCGTTGAGGAACAGTTGGAAGATGTTCCGCGCGACATGAATTGTTATGTGGATTCGGAAGGCAATACCTACGATTTTGCTTTCGGGTTAAACTGGCAAGGAATGATCAATGATGCAAGGGTTGAAAAGTATCGGAAATAATTTTTCCGGAATATTCAAATCAATAGTGCAATCGCAAATCCCCGCTTTTAACCTTTCCGGTTTTAAGCGGGGATCTCTTTTCTTCAATTGAGGGCAAGTTAGTCAGGAGTTAATTGTTTGCTAAAAAGGCTACCTTTGAGCTTGTAATTATAGCAAATGCAACAGACTGACAGCGATAGCCATCTTTGGGAAGACTTCAAAAAAGGAGAGCAAGCTGCTCTTTCCCGGATTTATCATCTCCATGCTGATTCGTTGTTCCGTTATGGCAAAAAATTTTCGGCAGATTCTGAATTGGTGAAGGATACGATTCAGGATCTTTTCTTTGACCTGATCCGAAGTCGTGCGAATCTGGGGACCACCGATCATATTTACTTTTACCTCATCAAATCTTTCCGGCGAAAACTGTTTAAAAGTTTGACCCAGACAAAGAAATCAAGGCAGAATGAAGAATATGATGAAGCGCTTCCTGCCAGCATTGTTTATTCTGTTGAGGAAGACTGGATTCAGAAAGAGCATCTTTCCAGAAAGGAGGAAATGGTGCAGAAAGGGTTGGCAGAACTTAGTCCAAAACAGCGCGAAATACTTTATTACCGCTTTACCTGCGATTTTGAATACGAACAGATTTGTGAAATCATGTCGATGAAATACGATTCGGCGCGTAAAATGGTTTTTCGTGCCTTAAAGTCACTTCGCGAAAACCTGGCCGACACAAATTTTATTTTATTTTACACCTCAATTTCAGTATTTTACACTGTTCCGAAAAAATAATTCATTTTTTGAGTCCACAAAAAGTACAGCATTGTCTTTTTTTTATTAAAACACATCAGAAAGGCATTCACTGTGAAAAAAGAATTTCTGCAATATACACCTGAAGAACTCATCGAAACCCGTGATTTTGTCGCCTGGGTGCTTCATGGAAAACACCAGACCGAATGGGAAAACTTTCAGGAAGAGAATCCGGAGTTTAAACTCACCATCAAAAAAGCACAAAGAATTGTTGAATTGCTTGAAGATCGGCGCGAGAACCTTGCCGAAGATGAAATTCTCCGGATCTGGAAAAACATTGAAAGCTTTGACAATCAACAGAGAAAACCCATCCGGAAACTAATTACATCAAAGATTTTGCGTTATGCTGCCATCCTGATTTTTGCCTTAATTATTGGCGGTACAGCAGGATATTATTTCATCGCCGGAAATCAGAAAGCGTACGTTTTTTCAACTGAAGTTGTGGCTGACAGCGGCAATCAGTCGCGCATTCATCTTTCCGATGGCACCATCGTTGACTTAACCACCAAAGATTCAAAAATAGCCATGAATGCCGATCAGTTGGTGATCGATGATAATCAGGTGATTGATTTGAGTAAGGCTGGTGGTTTCGTCGATTCGAAGATGAACGAAGTGGTCATTCCATTCGGTAAAAAATCGCGGCTTATTTTAGCCGACGGAACCAAAGTTTGGCTAAACGCCGGAAGCCGTATGGCTTTCCATAATAAATTTTCAGAAAAAAAACGTGAGGTATTTTTGGAAGGAGAAGCTTATTTTGAAGTTGCCCACAACGCCAAAGTGCCTTTTTATGTCAATACCAATGATATTTCGATTAAAGTTTTGGGCACGAAATTCAATATTTCAGCCTACAAAACCGACAAACAAACCGAAACCGTTCTGCTGGAAGGTAAAGTTGCTGTGCGCGACCGTTCGGCAATGGGTTTATTAAGCAGGGAAACAGTATTGGCACCCAACCAAAAGGCCAGTTTTAACAGGGAAAATAAAACCATTTCGATTTCTAATGAGGCAGATGCTGATTTTGCAATTGCCTGGACCGAAGGCTGGTTTAAATTCTCGCAGCAAAACCTGAATGATGTGCTCAACAAGTTGCAGCGCTATTACAATGTTCAATTTGTTTTCGACAGCAGTTTCTCAACGGTCGACCTGATAACCGGGAAACTCGATCTAAAAGATTCTATTGAGCTGGTGATGCTTGCCCTTGGCGATGTAGCCAATATTAAATACCATATAAGCGGTGACCAGATTGTGATTGAGAAGAAATAACAGAAATAGAAAGAAGACAAAAGTGAGATAAAAAAGCCGGTAAGTCTGCCAACCTACCGACTTCAATCGTTGAATACAAGTGTTAAATGTAAACTTTACAAACTTATGCAAAAAAAGTGTAAATGGGAATGTTTCCCCCCGGGAAGCATGTCCAAAATTTTGTTTCGAATGAGATTATTAGCATTCTTTGTTTTAATTACAATGGTTACTGTCGCCGGGAATAGCTATTCTCAGCAAACCAAGTTTAAACTAAAATTAAGTGGAGTAACAGTCCGTGAAGTATTTCGGGAGATAGAAGACAACAGTGAATTTATTTTGCTCTACAACGAAAAACAGCTGGATGCCAACCGTAAAGTTAATGTTGAAGCCAATAACGATCCGGTAGAAGCCATTTTGAACCAGGTTTTTAATGGGACTGAAAACTCGTATAAAATCTACGATCGTCAGATTGTAATTTTATCAGTTGATACAAAAGATTTACCCAGCAACGTTCGTACCGAAATTGAGATCCAGCAAAGAAAGGGAATTACAGGTACAGTAAAAGATTCGAAAGGAATTCCACTCCCGGGAGTGAGTGTTGTTGTTAAAGGTACCACCACTGGTGCGATTACAGATAACAATGGAACTTTCAGCCTGAATATTCCGGACGATGCAAATACCCTGGTTTTTTCCTTTATCGGAATGAAAACCCAGGAGATTATTGTCGGAAAGAAATCAATAATTAATATATCTCTCGAAGATGAAACCATTGGATTGGATGAAGTTGTCGCCGTGGGATATGGAACTCAGAAGAAATACTCTGTAATAGGTGCTATTACAACAATTAGTCCTCAAAATCTTAAAGTTGGAACTACCAGATCGATGAGTAACAACTTAGCTGGTCAGCTTGCCGGAGTTATTGCAGTTCAGCGCTCAGGTGAACCCGGATATGATAATTCAAGCTTTTGGATCAGGGGAATTAGCACATTTGGAGGAAACAGAAACCCACTGGTCCTCATTGATGGCATCGAACGTTCACTGGACAATATCGACCCGGAGGAAATTGCTTCATTTTCAATTTTAAAAGATGCTTCAGCAAGTGCTGTTTATGGCGTACGCGGAGCCAATGGGGTAATTCTGATCAATACCAAACGTGGAGAAATTGGTAAACCTAAAATTACTGTTCGTGCAGAACAAGGTTTTACCCAACCATCTCAATTACCCAGTTTTGTTGGTGCTGCTGATTACCTGGGAATAATGAATGGTATTCGCAAAGAAAATGGGAAAGAAGGTCTTTACAGCCAGGAACATATTGATAATACCAGAAATAAAGTTGATCCGGATTTATATCCCGATGTAAATTGGTTAGATATGATAACCAAAGATCAGGCGTCAAATAGTCGCGTAAATTTATCGGTTTCCGGTGGTTCCGAAATTTTGCGCTATTCTTTGGTCGCTTCTTATTACAGCGAAGATGGAATAATTGAAAGAGATAATTCGCAGGGATGGGATTCATCGCTAAAATTGAAACGTTACAATGTACGTTCAAACGTCGATATGAACCTGACGCCTACCACGTTATTCAGGTTTAATATCGGAGGGTTTATGCAGGATCGAAATGCTCCTGCCCAATCCATTGACGCTTTATTCAATGAAGCATTTACTATTCCTCCGTTCGTGCATCCAGCAATATATTCAACAGGAGAAATTCCAAGGACTCCGGAACGCACCAATCCCTGGGCTATGGCAACTCAAACCGGTTATGAAAGAAGCAGTGCAAGCAAGATTGAATCCTTATTCTCTTTAGAACAAGATTTGAAATTTGTACTTCCCGGATTAAAGGCAAAGGGACTGTTCTCATTTGACCGGTATTCAAATAACTCTGTTAAAAGATCTAAAAGTCCTGATTACTACAATCCTGCTACCGGTCGGGATGCTGACGGCAACCTAAACCTTGTCATTGCCAGCTACGGACAAGCATTTTTGGATTATGAAACAGGTTCGGAATGGGGAGATAAAAGCACCTATTTAGAAGGTAACCTTTCTTATGTTCAAAATTTCGGAAACCATTACATAGATGCTATGTTTTTGCTCAACAGGAGACAGTACGACAACGGGGACAAGCTTCCTTTCCGTTACCAGGGCATTGCCGGACGTACTTCTTATTCTTATGCAAGACGTTATATCGCAGAATTTAATTTTGGATACAACGGTTCCGAAAATTTTGCTCCCGGGAACCGGTATGGATTTTTCCCATCAGTTGCAGTAGGTTGGCTACTCTCTGAGGAGCCTTTTATGGAATCCTTCAAGAATACCATTTCCAAAGTTAAATTCAGAGGTTCTTATGGCTTAGTGGGAAATGACAATTTAGATGGACGCCGTTTTGCATACATCACCACAATTGGAGATACTGATGGCTATCGGTGGGGAGTAAACAACGATTACCATCGGGCAGGTAGAAGGGAAGGTGATCAGGGCAATGAAGATTTAACCTGGGAAACCGTAACCAAAGCGAACGTGGGATTTGAATTGGGACTGTGGAACTCCATTGAGTTTCAGGCCGATTTTTTCAAAGAAATGCGACGTGATATTTTTATGCAACGCAAAACAATTCCGGGTTCAAGTGGATTTATAAATGCTCCATGGGCTAATTTCGGAAAAGTTGATAACAAAGGGATTGACTTATCCTTAGACATGAATAAGCAAGTCAATAAAGATTTTTTCGTTTCTGTACGCGGAACTTTCACCTATGCTGTCAACACCATTATTGAGCAGGATGAACCTCTTTCACTAAAAGGAACCAACAGGCAATCAACTGGTAAATCCATCGGTCAAATCTTCGGACTTGTTGCTGATGGTCTTTTCACAAACGAAGATTTTTCTGATATTGAACAAGGAATTCTGGTCGAAGATATTCCGGTACAAACATTTGGTCCGGTTCGCCCAGGAGATATTAAGTACAAGGATATAAACGGCGATAGCCGAATTGATGACTTGGATCGGTGTGCAATCGGAGGAACATTTGACCCGCAGATGGTCTATGGTTTTGGAGCTAACCTGAAGTATAAAAACTTTGATCTGGGTTTCTTTTTTCAGGGAATGGGAGAAACATATCGGATTATTGGTGGTGCTAATTTTATTCCGGGTAGTGCAAATGGCTCGATGGGAAATATTCTTACAAATGTAGTTGACAGATGGACGGTTGAAAATCCACGTCAGGATGCATTTTATCCAAGGCTCTCCGATTATCAAAGTGCCAACAACAATCAATCTTCTACCTGGTGGCTCAGAGATATGAGCCTTCTGAGACTTAAAAATATTGAGTTAGGATATAACTTTCCAAAAAACACATTGGCAAAAGCCTACATGAATAGCGCACGGATATTTGTTCGGGGATCAAATATCCTGACTTTTTCCGACTTTAAGTTATGGGATCCGGAAATTGATACAAGTAATGGCCTGAGGTATCCTGTAATGAAATCGTTGTCCGTTGGATTAGAGGTGAATTTTTAGGGTTTTTGTATTTAAAAAAAAATGAATAATTATGAAAAACAAAATATTTATATTACTGCTGCTAATTAGTGGTGTATTTAGTTCCTGTGAAAAGTATCTGGACAAAATGCCCGATGATCAATTGACACTTGAAATGGTATTTAGTGATAAAGTCCGTACTGAAGATTGGCTTGCTGGTATTTATTCAAATATACCCGATCCGGTCTGGGGCAATGCCCGAAATATTGGCTTTGATCCCTTATCAGATGACATGGCTCCCTCCACCGGATGGGAACAATTCGGTTGGACAGTAATTGGTAAACAGACCGGGAACTGGAACCCTTCGTCAGGTTGGGATCCAAACTATTGGTCAGAGTTGCCAAAAAGAATTCGCTCAGCCTATATGTTAATTGACAATGTAAAAGCGAATGCAGCTCAAAAATTCACTGAGGCAGATGCGCTGAATATGAAGTATGAAGCACGCTTTCTAATTGCATATTATTATTCATTGATGATTGACGTTTACGGGCCAATACCTTTTAATCCAAGTATTACTCCCGCTGATGCCCAGGGAGATGACCTTTTGCTGGGACAAACCCCATTTGATGAAACCGTTGACTGGATCGATAAGGAACTAAAAGAATTGTCAACTCTTCTACCTCCTTCTTATGCTGAGAACCAAAAATTTGGAAGAGCAACGTCGATTATGTGTCAGGCCGTACGAGCCCGATTGTTGCTTTTTGCTGCGAGTCCTTTGGTTAACGGGAATCCCGATTATTCCGAATTTGTAAATAATAAAGGAGTTAAATTATTTAATTCTGTTTATGATCCGGAGAAATGGACAAAAGCAGTAGAAGCATGTAAAGATTTGATTACAAGCGCAGAATCAAACGGACACAAGTTGTATTATGAATACAACAACGACGGAACCATTGATCCGTTTCTTTCCTATCAAAACATGATGTTTAAAAGATCAACTGACGGGAATAAAGAGATTTTATTTGCCCGCGCTGATTGTGCTACATCGGAGTATGACAAACATGCAAATCCACGTGGAACTGCTGGAAATGGTGGTTTAGGAGTTACCCAGTCACTTGTTGATGCGTTCTTTATGAAAAATGGTCTGCCAATTGACGACCCAAACTCCGGATACATTGAGAAAGGGTTTTCCGCTGCCGCTGAAGTCAGAAACACGAATTGGAATGAAGTTCAGGGTAATGGTCAGGTTACCTTGCCTAACACATACAATATGTACGTTGGCCGGGAACCGCGTTTTTACATATCAGTTCTTTACAACGAATGCTGGTTCAGAAGAGAAAATCGAACAACACGGTTTTATTCCGGAGCCTGGGATGGCGGCCCAACTCATGATGCACCTCAGAATGGCTATCTGGTAAGAAAGAAAGTTCATCCCGATTTTGATCCAAGAAATGGAATTAATCCTTATCGGCCAGGAATTCTTTACCGCTTAGGTGAAGCTTATCTGAATTATGCAGAAGCATTGAACGAAGTTGATCCGAACAATTCAGACATTTTAAAGTATGTTAACCTTATTCGCGAAAGGGGTGGAATTCCCGGATTGTCTGCGGGTATGTCCCAGACAGAAATGAGACAAGCGATTCGTCGTGAACGTCGTGTTGAGTTGAACAATGAAGGAATTCGGTATCGCGATATTCGTCGTTGGAAAATAGGCGAACAAACACTTAACGGTAATTTTTGGGGAATGAACTTCTCAGGGACAGAAAATAATGATGATGAAGCCAATCCCAAAGCTTTCTTTAAACGGAGCATTTACCAACAGCGGAAATTTGAAAAGAAGAATTATTGGTTTCCGGTACCACAGGGAGAAATCGATAAAAATCCAAATCTTGTTCAGAATCCTTCCTGGTAATTTTTGAAAATCATTACACCAAATAAACCATCAGCCCGGATATCTTTCAAAAAAAGATATTCGGGCTTTTTTATTTATCCCAAATTACGCATTAGAAAACTTAAAGGGTAGATTGACTTGATTTGAATGGTTCCACAAACCTTCAAACCATTCCCTTCGTTTCATGTTCAAGCTCAATTTGAGGGTGTGTTTGTTGTTGATTTTCTGGAAATACGCACC
>JAIBEZ010000013.1 GCA_019459485.1 Prolixibacteraceae bacterium
TTCTTGTCGTTTTCAGAAATTGCAATTTTTTTTGTTGTTGCTTTTTAAGGCATTTGAACCGTTTTAAATAAAATTACGCCAAGTAAAAACGAGCGATTATGTGAACATTTGGCTGCAATTCAACTGGGTACAACTATCATGGTCGCAATTAAATAAGGCTGCGAATATTGGGTCTTGATTATTGGATATTTTTCATTACTTTCAGTTCTCCAAAATCACAATGAGTTAGCCAAAATCAGAGAAAAATATGCCTAACAAACAAACACCATCAACCGAAGGATTCAACGAAATATTGCTTTACACTACGCCAAATGGCAAGGTGAAAGTGGAAATATATTTACAAAACGAAACAATCTGGCTAACACAACAGAAAATTGCCGATCTGTTTGGCGTTGAAAGAAGCGTGGTTACCAAACATTTGAAAAATATTTTTCAAAATGGAGAGTTATCCGAGACTTCAGTATGTGCAAAATTTGCACATACTGCCGCCGATGGGAAAAATTACCTAACCCAGTTTTATAATCTCGATGCCATTATTTCAGTTGGATACCGCGTAAATTCAACACAGGCAACCCATTTTCGGATTTGGGCGACTTCAATTCTAAAAGAATATATTATCAAGGGTTTTGCGATGGACGATGAACGCCTGAAAAATCCGAACAACATTTTTGGCAAAGATTATTTTGAAGAGCAGTTGGCCCGAATACGCGATATCCGTTCGAGCGAGAGGCGTTTCTATCAGAAAATCACGGATATCTATTCGCAATGCAGTGCCGATTATGATGTAAATACAAAAACGACCAAAGATTTTTTTGCAACAGTTCAAAATAAATTGCATTGGGCAATTACCGGGAAAACCGCTGCTGAACTGATAGCTTCAAGAGCCGACAGTTCGAAAGAAAATATGGGCTTGACGACCTGGAAGAATGCACCAAAAGGAAGCATCAGGAAAACGGATGTTGGCGTAGCTAAAAACTATTTGAATGAAAACGAAATTCACGGTTTAAACCGGATTGTTTCCATGTATTTGGATTATGCTGAAAATCAGGCGAAAAAAGGTACAGTAATGTTTATGAAAGATTGGGTGTTGAAATTGGATGCTTTTCTACAATTCAACGAGGAATCGGTTCTGAAACATCAGGGTAAAGTTACACACGAAGTAGCTTTAGCACTTGCCGAAAGTGAATTCGAAAAATACCGTATTATTCAGGATAAAATGATTGAATCAGACTTTGATTTGGAAATCAAGAAGCTCAAAGAACGATGAATCCATCCCAAATTCGCATCCTGAATTCTGAGACTGATTACTGACCACTTTTCCCGATCCGGTACAAAAACTTATCCGTTCTGAAAATAATATTGTCCCGAACAATGGCAGGTGTGGCTTTTACCTGTCCTTCCAGTTGATTTTCTGCAACCAGATGAAAAGTCAGTCCCGGTTTAATCACGTAGGTTTTACCTTTCAGACCAAACAAATAAATATTTCCGGAGGCATACAGAACTGATGCGTTGAACTGGTCTTTCAGCTTGGTTTTCCAGATTACTGCACCGGTTTTTGCGCTCAGGCAGGTTAAGTCGCCACGCTCGTGAACCATGTAAATCAGGCTATCCACAATTACGGGTGTTGAAATCTGCGGAACATCTTCTGCAACTTCCCACGGAACATGCGTTTTCGTTACATCTCCCTTTCCGGTCGGATCCACAGCCAACATGCGGACATAAAACGTCCCACCCTTGGGAAACATCCATCCAGAATTGACATACACCATTCCGTTGTAACTCAAATTCATCGCAACTGTCGAATCATCGCCATAAAAAACCTGCCAGATTTCTTTCCCGGTTTCGGGCTCGTAGGCAATACAAAGCTGTGCCCCGTTGCTAACCAACTGGTCTTTGCCGTTGACTTCAGCCACAATTGGCGTACAGTAAGCTTTTCTGTAAACGGGTTCTACATTTTTGTAAAACTCCTGCGGACGTTCGGTTTTCCAAACCGTTTTTCCGGTGCGTTTGTCAAGAGCTATTACATATTGAACATCTGTTCCTTCGATGTGCAAAATCAACAGGTTCTTGTAAATAATTGGCGAAGATGCTGCACCTTGCATGTGCTCGCAATTCAGATCGATCCGCGTCCAGACGATCTCAAAATTTCGGGTATCAATGCAAGCAGTTCCGTAAGTTCCGTAATGCATATACACAAAGCCATCTTCAACACAAGGCGTTGAGGTGGCGTAACTGTTGGTCGGATGAATATGTTGAACCGAATCGGGTTTGAAAATCGAAATCTCTTTCAGAATTTTTCCGGAGTTAAAATCGCTGCAAATCGCAAACAGTTCCTTGCCATCATTGGTGGCCGAACTGGTCCAAATCTGATCGCCAAAAACAACGGGCGACGACCATGCAACTCCTCTAATTGCAGTTTTCCAAACGATGTTACTGGTTTCGTTCCAACTCACCGGAGCTTTTTTGCTAAGCGAATGCCCGTCGAGTTGGCTTCCGCGTAAATGCGTCCAGTTTTCCTGGGACTCAGCGGATAAATTGATTGTGATAAAAGCGATACAAATTAGCTTGCTTAGTAAAGTTGGCTTCATGGTTAGTTTGATTTTACTGGACCCGGCATAGGATCAAGGTACTTAAAAGAGATTTCCCAGTTTGAATTGGAAACGCCTTGTCATAATATTTGATCCGATGACTTTTCCCGAATTTCCGTCATCGGATCAATGTGCTGAAGAAGGAATAACCAGGTTTAATTGGAAACTCCTCGACAATATCATTGATCCGATGACTTGAGAAACTTCATGCTACCTGATATTTTCCAACACATCAACCAGCAGCTTCCAGAATTTATCGACGGTTTCGATATTTATTCGTTCATCCGGAGAATGGGCTCCGCGGATGGTCGGGCCGAAAGAAACCATATCAAGTTCAGGATATTTTTCGAGGAATAAACCACATTCCAAACCCGCGTGAATGGATTTGACCACCGGTTCAGTTTCAAATAACCGAATGTACGAATCGGCAGCTATTTTGGCAACTACCGAATCAGGATTTGGTGTCCAACCGGGATATCCGTCAGAATGCAGAACCGTTGCTCCGGCCAGTTTCATTACCGACTCAACCATTTCGGCTGCCATGTATTTGCGGCTGTCAATTTCGCTTCGCTGGCTGGTAGTCAGTATAATTTCATTATTATCAGTAAATTTTACCGAAGCCAGATTGGTGGAAGTTTCAACCATGCCAATCATCCGGCTGCTCATTTCTAAAACGCCGTGAGGACAAGCTGCAATCAACTTCAGTAAACGGGCTTTTGTGTCTGAATCAATTACTAATTCCGGCAATCCAACCGATTTGTGGTGTAATGAGAGTTTGGGTTCCGAACGTTCATATTCGAATTCCATTTCCGAAGAAAAAACATTCCATTCCACAATCAGGTTTTCCTTTTGCGAATGAGGAACCACCACCACAGCAAACGCTTCCCGGGCAATTGCATTCCGAAGGTTACCGCCATTAAATTCCGCAATATGCAAATCAAATTGTTTATCAGCGTCAAGTAAAAAACGGTTCAGAATTTTGTTGGCATTTCCGCGGTTTTTATTGATATCGTCGCCAGAATGACCGCCCAACAAACCTTTGACTTCCAGTTTTACAGCGTATGAAGCGACTGGCAATTCTTCAGGAGTGAAACTTAAAGTTCCAATGGTATCGATTCCGCCGGCACAACCAATAAACAATTCGCCCTCATCTTCAGAATCGAGGTTCAGCAGAATATTGCCACTCAAAAAACCTGGCTGCAAGGCAAAAGCTCCTGAAAGTCCGGTTTCTTCGTCAACAGTGAACAAGCACTCAATTGGTCCGTGCGACAAATCGGTAGCAGTAAGTACCGCCATCTGTGCAGCAACACCAATACCATCATCAGATCCCAAAGTGGTACCTTCTGCCCTCACCCATCCATCGTCGATAAACGGTTTGATCGCATCGGTGTCGAAGTTGTGCTGCGTTTCGCTGTTTTTTTCGCAAACCATGTCGATGTGCGATTGAAGAATAACCGTCTGATCATTTTCACGCCCGGGACTTGCCGGTTTTTTGATCAAAACATTGCCAATTTCATCCTGACTGGCTTTCAATCCATTCTTTTCAGCAAAATCGAGTAAAAACCGGATGATCTTTTCTTCTTTTTTTGACGGCCTCGGAACCTGGCAAATGTCTTCGAAATAATTCCACAAGGGTTGTGGTGATAAGTTTTTTAAGCGTTTCATTATTTTCTGTTTTTTGATTGTTTAAAACTATTGATTATTTGAAATATAAAACGAAAAAATTCGGGATAGTTTGTCTTTTGACCGATTTTTATTCTTGATTTACACAGGGACGCCGAAATTGACAAACAGGAAGAAATGAAAACCTGACAAATGCTACCTTTAGCCCGATATATCAGCACTTAATTTGCATCAAAATTTCAATCATGGAATCCATTCGCGAAATATATAAAATTGGTCAGGGACCATCGAGCAGTCACACGATGGGGCCGGCCAAAGCTGCCAAACGTTTTTTAGAATTGGTACCGAATGCTGCCACTTACCGGGTATTTCTATACGGCAGTCTGGCTGCCACCGGAAAAGGGCACTTAACCGATGTGGCCATTCTGGAAGTTTTCAGCGGAAAACCAATCGAGATTGTTTGGGAACCCGATACTTTCCTGCCGAAACATCCGAATGCCCTGAAATTTGAAGCGTTCGACGGAGAAAAGCAATTGATTAAAGCCTGGACGGTTTACAGTGTGGGCGGCGGCGCTATAATCGACGATCTTTCGGAACTCGAAACCCGCAACGTTTACACGCTCAGCAAACTGGAAGATATTTTAAACTGGTGCCACGAAAACGGCAAACAACTCTGGGAATTTGTGGAAGATCACGAAGGTCCGGAGATTTGGGATTACCTGGCCGAGGTTTGGCGCGTGATGGACGCTGCCATTGCCCGCGGATTGAAAAAAGAAGGCACTTTGCCGGGCGGATTGATGCTTCCGCGAAAATCGAGTTCGTTTAACCTGAAAGCCCAGAATTTCAGTGGCCCATTCAAGAAGCGCTCGAAGTTGTTTGCTTACGCGCTGGCAGTTTCCGAAGAAAATGCTTCGGGTGGACTGGTGGTTACTGCCCCAACCTGCGGCGCCTGTGGTGTGCTTCCGGCTGTGCTGAAACATTACCAGAAAGTATATAATGCAGATTTGCAGCAGATATACAAAGCGCTTGCAACAGCGGGATTGATTGGTTCGCTCGTTAAACACAACGCATCCATTTCGGGAGCCGAAGTGGGTTGCCAGGGCGAAGTGGGCACTGCCTGTGCCATGGCTTCTGCTGCTGCCAACCAAATGATGGGCGGAACGATTAACCAGATTGAATACGCCGCAGAAATGCGCATCGAACATCACCTGGGGCTGACCTGCGACCCGGTGGCCGGATTGGTGCAAATTCAGTGTATCGAGCGAAATGCCTTTGCTGCCGAACGTGCGCTGGCACACAATACCTACGCGTTGATGTCGGATGGACGGCACCGCATTAGCTTCGACGACGTGGTTGAAACCATGTACAAAACCGGGAAAAATCTTTCGAACGACTACAAAGAAACCAGCAAAGCCGGACTGGCGCTGTTTACTGCCCTGCCGAAATGTTAGTGAAGTAAAAATCCAGTTCTTCAGTAACTTTTTCAAAATTGTTCAGGAATAACTGATCAAAGAAATTTTGAATATCCGGATCGCGGATTGATCTGTTCACGCTATTTACTTTTAATCTGAAATTAGCATCTTTATGATATTCACAGGAAATACCACGTTTAAAAACGATCCTATTATCTGCAACATCTGTTATTTTGAGAAATAAGTTTCCCGATGCAATCAGTTCATGTGAAACGAAACTATTTTCTGTAAGTTGCGATGAATGAGTCCCCTCAACCGGAATCCAGGTATATTTACCGTCAATTAAAACCAATTGTTTGGTCGGTCTTGGCATCTGAACGTTCCTGTATTTGATCGTAGGTCTTTCGTTAATCCTGAAATTCTGAACGAAAAGCTGAATAATTAAATCGGGACTGGCATTCTGATTCGTCAATTCTTCCAGGGAATAAAAGTGTACAAAATTCCGCTTCGACACATTTTGTTGAGTCCAATAAAAAAATTCTTTGTCCAGCTTTTCAGTTAGCACGTCCACCGTTTTAAAATCCAACTCCAGGGGTTCAATCAGTACCTTTAACGTGCCATAATTTTGTGCTTCTTTTATTTTATCAGCAATATCTTTGTATCCCGGATTTAACTGTGCCGCCCTTTTAAAATAGAAGTAGGCTTCTTTTGCTTTCTCTTTCGAATTCTGCTGGAGGCAATCTTCTCCCGCCTGATAAAGTTCGGCTACTGCTTTTGTCTTTGCATCATCAATTTCAGAAGTATATATTTTCGGTTCACAAATCAGTTGAGAAGCCACAGAATTATACCTGATTTCATCTCCCAATCCATTTACATTTTCAAGAATGTCCAGTGTCTTCGTCCATTTTAACGGTTCATTGTCCATTAAAATCCGGTCAATTTCCTGCTGATAAAAATGAATGGCCTGATAGTAGGTTTCCGTAACTTTTCTTTTCGCTCTTTGGCTTTTCGGATGGCTGTTTAATCTGAAAATAGACTGGTTCAAAACCCTGGCATAATCAGGTTTTTTCGTAGAACCCATTCCGTAGGAGTAGCTCACGAATACTATTGAAAAACAAAAGGTAATGAAGCAGAATTTATGCATTGGGTTTTGCCTGAATACTAATTGAATTGCCTGAAATAATTGGTTAGTTTTTCACCCAACTGGTTGAAAATTGGTTTTGTAAACAGCACAAACATATCCTGCGAGGCGGGTGGCATGACCATTTTGTTGTTCAGAATTGAAATTTGTTCTTTATCGAGCACTTCATTGTCGCCAACAAAAATTCCATATCTGTTCTGCCAGGTAAATTGTCCGGGAATTTTATCGGTGAAAATTATTTTTTGTGACTGATATTCAATCGCTTTCAGTTCCAGTAGTCCGCCCGAAGCAACCTGATCCGTTAATATTTTAATTTTTCCCTTTTTAATTACTGTTCTGGTTCGGGTGGCTGTTGAATCTTTCGAAATTTTCACCTGATATTTTTCTTCCACCTGTCGTGAAAGTTCTTTCTCTTCTTCAAAATGTTGCGGACGATCAATGAAAAAATCGTAGAACCCCATTTGCAAAACGATGTCCGGATATTTCAGCCTGACTTTGTCGGCCTCTTCCGGAGAGAAAAAGTGCACAAAATCTTTTTCCTGAAACTGTTGATTGAGCATTTGGAAAACATTGTCGTAAAAAAACTTTGCTGAATATTCGTATTTGCCATTTACCGGAATTTGTTCGACCACAACTTTCAAGGTGGCCAAATCTTTTGCCTGAGATATTTTTTGTTTGGTATCCTTGAAGCCGCGAACCAAACCATCGGCATTCAGAAAATGATAATAAGCCTGCTTTGCGGCTTCGCGCGTTTTCCGGCTGAGAGCGTCCATTCCTGCGTCATAATATTCCTGTGCGGCACGATTCTGAACATCGGCCATTTCTGAAGTGTATGTTTTGATGGAGCTGACAAGACTGCGGGCCGCAGGAATTCTGCGAATTTCATCAGACATACGATTGACAGTTTGCATGATTTCAAGCGTCTGTTTCCAGCGGAAAGGATCGTTTCCGGTCAGAATCTGATCAATCTCTTCCTGATAAAAAGCAACAGCCATCGGGTATCCATCGCGGATGACCTGTGTTGCATTTCGGTTATCCGGGTCGCTGCTCAACCGATTGGCCGCTTTCATTATCGCATCGTAATAATCGCCGCGTTGCAGCGATTTTTTACCTGTTGAACAAGAATTCAGGAGTAAAATAGTGGTTAAAATGAAAAGAAAATATTTTCGCATAAACATTGTTTTAACAGATTGAAATAATTTGATCACCAAATATAAGACAATTTCACACCCTGATAATTACTATTTCCAAAGGGAATAAAAGTTAGTTTCGAATTTGAAGAGCGGTGGCTGACGAGATTTCCGACAAGCGTGCCAATAGCAGCTCCCGCAACGACATCGCTCAGCCAATGTTTGTTGTCGTAAACTCTTGAAATTGCAGTAAGCGAGGCCACCGAGTAGGCTACAACCGGAACCCATTTGTGATCGCGGTATTGGTTTGCAATTACAGAAGCAATTGCAAACGAAGCGGTTGCATGACCCGAAGGAAAACTATTGCCATGAAAAAGCCCGTTAAAAACAAAAGGCCCATCGCCTCTCCAGTTATCGGGACGCTCCCTGCCCAGCAAATTCTTCGGAATCCGGGTTATCAGTCCGGCTAAAACATAACTTTCAAAAGCCAGTAAGGCAGTACTGACGCTTTTCTCGTTTTTTGCAATAATTCCATGCGCGAAAATACCGCCCATTAAAATCATACTGTACTCCAAATCAAATGGTTCCAGAAAATTTGCAGAAAACTGGTCGAGCTTTTCGCTTCGCTGTTCCTGCGCGAAATTTGCAACAGATTGATCAGCAAACATTAAACCACCAGTTCCTGAAACCAATACTCCAAAAGTTATCCAGTCATGTTGTTGCCATCTGACCGGTGATGTAACAATTGCTTTTGAGTCGGTCCAGTATTTTTTAAAATAGGCTTTGTTTATACGTATGGTGTCGATTTGCGCAAATACCCCATTCGAAAGCAGAATCACGAGCAGAAATAAAATCCCTTTGTTCTGAAGTCTATTTGTCATTAACATTACTGATTTACTGCAATTTTCCATTCATGAAAACTGTGACTGACCACTGACCACTTTTTACAGTCTCTCCAACCTTTTCGCCTCGTCCCAAATCTCGTTCATTTCGTCCAGACTCATCTTTTTCAGGTCTTTCCCTTTCTGAAGTGTCTGGGTTTCGAGGTAATGAAAACGGCTGATAAATTTCAGATTGGTACGTTCCAGTGCAGTTTCCGGGTCAATTCCGTATAAACGGGCAGCATTCACCATTGCAAAAAACAGATCGCCAAACTCGCCTTCAATTTTATCCTGATCAACCTGATCAATCTCGACACTCAGCTCATTAATTTCTTCCTTCACTTTGTCCCAAACCTGCTCGCGGTATTCCCAATCGAATCCAACTCCGCTGGCTTTTTCCTGAATACGGTTTGCTTTTATCAAAGCAGGCATCGCAGCCGGAACGCCTTCCAAAACGCGCGTGTTCCCACCTTTTTCCTTTAGTTTGAGTGTCTCCCAGTTCTGCTCCACCTCTCGCGAATTGGCCACGTCCACTTCGCCAAATATGTGCGGGTGGCGGTAAACAAGTTTTTCGTTGATGGAGTTCAGCACATCGGCCATGTCGAAAGCACCTTTTTCGGAACCGATTTTGGCATAAAAAACAATGTGGAGCATCAAATCTCCCAACTCTTTTTTGATACCGTTCAAATCATTCTTCAGGATGGCATCGGCCAGTTCGTATGTTTCTTCGATGGTAAGTTTCCGGAGTGATTCGAGTGTTTGCTCTTTATCCCAAGGACATTTTTCGCGCAACTCGTCCATTATTTCCAGCAGACGGGCAAAGGCATTTAATTTATCGTTCATTTTCAGATTTTAGCAATGAAGCCCAAAATTAAAACCTTTATTTAGAAATGGAAGTTTTATCTGAAAACTGATTGCGAAATCTGATTTTATTGAAATGCGATTTAAATTTCTTTCCAAATTTCAGTTTTTCGCCAACAATAAATTGGGCAACAATTTTCAGCCCTAAAAAAATACAATAAACAGCACCTAAAAGGAGCAGGCTTCCCGCAATGAGAGCCAGTACTTCTTTGGCCGATTCGGGATGAAACCCTGAAAATCGTTGATAATTTGTATTCCCAATTGATTCGGATGCGCCTTCAGGAGTTTTTACTTCAAAAAAAATCAGAATACCGACTACTGCAAATGCAATTGCAAAACCCCAGGCGTATAGAAAACCTTCGGCATCAAATTTTTTAAAAATAGTTGTTTTCTTGAATTTTTGCTTGTTCTTTTTTGTCTTGCTTTTATGAATTGAGTTCGGATCAGTTAATGTTTCGACATTCATTGAAGACCTCCTTTCGGTTTTGTTACAAGTCTGAAATAAATATTTCAGGAAAAACATTCAAAGTTGCTAAAAATAATATTATCAATGAAGTCCAATTCAGAACTTTTACCCAAAAATTTTCCTTCACTTCTTGTTGCTTTTTTCAATAAAAGAACAAAATTGTTACAAATTGCTTCCTGTTTTGTATTAATCTTGTTACTTTTGAAGCATCAAACCTGATTTCAACCGACTATGAAATTCTCAGAATTGTACAAAATTCTTGAAAAAGACGGATGGTACATAAAAAGAACAGGTAAACATTACCTATACAGACACCCCAAAAAAGCAGGGCAGATTGCGGTTGGAAGACACAAAAACCAGGAAGTGCCAACCGGAACGCTCAATCAGATTTATAAACAAGCAGGGCTTTAGCTTTGCAAAAAAAACGACCATGAAAAAAGTAACAGCAATTATTGAAAAAGGGAACGATGGCCTTTACAGCGTTTATGTTGCTGAAGGGTTGGAAAGTATTGCCCTGAACGGACAAGGAAAAAATGTGCAGGAAGCTATTGATGACATGATGGAGGCACTTGACGAATGCAGGCAGAGTTATATCGAAGACGGCGAACCTGTACCCGATGATATTGCAGGCAACATTGAATTTGAATACAAATATGATGTGCCGAGCCTTTTTAATTTTTTCGATGAAATTAATATGACCACATTTTCACAGAAAATAGGGATCAATGCCTCGCTTCTGCGGCGGTACAAGAATGGGTTTGCTTTTGCGTCCGAGAAGCAGGTTATGAAGATTAAAAACGGACTTCACGAACTTGGTAGGCAATTCATTTCTGCCCAACTCTAATCAATTTGCCCAATTCTTCCCATCACAGCAAATTTATCAACACTTCAGAATAAAAAAAAGCTGCTCCTTTGGGGAACAGCTTTCTCTTATATTTGCGGTTAAAATTTACTATTTGATCATTTCAAAACTGCGTTTTACGAACTTATCGAGGTCTGCACCTTTCAGCATTCCGTTTGCAAGCAAAGCCAAATCGACCAATTGTTTGGCCAGTTTGTTTTCCTTGCCAAACGCGGTGAGTTTTTCTTTCCGTTCGTTCTGAAGGGCAGTGATCGCTTTTTCAATTTCTTCTGATTTTTCCTTTACTTCTGAAGGAATTTCTTCGTCTTTCTTATCTTTTTTGGCAAGCTCAACTTCAGCTTTCTCCGATTCCTTCACATGTAATTCAGTCTTAACACGATCCAGTTCAGAACCCAAAGTGGCATCACGGTCCACAAAAATTTGTTTTACCAACGGATGCGAGGTGTTTACAACCAGGTTCATGTTTTCAGGCATATCGCCATAGAAACTCATTGCACCTCCCTGCATTTGGCTCATGTCTTTCATGCGGCGCATAAACTCGTTGCGTGTAATCACCATCGGATTGCCGGTTTCGCCCAAATCTTTGAAATCGACGATAAAACCAAAATCTTTCGTTTCAGGACAAACGGCTTTGAAAATCGGGCTCAGCTCATTTTTTTCTTCCCAACTCAGTTCATGTTTTGGATCTTCTTTGGCAATCAAATGCTCAACAACGTCGGAATCAACACGGACAAATCTTTTGTTGGTGTATTTCTGTTCCAGTTTGTTGATCAGCGGAGTTGCCAGAACGTTGTTCATTAACAGAACATCGTAGCCTTTGTTTTTTGCAGCCTGAACAAAAGAGAACTGATGTTCCATGTCGTTGGTGTACAGATAAATAAGGCTGTTGTCCTTGTCTGTCTGTTCCGGTTTGATGAGTGTTTCATACTCATCCATTGTAAAATACTTTCCGTCGGTATTTTTGAAAAGGAAGAATTTCTCCGCTTTATCGTAGAATTTATCTTCGGTCAGCATTCCGTATTCGATGAACAAACGCAGGTCGTCCCATTTTGCTTCAAAGTCTTCGCGTTTCTCTACAAACAGTTGCGACAAGCGATCGGCCACTTTCTTCGTAATGTGACTGCTTATTTTTTTCACATTCGAATCGCTCTGCAAATACGAACGCGAAACGTTCAGCGGAATATCCGGTGAGTCGATCACACCATGCAGAAGCGTCAAAAATTCAGGAACAATGCCTTCCACTGAGTCGGTTACAAAAACCTGGTTGCTGTAAAGCTGAATTTTGTTTTTCTGAACCTCCATGGTGTTTTTTAGCCTTGGGAAATACAAAATTCCGGTCAGGTTGAACGGGTAATCCACATTCAGGTGAATGTTGAAAAGCGGATCTTCAGCCATTGGATACAACTGGTGGTAGAATTTATTGTATGCTTCATCGTCCAGGTCCACCGGTTTTTTCGTCCATGCCGGAGCCACATCGTTGATTTGGTTATCCTCGTCGGTATCCACTTCTTTGCCGTCTTTCCAACTGGTTTTTTTACCGAAAACCACCGGTACAGGCAGAAACTTACAGTATTTGTTCAGGATGCCTTCAACCCTTTCCTTTTCCAGAAATTCTTCCGAATCTGCATTGATGTGCATCACGATGTCTGTTCCAACAGTCGTTTTATCTGATTCTTCCAGCATGTATTCCGGACTTCCGTCGCATTCCCATCGAATGGCGGTAGCGCCTTCGCGGTATGATTTGGAGAAAATTTCAACCTGGCTCGAAACCATGAACGAAGAATAAAATCCCAGTCCAAAATGGCCAATGATTGCATTCGCATCGTTCTTGTATTTTTCCAGAAACTCTTCGGCTCCTGAAAATGCAATCTGGTTGATGTATTTTTCAACTTCTTCGGCAGTCATCCCGATTCCATTATCCGAAACGGTAATTGTTTTGGCTTCCTTGTCAATTTTTACGCTCACTTTGGCGTTCGAAATATCGCCCGAATAATCGCCTTTGGATGCTAGCGTGCGGAGTTTTTGGGTTGCGTCAACCGCGTTCGAAATTATTTCACGAAGGAAGATGTCGTGATCGGAATACAGAAACTTTTTAATGATCGGGAATAAATTGTCACTGGTTACGCCTATTTTTCCTTTTTGCATTGTTTATAATTTTAGATTAACATTCTATTTAACGTGCAGCATTTTTTCAAAGACTATACCATCATTCAAAAATGACTTTTTGTCACCGAACTTGACAGACGGTTAAAAACAAGGTGACAAAAACTGATTTTATTCTTGTATTAGCTGACGGAAAGGGATTATTTTTGCGACGCATTTTTTTTTACAACCTGTTGCGCATGACAAAACTTGAATCTTATTTCGACCAATTCAGAAACAATATTGTAGGAATCGACCAGCATTTTAAATCGCCGCATGGTGAAAAGAAGATCATTTATGCCGACTGGATTGCAAGTGGAAGACTTTACAAACCCATTGAAAAGCAAATTTCTGAAGTTTTCGGGCCCTTTGCCGGAAATACACATTCAGAAACCAGCGAAACCGGCGCGCTGATGACTCATGCTTACCATCAGGCGCAGCAAATCATAAAAGCCCATGTGAATTCGGGTCCAAATGACATTATTATAACCGCAGGTTCAGGAATGACAGCCGTAATCAACAAATTTCAGCGGATGCTTGGTCTGAAATACTGCGGGAAGGTAAACCATACCGGTTGCCTTGCCCAACGCGACCGCCCTGTGGTATTTATTACCCACATGGAACACCACTCGAACCACACAAGCTGGTACGAAACCAATGCCGATGTGGTGATTGTTGACCCGGACGAAAACTTACAGGTTTCGCCTGAAAACCTCCGGAAAAAACTGGAAGAATATAAAGACAGGCCTTTCAAAATTGGCTCGTTCACAGCCTGCTCAAATGTTACCGGAATTCGCACCCCTTATTACGAACTGGCGCAAATCATGCACGAATTTGGCGGTGTGGTTTTTATCGACTTTGCAGCATCGGCTCCTTACGATGAAATGAACATGCATCCTGCCGACCCATTGCAAAAACTGGATGCCATCATGTTCTCGCCTCACAAATTTCTGGGCGGCCCCGGATCATCCGGCGTGTTGGTTTTCGACCAGTCGATGTACCACAATACAGTGCCCGATCAGCCCGGCGGCGGAACTGTAGATTGGACGAATCCATGGGGTCAATACAAATATGTCGACAACATTGAAATCAGGGAAGATGGTGGTACACCCGGTTTTTTACAAACGATCCGCACGGCACTTTGCATCCGGCTAAAAGAAAGAATGGGTGTCGAAAACATCCACCAACGCGAAAATGAATTGCTGAAACTGGCTTTTGAAGGACTTGACAGTATTCCTGAAGTAAAGGTCATGGATGACCGGCACCGGGAAAGGCTGGGCATTATTTCATTTTTCGTAGCCAAAATTCATTACAACCTATTGGTAAAACTACTGAACGATTTGCATGGAATTCAGGTTCGTGGTGGTTGCGCCTGTGCAGGAACTTACGGCCATATTTTACTTGAAGTGAGCCATGAATTGTCAGATGAAATCACCCAAAGGATCAGTCAGGGCGATTTGTCGTTAAAACCGGGCTGGGTTCGTTGGTCGTTGCATCCAACTACCACCAATCAGGAAGTTGAATTGTTTATTGAAGCACTAAAGGACATTGTAGCTAATTACGAAATATATGCAGCCGATTATACTTATTATCCTAAGGAAAACATTTTCAGGCACATAAACGAAAACAACTATGAAACAATTGTAAAAAGCTGGTTTAATCTTCAAAATTTGTACAGCTTTGCAATGTAGAAAAAGCAGCAATGAAGGTTGAAGACAAGATATTGGTGGGTGAAATCAGGAACCGGAACCGAAAGGTTTTCGAGGCGTTGTTCTATGAATATTACCCGCACCTGACGCGTTATGCCGAAGGGTTTCTCTTCGACAAGCAGGCCTGCGAAGACATTGTACAAAACCTGTTTATTAACTTTTGGGAAAAGACGAATCAAATTGATATCCAGCTTTCACTCAAATCATATTTCTATCAGTCGGTAAAAAACCGCTGCCTCAACCACCTTCGTGATATCCATGTTCAGGACAAGCACAAAATACTTTATCTTGAAGCCTTGTTAAACGAAGATGATTCATCGGGCTGGGTTGATCTGGAAATTATTAAAAAAGTGCAGGATGCAATTGCCCAGCTTCCGCCGCAAATGGGCGAGTTGTTCAAACAGAAATACATGTTCGGAAGAAAAATACATGATATTGCCGAGATCAACCAGATTTCGGAAAATACCGTAAAAACCCAACTCCGACGGGCAAAGGAAAAAATGCGCAAAATATTGCTGGATAGCAGCTCCTTGCGGTTCTTCTTTTAATTTTCCTGAAAATATTTTCAATTTCTGTCACCCTTTTTCTGAGGCTGCGTGTCATGGGTATAACTTGACTAAAACTAACATGACGGAACTGAATCAAAACATCGATTTTGAGATCATCTGGAAAAAAATCCACAACCAGACCTCCGAAGAAGAAGAAACTCTTTTGAAACAATGGTTGTCTGAAAACAACGCTCATCGTAATTACTTCGATAGCGCTCTTAATTATTACACCAATGACTCCCAATTTGCCAATTCACCTGCAGAATTAAAAAAAGCGCTCCGTAACATTCATCGTAAAGCCGGCATTCATTCTCCCTACCGGAATACACGAATTCTTGCCATTGCCGGCGTTGCAGCCAGCATTTTGTTCATGATTTATTTTCAGTTTTCTGCACCAAACAATTCTGAATCAATTATAATTGCAGAGAAAGTGCAATCGATTGTGCCAGGCAGCAACAAGGCTGTGCTGATTCTTGCTGACGGAACTGAACATGATCTGACTTCAGATGAAAATACTTTTACTGATGCCGATGGAACGGAGATTAAAAATACCGGCAACTCGCTGGAATACTCAAGCAAAAACGCACTTTCAACAGAAATAAAATACAATACCCTGAAAATTCCGCGTGGAGGCGAATATTTCCTTATTTTATCAGACAGCACAAAAGTGTGGCTGAATTCAGAAACCACCCTTCGCTTTCCGGTTCAGTTTGCCGCCGATGTTCGCAGCGTTGAACTCACCGGGGAGGCTTATTTTGAAGTAATGAAAAACACAAAAATCCCGTTTATTGTAAACTCCGGAAATCAGAGTATCAAAGTACTCGGCACACAATTCAACGTATCATCTTATCCTGAAAACCAAAACATATATACAACGCTTGTAGAAGGCAATGTAGAAGTTTCGATGAGTAATAATCCGCAAATAAAACTGACCCTGAAACCAAATGAGCAGAGTGTCCTAAACAGCAACAGTAATCAGATTCAAAAAAGAACTGTAGATGTTAATCAGTATGTTGCGTGGAAAGACGGACGATTTGTTTTTAGTGGGCAACCGCTGGTAGAAATCATGGGTACACTCTCCAAATGGTACGATGTGCAAGTCGTTTTCTCAAATGAAAAAGACAAGAAATTAATGTTTACCGGAAATCTGGAGCGTTATGCCGATTTCGGTGAAATTCTTGCAAAAATTGAAAAGACCAATGAAGTGAGTTTTGTTATTGAAAACAATACGATAACCATTAACTGAAAAGAAAAAGGCGGGAAATGTTCGCACCATTCCCCACCCTGATTGTAGTAAAATAATAATGTGTATTAACTTACAGTACAAATCTATGAAAAAAAAGCGATGTAACTCTATCCGTTGGCACGGGTGGAAAAAACTATTCCTTATGATGAGGATAACTGTATTCTTTTTGTTGCTGAGCCTGTTGCAGGTATCGGCAAGTGTGTACTCTCAACAGACAAATCTGGTACTTAGGCTGGAAAACAGCAGTATCGAACAGGTTCTGAAGAAAATTGAAGAACAGAGTAAGTTCTACTTCCTTTACAGGTCTGACCTTCTCAAGGACATTCCTTCTGTATCTATTCAGGTGAAGGATGCAAAACTGGAAGATATTCTGAACAAAATTCTGATTCCAAACGGTTTTTCGTATGAAATTGACGACCGGGTGGTAGTAATTAAAAAAGCAACGGTCGCGCCGATTCCTGTTGATCAGCAAAAAGGCGTTTCGGGAACCGTAAAGGATAAAAACGGCAATTCCATTCCCGGCACTTCTGTTGTGGTGAAAGGAACCACCACCGGAACCATTACCGACAATGATGGCAATTTCCGGTTAAATGTTCCTGAAGATGCCCAAACTCTTGTATTTTCCTTTGTTGGTATGATTTCTCAGGAAGTAGCAATTTCAGGAAAAACAACTTTCGACATTGTACTTCAGGATGAAACAGTGGGCGTTGACGAAGTGGTTGTAATTGGCTACGGTACCCAGAAAAAAGTAAATCTGACAGGTGCAGTTTCGGCGGTTAAAATTGACGAAAAAATCACCAGCCGTTCCCTTAGCAATGTTTCATCGGGATTGAACGGATTGATTCCGGGTTTGGCAGTAAACCAAAACTCGGGTATGGCCGGAAAAAACGATGTTTCACTGCTTATACGCGGTTTGGGAACTGTTAACAATGCCAACCCTTTGGTGGTTGTTGACGGGATGCCTGATGTGGATATCAACCGACTGAACATGAACGACATCGAAAGCATTTCTGTCTTGAAAGATGCAACTTCATCAGCGGTTTACGGTTCACGTGCGGCCAACGGTGTTATCCTGATAACAACCAAATCAGGAAAAGGAATGGATAAAACAAGGATCAACTATTCAAGTAACTTTTCCCTCGAACATCCAACAAAAGCTTATGAATTCATGGCGGATTACCCGCGTGCACTGACACTTCATCAAAGGCTGGCTGCTGTAAATACCTTGCGCTCAAACCAGAAATTTAAAGATGGAACCGTGGACCAGTGGATGGCTCTTGGAATGATTGACCCTTTGCGTTACCCAAATACCGACTGGTGGGATGTGCTGATGCGCAATGGACAGGTTCAGAACCACAACCTTTCAGCTTCAGGAGGAAACGAAAAATCTAACTTCTTTATTTCTGTTGGGATGATGGATGAAAAAGGCCTTCAGATCAATAACGACTATTCGCGCTACAACGCCCGTTTTAACTACGATTACAAAGTTCGTTCGAACATGAATGTTGGGGTTAAATTTGCCGGAAACTGGTCGAAATATACTTATGCTTTGGCTGATGGATTTACCGATGATGATGATACCAATACAGCAGGGTTCGACCTTCAGTATGCCATTTCAGGATTGACACCTTACGATCCGGTTTCGGGAAACTACGGTGGTGTAATGGCTTACGCCGAAGATCCGCAGGCATACAATCCTTACACGGTTTATACAAATAACCTTAATTACCAGAATCGTCAGGAAGCCAATACCAGCATGTATTGGGACTGGACACCGATAAAAGGACTGACTGCCCGTATCGATTATTCGCTGAATTACTATAATCAGTTCCGTTATTCAGCAGCTATTCCGAACCAATCGTTCAACTTCCAGACCAATACATTTGGCTCACGTACTTATGTTGGTACCAATGCCGGAGTTGGCAATTACACCAACACCGGTTACAAAACCCAGTTGAACGGAAGGTTAAATTACAACACAACCATTGCAACCAATCACGATATAAGTGCATTGTTTGTTTATGGAGAAGAATACTGGTATGCCCGCTCACAAACCAGCTCGCGTACAGACCGCCTGCATCCTTCGCTCCATGAAATTGATGCAGCTTTGGCAGGTACAACACAGGGAGCCGGCGGTAACTCAAGCACCGAAGGTCTTCAATCATACATTGGACGTTTGAATTATGCAGCATACGATAAATACCTGCTTGAAGTTAACTTCCGTTACGACGGATCTTCTAAATTTCTCCCCGGAAGTCAGTTTGGGTTCTTTCCATCAGCGGCTATAGGCTGGCGTTTTACTGAAGAAAACTTCCTCCGCTCTTATCTGGAAAGTTGGCTTTCGAACGGTAAGTTTCGTATATCTTATGGCGGATTGGGTAATAACAGTGGCGTTGACCGTTACGAACAACAAGAAACACTCAATGCCAATCATTATATGATCGCCAACACTATTGCATTGGGTTTGGTAAACCAAAAAATGGTTAACCCTGAACTTTCGTGGGAAACTACCAATGTTCTGAATGTTGGTTTGGATCTTGGATTCATGAAAAACCGTTTAACCGCTGAAATAGATTACTACGATCGTTTAACAACCGGCATGAACCGTCC
>JAIBEZ010000039.1 GCA_019459485.1 Prolixibacteraceae bacterium
CTGAAACTGGCTTCTTTCGTCACTGGCCGGAAAAAAATAGTAGCCTTCAAAAAGGGTTTTCATGGGAGAACTTCAGCAGCAGTTGCAGTAACCGACAATCCAAAACTAATAGCTCCGGTCAATCAAACTTCCAATGCAATTATTCTTCCGTTTAACGATTTGGAATTACTTGAAGAGCAGCTAAAAACCAATGAAATAGCTGGTGTTATCATAGAAGGAATTCAGGGAATCGGTGGAATTCATGTTCCTGCGGAAGGTTTTTTGGTTGAGGCTGAAAAACTTTGCAAGCAATACGGAGCATTGCTAATTCTGGATGAAATTCAATCGGGATACGGGCGTAGCGGAAAATTCTTCGCACATCAATATACTAGTGTAAGACCCGATGTTATCACCGTAGCCAAAGGGATGGGCAATGGTTTTCCCGTTGGTGCAGTGTTGATTGCTCCTGAAATAAAACCCTGGCACGGAATGCTGGGAACTACTTTCGGCGGAAATTATCTGGCATGTGCGGCAAGTCTGGCTGTTCTTGAAATTATGGAGAACGAAAAACTGGTCGAAAATGCACAAGAAGTAGGTAGCTATCTGATCGGAAAACTGAAGAAATTTTCAGGAATAAAAGAAGTACGCGGACTCGGATTGATGATCGGCCTCGAATTTGCACAACAAATTAATGACATTCGTCATGTTTTATTAAAAAAACATCATATTTTTACCGGCGTAAGCGGAGCAAACACCATTAGGTTACTTTCTCCTTTAACTTTGACCAAAGAGCAAGCCGATGTTTTCCTTGAAGCTTTGGCCGAAACGATTCAGGAATGAGAAAATGTTTCTTATCGTTTAAATTACAAATGGTAAATTACTAAATAGTAAATACTTAAAAGATGATTGACCAGAAAATAACCATTATTGGTGGAGGAAATCTAGGAGGAGCTGTTGCCTTTGGTTTAATTAAATCGAAGCAAATACAACCATCAGACTTAACGGTTTCCGATCGTTACACCAGTATTCTGAAAAAATTTCAGGAACAAGGTGCAACAACAACTGACAACAATGTTGAAGCTGTAAGAAATGCCGATATTATTATTCTGGCAATAAAACCTTATCAGGCAAATGAAATCCTCTCAGAGATCAAGCCAGTTCTGAATTCAAATCAAATTCTGATTTCAGCGGTTGCAGGTTTGGGACTTCCAAAACTTGAAGAAGCCTTGAGCGGTTCAGGAGTACAGATTTTCAGAATTATGCCCAATACTGCAATTGCCATTCAGGAATCGATGACCCTGATTTCGACCAATGTGAAATCGGAGGAAGTATGCAATCTGGTAGTTCATATTTTCGATCAATTGGGCAAAGCGCTTATTATTACTGAAGATTTGATGGCAGCGGCAACGGTACTTGGATCGTGCGGAATTGCATTCGCTTTGCGCTACATGAGAGCTGCCATGCAGGGTGGAATTGAAATGGGTTTTAGCGCTGAAATGGCCCAATTTATTACTGCACAAACAGTAAAAGGTGCAGCACAGTTGATTCTTGAATCGGGCAGACATCCGGAGCAGGAAATAGACAAAGTAACCACACCGCGCGGAATTACCATTACCGGATTGAATGAAATGGAGCACAAAGGTTTCAGTTCTTCCTTGATACAAGGACTGATTGCCTCTTTCAATAAATGCTGATTTTGAAAACACATTTACGCTATAAAAAAATAACTGTCAAAGTTGGCAGTAACGTTCTAACCAAGTCTGATGGCACGTTGAATGACGCCAATATTTCGCATTTGGTTGACCAGATCGCATTTTTACACCACAAAGGGGTGGAAATTGTGCTGGTTTCATCGGGTGCGGTTGCGGCAGGAAGAGGCGAAATCGGGAATGGTAAAAGGCTGGATACTGTTTCTGCACGTCAATTGTGGTCGGCAGTTGGTCAGGTTATCCTGATAAACAAGTATGCCGAAGCGTTCAGGAAATATGGAATGTCGTGTGCGCAGGTGCTCACCACCAAAGAAAATTTCAGTGATCGGGTGCATTACCTGAACATGAAAAACTGCATTTCGACGCTGATTGAAAACAAGGTGATACCAATTGTGAATGAAAACGATACCATTTCGGTTACTGAATTGATGTTCACTGACAATGACGAACTTTCGGGATTGATCGCTTCGATGGAAAACTCCGAAGCGTTGATTATCCTGAGCAACATTGACGGAATTTACGATGGTTCGCCCGAATTGCCCGAATCAAAAGTGATTCGCGAAATTACGTCCAAAAGCAAACCGCTGAATGAGGCTATTTCGACTGCAAAATCGAATTTTGGGCGCGGAGGGATGCTGACCAAATACCACATTGCGAAAAAAGTGGCAAAAGGCGGTATCAACGTTCACATTGCCAATGGAATGAATGAAAATACGCTTCTCCGGATAATGAATACGGAGGATGAAATCGTTCATACCACGTTTTTGTCAGATCAGAAGAAATCCTCGAATGTTAAAAAGTGGATTTCTTACTCCGAGAGCTTTGCCAAAGGTGAACTGGTAGTAAACGAAGGCGCCCGGAACGCATTGCTTTCAAGTCAGGCAACCAGTTTGTTGCCGGTTGGAGTTGTATCCGTCGGTGGTACTTTCGAGAAGGGCGATCTGGTAAAAATAAAAGACGAAACCGGCCATTTGATCGGAATCGGAAAGTCGGAATACAATGCTGAAAAAGCTGAAAAATACAAAGGAAACAAAAACAAAAAAGCAGTCGTACATTACGATTATTTATACATCATGGAATAATATTAACTAAGTAACTCGGGATTTGTATATTGATACCCTTTTCATAGACCCCTTAAATTTCCGCCTTCAAACGGCAACGAATTCCTGAGTTATATTCCCCCTTCCACCCCCTGGAAGGGGGCTTTATATTTAAAAGTTATGACAGTAAAAGAGCAACTTACACTGGTTTTAAAAGCTAGCAGAAAACTGAACCTCGTTTCAGTAGAAAAAATAAATCAGGTTTTATCGGATGTGGCAGAAGCAGCAATCGCGAATACAACGTTTATACTTCAGGAAAATGCCAAAGACCTGAGCCGAATGGATCCGGCTGATCCGAAATACGACCGTTTGATGCTGACAGCAGACCGGATTAAAGGAATATCATCAGACATTATGAACGTAGTTTCACTTCCTTCGCCTTTAGGACGGATATTTAGTGAGACCGACCGTCCGAACGGACTTCATATTAAAAAGATCACGGTTCCGTTTGGAGTCATTGGAATCATTTACGAAGCCCGGCCCAATGTTACCCTCGATGTGTTTTCGCTTTGCCTGAAATCAGGAAATGCTTGTGTACTGAAAGGCGGAAGCGATGCCGACGATTCGAATGTGGCCATTGTAAAAGTAATTCGGGAAGTACTCCGGAAACACGAACTGGATGAAAACATACTTTCATTGCTGCCTGTTGGACGAGAAGCAACTGCCGAATTGCTTCATGCGCATGGATTGGTCGATCTGATTATTCCGCGTGGTTCGCAAAGCCTCATAAATTTTGTACGCGAAAATTCAAGTATTCCGGTAATAGAAACCGGAGCTGGGATTTGTCATACTTATTTCGATGAATCGGGCGATACCGCAAAAGGACAGGCGATTGTAAACAATGCAAAAACCCGTCGCCCAAGTGTTTGCAATGCACTCGATTGCCTGATCATTCACAAAAACAGGCTTGCTGATTTGCCAGCACTAACAGAACTTCTTCCGCAAAGTCAGGTAGTAATTTATGCTGATGAAAAAGCATTTCAGGCACTCGAAGGAAAATATCCGGCATCGCTGCTCCAACCTGCCAATGAAGAATCATTCGGCACCGAATTTTTATCGTACAAGATGTCGGTAAAAACGGTGACTGATTTTGATGAGGCACTCGATCACATTGCTCAATACAGCTCAAAACACTCCGAAGCAATTGTTGCAGAAGATAAGGCGACGCTTGAAATATTTCAGAAATCGGTGGACGCTGCAGCAGTTTATTGCAACGTTTCAACAGCTTTTACCGATGGTGCGCAGTTTGGTTTAGGTGCTGAAATTGGGATTTCCACTCAGAAACTTCATGCCCGCGGTCCAATGGCGCTGGAAGAACTAACCAGCTACAAATGGATCGTGGAAGGTGACGGGCAAATCAGGCCAAAATAAAAAAAGTGCCTAAAGTGTGCTTGAGTTCGGAGTGCCTAAAGTTGGCAAGGAACGGATTATTTGCTTCCATCAACTCTGTGTTTCTCTGTGGTGAAAAAATAATAAATATGCGAAACGAGCCATCCCGATAAATCGGGACACAGGAGAATGATTATTGGCGAGTTCCATCTGACAATAAA
>JAIBEZ010000043.1 GCA_019459485.1 Prolixibacteraceae bacterium
CCGGAAACTTTACGATGCCCTGAAATATAAATACGCACCCTTCGTAAAACGAAAATCCGTAGTACACAAATCCGAACTTAAAAATTGCCAATTTATTGAACAGCAAGAATTCCATTCGGATTAACTGCAAGTTGGGTTAAGGTTTTCCGGACTAATCCCATTGGTCGATTTAATATAGCGGTATTTCAGGTCATTATCCTTAAGTTGGCTATTCCTGTTCAATTGCCAAACATTCCCGCCAAAAGAAAGTAAAATAACTAATGCCATCGAGATCATTGTTAGAGCTGCTTTACTGTTTCGGAAATCTACGATAAAAACATTCTCTTTACGGACAAATGTATTTTGTGGGGACTTCAGCAGGTTGATCTTTTCATCGATTGGGGTAATTACCGCTTTTATTTCAGTAAATACTTTATTGAGACTCTCATTAACCTTACTAATAGAATATGCCGAAATCTGTCCCAAATTTTTCATCTGTTCTGGCGAAAACTGCTGTTGATTGATCTGAACTTTCAACTCCCCGATCAGTGATATAATCTCATCCGAATTTGTGGATGAATCCATTTGTCCTCCAGGAGTTCCATTCTTGCCTAGCTCATCTATCTTTTGTTTTAATTCTTCGAACAGGGTATAAACTGCCGAAGAATCCATTTTGCTGGTACCCATAAGTAATAATCTTTAAATTGTTTACAATCGGTGTCTGTATTGGTTTGCTTTCCTTTTTTTCAGCTTTTTGGCTTCCTGTCGAAAAAATTCTACTTCGTTTTCATCGTAAACGGGTAATGGTTTCATCAGATCGAACAGTCCTCCCATGATGGAAGATGAGCTTTCAAGTCCCAAGGAAATATCCGTCTTATTATCTTGTCTGGTTAATTGTTTCGATTTGTTTATCTGGACCTGTTGCAACTTTTCATTCTTTTGCAGTTGGTAACTGATTTTGGAATAACTATATGCTCTGTCGATTTTAGAACCGTTGAACTCATACCCATTCTTTCCAAACCGTACTCCTTGTATTTTGTCTGTCGCTCCGTTATTTCGGAATTCGGTTGTAATCCCTGATTTGAGTAGCTCTGCTTTTAATTCCTGCCAGTTCCGGCATTTAGATACAGCCGATTGCAGCGCATGATAAATTTCGTATTTGGTTTTATCGGGTTCTTTTAACCGATGCTCCTTTACGTTCTCTTTTCCTGAAGCAATATAAAGACCGTGCTTTTTTGTTAGTTCCATACAAATCTTCACGTTCCGCAACTTTTCATTTTGGTCGGAAATCCGTTTCCCGTTATCATCAATACGGTTTATCACCAGGTGAATGTGAGGATGGTCAGTGTCGTGGTGCCGGACAATAATGTATTGCGTATCCTTGTATCCCATCTTTTCCATGTATTCCTGAGCGACATCAACCATAAACCGATCAGTCAATCTTTTCTTATCCTGAACCGAAAAATCCAGCGAGATATGGGCAACTGGTTTTGAGATGTTGGGATTCAGCTTATGCTGGACAACGAAACTATGGCTAATGGATTTCTTATCTTTCAGCCTGACCCCTTCAGCATAAAGCAAACGGGCATTATCTTTGTCAAGGATATAGCTCACTGCACCCCGGAATCCTCGACCCTGTACAATCTTAGCAATCATCTTCAATTATCTTAATCAGGTTGTCCAACTGATTCGTCAAGGTAAGGCAATGATTGTGTACCTCTCTGTATCCGGCAGCATTAGCTCTATGGGCAATCTGGTTAACGTTATTGGCCATGCCACTTAGTTGCTTGATATATCCCGTCTGTTCTGATGTGAGATGTTGCTTTACCACACTCGACCGGATACACCGGCGAATAAATTCGCTACGGTTAATATCTGCGGAACGTGCTTTTGCTTTGAGGGAATAATACTCTTCAGTAGCCATTTTGATCGTAATTTTATACCCTTTCTTTACAGCAGCTTCTTTGGTTGGCCTGCCATTCGTGTTTCTGTTTTTGATTGTTTTCATGGTTTGTACTTTTAATTGTTCAGATTAGACCGACGGGATGTTTTTGCCTCGCAGAGCAAGGTTTCGGTCAGACCGAAACACAAACTTGCTCCCCACACAAAGCGATATCAACGCATAACCCGATCAGAGCCTGATACCTTTTCGTTTTTGTGAATACATTTGATCTTCCGATACTGTTTTTGTATCCTTCTCCAATGCCAGATCGAAATGATCAATTAGTTTTTTGAGCATCGGATTTTTGTTTATCATCATTTGAAGGTTGACTTCTTCCGGTTGGATCTGAATCAGGAAATCAGCAATATCATAGCCTTCTCTGCGCTGTTGAGCTGATGCGTTCCGCTCCAGGTAATCGAATATTTCAACCTCGTATCCAAGCTCCTGCATGTGATTTGATTTGAGGCTCCATTGATCAAATGCACCTAAATCAGGGAAAAGAACAATCTTTCGACCTTCAAGAACATTTAAATTTTCATCCCTGAAACAGCCATGTTTTCCTCCTGAAGCGATCCAACAAAATTCGGGAAGGTAACACGATGCGATTAAAGCACTCTTTTCACTTTCAACAATTGCAACGGGAAGAGTCTTTTTCTGATTCAAAAGATGCTCGCCAAAAAAGCATTGTTTCAGATTAAATTCATTGCCTCCAATCATTGAATGCACCCACGAAATATGGTTGTGTGGTTGTTTGATCCTTCTGCCGTTTGATGGATCGTAAAGCATAATTTTGCCGGTACGGACTTTATCCGATGAGTCCGTTTGCCAGAAAATGGTTGCTCCGGGCCAATAATTTGCTGTTCCAACCTTGTACTGATTCATCAGCTTCAATGACTTCTGAATTCCTAAAACAGAAGTCAAAAACTGGCAGAGTTTATTTTGATCGTAACGGGTTAAACTCCGATTGACTATAGACTCATCGATAAAGCTTACGGGCATAGGTTTTTGTTGTGGAACAGTTTGATGGATGGGAGAAAAATCACGGATTAGCTCTGCTTTTTCCGGATTCTGTTCAAAGTATTGTTTTGGAGTGAAGTGGTATCCGCAATTATTCTCGCGATTGCAACGCCCGACATGATCCGGGAATTCGATGTTCTTATCGGTATCAATGTAGCGCGAAAAACAGCCTTTCTTTTTGCAGGATGGGCAATTGTGGCGGGTGGTTTTGCCTTTGTATGGTTCCAATATAAATCTATGTGTTTTCATCTGTTATAATTTGTTTTTTAATTGTCAGATGGAACTCGCCATTGATAATCATGCTGATGTGTCCCGATAAATCTGGATGGCTCGTTTCATTATTCTTCAAATTATCCGCACTTTCCACACTTTCAAAATCAAAGTATTGATATTGTGGGTTTTATGTCGTTTCCCAAATGCGCAAATGAATTGACGAAGTGCAATTTTGCCGTATTTTAGAAATTGAAAAAGCGGGAAAGTGTAGTGATTAATAAATTTTTAATTATTTGAATATCTTTGATTTACATGTCAAAGTGTGAATAATGTGGAAAATGCGCTAAATCAATTTCCGGTAGTGTCCATGTTTGTAATTATCCAAAAGGCTTTCTTTCGCATCACTTAGAAAGCGTTTGAAACCATCTTCAGATATTGAAAAGTCGGCAGCAATTTTGATTCCTTCAGAAGTTGGGAAGTCATGGGGTAGGGCATGATAAAGTTTTACTTTGTCAGAAGGGAGCTGCTCAAGTCGGGTAGTACATCCAATAAGTGATTGAACCTTACGCGCGGTCTTCCGGAAATATTCGACTAGTTCAATAGCTCCTTCAACACTGACGGAATCTATAGACTCTTTTTCAGCTTCCCGGCACAGCCATCGTACCATTTGCAATATCAGGCAAAAGCGGACAGCATAAATCTCCAATTTGCTATACACACCCAGAAGGTCTTCGTTACTTTCGGCATTATAGAGATCAGTATTTTTGCGTTGCCAGGTATAAAGCTGTTCTTTGGCCATATTTTCAAACGGAAGTTCAAGCGAAACAGGATCTCCGTTTTCATCCACAGGGTAATCCAGATTGATTAATTCTTTCATCAGGTTGTGCCAGAGCGGGAAGATGTTTCGTGGAAGCTGTCGGTGATTCCAATATTGCTTTTCCGTGCTTTTGGGTAAAACAAACAGAATGCGATCCAAAAAACCATTCTGGTTTCGTTCACCTTTGGCCAGTTCTTTTAATACTCCATGTTGAATGGTGCCAATTACACCAATAAATGAACGCTTTACGGAAACGGAGTTTTTTGCCCCGCGTCTATCCAGAATAATGGGTTTGCCGTTATACAAGGATAGCCAAAACTGTTCTTCGGAGCCTTTAGTATAGCGATTGAAATTTTTAAACCAGGAAGCTAACTCGTCAGAATAAAGACAGATGCCTCTTTTGTTGTTCTCGTGAATAAAAGCAAGAGATTCAGGTGTTACATCTGAGACTACAAACTTTTTTAGAACCGGTTCCTCCGGAAAGGTTGAGATTCCTTGTGTTTCCAGCTCTTTCTTACTCAAAGACAACAGTTCTTCATACTCTTTATATCTCAGCTTAAACTTTACAGATTCTTCCGCGTCGTGTTCAAACAGCGGTTGAAGGGCAAAACTCAATGGATGACTCTTATTCGTACCGGGACGACCAATAAGCGCCAAATATAAGATGGCACGCTCTGTCCAGCCTTCCTTGACTTTTGCAACATGGGTATTGCCAATGCCAACCGACAAAGCAAAACATAGCGAGGAGGCAATGTAATCGGTTGGAAAATTAAGGCACTCTCCAGTTGCAGTAATAATCTCCCGTACCTTTTCAGGAAAGACCCAGACAGGAAATTCAGACCCAATTGGTTGGTCTGCATAATTCAAGGCCTCGCTGACAACATCTTTTGCTGTAATTTTTGTGTCCATAACTTTGAGTTTACGGACCTAACTATTATGCGCATAAGATTTGCGTGGCCTTCTTAGAAATAGTTCTGATTCGATTTCAGCTTTGATTTCATCGATTGTTTTCTTTTTCCCATTGGAAATCCATTGCATAAGTTCATCCTCAAAGAAATAAAGCTTTTTCCCATTCTTATAGCATGGAATCAACCCTTTTCGAACCAAGGCGTAAATGGTTGGTTTAGCTTTCTTTACAAAGCTACAAGCTTCGTCAATTTCAATGGGTCTTCGTTTTTCTGCGGGTTGTGGTTTGTTTTTCTCAACTAACTCACGGATTTGAGATACTTCCTGAATGAGAAAAGCTACCGCCTCGGGTAACTTGTCGAATGTAATTTTATCTGCACACATATTCATTATTTTTATGGTTTATGTGCAAATAAAAAAGGTGTTTTTATGGTGTTAATAGTCACCAGTAAAACACCTTAAAAACACTTATTGACAGTGATTATTCTTGCTTGAAAAGGTTGCTATTCAGTTTTATAGTACAATTTTGGTCATGAATTCTCAATTTTTTCTTGATGGTTTCTATATCACTCACCTCATTTAGCGTAGGAGCAAATACTTTTTTCAAGAATATAGCCATTCCGTTTTGATCAGAAATACGAAAATGGTTCCATATGTTCCATCCAAAGTGATAAACATCTGTTGTATTTATCTGGTCGCTAACTTTAATAGGAGTAATTTGGTCTAATTCTTTTCTCTCGGAGTAAAGATCAATATAATGACATAACCGATTCAGATCCTGATCTAAAATAAATGGAGCAAATATGGTTTGAGTATAAAGGATGGCTGTCGCCCGGGTTTTATCTTGCTTCGTTTCTTCTGCCAGTTGATGCGCTTTTCTGATTTCGTCAACGCTCGTTGAACGTAACTCTGCTTGTGGCTCAGCTTTATTGTCAGGACTTTGGGTTCCGGTTATTTTTTTGGCTTTCGGATTGTGTCTGAAAAAAGGGATGAGCACAATGATCTTGCCGATCCAGGGTATCAACAAATTCCGCAAAACCATATGAATACTCAAATAGACCAAGATTGAAACTGTAATAGCCAGGAAGAAACATACATTTGCTGTAAAAGCATCAAAGCCCAACATAATAGTAAACAGTCTGGCGATGGTGGCAAAAACCCCTCCGGCAAAACCTACAATCAGGTAAAGAATGATATTTTCTAAATTCTTGTCTTCCATCTTATCATAAAGATAAAAAGAATCTTTTTATTTCAGACTAATCTTATTTGCCGATTCACGCTTTTTAGAATTTACCAAATCAGCATAAATCTGTGTCGTAGAAACATTTTTATGAGTCAACATTTTTGATACAGTATAAATATCTGTTCCGAGTGCAATTTGCAATGTTGCAAAAGTGTGCCGGAAACAATGAAAGGTTATGTTCTTTTCAATACCTGCTGATGTAATCCAGTCTTTCAATGGTTGTTGGGTCATATTGCGTTCCAACCCCTTAAATACCTTTCCGATACTTCGCTCGCCACAAAGTTGTAATGCTTCAAGACTTATCGGTAAGGTGGTTTCTGTTTCGGTCTTCTCCGTGCATAATCTCATGCAGTATTCACCATCAGAAGCGAAGACAATCTCACCCCAATCTAGTTTTAAAATATCACTGATTCGCAGTCCCGTCAGGCACGAAAATAATGAAGCCGTTTTTAAAACTGGAATATCACATGGCGTTTTTGATAGAATTTTGAGCTCATCCAAAGTTAGATATTCCTTCTTAGTATCTTTTATATCAATGCTTTCCAGAAACTCATTAATGTTTTCATTAATTAATTTATCTCTGTAGGCTATTTTCAACAATGAACGAAAAGTTGAAAAATAACCAGCAGCAGAGTTCTGAGAGACTTTCAATTTTTTGCTTTTGAGTTGATCAGTAAATAGCAGATATGCTCTAAATTTCCTACAAAAGTCAACTGTTACATCTCCAAATGAACATTTACCTTTTACAAATTTTTCAAAATGGGCATATACCATGCTCCATTTTGGGTCTTTTCTGGTTGAAACCTGATAGAAATAATCCAGAAAATCTGCATTGCGTTTATTTTTGTCTAGAAAACCAAAGTTCTCATTAATAATCGACTGAATCCGGATCGCTCGAATTGCTTCAGCTTTTGTTAGCATTTCCCGATTGTAGTCCTTTTCAATTTCAGTTCGAGGTTTTTCGTGGATATAAATACCCAAATACTCACGTCGACTCATTTGCATTGTCTCAGGAATGCGTATCGCCGGATAGAAATCCAGATATAAAGAATATCTTCCTTTAGATATTTCTCGCTGCCGTAAAGTTACTTTTGTGCTACCCATCAATTAAAATATTATAGGTTTCTCAAATATTCGATCTACAAAAGGCTTCGATATTTTAATAAAGCGACCCTCTTTTATTTTAGGGATATTTTTACTGCGGATATGAGCATAAAGACTATCTTGGGTAAGATTGTACTTTTGCATGGCTTGCGGAATCGTATAGAATTCAGGCTCTTTTGGTAATTCCCTTCCTTTGGCCAAATCAAAATGTTCTTTTGAATAATAAACAGTTCTGCCATCTTTCTTCTTTGGAATTATATTGGCAGAAACAAAACTATAAATGGCGGACAAAGTCATATTATAGCTTTCACCAACTTCAGCAACAGAATACCATTCTTTGATATTCTGATTATCAAAAAAGCCTTTCCTTTTAAAAAAGGTATCCACATGCTTTTTGCTAAAATAGCTTTTGCCCTTATTTAAAATTCGTGGAATATTTTCACCATTAGCTATTCTATAAATCCAACTCTCTTTTACATTGAATTTGGTCTTTATATCATCTGTTGAATAAAATTCCGTAATAAGTTCTGGCTCTTTAACTTGTCGAGTTTCATAGGCAGCAGTACTTTTTAGCATCTCTTCTATATTTTTAAGACTTACCAAGGTCATTCGACTTGAAAACTGGGATGCTTTCAACTTACCACTATAAATCATGTTATACACAGACTGCTTGCTTAAACCTAACAATAGAGCAACTTCTGCAATCTTAAAATATTCTCTATCCTTTAATTGCCTGAGTGGTTTCTGGTATTCCTGAATGCGAATTTGCTCACCTACATTCTTAATTTTCTCAACTCTTTTAATCGATTTATAGGCTTTTGAATTACAATCATGAGAGCAATATTTTGTTGTGGTTTTTTTAGCAACAAAACGATTGCTGCACCATTCACAAATTTTCTCTATTTCTAATTTACTGCTCATTTATTTCGCCATTTTATAGTCCACTATATTATATCATAGTCCACCATAGTCCAAATTGTGTACAACCTTTGAAGAAAATTTTAAGCTAATATACAAATTTTTATTTTGCGGTACAAATGCGGTACAAATTTTATCAAAACAAGCAGTATTTTTAATTATTAGCGATAAACTAATAATTGAAATGTAATTGAATATTAACAATTTAATGATTGATATTGTGATTTGCTAATTAATAATAATCATAATTATTTACCGATGCAGAAATTCTTGAAAATATGCCCTAAAATCTCGTCATTTGATATTTCCCCAGTAATCTCACCAAGGAAAAGAAGGCATTCGCGGATGTCTTGGGCAAGGAAGTCTCCAGAGATCAGATTATCGAGTCCAAGTTGCACGCGTTCAATTGATTCATATGCACGAGTCAAGGCTTCGAAGTGACGCACATTGGTTACAATCACTGCATCTTCACTGATGGAATCCAACGAAACGGCCTGTTGCATTTCCTGAATCAGGTTGTCGAGATTGGTTTTTTGTTTGGCCGCAATAAACACCAGTTTTTCATTGTTCGATAATTGCATTTCACGGAGTTCTTCTATAGTTTCAAGATTGCCATTATCCACTTTGTTGGCAGCAATAATCAAGTGCTGTTCGCTAATTCTTTCCCTTATTTTGGCAATCCGACTGGCAACGGTTTCAAAATCATTTTGGGCGTCAACCACCAAAATCACTACAGTTGCCAAATCGAGTTTACTGTAACTTCTTTCAATTCCAAGGGTTTCAATTTTGTCGGTCGTTTCGCGGATTCCGGCAGTGTCGAAAAACCGGAAAGCCGTTCCATGGATATTCACCACATCTTCAATTACATCGCGGGTGGTGCCGTGTATGTCTGAAACGATGGCTTTTTCTTCATTTAAAAGGGCATTCAGCAAAGTTGATTTTCCAACATTGGTATCACCTATGATTGCAACAGGTATTCCATTTTTAATCGCATTGCCCAACTGAAATGAATCTTTCAACTTCCGGAGAATGGTCTCAATTTTTGAAACCAGCTTTTTAAGTTGTTCGCGATCAGCAAATTCAACATCTTCTTCGCTGAAATCAAGTTCAAGCTCAATCATGGCAATAAAATGGAGCAATTCCTTTCGCAGATTCGATAATTCCGAAGAAAATCCACCGCGCATCTGGTTAATCGCTACTTTTTGTGCTGCACGGTTGGTAGATGCAATAAGATCGGCAACTGCTTCGGCCTGCGATAAATCCATTTTCCCATTTAGGAATGCACGTTGGGTAAACTCGCCGGGAAGAGCCATGCGCGCACCTTTTGTGATTAGCAGTTGAAGAATTCGTTGCTGAATATAGACTGAACCATGACAGGTAATTTCCACCACATCTTCACCGGTAAACGAATGTGGCGCGCGAAATACCGAAACGACCACTTCGTCAATCAGTTCATCGCCTTCTGAAATACTTCCAAAATGCAAGGTATTTGGTTGTTGATCAACCAGTTTTTTACCTGATTTTGGCGATTGAAATACAGAATCAGCAATCTCAAGGGCTTTTTCTCCTGAAAGTCGAATGGTTGCAATGGCTCCCATTCCGGGAGAAGTTGCTATGGCACAAATTGTTAATTGATCGAGCATCGTAATCCTAAAAAATTAGTGGAACAAAAATATACTATTTTGCATGATATAAGCTATCTCATGATTTCGAGATATTTGGGAGATATTTTGCTTTGAGTATAGTGATTCCTTATCAGTTTAGCGACATTTCGACAAAAAACACGATATGTTAGTGTTCTTTGTCGAAATGGAAATTTATAGTTTATTGAGGAAAAATATAGCATTCTTTTTTTTCTAAAGAATAACCAAGTTTTCCTTCTCCAAGAGTTGACCAATTGGTTGTGTAGAAATGATGTTTTTTTGAACTATTATAATATCTATATAGTGGCACAGTTCCAGATATCTGATTTTGATATACATAATAAATAAAACTACTTTCATAAAACCATGTACTATTGCCACTTCCAAGAGTACTAAAATTTATAGTATAAAAGTGATCTTTTGTACCGCTGTTGTAATATCGGTATAACCGAACTGTACCCATCTCATAATTATTAAACAAATACCCTTCTATACCTTCATAAGCCCAACCAGAAACACCCTGCAATTCAGTATTGTCAGTAGTATACAAATGACCTCTGCCGGCACTATTATAATATCGATAAAATGGCGATAGCATTTTTAATTTATGTGAATTTATATAGTTTTCAACAGCTACCTTCAGCTCCGTTTTTTTTGTAGCATTTACAACAAGTTCATAGATTGGAATTATTTTAGAATAGTCCGTAGATAAGAAATAAGCAGTACCGGGTATTCCTGAATGTACGGATGCTCCCCAAGCACCTAAATTAATAGTGGGTATTCCAGTTTTGACATCAACTGTACCCACAATAGGTGTGGAACCGCCCGTAGTCTCGTAATTTATAAAGCCTTCTGAATTCTTATCTGTTAAAGTTGAATTGTATTCGATTCCGGTCTGCCATCCAAACAATTTAGATACTGCTGCAACCGCTCCTGCTTTCACTGTTTCCTTTTTATCAGTTTGTGTAGTCGTGGATTTATATATCATACGCATTTTTCCACCTGTTTTAATATCGATAAGTACATGAGTGCCGTACTTTTGAACTAAAATATCGCCTGATTTCGTCAGCAAGTCAGCTATAAAGGGGTCAGTAAGATAATTTTGTAGCATAGAATTATCTGCATTAAGCTGTATTCTTGAATGTGTAATTACTTGATCAATAATTGCAAATGAATATTGCGAAGAATAAGATCTATAATTGCTATAATATTTTGTGATAGACCCACTAAACGGTTCAGCTGTCGCACTAGTTTTAGTATCTACAGCAATAGATGACATAAAAGATTTAGAATTATCTTGAAAATTGGAGCTATAAACATCCCCAAAAACATCATCTTTAAGAACTCTAGCTGGTTGGGCAAGTTGGAATGCGGCTATGTTAATTACAGGTAGACGTACAGAACTATAATCGTCTTTGGTTCCCGTTATATCATAGCCTTGACCTAATACATCATACTTTAAATCACCGGCACTCTTTAATACGAGATTGATTTGTGAATCAACACTTTCTTGAGATTGGGGATCAGACTTAGTACAACTAAAACTCAAAAAAGACAGAATAAATAGAAAGCAATAAAAATTTGTTTTTTTCATGATCAAATAATTAAAAATAATTAAAAATAGGTTTCGGTCAAACTTTATTAACCTTACTATTTAATTGCTTAAAATAGGAAAAGGTAACCCTCAAAAACGGATTATTTCTAAACTAAATATTATACTTCTGTTAATCAGACATATATTGAAATATGAAATAAGGTATTCTTATTTTTTAGAGACTTTAAAATTTTGGGATTTCTTGGGATTAAGATGACTCCTACCTGATTTGGGAAGGGGCTCACTCATCTAATATAGGAAATCTTTTGTAGATGGTAATTGGATATCCTTTCTTTTGACTAATAATACACGGATCTAGCAGAAGTCCGACAGGCTCCAAAGTATAAAATTTTCAATATTATTTTGAATTTGAGGGTTACCTTTTCTCTATTTTAAGGATTAATATGTGAATCAAAGAATAATAAATCAAAGCAATAAGTTAATTATATAGTCACGATAATTTAATAAGCCTAAAATATGATTAAAATAAGAGATCCGACAAAATTGTTGCAAAATCAAAAAAATTATATGAATTAGTAAAAATCAAAAATGCAATTAAAATGAAACAATTTAGATATTTATTTGGCGTCATATTATTATTATTATTATTATTATTTGCTGTGAGCTGTTCAAAAGATAATAGTTTTCAGGATGTTGATATAATAGTTGAGGAACCTTCTGCTCTTATGTTGAAAAGTGCAATAACTGGTATTCCTTGTCCAGGCGATTTCAATGGTGATGGAAAAGTAGATTTAGCTCAAAAAGACGGTTGGACTTGGTCCGTGGATTATGCAAATCCTTTTAATCAATGGGATTTCCAAATCAGTAATATAGTGCTATACCGTGAAAGTAGTCTTCTTTTAATAAATGATTTTGATCGAGATGGCAAGGATGATGTTTTCGTTATACCTCCCAGTGGTTATCCCGGTGGATTTTATATTGATTATGCTTGGAATGGATTTGGTCAAATTGATCTTAATCGTAGTCCTGAGTCTTGGATAAATTATTCGGGAGGATATTTTGCATCTGGGGATTATAATGGTGATGGATACGCAGATTTGTCGTATAAAGACTCAAATGGTAATTGGTCAATTGATTATTCGCCAACAGCAACTAGTGTTAAGTTAGTTTTGATATGACGGTTTAATTGTGTAGCTTTGCTAGAAAAACTATGGTACTTTACACAATCAAACTAAGCAAATCTGAGATTGAAGATCTTGATAAAGTAATAAGCAAAGGGAGCCATTCCTCA
>JAIBEZ010000077.1 GCA_019459485.1 Prolixibacteraceae bacterium
CCGGAAACTTTACGATGCCCTGAAATATAAATACGCACCCTTCGTAAAACGAAAATCCGTAGTACACAAATCCGAACTTAAAAATTGCCAATTTATTGAACAGCAAGAATTCCATTCGGATTAACTGCAAGTTGGGTTAAGATATTTGATCACCAACGGGAAGCTTAAAACAGCATATTCGTTGTTGCATGGGAAGGTTTTGGAGATACATTCATTCAACCCACTGCAGGGTTGCGGTTCGCGGTTTGTTCCTTTCCCCCCAATTTTATTGGGGGTCATGAATAGTAAACCCTATCGGGTTTCTCCGGTAACGAAATGAGCGAAACCTTGTGAATTTAAATTCAGAAAATTTATATACACCAGAAACACCCTTTCGAAGCAAAACCTGGAACTTGAAACCTGAAACTTGGAACTCCCTTAATAACTCAACTGTTCGAACCTGCTGGCATCGAGCCTCACAAATACAAAGAGGAGCAGGGTAAACGACCACAAGGAGGAGCCTCCGTAGCTAAAAAAAGGCAAAGGTATCCCAATAACAGGCGCAAGGCCGATTGTCATTCCAATGTTAATGGCAAAATGGAAAAACAGGATGGTGGCGACACAATATCCGTAAACACGACTGAATTTTGACCGGTTGCGTTCGGCCAGATAGATCAGCCGCATGAGCAATCCCATAAACAGGGCGATGACCAAAGTCGTTCCCAGAAATCCCCACTCCTCGCCTACTGTGCAAAAGATAAAATCAGTACTCTGTTCAGGAACAAAATCAAATTTGGTTTGTGTTCCCTGCAAAAATCCTTTTCCAAAAAAACCACCCGATCCGATGGCAATTTTCGATTGGTTTACATGGTATCCGGCACCGTGTAAATCGGACTGAATGCCAAGCAATTCGTTGATTCTGGCGCGTTGGTGCGGTTCCATTATATTATCGAAAACGTGATCGACCGATACGGCAAAAAGTACACTTCCAAGATAAATTCCGATTAAAAGTGCGAGTGATCTTTTCCGAAGTAGCATTGCCCACAGAAAGAAAATAGTTGATGAAAGCACTGCCGCGGTAAGTAAGAAAAACAACGGATCGATATTTCCCTGAACCAGAAAATTTATCAGCCAGAAAATGCCATAAATAGCTGCAAAAATACCCATTCCGATAAGGTTGCGCTTTGTCTTTTTTCGAATCAGGTAATTAATCAGAAATGCAACAATGGTTAGTACCAGTACAGTTACGAAAGGATCAAGAACCATTGTAAAAATAAATACCAGCGCAATCAGAAAACTGAAGAACAGCACAATACCATTCAGTCCTTCACGATAAAGCACAAGCAGAAAAACCCCGAAAACAATGGCTGAACCGGTGTCGTTCTGAAGGAAAATCAATCCCACCGGAATAAAAATAATTCCGGCCAGCGTCAGCAACGACTTGTAGCTGTGCATTTTGAAATTGTACGAACTAATGTACCGGGCAATGGCCAGCGAAGTAGCCATTTTCATAAATTCGGAGGGTTGAAGCAAGAAATTCCCTATCTGAATCCATGATTTTGCGCCGTTGATTTCAGTACCGATAAAGGGCACCAACGCAAGCAACAGTAGGATGATAACATAAATGGGAAACGAAAATGCCACAAAAAATTTCGAATCGATATTGATCATGAGCGTGGCAATAAATATTGCAGCAAGAATCCAAATCAACTGTTTTCCGTATTGCTGACTGAAATCAAAAATACTTTTATGCTCTTCGTTGTAAACGGCAGCATAAATATTTATCCAGCCAATGAACATCATTGCCAGGTAAATGGATACTGTGATCCAGTCGATATTGGCCCAAACGTTGTTTCTATTCGGCACGGCAGCTTATTTATTTACTTGAATTACATTCATTAAGTCTGTTTCAATCATTCGTTGTTCAATCTCTTTTCTCTTTGGCGAAATCGAATCGGTCAGAAATTTCTCCATAATTAAACCAGCAATAGGGGCTGCATAAGTAGCTCCAAAACCAGCATTCTGGATAAAAACTGCAATCGCAATTTTGGGATTGTTTTTCGGTGCAAAAGCCACAAAAGCAGAGTGGTCGGCCCCATGCGGGTTCTGCACTGTTCCGGTTTTTCCGCAAATGATCACGCTGTCCATGCGGATTGATTGGCTCAACCGGGTTTCTTCAATTACCGCCTGCATTCCTTCAATCACAATATTGTAATATTCAGCATCAATGCCCGTAAGTTTCTTCTCATATTTTAATTCACGGTAAACCCTGTTGGTATCCTGAATGGCTTTCACCAGATGAGGCGTAATATAATATCCCCGGTTGGCAATGGTTGCTGCCATATTTGCAAGTTGAATCGGTGTAATCAGGAGTTCGCCCTGTCCGATTGACAATGAACGGATGGTCATCGATGTCCATTTTTTCTGGCCAAAGTATTTGTCGTAATAGGCCACCTCCGGAATATTTCCCTTCACTTCCGACGACAATTCAGTACCGACTTTCTGACCAAATCCAAATTTCATCACATGGCTCCGCCATACCTCAAAACCTTCGGCAGAGGTTGGCGAATGACTGATAAGTGAACGGAACAAATTCCAGAAGTATGAATTACACGACTCACGGATGGCCTCGCGCATGGCTATTGGACTGACATGGCTGTGTGTGCATTTGATGGGTGATGAACCTTTTCCTGAACAGGAAAACCGGTCGAAAGGTGTTATTGCGTGTTCCTCAAGCGCAACCAATGCATTTACAAGTTTAAAGGTGGAGCCGGGAGGAAATGTGCCAATAACTGCACGATTCCACATTGGTTTGTTAATCGAATCGCTCACCAGCAAGCCGTAATTGACACTTCGTTGCCGCCCCACAAGCAAATTCGGGTCATAGGATGGCGCACTTACCATCACCAGTATTTCGCCGGTGGCAGGTTCGATGGCAACAATGGCGCCTCTTTTATTGGTCATCAGCAACTCCGCATAAGCCTGTACTTCGGCGTGGAGTCCGGTAAGCAAATTTTGCCCCAGTACGGCAGTCGTATCCGATATACCATCGTTGTACTTGCCTTTAATCCGGTTATGAACATCCACCATGTAATTATTCACGCCTTTTATTCCGCGAAGTTCATTTTCATACGCTTTCTCCAGACCGGTTACACCAATATAATCACCCGACCGGTAATAATTGTCCTTTTCGATCAACGACTGATTGACTTCGCCCACAAAACCCAAAACCTGTGCGGCACTTTTACTGGGGTATTCGCGCAGGGTTCTCGACTGAACAAAAAAGCCGGGATATTTGTATAGTTTTTCCTGAAGTGGCGCGTAAATATCAGGGGAAATTTGTCCTGCAACAATTGATGGCTTGTATCTTGAAAATTGTTTGGCCTTGTTCAATGCATCAATCAGATCTTTCTTATCCAACTGAACAATATTGCACAGCGACAGTGTATCAAAAGGTTTTACCTCCCGCGGAACAACCAGCAAATCGTATGCAGCCTTGTTGTAAACCATCAGTTCGTTGTTGCGGTCATAAATCAGTCCGCGTGCCGGAAAGGTAATTACCTTTCGCAGTACATTCCGGGTAGCAAATTGTTTGTAGGTTTTATTTGTAATCTGAATAGTGAATAGCCGTAGTACGAAAATGGCAGCTATTCCCAGCATAATGCCGGCAATAATATACTTGCGTTTCGAGAAAGTATCCACCCGCTGCTAATTTTTAAAAATGATGAACTGACTGGCCAGAATAATCACAATAGAGAAAATGCTGCTGAGAATTATCCGGAGTAAAGTATGGAAAAACCCTGCGAATGAAAATGCCTCAGCAAAAAACAGGAAGAAGTGATGGATGAGAACAACAATAATGGTATATTTCAGGAAACTTGCAAAACCCAACTGTTTCATATTTGGAGTGTTTCCCTTTTCAATGATTTCGCGCGAGGAAATTAAATTGGCAATTCCGGGGCGGATAAAGCCGAGTAAAACGGTTGCGCTGGAATGAACTCCGGGCGTATTGCTAAAAATGTCGATTGACAATCCCAGGAGGAAAGCCAGCCCGAGAACTGCATAACCCGGAACGGTAAAAGGCAACAACATGATGAATAAAATATAGACATACGGATTTACGAAACCGCTGAATTGGATATTATTCAGGATCAGCACCTGGAGCAAAATCAGCCCCACAAACATGACCGCATATTTTCCGATGTCTTTAATCATTCACTGATGTTATTTTTTTCAAGAGTTTTTAATTCTGTTCGTTTGGTATTTTGAACTACCTCAACGTATTTCAGCGTTTTAAAATTGGTGGAAAGTGCCACTTTGATATTATAGAAGTTTGTCCCGCTTTCAACATCAAACTTTTTAATGGTTCCGATCATGATCCCTTCAGGAAAAACATTCGAATACCCGCTGGTAACGACCGTATCGCCAACATTTACGATGATATGAAACGGAATTTCCCTAAGGTCGGCGGTATTGTAATGCTCACCGTCCCACACCAGTGAACCGAAATAATTGTTTTTTGTGATTTTTGCCGGAACACTCAACCTCCTGTTCAGCATTGACAATCCGGTTGAATAGTTTGGTGAAACATCGGTGATTACGCCAACTATTCCATTGGCATCTATAATACCCATGTCGGGTTTTATTCCGTGCCTCGAACCTTTGTTCAGGGTAATGTAATTCAATTGTTTGTTTACCGAATTACTGATCACTTTTGCTGATGTGAAAATATAGGCAGGCGCATCAACTGTATCGGGCCTGTTAACCGGATATTGTTCCTGCAGGCTCATCCTGTATTGCAATTGTTTGCGCAGCGAAGCATTGTCAGCGGCCAAACGTGCATTCGTACGGCTCAAACTGAAATAATCGTCGATTGAACTGAATTTTTCATATACAGCCCCCGCAAAGTTATTACTTGAATTAAAGAATGCTACCCTTTGGTAATTGTTGAAACTGACAATCAGAACAAACGAAATGGCTTCGAGTGCAAGGAACATCATTAAAAAATAATTTCGTAATAAGAAACGAAATAAACTTCTCATCAGCTGGAAGGTTTACCCCTTCCTTTTCAGAATTACCTGATAAGGAAAGTGAATTTATTTACATTCTTAAGTGCGATACCGGTTCCGCGGGCCACTGCCCTCAGAGGATCTTCGGCAACATGAAACTGAATATTAATCTTTTCAGTAAAACGTTTGGCCAATCCGCGCAACAATGCACCACCCCCTGCCAGCCAGATACCGCGATTTACAATGTCGGAGTATAATTCCGGAGGTGTTTGTTCCAAGGCGCTGAGAATAGCTGTTTCAATTTTCGAAATCGATTTTTCCAGACAATGTGATATTTCCTGGTAGGAAACCGGTACTTCAATCGGAAGGGCTGTCATTTGGTTTGGCCCCTGTATCAAATAATCAGCAGGCGGATTGTCGAGTTGCGACAAGGCCGATCCTACATTAATTTTTATTTCTTCGGCAGTACGTTCACCAATTTTAATGTTGTGCTGGTGGCGCATGTATTCCATAATATCGGCAGTCAGGTCGTCGCCTGCAATACGGATCGATTTGTTGGTAACCAATCCGCCCAGCGAGATTACTGCAATTTCGGTAGTTCCGCCACCGATGTCAACCACCATGTTTCCTTCGGGCGCTTCAACATCCAAACCAATACCGATGGCTGCTGCCATTGGTTCGTAAATCATATACACATCACGTCCTCCGGCATGTTCAGCCGAGTCGCGTACGGCACGGATTTCAACTTCAGTAGAGCCGGAAGGTATACAAACGACCATCCGGAGCGAAGGTGTGAAAAATCTTGATTTGGGGTTCATCATCTTGATCATTCCCCTGATCATCTGCTCAGCCGCGTTGAAATCGGCGATAACACCATCGCGCAACGGGCGGATGGTTTTCAGGTTTGCATGGGTTTTACCCTGCATCTGACGCGCTTTTTCGCCTATCGCAATAAGCTTTTCTGTTTTTAGGTCAATGGTCACGATCGACGGCTCGTCAACTACAATTTTATCGTTGTGGATAATAATTGTGTTTGCAGTTCCAAGGTCGATGGCTATTTCCTGGGTTAAAAATGAAAACAATCCCATTTATGTGTATGTTTTTCTAAGTTTATACTAATAAAAAACTGACCGGATGTCAATTTCAAATCAATGTTTGAAATGTCTCATTCCGGTAAAAATCATTGCAATACCGAATTCATCACAGGCGGCAATTACTTCTTCATCGCGGATACTTCCCCCCGGTTCTACAATGTATTTGATCCCAAATTCGTTGGCAGCTTCAACGCTGTCGCGGAATGGAAAGAACGCATCTGAAATAAGCACTGAATCTTCAATACTGATACCTTCCTTCAGGTTAAAACGCGGAATGGTTAGCTGGCGCAGACTGTCGAGCCTGTTGGGTTGTCCCATTCCTGCACCTGTTAACCAGAAAGAGCCGTCAGCATTTTGTGTTACCAAAGCAATGGCATTACTTTTCAGATGCTTACATGCTATTAAGCCAAACTTCGACAAGTTCATTTTATTGCTGTCGAACTGTATTTTTGTTACATTCCTGAATTCTGTTTCAAGGCCTTCGTCTTCATCCTGAACAAGCAATCCACCGCTAATGGAGCGGTACAATCTTTCACCGGCTATTTCAGGTTTAACAGGAGTTGCCAGCACACGCAGGTTTTTCTTTTTACTGAAAACCTCCAGCGCTTCGGGAGTATAATCGGTAGCAATAATGATTTCGACAAATCGTTTTTCGAACCATTCTGCGATAATTTTATCCACTTTTCCGGTAAAACAAATGATGCCTCCGAAAGCGCTCACCGGATCGCCGGCCCATGCCAGCTCAAGCGATTTCATAATGTCGTTGGTAACTGCCAGTCCGCATGGGTTCAGGTGCTTAACCACCGAAACTGCAACTTTATTTTCCAGATGACTTACAGAATAATAAGCATCGCTGGCCGATTTCCAGGCAGCATCGGCATCGAGCATGTTGTTGTAGGAAAGCGCTTTGCCCTGAAGCACTTTGGCATTCGATAAAGTAATTTCAGAATTACTGTTATTGAATTTGAAAAAAGTAGCCGTTTGGTGTGGGTTTTCGCCGTAGCGTAGCACCTGCCCGTCGTTCACGCTGATGCGGGCTTCTTCAGATTGTTCAGGATTGAAATAGTTGAAAATGGCGCTGTCGTAATGTGATGAAGTTGCAAATGCCAGGCGGGCAAATTCTTTGCGGTCGTCAATGGAAGTGGCGCCCTCTTTTTCGTTCAGGAGATTGAACAGGGTATCATATTGATTGCGGGAAGAAACGATCACCACATCTTTAAAATTCTTTGCGGCAGCCCGAATCAGCGAAATTCCGCCGATGTCTATTTTTTCAATAATATCATCTTCTGATGCTCCTGAAGCCACCGTCTCTTCAAACGGGTACAGGTCAACGATCACAAGATCTATTTCAGGAATTTCGTATTTGGCTATTTGTTGCTGGTCACCGGTATTGTCTCTGCGGTTAAGGATTCCGCCAAAAACTTTTGGATGCAGGGTTTTTACACGCCCGCCAAGGATCGACGGGTAACTGGTAAGTTCTTCAACAGGAACTACTGAAGTTCCCAATTCTTCAATAAATGATTGTGTTCCTCCGGTTGAATAAATTGTAACGTGTAGTTCGTCCAGTTTTTTTACAATCTGATCTAACTTATCTTTGTGATATACTGAAATTAAGGCTGATTTTATCTTTTTTAAGTCCTTCATTTATAATCCTTTTCTAATTTGGGCACAAATATAATAAAACACCTTGATTTTATTTCGCACAAAACCGCTTTATTAAGCTTATAGTAACAATGATTTTCCGAATTTTATTTCCACATATTTTGTAATCATTTCAGAAAAATGCAACTAATTTTCAGGGTTCAGAAATGTATATTTAATTGTCAAATCGGAGGATATGCTGTTAACCAGATTAATTCTTGAAAGTTTTTCGTTTGCCTTTGGTTCTCTTCGGGGAAATAAACTGAGGACATTTCTTTCGCTGTTGGGGATCACCATCGGCATATTTGCCATTATTTCGGTTTTCACTGTCATCGATTCGCTGGAGAAATACATCCGAAACAGCCTGAATTCATTGGGAAGCGACATGGTTTACATTCAAAAATGGCCATGGTCTCCTCCTGAAGGTGAATCGGAATATCCCTGGTGGAAATACATGAACCGTCCGGTTCCCAAAATTGAAGAGGCTGAAGAACTGGCCCGCAGATCAAGAACCATACAGGATGCCGTTTACTTCTTTGGCTTCAACCGAACCGTGCAATATGAAAATAGCAAAGCCGAAAATACCGAAGTACTTGCCACAACACACGCATTAATCGATACCTGGAGCCTTGAAATTGAAAAAGGACGTTATTTTACAGACTCAGAATCGAACTCAGGAGCAAACCTTGCAATATTAGGAAGCGAAATAGCGACAAAACTTTTTGGTAACGTAAACCCTGTTGGCAAAACAATTAAATTCCAGGGATACCGGTTTCAGGTAATTGGTGTTTATGCAAAAAAAGGAACCGATATGTTCGGGACCAGCATGGACAAACGAATTCATATTCCGGTGGTTTTTGCCATGAACATGGTGGATGTGCGCAATCGTGACCAGGGTCAGACCATCAATGTAAAAGCCAAGCCCGGCGCCGACCACGATGAATTTGTGGCTGAACTGGAAGGGATTATGCGATCGCTGCACCGCCTTAAACCAATGGAGGAAAACGATTTCGCCATCAACGAAGTGAGTGTAATATCGAAACAGTTTGATTCATTTTTTAAGGTTTTCAATTTCGCCGGATGGATCATCGGCGGGTTCAGCATTTTGGTGGGCGGCTTCGGAATTGCAAATATCATGTTTGTGTCGGTAAAGGAACGGACAAAAATCATCGGTATTCAAAAGTCTCTCGGCGCAAAAAAATACTTCATTTTACTTCAGTTCATTTTCGAGGCGGTTGTGCTGTCGATGGTGGGCGGTGTGTTGGGACTGTTTCTTATTTTTATCGGAACCACCATATTCAGCTATGTTGCCGACATGACCATTGCACTTACAATGGCAAACATCATTCTGGGACTGACCATTTCAGGCGTAATTGGCGTTCTGGCCGGTTTTATCCCGGCACTTTCGGCCTCACGGCTTGATCCGGTAACAGCAATGAACAGCGTATAGAAAAAATTCCAGGTTTCCACGCCTGCTGCGGGCAGGAAGTTCCAAATTTCAAGAAGGCATCTGCCAGATTAGTCAGGGTTTCACTCCAAGTGAAGCCCTGGTTTGCTTTGCAGAGGGGTGATGTCTATCTGCAATACATTTATGTTTACAAACATAAATTACTTGAGCAACCTTTTGGTTATTTATAGCCTCAACTTTATATAATTATTTAACTTTGAATATCCTTAAAAACTAAAACATGAAACGATCGCCACCATTATTATCTGAATTTAAAATAGCAACCAGCAATTTAAACATAATTTAATTTCACGTTAATATTTTTTGTATGAACACAGTTTCAAAAATCAGTTGTTTTATTGCTATAATAGCCCTTTCGATACAAAGCAATGGGCAAACAACAAAATTTTTCATGGGTATGGGAGGTGTAGTTAAGCATTCATTTTCTAATACTGCTTATAATTCGGAATTAAGGTCAAAAACCAATCTTTTGGATCCCGGTTACGAATTTAGCATTGGTGTGAAACTTGCTAACAGGATTGATTTGCTTATCGGAATAAATTCAGAAGTTGGACATCTTAATTCTTCACCGTATAGATACGAGGTAAATTATAATAAAATAAACTATCCTCTTTTGCTCAGATTTCATTTTAGCTCCCATAAAATATATTCAAATTTTCTGAGCATTGGTGTTAGTTGGGGGAAGTTCTTACAACGTAGTACTTATGGTTTCAACTCTCTGTCAGTTGCACATGACTACAATGATGGTCTTTGGATGAATGCTCGGCCGTATAATGTAATGCTTGGTGTTGGAAGGGCTATCTCTGTAAGTGAAAGATCAAATTTGGTAATAAATCCCTTTTTAAGTTACGAGTTAAGCAATAATTTTATGCTTAAGGAATTTTTTAATCCCTTTACTATAGGAGTAAAAGCTTCGTATGAATTTAATTTTAAATAACATGAGATATATTACAGGTATTTTACTTTTATTCGTCATTCCTGTTTTTTGTTTAGGGGATGATTGTCCTGGAGGGATTCTGAAAAGTATTTCCACACCTAATTTGCGTCAATGGAATCCCATTTATACATATTCGATCCTATATGATGAATTTAATGAAAGTAGCTTGAATCCATCAATATGGGGAGTAAGGACTGGTTGTGTAAGAAATACTGAATCAGAAGCACAGCATTACAAAAATAATCCCACTAATGTATATCAATCAAACGGTACACTAAAACTGGTTGCAAGAAAAGAAACTACTTGGGACTGGGTATCCCCTCCTTCTGGAGTCACGGGAGATCCTACATGGGGATCAAGGAACTACACATCAGGAGAAATTTATACTAAGCAGAACTTCCATTTTGGAGAATATACAATTAAATGCAGGTTTCCTGTTGGTGCAGGTTCATGGGCTGCTTTTTGGCTTTTTGGAGGTATTCCTGGTTTCGCAAATGAGATTGATTTCTTTGAACAAAATATGAGAAATGGCAAAAATGGAACTGAAATAAATAATGTAATTCACTGGTATTGGAACTCTTCACGCTGTATGCCTGGAATTTATGACAATTACCCTGCTAATGTAAATAACTGGCATGTATATAAATGCTACTGGACTCCCTATGAAGTCAAATTCTTTGTTGACAATATGATAACTCCAGTTTATTCATTCTCAAGATATCTAAGAAATGGCAACTATGTAGGAATTGAAGAAATAAATGGCTCCTTTGAGGAACGTGCCACTTTTCCAATTCATCAAGGGGAAGTCATTGCCAATTATGCCTTGTTTAATGGTGTAACCATAGATGATTTCGTCTTACCTCAACCATTTGAGATTGATTACATAAAAGTTAAACAATTCTTTCTTGCCCCAGAAATTACCTGCCCAACCATTATTTGCTCAAGTGGTACAGCAACGATAGATCTAGATCCTGCGGCAACAAATATTAGTTGGGCGCTTACACCCTCTCTGTTTTTCAACGGATATACTTCCGGAACCGGAGAAACTGTAAACATAACCGCGTCTCCAATGTACCACGGAAAAGGAAAAATTACCTACACGTTTAATATGCCTTCCGGTGAAACATTTACGGCTGAAAAAGATGTGTGGATTAAAGGTCCCGATGCAAGCGAGGTTTCGTTCGATGTTTACCGTTCTGACGGGGTTCATGCGACCAATATGTATGGTACCTGGATTTTATGCCCTAATACAACCTACCACATTTATGTTATGAATAGCAGCCCGGTACCTCTTGCCGATTACAGTTGGACTGTTCCTTCGGCCTGGACAAAGTTTTATACTCTTCAAAACATAATTTCAATCAATACAAACTCATCACCGGGAGGGCCAATTACAGTTAATGCCACCAATACTGCAACCGGATGCAACAATAAAATACAGATTATTACCGGATATATGGGCAGCAGTTATAATTGCGGAAGCTATTATTTGGGTTTCTCCCCAAATCCTGCAACAAATGAAACCACTTTGGAAATAATACCTCAAGATGGAAAAACGATTGATGAAAATACACAATGGGAACTGGAAGTATATGACCAACAACAAAGTCTGAAGGAAAAGAATTCCAAAATAAAAGGCAAACAAACAAAAATAAATACCTCAACATGGAAAGACGGTGTTTACATTGTCCGTGTTAAAATTGGAGATGAAATGATCAGCGAAAAGCTGGTGGTAAAACATTGACAATTAATAAATAAGAAAATAATTTCAGTCAGAGTTTCACTCCAGGTAAAGCCCTGACTTGCTTTGCATCTACAATATCTTAAAAAACATTTGGGCCACCGTCATGTAAATAAGCAATCCGAGAATATCGTTGGTAGTGGTGATAAACGGGCCGGTTGCAACAGCCGGATCAATTTTGAACCTGTTCAGCACAAGTGGAATAACGGTTCCGAATACCGAAGCAAAAATCATCACAATAAATAAGGTAATGCTCACCGAATAAGTAAGCCTCATGTTTCCGTTAAAGAAGTAATTGTAAACGAATATGAGTATCGAGAACAAAAAGGCAATGCTAAAAGCGACAGTGAGTTCTTTTAATAGTTTCCGGCCAACCGAATCGAAACTGCGTGTCCCACTGGCAATGCTCTGCACAATGATTGACGATGACTGAACGCCCACATTTCCGGCCATTGCAGCGATGAGTGGGATGAAAAATGCCATCGCAGGAATCTGCTCCAGTTGCGACGAGTGCGAGCCAAGCACTCCAGCTCCGATAATTCCGCCAACCATTCCGATAAAAAGCCAGGGAATTCGTATCCAGGCGCGTTGAAAAACATTGTCGCCGGCATCCACATCCCCCGAAATACCCGAAGCCATCTGGTAATCTTTGTCGGCCTCTTCGCGAATAATATCCAAAACGTCGTCGATTGTAATTCTCCCCTTCAACCGTCCAATCTGATCGACCACCGGAAGCGCTACCAAATCGTATTTTTCCATGATCTGCGCTACTTCTTCCTGGCTTGCATCGGTCCGCACGAAATGGGCATCTTCTGTCACCATACTCTTAATCACAGTATGGGTAGGCTTCATGATCAGCATTTTCAGGGAAAGCACGCCTTTGAGTACGAAATTGTCATCAACAACATACACGTAATAAATTTCGTCAATGTCCTCCGCCTGAATGCTGATTTCCTTCAGGCAGGTTTGTACTGTCCAGTTTTCGTTCACCGCCACCAATTCCTTGGCCATGATCCCCCCGGCAGTATCTTCGTCGTATTCCAGCAGGTCGGCAATGTCGCCAGCCTGTTCCTTGTCTTCAAGTTGAAGCAATACCTCGTCCTGCAAATCTTCGTCGAGTTCGGCCATAACGTCGGCAGCATCATCCGATTCCATGTACTCGATAAACCGGTGGGCAATTACGTCAGGGGGCAATAATTTCAAATAACTGTTCCAGTCATTCTCCGGAATTTCAACCAATACGTCGGCGGCCAATTCTCCATCGAGCAGCGAAAAGAGGTATTTGGCTTCATCAGAGTTAAGCTCTTCTATTATTTCTGCAATATCAGCCGGATGGAATTCACTGATGATCTGAATAATATCATGATCAGCTTTCTGGTCGATCAGTTGCGAAAGCTGATCAATTAAATTTCTGTTGAGTTCAAGTTTCATAACTTAATACAGTTCAAAGTTTCAAGTTCAAGGTTTCAAGTTCCGCTTTTGCGACTGCGACTGACCACTGTTAACTTTCTGCCCCGTCCTGTTCCCCAATCAGCCTTGTCAACTTTACAAATTCGGCCACTCCGAGTTGTTCGGGGCGCTTGTCGAATATCGGGTTGACTTTTAGCTCGTCGGTGGTAATCATGGTTTTTAACGAATTGCGCATGGTTTTACGTCGCTGGTTAAAAGCCATTTTCACAACGCTTTTGAAGAGTTTTTCATCGCAGTCGAGGTGTTCTGCTTTGTTTCGCGTGAGTCTGATGACACCACCTTTAACTTTTGGCGGCGGATTAAATTGATCCTGGTCAACTGTGAACAAATATTCAATATCGTAATATGCCTGAAGGAAAACGCTCAAAATCCCATACGTTTTTGAACCGGGTCCGGCAGCCAGCCGTTCTGCCACTTCTTTCTGAAGCATTCCGACTACTTCCGGAATCTGATTGCGGAACTCCAATACCCTGAAAAATATTTGCGACGAAATGTTGTAAGGGAAATTACCGATAATGGCGAATGGTTCGTCAAAAATCTGGTCAATTCTCATTCGCAGAAAATCGGCTGAAATGATGCGATCTTTCAGTTCAGAAAAATGCTCGTTCAGGTAATCAACCGATTCGCGGTCGATCTCGACAACAGATGTTTCGAACGATTTGTTTTTCAGGAGAAATTCTGTTAATACGCCCATACCGGGGCCAATTTCAAGTACTTTGTTCACGTTGCTGGCCTGCAAACTTTCAACAATTTTTTGAGCAATGTCTTTGTCTTTCAAAAAGTGCTGCCCCAGATTCTTCTTTGCCCTTACGATTGTCATTTTTTTAATATTGGTTCTTGAACGTATTCTTAAATTGTTCTTAAAAAACAGCCCTAATTAAAACAAAACTGTATTTTTGTGCATATTGCTAAATTCAGAATAAGGACTTTTTACACAAATCCTTATTGCCGGAGCAAAAGTACTTTAAAACACATCAATAAAAAAATAGAAAAGTTGAAACAAAATACCCTCAAAACCCTCAAATTCCTCTCTTTTTTTATACTCGGAGTCCTGCTTTTCTGGTGGGTTTACAAAGATCAGGATATCAACCGCATCAAAAGTATTTTAAGCAATGAAGTCAATTATTTTTGGATCATCGTTTCCGTTTTCCTGGGACTGCTGAGCCACATCAGCCGCACCATCCGGTGGAACCAGATTATCGAACCACTGGGGCACAAACCACGGACAATAAATACTTTTCTGGCCGTAATGATTGGCTACCTTATGAACCTTGCCTTGCCGCGAATGGGCGAAATTTCGAGGTGCGGCATACTTTCGCGCTACGAAAAAATTCCTTTTACAAAACTGATCGGCACTGTCGTTCTCGAAAGGTTGATTGATGTGCTGATGCTGCTTTTGTTTTTGGTTCTTGTGGTATTTACCCAGTTTGGTCAGGTGCTTGAGTTTTTAAACAACAATCCTGAAGTGGAAGAAAAATTGGGTAACATATTGCGTTCACCCATGCTGCCAATTTCTTTGGTGACCTTTGTTTTGATTCTCTGGTTCACCCGGCACAAAATAAGGGCAAGTGGTGCAGCAAAAAAAGTGATTGCCCTTTTTAATCAGTTCATCGAAGGATTTCATAGTATCAGAAACATTAAAAACAAAGGCGCTTTCATTTTTCATTCCGTTTTTATCTGGTTTTTATATTACCTGATGACTTACTGCGTTTTCTTTTCGTTTGAATTTACATCGCATTTAACTCCCTGGGCAGGATTGACAGTTTTTGTTCTGGGCAGTTTCGGGATGGTAGCGCCCGTGCAGGGTGGAATTGGCGCATGGCATTTTATGGTGATAGAAGGACTTGCATTGTATGGCATCGACAAAGCTGACGGGCAGATTTTCGCCTTGGTGGCCCATGGCAGCACGACCTTGATGCTGATTGTTTTTGGACTGATTTCCTTGCTGGTATTGCCTTTTGTGAATGAACGCGTTGAAAATAAATTAAAACATTGAATACAAACCTGTACATAGCCCGAAGGATATTTTCCGCAAAGGAAAACCGCGATAACCTGTCGCACCGGATCGTGAACATTGCCCTTTTCGGCATTGTACTCGGACTGGTGGTGCTTATTTTGTCGATTGCCATCGTCACCGGTTATAAAACGGAAGTTGGCCGCAAAGTGATCGGGTTCGGTTCTCATTTACAGATTGTGAACCTCGACTCCAACCAATCGTTCGAAACCAGTCCCATCAATCAGGAGCAACCTTTTCTGGAAGAACTTAAAGCAATTGACGGTATTCGGCACGTGCAGGTATTTGCGACCAAACCGGGCATCATACGAACTGATGAAGAAATTCACGGTGTGGTTCTGAAAGGCATCGGCCCCGATTTCGACTGGTCGTTTTTTCAGGAGAACAAAGTTGCAGGCGAACCCTTTCATGTTCAGGACACTGTCCGCAGTAACAAAGTCTGGATTTCGAAACAAATGGCCGATTTGCTGAAACTCAAAACCGGAGACGATCTTACCATGTTCTTTATCAACCAGATGGAAGCCGTTCCGCGCCAGCGAAAATTCGAACTTGCTGGCATTTACAGAACCAGCCTCGAAGAGTTCGACCGTATGTTTGTGCTGGTTGACATCAATCATATCCGCAGGCTGAATAATTGGAAAAACGATGATGTGAGCGGCTTTGAGATTCTGGTCGATGACTTCAAAAATATTTCGGAACAGGAAAAGTCGGTTCATCAGCTTTTGTTGCGAAATACCAGCTCCGACAGCCCTGTTTTGCAAGTGATCAGCATCATGGAAAAATACAGGCATATTTTCGATTGGCTGAGCCTTCTCGATATGAATGTCTGGGTAATCCTGGTACTCATGATTCTGGTGGCCGGGTTCAACATGGTTTCGAGCTTGCTGGTCATCATTCTGGAGCGGACACAAATGATCGGAATCCTAAAAGCGATGGGAGCCCGAAACTGGAGTATCCGCAAAGTTTTTTTATACTTTTCTGTAATGCTCATCCTGAAAGCGCTTTTCTGGGGCAACCTGCTCGGAATCGGTCTCTGTTTAATACAGGAATACACCCATGTACTGAAACTCGATCCAACTTCGTACTACCTCGAATATGTTCCGGTAAACCTGACTATTCTGCACATTGTTCTGCTGAATGTCGGAACAATCGTAATAACTGTATTAATGCTGCTGCTCCCCTCCTACTTCATTACCAAAGTTTCACCTGAAAAAACGATTCGTTTCGAGTAAGCCAAAATTATGCATTCACCTATCCTGAAATATTTGGAAGAGGCTTTCCACGGTGAGTTACCGGGAATTGAAGCGCATCGGAAAATGCTTCCGCCAGGCAGGAGTTTGGCTTCAAGCGAAGATGAAATGAGGTTGATAAAACAAAGCAGTATTTTACTGCTGCTTTTTCCTGAAGGTGAACAGATTTACACCTGTTTAACCAGAAGACCTGCAACAATGACTTTCCATCCCGGACAAGTCAGCTTCCCGGGCGGAAAGGTTGAAAAGGAAGATATTTCGGCGGAAATGACCGCCTTACGCGAAGCCCGGGAAGAAATTGGAATCGACACTTCGGGCATCAGAATTCTTGGTAAACTGTCGGATTTATATTTGGAAGTCAGCGGATTTTCGATACAACCATTTCTGGCATGGGCCGATAAAAAACCCGATTTTGTTGTAAATCCAGGAGAAGTGGAAGAGTTGATTCTCTTTCCAATAAGCGATTTTGTTAAAGATGAAACCACTTCGGAAACCGTTCTTGATACATTTACCGGTCCGTTGCAAATTAAATATTACCCATTTAACGGTGAGATTATCTGGGGCGCCACTGCTATGATTTTATCCGAATTGATTGAGATTCTGAAGAAACATGGGAGTGATCAGTCGCAGTCGCAGTAAAGCAGAAAAAAAAAAGAAAGAAAAGTATTCAGTCGCAGTCGCAGTAGTATAGAATATGAAATCAATACGGGAAATAGGTTGAAATAAAATCTTCAAAACTTTGATGTCTGAAGTGTTCGAATTAACCTTAATTTAGTCAGAATTGAATATTTTAGGTGTCAGAATTAATATGGACAAATCGTATTATTGTTTATTGTTTCGAAAGGCTGCCGTAGTAGAGAAATGATTATACCATATAGTTTATATCTTTGTGACGCAGTCCCGGTACTTCCTCTCCCTGATAATAGATGCAGGTGATGAAGCCGGTTTTTTTTATTTAATATCATCCACATCTATTCTTCGATCGAATCTCATTTAGCCTTAGCTCAGTCGAAGGCTAATCGTAGAACGACCAGGCAACACCAATTCTGTAGGTGCGTCGGTAATATGGATAATCAGGTGCAGCATTAAAATTTTCGCCAACTAATCCTGAAGCTGCGTTCATTAATTTGAAGAAAACCCTGGTTCGTTTTAGCTTCAGATTAACATGAAAATCGATGAAAGGATAATTACCTATTTTTTGTTTGCTCTGAAGGTAAAATCTGGAAGTTCCGGGTTCGTATGCATCTGCATAAAATGAAGTATTGTATCGGGTATCAATCCCAAGCTGCGCATATAAAACCTTAGAAATAACGGTTCTGTAATTCATACTGATATATCCTGCAACCGCCGGCAAATGAATATAATTTTCGTTACTCCCTTTCTGCGCCAGAAACTGGGTGCGTATCAACCAGTGTTTACTGTCGAAATCTTTATTTAAATAGGCCGAAAGAATAAGCAATTCACTGCCTTGAGTTGGCAAAGCTGCTTCGTTGTTATATATATAATTTCCAAGGAGCGAATAACCAGCCCCAATGGTTGTCCTGAATTCCTGCGAATGGACGCTCGCCCGGATTGTCATTTCGTTGATATTGTCGAAGTTATTTTGCCATTCAAAATGGTTCGAATAATAATACTGGTCGAAATATTCAGGAACCAGTGATTTCAGGCTACCTTCAATACGCAGACTGGTGGTGTCCTTACCAATTCGCAAAGGTTTATTGATGAAACCGTTCAACTCTGTCTGACCGGCGCGGTAACCGGTAAGGTAAATTCGTCCGTCGGCCTCCCACTGCCAGAATTTTCCTTCATTCCTGAATAATCCACCACCTACAAACGTATTCGATTGCTTTTCAGGATAATATTTCCCGGGAGCTGAAAACAGGTACCAAAGCTGATCATTGCCGATGTATGCGCGTTTTCCGAAAGTATATTTCCGGTCAGGGGCTTCATAAATCTTGATTTGAAAAATATTGGTCAGACGAGTGTATTTCAAGCTATCGTTGGTACTGATGGTATCAATAAATGCATTTTCAAAGAAATTTTGTGCATTGTCTTTGGTAAACTTGCGTTTGTTGCCCGAATATTCAAGTTCATGAATAAACCCAACCCTTGGAATAAATGCGTCAACAATATATTCAGCGCTATCGGCTTCCACCGTTTTTCCCAGCCGGTATTCGTTCGATGTGTAAAAATTATTGTTCTGTATTTTATTTACAGCATCGTCCATTTTGACCGTGTAATCCTCAGTTTTATTGTTCTCGCTGACGGCTGCAATCCCGCCATTTTCCTGCCCTTGCAAACGATTAAAAATAATGTTTGAATGAGAAACAAATGCATTTGAATTGTAGGATGTTACAATTCCAATGTTGTGAAATTTATTCTCCTGCTTTGGATACTGCCCCTGCGACCGCGTTTGATTGTAAATAAATTCGAAATTGAGTTTTTGATTTACATTTTGCGAATGAATAACATTGAACCTCGTTTCATTCTTCGAACTTCGGTTTTCACTTTGCGTGTAATCCAAAACCGTATAAGGTGTTGTGGTATTAAAGTATTGAATTTGCGAAGGAGTGAGCCAGTAAGCATCGAACGAGCGGGCAAAATAAAAATCGGAATTGAATTTGCGTTTTAGAAAGTCGTTTGTCTGGTAGGCGCCACCGTTGTTTCCGGTAAAAATATTGCTGATGGTGCGTTGCTCAAACGGATGATAAACATGAAAAAACGAAAGCGTCGTATCCAATTCCGAAGGATCCATTCTTGCACCCTGATCGGTTAATTCCCAGACCTTTATAACGGATGGAATACTTGGTTTTTTAGCTTGTTCTTCCGATTCTTCAGTCGATTGATTGGCAGCATCGGTGTTACTTCCGGTATTTCCCCCCATTGTACGACCGGAAGGTAAACCTCCGGGTCTCACTTGCGCATTGGCCTGAATAACAATCAGAAACACTGCTAAAACTATGTAAATGTATTTTCCAGACATGTAGGCGCAAAGATAATTAAATATGATACCCCGTCAATAATTGTCAATAAAAGAAACATGGCTTTAAACAGGAATAAAAAACCCTGATGTAAACATGTAAACCAAACGGATAATTGTCGGAAATATGATTTTATTCTATGCTAAAAAGTGTATTATTTGAAGAAGTTTTCAACCAATTGTTGTTAATTATTGGTTGAGACAGTTTAGATGAATCCACTTTTGTTTTCTTTATATTTGTGCCAAATTGCAAAAAGAATATGGTCTCGAATTACGATGAAGGTTCAATAATAACGCTTGACTGGCAGGAACATATACGGAAACGCCCTGGTATGTACATCGGCAAACTGGGAGATGGCACAGCAGGTGACGATGGAATTTATGTTTTACTGAAGGAAGTAGTTGACAACTCCATCGATGAATTTATGATGGGGAACGGAAAGAAGATTGAAATACATGTCAGCGATGAACTGGTGACCATCCGCGATTTTGGTCGTGGTGTGCCACTCGGAAAATTGCTCGACGTTGCTTCGAAAATGAACACCGGGGCAAAATACGATTCCGAAGTTTTTAAAAAGTCGGTCGGGTTGAATGGTGTTGGGATTAAAGCTGTGAATGCTTTGTCGAGCCACTTTTTAATCAAATCGTTTCGCGAAGGCGAGGTGAAAGAAATCAGTTTCAGCGAAGGAATTCTGAAAGAAGAAAACGATGTGGCACAAACCGATCAGCCAAACGGAACTTACGTAGCTTTCACTCCTGATCTTAAGATATTTAAAGGTTATCATTATATCGACGATTATGTGGTCAATATGATGAAAACCTATTCGTTCCTGAATTGCGGACTTGTAATGGAGTTCAACGGAGAGAAATTTCATTCGAAAAACGGATTGAAAGATTTGCTCGAAGAATATCAGGAATCTGAATCACTGTATCCGGTTATTCACCTGAAAAACGGCGACATCGAGGTTGCCATCACCCACGGAAATCAATACGGCGAAGATTATTACTCGTTTGTAAACGGACAGCACACCACACAGGGCGGAACCCATCTGGTGGCTTTTCGCGAAGCCATTGTAAAAACGATCCGCGACTTTTATAAAAAGGATTTCGATCCATCCGACATCCGCGCTTCCATTGTGGCAGCCATCAGCATAAAAGTGGAAGAACCTGTTTTCGAATCGCAAACCAAAACAAAACTTGGCTCGAAAGACATTGGCCCCAACGGCCCGAGCGTGAGAAATTTCGTCGCGAATTTCGTTCAGAAAGAACTCGACAATTACCTGCACAAAAATCCGGATGTTTCCGAAGTATTGCTGCGGCGAATTCAGGAATCGGAACGGGAACGCAAGGCCATTTCAGGAATTAAAAAACTGGCCAAACAACGCTCGAAAAAAGCAAACCTGCACAACCGAAAACTGCGCGATTGCCGTGTCCACCTGAACAGTACACACGAAGCGCGGGAAAATTCGTCCATTTTTATTACTGAAGGAGATTCGGCCAGTGGTTCGATCACCAAATCGCGCGACGTGAATTTACAGGCTGTGTTTAGCCTGAAAGGAAAACCGCTGAACACTTACGGACTGACAAAAAAAGTGGTTTACGAGAACGAAGAGTTCAACCTGTTGCAGGCCGCTCTGAACATTGAAGATAGCATGGACGATTTGCGCTACAACAAGGTAATTATCGCCACCGATGCCGACGTTGACGGAATGCACATCCGCCTGTTGCTCATCACTTTTTTCCTGCAATTTTTTCCTGAAGTAATACGAAGAGGCCATCTGTATATTTTTCAAACACCGCTTTTCAGGGTTCGGAACAAGAAAGTAACGCACTATTGCTACAACGAAGAAGAACGTGTTTCGGCCATCACGAAACTTGGCAAAACCGCCGAAATAACCCGGTTCAAAGGTTTGGGCGAGATTTCTCCTGATGAATTCAAAAATTTCATAGGACCAGATATTCGACTTGATCCAATTCTGATGAAGAAACATGAATCGGTATCTCAAATGCTTGAATTTTACATGGGAAAAAATACTCCTGAACGTCAGGACTTTATTATTGACAATCTGTATGTAGAAAAGGACGATTTCTAAAAGGTGAGATACTGAGCGGATGACTTTGAGTCACCCACTCAGTAAAAATTATTGTAATTAGCTAAAATGACTGAAGAAAATACCAACAAGGAAGAATTCCAGAAGGAAGAAAAAAAAGACGGCATTATTTATTTGTCGGGAATGTACCAGCAATGGTTTCTTGATTATGCTTCGTATGTTATTCTTGAACGCGCGGTTCCCTATGTTGAGGATGGTTTAAAGCCGGTTCAGCGGAGGATTTTGCATGCCATGAATATGATGGACGACGGACGCTTCAACAAAGTGGCCAACATCATCGGTCAAACCATGCAGTACCATCCGCATGGCGACGCATCCATTGGCGATGCCCTCGTTCAGCTCGGGCAAAAGGATTTACTGATCGATGCGCAGGGAAACTGGGGAAATATTCTCACGGGCGACAGCTCGGCAGCTCCCCGATACATAGAAGCACGCTTGTCGAAATTTGCACTTGATGTTGTTTTCAATCCTAAAACGACCAAATGGAAATTATCTTATGACGGACGTAATCGGGAACCAATCGCACTTCCGGTGAAATTTCCGTTATTGCTGGCCCAGGGAGTTGAAGGGATTGCCGTTGGATTGGCCTGCAAAATACTGCCCCACAATTTTATTGAATTGGTTGATGCATCCATCGCTTATCTGCGTGGCGAAGACTTTGAATTATATCCTGATTTTCCGACCGGTGGATCCGGCGATTTCTCGCGTTACAACGACGGAATACGCGGCGCTTCGATTAAAGTCAGAGCTAAAATTGAAAAGAAAGACAGCAAAACGCTGGTCGTAACTGAAGTTCCATTTGGAAGAACTACTTCTACACTGATCGAATCCATCATCAAGGCCAACGACAAGGGAAAAATTAAGATTCGCAAGATTGACGACAACACCTCCGATAAAGTGGAAATTCTTATCCATCTGATTCCCGGAATGTCGTCGGACAAAACCATCGATGCATTGTTTGCCTTTACCGATTGTGAAATATCCATTTCGCCCAACAGCGCAACTATACAGGATGACAAACCTAAATTTATCGGTGTCAGCGAAATCCTGAAAATAAATACCGACCAGACAGTTGCCCTGCTGAAACTTGAACTCGAAATAAAAAAGGCAGAACTGGAAGAAGCCTGGCATTTTTCATCGCTCGAAAAAATATTCATCGAAGAGCGCATTTACAAAGACAAAGAGTTTGAAGATTCGGCAAACATGGATGAGGCAATCGATCATATTGATTTTCGCCTTACGCCATGGAAACCAAAGCTAAAACGGGAAGTTACCCGCGAAGATATTTTGCGCCTGATGGAAATCAAAATGGCGCGCATCCTGAAATTCAATACCGACAAGGCCAACGATCATTTGCTGGCCATTGAAGAAGAGATTGAAGCAATCAATAAAAATATCCTGAATATTATTCCATTTACGATTGCCTGGTACGAACGCCTCCGCACGAAATACGGAAAAGGCCGCGAACGTCGCACCGAAATCAGGAATTTTGAAAATATTGTGGCTTCAAAAGTGGTGGTGGCAAACGAAAAACTCTACATCGACCGGGTGGAAGGTTTTATGGGAACCAGCCTCAAAAAAGCCGAATACATTTGCGATTGCTCCGACATGGACGATGTGATCGTTTTCAGGAAAGACGGAACCTACATTGTTTCAAAGGTTTCGGAAAAGGCATTCATCGGAAAAAACCTTTTGCACATTGCCATCTTCAAGAAAAACGACAACCGCACCATTTACAACGTGGTGTATCGCGACGGCAAAAACGGGTTTATTTACATGAAGCGTGTGGCTGTAACCGGCGTCACCCGCGACAAGGAATACGATCTGACACAGGGAACTCCAGGTTCACGCATTCTGTATTTCAGCGAAAATCCGAATGGCGAAGCCGAAGTTTTGCGCGTAACCCTGAAGCCTAAACCGCGCATCAAAAAGCTGATTTTTGAAGTTGATTTTGGCGAACTGGCCATCAAAGGACGTGCTTCTATGGGCAATATCATGACCAAGAACGAAATACATAAAATAGCACTGAAGGAAAAAGGAGTTTCAACACTTGGCGGACGCAAAATTTGGTTCGACGAAGACGTTCGGAGGCTTAATTCCGACAATCGCGGCAAGTTCCTCGGCGAATTCAGCGCCGACGACATGATTCTGGTCATCTATAAAAACGGTGATTATCTGTTGTGCAATTTTGATTTGTCGAACCATTTCAACGACGGCATTTTGCTCATCGAAAAATACAATCCGGATAAGGTACTTACAGCTGTTTATTTTGACGCCGAACAGGGCTACTATTACGTGAAACGTTTCCCGATAGATGAAACACAGAAGGAAGTTGGGTTCATCGGCGAATTCCCAGAGAACAAACTCTACAGTTATACCTGGGTGGGACATCCACGCTTGGAGCTTGAGTTTGGCGGCAAGAACGAAGGTCGGGAACCTGAAATTATTGATGTAGCCGAATTTATCGGGGTAAAATCGCACAAGGCCAAAGGCAAGCGTCTTTCGACTTATGAAATAAAAAAAATAAACGAGTTGGAACCGGTTATTTCTGACGAAGAAGTGGCTGAAGAACCTGTTGAAGAAGTGAAGAATCCGGACATCGTAATTCCGGATCTTGAAGATTTGCTGTTTGGAACCGACAAGCCAACCAATGGAGATGAACCGCCGCCAAATCAGATGGAAATTGAGTTCTGACGAATGAGTTTATTTTGATGGAATATCCAATGTCCAATATTGAATAACCAATATCCAATAAAAAAAAAGAAATTCGACAAAGATAGACAAAGCGGAACTTGAAACTTTGAACTTGAAACCTGGAACTGTAAAATGCGAATATACTTAATCGGCTACATGGGATGCGGAAAAACGACTTTGGGACGAAAGCTGGCCGCTACTTTAAACCTTACTTTTGTTGATCTGGATACTTTTCTGGAAGAGAAATATTTCCGCACAATTCCACAAATTTTCAAAGAGGAAGGCGAAGCTGAATTTCGCAGGAAAGAGCAAAATGTATTGCATGAAGTTTCCACTTTCGATGATGTAATTGTGGCAACAGGTGGCGGCGCTCCCTGTTTTTTCGACAACATGGAAGTGATGAATACTACCGGTTTCTGTATTTTTCTGGATGTGGATACCGATTCGCTGGTCAGCCGCCTGATTCATGCAAAAACAGAACGCCCGATCATCAAAGGTAAATCGCTGGAAGAATTGAAACTATTCATTGAAGAGATGATGCTGAAACGGCGTCCCTACTACGAAAAAGCAAGGTACATTTTGAAAGGCAGCGAAATTAAACCTGAACAGGTTCTTGAGATTGTAAAAAATCACGACTGAGGATTGTTGTACCACTCCAGAATCCGCTCAAGCTTCTCATCCAAAGGCATATATCCATCGAGCCAATTTATTTCAATGCCTTGTTTTTCCATTCTCCGGAACCAGGTCATCTGCCGTTTGGCAAACTGGTGAATGGCAACATTTAATCCGTCAAACATTTGCTGAAAAGTGAGTTTCCCCATCAGATGCTGTGTCATGTATTTGTATTCCAGACCGTAATAAGTCAATTGTTCCGGAGTTAATCCGCTGTCGAGCAAACGCTGCACTTCGTCCAGCATTCCATCTTTCAACCGCTGTTTCAATCTGATAGTGATCCTTTTCCTGCGCGAATCACGGTCGAATTTCACCCCAACCACCAAACTCTTTATGTCCGGCATTCCCGTATCAATTTCAGGATGAGTTAAATAGTACTCTTCAATTTCGATGGCACGAATTGCCCGTTTTGAACTTTCAGTATCGGTTTGATTGTGCAGGTAATTTTTGTACGATCTCAAAATTCCGGTCAGTTCCCAAAGCAATTTGTCATCCAGACTTTCGCGCAACGCTTCGTTTACCGGAACCTGAATCAGTTTGTAGTTTTTCAGGATGGCTTCCAGGTACAAGCCACTTCCACCGCACATTACTGCAAGTTTGCCCCGATTGGTTACATCATCAAAAATCTTTAAAAAATCTTTCTGGTATTCATACACATTGTATTCGTATCCCGCGTCAACAATGTCAATCAGGTGGTAAGGAACCGGTTTCCCGTCCACCAAATAATCGGCGTAATCTTTACCGGTTCCCAGGTCCATTCCGCGATAAACCTGACGCGAATCGGCAGAAATGACTTCTCCACCGAGTACCGATGCGACTTTGGCGGCCACAGCCGTTTTTCCTGAAGCGGTTGGACCAAGAATGGTAATGAGATTGTATTTTTCGTTGTGCATGAATTCCTGGAATTTTAGAGACGCAAAAATACAGTTTTAAATTGTTAATTTTGAATTCAAATTTTCCAATAAAGGCCATGGACAAAGCAAAAATTGAAGCGTTGGTATTAGATTACGAGTTTCGCTCGAAAGGAATTATTGATTTCGGGAAATACTCGTATTATGCCATCACGCATCATTCAACCAGCATCGAAGGAAGTACGCTGACAGAATCGCAGGTTGTTAATTTGCTTGAATATGGCAAACCGGCAACAAATAAACCTTTTGATCATCATTTAATGGTGGTTGATCATTTTCATGCCTTGCAATTTGTGGTGGGAGAAGCCGAAAAAAAACGAAAGCTGAGTCCGGAATTCCTTCAGGAAATAAGTGCTTTGATGATGAAGAATACAGGAGCTGAAGTAAATACGGCTTTGGGAAATTACAATATCGCCAGAGGCGAATTCCGCTTTGGTACGGTTCGGGCCGGAACAAGGACTTTCCCTGATTACAAAAAAGTGCCGGAAATGGTCGCTCAGCTTTGTAAGGAAACCAATGAAAAGCTGAATACAGCCGATACTTTTGCAGAAAAATGTGATCTGGCCTTTCATGTTCATTTTCAGTTGGTAAGCATTCATCCTTTTGGCGACGGAAATGGGCGAACATCAAGATTACTAATGAATTTTGTGCAGGCATATTTTGGATTGCCACTTTCGATCGTTTTTCAGCAGGATCGCATTCGCTACATCAACGCACTTGAAGCTGCTCGGGCGAAAGAAACGGAACAACCGTTCTTCGATTTCATGTATTCACAATATTCCAAATTCCTGAAAAGGGAAATCGCACAGTTAAAATAAATGGTTCGATTTGAAAGAAAACTTTGAGTGATGCTTTAATAATGTATTTTTGCAAAGCAAATACAACAGAATGGTACGCAAACAACAAAATATAAGCATCAAAAATAAAAAGGCATTCTTTGATTACGAGATCATTGAAAACTTTTATGCCGGCATACAACTGGCCGGAACCGAAATAAAATCAATACGGGGAGCAAAAGCCAGCCTGGTAGATTCATACTGTTCTTTTGTGGGAACCCAATTGTACGTCAGGAACATGCACATTTCGGAATACGAATTGGGAACCTGTAACAACCACATTGCCAAACGCGACCGCAAACTACTGCTGCACAAGAAAGAACTGACTAAGATTCAGAAAAAAGCCAAAGAAGGCGGGATCACCATTGTACCACTCAAACTTTTCATCAACGACCGCGGACTGGCCAAATTGGAAATTTCGCTTGCCAAAGGGAAAAAAACCTTCGACAAACGCGAAACCCTGAAACTGAAAGACGCAACAAGGGAAATGGACCGGGCAAGGAAGGAATAGGCGGAAAGTCGGAAGACCGAAGACGGAAGACGGAAGACGGAAGACTGGAGTGCCGCTCCCTGAGCAGCGAAGCGTGTCGAAGGGAGCCCCCGCTCCTCCGGATATACCTCCAAGTTGTTCGAAGCAGCTGATGCTTATGTGCAATCTAGCAGATCATTTCAAAAGCCCCGCATTTAAAATCAGATTCATTGCGCTGATCGTTGCGGTTCATCAGGCAAAGCAGGTTTTCGTCCCAGTCGTCAATTTGGTGTTTCCGGCAAATGATACAAAGGCCGGGTACAGGTACCGAATCGGGGTCAATTTTGGTGCCATCGTCGTTATAGAAGCCGTTAATTCCTTCGCAATATTTCTTGATATTTTCCTCAAGATGCTCAAGTTCGTAGGCAAGCTCTTTCCAAACCATTTTTTCAAGTTGGCCTTGTTTGTAATCAAACCAGACTTGTCTGATGCTTGAGGTTTCAATAATATTTTTAAAATTGGCAAAAGGCTTGCGGTTATTCAGAGCATTCTGAAGTTTGTTCTTTAGGGTTTTGTCGTTTAGCTGGTCAATAAAACCTTCCATGATGCCAAACGATTCGTGTGATTCCCTGGGGTCAAATCTGATATACGTTTCCCAATCTTCATGTAAAAAGGTTTGTTGATCGCTGTCGGTACCGGTATGCATCTTGTATTCATAAGGATCGTCGAGCATCGTCTTAGGTATCTCTTCTACTTCCAACGTTTCGGGATTAATGAAGCAAACCGATCCGCAATCGATATTTTGGGCTATGGATTTAACCAGTTCACGATATTTTTCCGGAACTTTCGGTTCCTCTTCTATTGAATTTTCATAAATCTCTTCGAGTAGAAAATCAAGAATTCTTTGAAGTTTTTCTTTATCCTCTTTTACAGAATGCAAAATGGGAAGTATTCCGTTTAACAGTTGCTGGGCATCCATAACGACAGTTTTAATTATTTTGAGAATAAAATTACCAAATTTTTACCAACTTCGCCTTTCGCATTTCATCTTTTAATGCTGGCAGATTGGGCTTGTGGTTGTAAAGCTGCAAAATCAGATCATGCTTTTCAATATCAAATCCTGGTATTTCCTGAGCCAATTTAAGCCAAGCGGAAATTCGTTCATAAACATCTCTCCCCCTCTGGTTTTCAATGGTTTTAACTGCCTTGTTTTTAATATTCTGAAAGCAAAATTCAGGATAAATTTCCAAAATAGGCCTTATTAATTCCGTATAATGCCAGTCTTCTTGATTTTTTTCGACAATGGTTTTGATGCTTTCGTATCGCTTTTCTACTTCAAGAATACGCACCGGAAATACCTTGTTCCAGGTAAATTCTCCAAGAAGCCTGTTTAAATCGGTCTCGGTAAGGTATTCCCGTATTTTCATGTAATGATTAATATCTTCCGTATCGGTGGTAAGCTGATAAAAAACATCGATATATAGCTTTCTGTCGATTTCTGTTGTTATGTAATCTTTAAGAAAATCCGCCCAAAACCGTTTGTCGGAAGTAAACAGTTCTTTGGCTGTTTTTACAAAATGAAGTTTATCTGATTCAAAATAAAATTGAAGCAACTGTTTTGCAACCTCTTTGTTTAATCGGTAGAACTGAAGGGCAGACTGCAGCCATTCGGTTTTATTACCCGAATTTTTATTGAGCAGAAGAATAAGTTCAGGCACCGATTGCCGCTCTATGGTTGATTTGTCTATAATTGATAAAATTTGATTTGCATTTGTCGATTTTTCAGCAAGGGCAAGAAAAAAATGTTCGAAATAACTTGCAAAATGTGGGTTCCCAGGATACTCAGCATCAGCATATTCTGCAAATTTATCGAAAGACGCAAATACAGATTTCTCAGAAATGGCGGCAATTTTTAGCTTGTCTGTAATAGCCTGAAGTGTTGAATTGAATTCGGTTAACAGATGTTCATTCACATCATCAAAATTTCCCATATCATCTTCAATTTCTGTATCCTGGGTGGCTTCATACAACCCAATGAGCATGGCAGCAAGTTCCACAGGTTTCTGAGCCAAAATTTTGTTTACAGCATCAGATGTAAATGAATTGAAAATTGCTTCAAATTCCTGTTCGCTTGCCTGTTGGTATGCTTCCCAATCCTCGATGTAGCCCGAATGTGGCGCATGGTAATTATCCCAATCGGGATTCTCAAAGTCAATAGCCTCAAAATCTGATTGGTATATTTCTTTGGTTGACGAAACAATTTCCATAAATTTCTTCATCGGGAATCCCTCAGTGTCATTTTGTTCCGATTGAATGAAATTGACAAATGCACTCTGAAGGTTAGCATTGTGCTGGATGATACCATGCAGGAATTTCAGTTTTAAACTGTCGGAGCTGTTGTTGTATTGTTTTTCGAACTGCATAAAATGAGCCTATTTGAAGTTTTCTGCTTTTAAATGTTCTAATGGTTGTATTTCTGACATACTAACTATTTTAAACAAATTTAATTCTTTATGGCAGGAATCAAAAGCAATTTGTCAATCTGGCACCCTCTAAATCCTTCTGAAATATGAATCTGTGATCCGAATCTACTTCCTTCAAACTCCCTCAATGCGGCGAAAAACTATTCTATTCACCGCAAATTTACGGCGAATAATTACGTTGCGGCGAATAATTTGTATATTTACCGCAGATATGCGGCGAATAATGCCGCAATTGCCGAATAGAAATATCATGGTAAAGTACATCTATCAATACGACAATTGGCCTCAATTTACTTGGAGCGAACAGGAAATACAGGTTACGCTCGGGAAAGTCCGTCATTTACAGGGGAAACTTTTGGGGCAGATGGGCGCATTGGGTTTTTCATTGAAAGAGGAAACCACGCTTACAACTCTGACGCTCAATGTATTGAAATCTTCTGAAATAGAAGGGGAAATACTTAATTACGAGCAGGTTCGATCTTCAATAGCACGGAAATTGGGAATGGAATATGCAGGCATGGTCTATTCCGACAGAAATATTGACGGAGTGGTTGAAATGATGCTTGATGCAACTCAAAACTACACCCAGCCACTCAATGAAGAACGATTGTTTGGCTGGCATGCAGCACTTTTCCCAACAGGTTGGAGTGGTAGTCATAAAATTGATGTTGGCTGCTACCGGAAGGACGAGATGCAAATAGTTTCGGGAGCAATGGGAAAAGAGAAAGTTCATTTTGTGGCTCCTCCGCCCGGCCAGATAAAAGTGGAAATGGACAAGTTTATACAATGGTTTAATCAGGATGTGCCGATTGACCCCGTATTAAAATCGGCGATTGCTCATTTTTGGTTTATCATCATCCACCCTTTTGACGATGGAAATGGTCGCATAGCCCGGGCTATTTCAGATTTATTACTTGCCCGGTCTGATGATACATCTCAACGATATTACAGTCTGTCGAGTCAAATAATGCTTGAACGGAAGGTTTATTACGAGGTATTGCAAAAAACACAATTCAGCAGTGGCGATATAACCGGATGGCTGACATGGTATCTTGATTGTTTGCATCATTCGTTACTTTCTACGGAAGACGCTTTCCAAAAAGTGCTGTACAAGTCCGATTTCTGGAACAAGCACAACGATACTGTATTCAATGCGCGTCAGCGGCTGATGCTGAATAAACTGCTTGACGGTTTTGAAGGCAAGTTGAATTCGTCCAAATGGGCAAAAATCACCAAATGCTCGACTGATACAGCATTACGTGATATTCAGGATTTGATAAACAGAGATCTGTTGAGAAAGGAAATCGCAGGTGGGCGAAGCACGAATTACGAATTGGTGCTTTGAGCAAAAAAGCCCGGCAGAACTCAATCCACCGGGCTTCATATTGAAGTTTAAAAAAGATACTTTTTATTTCAACGTTGCCAGAGCGTCTTTGATGCGGGTCAGCGATTTGGTTAGGTCGGCTTCCGAAGCAGCATACGAAATCCGTATACATTCGGGAGCGCCAAAAGCTTCACCCGAAACCACGCCGGTAAAGGCATTCGACAGGATAAACAAGCCCATGTCGTCGGCATTGTTTATGGTCAATGTACCATCCGATTTTCCAAAGAACGACGAAATATCAGGAAACACGTAAAATGCACCATCGGGTTTGCTGGTTTTTACGCCGGGAATTTCAGCCAACATCGACAATACCAAATTGCGACGTTTTTCGAACTGAGTCACCATCGCTTGTACTGTATCAAGAGGTGCATTCAATGCTGTAACCGAAGCAATTTGCGAAACAGAACATGGTCCTGAAGTATATTGTCCCTGCAATTTGTTGCAGGCTTTGGCCAGCCAGAGCGGAGCTGCGATGTAACCGATGCGGTAACCTGTCATTGCAAAAGCTTTCGAAACGCCATTCACCACCACTACCCTATCTTTAATTTCAGGAAATTGTGCAATACTTTCGTGTTTGATTCCATAAACAATGTGCTCGTAAATTTCGTCGGAAATCACGATGATGTTCGGATGTTTTGCAAAAATATCGGCAAAAGCTTTCAGTTCAGCTTTGGTATAAACGCTTCCGGTTGGATTGCTCGGACTGCTGAACAGAAACGCGCGTGTTTTTGGAGTAATGGCAGCTTCCAATTGTGCTGGTGTGATTTTGAAATCACTGTCAACAGTTGTTGGAATGATCACATTTACACCTTCGTTCAGTTTCACCAACTCGATGTAAGTTACCCAGTATGGAGCCGGAATAATTACCTCGTCGCCTTTGTTGATCAAAGCCTGTAACAGGTTGGCAATCGAATGTTTGGCGCCGTTTGACACAATAATTTGATTGGTAGTATAGTCCAGATCGTTGTCGCGTTTGAGTTTATCAACAATCGCTTTCAACAACGAAGGATATCCGGGAACCGGAGAATAGGTAGAATAGTTATCATCAATCGCTTTTTTCGCAGCTTCCTTGATGAAATCGGGGGTATTAAAATCTGGTTCACCAACTCCAAGGCTAATCACGTCGATGCCTTTTTCTTTTAGCTCGCGGCTTTTTTGCGCCACAGCCAGGGTGGCTGATTCTGAAAGACACGCAACTCTGTCTGAAACTCTCTCCATAACTGATATTTATATGTAATTAATAATCTAAATTTTCGTGTGCAAGATATGAAAAAAACCAATTAAAACGATTCTCTTGTTTCAATTTGAAAATAAAACGGCACTAATATTTACGATTTGTTATCAGAAAACGTCGAACCAACCAAATTGTTTACTTTTTCCTGAAATTTCCGGTAATCGGCGTAATTCGAAATGATCACGATTTCAGAGCCGGTAATCAGATTATTTAGCGTTTGGGCAATTTCCAGCGGATGGTTTAAATCATCAGGAAAAGCGGCTATCAATGTGGGAATCTTTATCTTTTCAATTTCTTCAGGAGCAGGAAGATCGGACGCTGCCCCGCCACGATAAATTTGCGGATAATACTGCTGTTCAAAGCCAAGCCGGAATTCAAGCAAACGCTCCCATGTACCGGGATTCTCCTGCTCAAAAAAATCGGGCACATCCGGATTCATGGAAATCAGCTTTCTCATAAATTCAGGATTACCGGAATGATCGGCTTTCGAGGCAATTTTATTATACAATGCTTTAACAATTTTGCGTTTTTCCCAGGCCGGCGGAGGAGTTACCAGAATCAGCGCTTTTACCCTTTCAGGATAACGGACTGCAAAATGAATGGCTGTTCCCGATCCCATCGAAGTTCCGCCAAGTATCTTTGGTTCGAATTTGTAATGATTGACCAGATGGAGCAATTCATCGGTCATGCCATCCCACGAATAATCACCGGTGACCGATTTTCCGCAGGCATCGTATCGTATCACCGATGCGATTTCAGATACCCGGTTAAAATCAACCATCGAATAAACCGAGTCAGATTCTACAGAACCTAACATTCCGTGCAGCCAGATGAATGGTTGGCCAGAGCCGGTTATCTGTAGAGTAGGAAAGTTCAATGTGTAGTTTTTCGTTGTAATTGTTCTAATTGTTGTATTTGTTGTCGGGTTGTCGTGGTTGAACTTTTTTTTTTAACAATGACAACTCGATAACAATGATAACTTTTTTCAGTCCACATTTTATTCAAACAAACCTTCATCGCGAATCAACATCAGGATAGAAGAATGTGGCAATATAATGTATTTCTGCTTGTTGAATTCGATTTCCCAGCCACTTTTGTTGAGATAAACTGCAAGATCACCCACTTTTGCCTGAAGCGGAACATATTTCACTTCGTCCTTTTTCTCTTTCCAGGGTTCATCAGCATCGGTCATTGCCGGAATCGGGTAACCCGGGCCAACATTAATGATGTATCCGCTTTGTGTTTTTTCGTTTTCCACAACCGTTGGCGGCAGGTACAATCCCGATGCTGTTTTCCCTTTCTGATCTTTGGGACGTATTAAAACACGGTCGCCTACCATGATAAATTTTGCCAGGTCTTGTTCTTCAATGCTGAGTATCATTTTTCTGATTCTATGTATTTCACAAAGATATAGGGTGTACGACAAAATTCCTAAATTAATAATTTCTGTTAATTAGTTATTAAGTATTTTTTTGAAATCCTGAAGGGATTCAATGTCAATAGCCCCGGATGGAGTCCGGGGTAAAATAATTTTAACGTACAACAACCCTGCAAAGGGTTGAATATCATAGACGAACAAATTCAACCTTTTGCAGGGTTGCAAAACCTATCTTTCCCTCACCCCCTGAGTTTCACTCAGGGCTATTCATATTCAACCACGTTGTGGTTATTTTGAAAAAAAGGGAATTTTGTCGACCTCACTTAAATATTTTCACGCTTCCAGAGAAATATTTTTCGCCGGAATTTTTCTCTTTTTCAGGATAAAATACACTTCATCGGAAAAATAATTGATTTCTACTGAAAAAATATTGCTATCTAAACAATTAATTTTCAATGACATAAAAATTTATTAAAAAATATTTTGAAATTTATTAGTACTATGTGTTGCATGGTATCATAGAAAAGATATATATTTGCAGTACAAATAACATTGTAACGAAAGGTAAATTTTTAAAGATTGTACTATATCAACTGTAACGAAAACAAAATTCAGGCGTCATAGAAATAGAAAACAAATTCAGAAACAAAAAAAACAACTTAAAACAATAGGAGAACAAAAAAATGAAAACACAGAACAACACTCAGGAAACAGTTAACGAACAGGTAAGAAGAATGATTTTACGCGGTAGCACAGTTATAGTAGGTTTAGCTTTGATTAGTCTTGCAGTAAATGCGCAGGATTTATGGAACCAGTTTTCAAATAACAGCAGCTACGGAAAAATGGCCGTGATGATGAACAATCAGGCTTCTGAAACAAAGAAAACAGATGCAGTTTTTGAAGCAATCGATGCAGAGATTGCAATTAAATTAAATCATTCAGCCGCAACTTTTGCTTTCGAAGCTGAACAGGAAAATGCACTTCAACTTGAAGCATGGATGACCGATGAAGCTCTTTTTACTTCCAGTTTAGATTTGAACGCCGTTGACACTGAAGCAGAATTGACGATAGAAAACTGGATGACCGACGCGAAAAATTTCAGTATTGCAATAATTTCTGAATCAGTTGAAATTGAAAAACAATTGGAAATTGAACCATGGATGTCCGTTGAAGAATATTTCAACTCGGTTGAAACGCTCACCAATACTGAATCAGCTTTGGACATAGAAAACTGGATGCTTAACAGCCATAATTTCAACACACAAAACGAGCCGATGCAACTGGAAGCATGGATGACTGACAACCAATACTGGAATAACAATTAAACTCAGAAACAAATAAAACTCAAAGTCATGAAACGATTAACACGATCAAACGAAAAATTAGTTGCTGGTGTAATAAGCGGAATTTCAAACTACATCAACCCCGAATGGGATCCGACATTTTTAAGGATGGCATTTGCCCTGATTACATTTTTCAACCCCGCATGTATTCTGATTTATTTTGGAATGGTCCTTATTGTTCCGGTTGAAAAACCGGAACTGCGAAACAGCGAAGTTCCTTCCTGAAAACCGGATGAACAGATCAGGGCAATTTGCTCCCTTTGGCTGTCCACCAGTACATGGCCTGCATTTCCAACCTTCCCGAAACTATTGCCGGATCGGTTGATTCCATGCGGATGGCCTGCGAAATAGAATCAACATCAAAAATCAGGATGCCACGATGTTCTCCGGCATTCTCAAAAGGACCGGCAATCACCATTTTGCCGGTCTTTGCCATTTCATTGATGTGGTTCATGTGTCCTTCCTGAATTTTGGCTACTGTAACCGAATCCTGATCGCGTTTTGGCCCTTCGTTCAGCAACATAAAAACATACCTTTTCATCACATAAGTAGTATCGCCTTCCTGCATTTTAAACTCGCGCTGGGCGTTCGACTGAAAAGCCGCAAAAACAACAAAAAGCGTGAAAAGAAGGATTTTACGAGTCATGGCCTGGCTATTTTAGTTTGTCTTTAAACACCTTCCTGAATTTCTGCAACTTAGGCACAATCACAAACTGGCAATAACCTTGTGTCGAATTGTTTTCGTAATAATCCTGATGGTATTTCTCTGCGAGCCAAAACTTTTCAAGTGCAGTAATTTCAGTTACAACCGCTTTACCAAATACATTCTCCTTGTTCAGCTCTGCTTTGTATTTTTCCGCCAGTTCTTTTTGCAGCGGCGAGTGGTAAAAAACAACCGAGCGGTATTGAGTTCCCACATCGGCACCCTGTCGGTTCAATGTAGTCGGATCGTGTGTTTCCCAGAAAACTTCGAGCAGCTCGCTAAAACTGATCACAGCCGGATCGAACGTGATTTGAATTACTTCGGCGTGACCGGTTTCGCCCGTACAGATTTCCTTGTAAGTCGGGTTCTTTAATTTTCCTCCTGAATAGCCTGATTCAACGGATTCAACACCTTTCAGACTCTTAAAAATTGCTTCGGTACACCAAAAACATCCGCCACCAAAGGTTGCAGTTTCGGTTTGTCCTGAACTTGTTAACTGTGTCATTCCTGATAATATTAAAATGAAAAGAAATTTTGTCATCGTATTTACTTTTCATTTCAAAACAGATGGGGCGGGAAAAGGTTGAAAAAGAGGGAAAAGTGGTTTTTGCTTTCCCGACATCATTGCTCGATTATCCGACATCATTGCTTAATGTTCTGATGTCATTGCTTTATGCTCCGACATCATTGTTTTATGCTCCGATGTCATTGCTTAACGTTCTGAGGCCATTGCTTGCATTCCCGACGTTTTTGCCTGATTATCATTCCTCGTTAAATGCCCCCCGTTCAAATTCCAGCACTTCCAAATCTTTGATGTTTTTTCCGTCGATAACAAACCTGACAGCCGTGCAAACCTGGTGAATACCTTTGTTTCCGGCTGCTCCGGGATTGATGTGCAACAGGTGGTATTTCGGGTCGTAAATTACTTTCAGGATATGTTACATATTGTCTTTCGGGGTGCACGCCATCGGGCGAAATATCGGTACCAGGAATGTGAAAACAACCTAAATTTTTAGGGTACGAAAGTGCAATTTTTTCCATCTCATTTTCGGTAATGCTGTTTCTCATCTTGTTGCTCAGTTACATTACAATTACATAAAAAAGCGCTGTTAATTAGTGAGTTGCAATTTATTTATGGCGATAAGGCACATAAAGGTTATATAAGAAATCAGAACCAGTAAGGAACATATTTGGCATATTTTCTCGATTTACTTTCACTATCGTAATCCTTAATGAATTTTGCTTCGATCGTGTCTGAAATTATTCTGGATGCCATTGGATAATTTTGTTCTTCTATCCCAAACCTTTGCCTTAAACTTTGATTTGTCATATATTCACCCGATACGTATTTCAAACATGCATGTAAATAACAAGCTCTTACTTTATCTCGCTTGTCCATTTGCCTCAATGTTTTGTGTCCATACAGAATAATACGGGTATAATTATCTCCCACAATAATTTCGGGCGCAGGTAACTGATTATATTCACATTCAAAAACAACCTTATCAATACCACTACCGCGCTCTTCACAAATATTTATGCGTCTCATAAAACGGGCAAGAATCTCGTTTCTGCTTTCTGGATTATGATCAACAAAGCGCAATGGATCGATCAATGGTTTTCCTGGATTGGTAATTTCAATTCGGTTACTAAATATCTCTACCATGGGTGAGCTTCCTTTTACCGAGAAGTCCTGATGAATAATGGCATTTGCCACCAATTCTCTGACAGCTAACAAAGGTAATAGCGAAACCTTTTTGCGCATTGCTTTATCAATAATTTCGTTTGAAGGCAAATTGTCATCCAAGTATTTTATCAAGTCCTCAAAACCACTGGCATAACCTCTTTTTCCTAATTGTTCTTTAATTGTGTTAATACGGTTGTTCCCATTGTAAAAAATTACCCTCAAGGCTTTTCTTGATAAGTTTTCAAATTGATCAATGTCCTTGGCAAAGAGTAATGCCCCAATGTTTTTGATGTGAAAACCTTTACCATGTTGAACGATGATTTTCTCTTGTATCATTCGGTCGATGATTCCTTTGCGATTGTCGGGTAAGGGGAGTTTCAGCAGATCGAAAAAAGATGGATAGTCAATTAATTGAAGAATATCATCTTCGGTGGCACTTGCCATTGCAGTTTCGTTCTCAAATACTGGATTGGCTTCAACTTTCCATATTTGCCTTTCCCTTTCGGGATGGTCATCCAGCTTTTTCTTATAACTTCCTATCCTGATGAAATATTCACCTTTGAAACTTACCGGAGTATTTCGGGTAGCTTGAATTTTAAAAACAGCAAAGTGAGATTCATGAATATCTGCTTCGAAGATATTTACATCAATTTTCGGATTTAATTGAGATGCCAGCCAATTCTCCAATTCCTGATTGCCTTTTTTCTCGGCAAGTGGATGGAAATCGGTACCTACAAGCCTGTGTGTAGCATCTTCAATACCATATAACAAATAAGCAAAAGCTTGTTTATGGTAACAGGCGCTATTACTCAAAGCCGAAATATACTCACCAATCTCTTGCGGGTTGCTGTTATTCACCTTAAACTCTACCCATTCGCACTCTTTGGGTAAGGCCGATAACTCCTTGATTAGTATTTCCAATTCATGATTTGTCATGCTCTTGTTTCAATTTTTCCACTCATCAACCTTGCATGTGTAAATGGCAGATTTAATGGTCTTATTTTTTAAAGAAAGGTTTCTCAATCCCATTTAAGTGGGTTAAAAGCTCGTCGGATTCAGTTTAAATATTTTTACTTCTCACAGTTTAAATATCAGAAATAACCTGATAGCGATGATACGAATAATAATTTAACAATTTGTAGGTGTCGCCAGTTAATTTCGGTATTACAACTCAACCTTTTCCCCTCAAACCTCCTGAAATGCCCCCCGTTCAAATTCCAGTACTTCCAGATCTTTGATATTTTTTCCGTCGATCACAAACCGCACGGCTGTGCAAACCTGGTGAATACCTTTGTTTCCGGCTGCTCCGGGATTGATGTGCAACAGGTGGTATTTCGGGTCGTAAATTACTTTCAGGATATGTGAATGTCCGGAAATAAAAAGTTGCGGTGGCTTATTATAGAAAAGTGTCCTGATCCGTTGTTCGTACTTTCCGGGATAACCTCCAATGTGAGTCATCAGCACATCCACTTCTTCACAAAAAAAACGCTGATCGAGAAGAAACATACGCCGCACAACATGATCGTCGATGTTGCCATAAACTGCCCGAAACGGTTTGAAAGCCGAAAGTTGGTCAGCAGTTTCGGCATTGCCAATGTCGCCGGCATGCCATATTTCGTCAACCGATTCAAAGAATTTGAAAACGCGGTTGCTCAGTTGGCAATGGGTGTCCGATAAAAGTCCAATTCGTTTCATAGTTAGTTTTGAACCACATAGGCACAACTTGTCCCGATTGCTCGGGATAGGGCACTTAGTTATTTTTCTATGTGTCCTATGTGCCTATGTGGTTATTTTCAATCTGCAATTTTACGATTTATTTTCGCCTAAAATGTCTAACTTTATATAAAATATAAAATCACCTTTCCATGAAAAATTTGGCAACCCTTCATCTCCTTTTTATAGTGTTATTCTTTGGCAGTTTGTATTCGTGTAAGCAACAGGTTAAATCCGATCAGGTTATTCGTATAATGGAAGTTGATCCGGGTTTTAGCACCTATATCGAAGAATATTCGAGTGGAATTATCCCTGTAAATTCAACCTTTAAAGTGAAACTGACAAGGGCGGTTGCAACGTCCTACGAAAACAAAAAAGAGTCAGTCGATCTGGCAAAAATGTTTTCGATTGAACCTTCGGTGAAGGGAGAATGCACATACAACGAAGGAGTTTTTACATTTAAACCCGCTGAAAACCTAAAAGAAGGAACCGAGTATATCATTACTTTCATGCTGAAAAGAGTGATGGACGTTCCGGCGAAATTTGAAAAACTCAGGTTTAATACTTTTACATTGAAACGTAATTTTTCGGTATCGGTCAAAGGATTAAAGCCCGGTTCACCGGAACAAGCCAATCAGTATTCGCTTCATGGAGAAATACTTACATCCGTTCCACTTAAACCGGAAGATGTGGAACAAATAATTGAGGCTGAACAGGATGGAAAAGACCTGACTGTGCAATGGGATCATCAGACAGGTGAAAACCGGCATCTTTTTACGGTCATAAACATCCAGCGAAAAGACAGGGTTTCATCGGTTGACCTCTCGTGGAACGGAAAAGTGGTGGATGTTGAAGAAAAAGGCGAAAAACAGATTGAAATTCCTGCCATTCATGTTTTCAAACTGATGAACACCAATGTTATTCATGAACCGGAGCAGCAGGTAAAACTAACTTTTTCAGACCCGATTGATACCCAACAGGATTTGGAAGGACTGGTTGAATTGAAAGGTACCGGCCCATCAGAGATCGCAGTGGAAGGCAATCAACTGACTCTTTATCTGCACGAACGATTGGTTGGGGAATATCAGCTGGTAATCGATAAGAATATCAAAAATACAAATGGACAATCGCTTCCCGATGGGATAGAAACGATGATTGATTTTCAGTTGCTAAAACCTGCATTGCGTTTGCCCGGTCGCGGAGTAATTATGCCCGATAACGGTTCGGTTATTTTTCCTTTTGAAGCTGTTAACCTGAAAGCTGTTGACCTGCGAATCGTGAAAATATTCCCTTCAAACATGATTAATTTTCTTCAGGACAGATCATTGAGCGACACTTACGACATGAAGCGGGTTGGGAAACTGATTTACAGTAAACGGATTGATCTGGTGACCAGTGAATTTGTCAATTTCAATAAGTGGAATGCCTTTTCAATCGACCTTTCCAAACACATTCACATCGAAAAAGGGGCTGTCTATCAGGTGGAGATTGGAATGCAAAAAGCTTATTCAGTATATGTTTGCGCCGAAAGTCCAGATAAGGAGGAAGTTGAGCTGTACGACAGCAATAACGCGCTGGAAAAAGAAAAAGATTATTGGGAAAATCCGGATACCTGGGAAAATGAATACAACGACCGTTACTACGATTGGCGATTGCGCGAAAATCCCTGCTCGCGCGCCTATTTCACCAGCGACCGGAACATCAAGAGAAATATTCTGGTGAGTAACATTGGACTTATTGCAAAAAAAGGAAATGCCAGCGACGTTTTGGTGGTTTGCTCCGACATTCAAACGGCGTTGCCATTAAAAGGAGCCAGGCTGGAAGTTTACAATTATCAGTTGCAAGTGATTGGAACAGGTGAATCAAATGAGGAAGGATTTTGCACGATTCAGGTATCGCAAAAACCATTTATGCTGGTTGCCGAACAAAACGGGCAAAAATCATTTCTGAAATTAAACGATTCCAATGCGTTGTCGTTGAGTCAATTTGATGTTTCAGGAGAGATCATTCAGGAAGGTATTAAGGCATTTATTTATACTGAACGTGGTGTGTGGCGGCCCGGAGATTCAATTTATACTTCGGTTTTTATTGATGACAGATACGCGCCACTTCCCGATAAACACCCGGTTATTTTCAAACTGGTGAATGCGAAGGGACAAATCATTCAGAAACAGATACAAAACATAGATAACAAGCGATTACTAACTTTTAGGACTGCCACTGCCGCAGATGCTGAAACCGGAGCATGGAAAGCAATTGTTTCCATTGGAGACGCCGAATTCACCAAATATTTGCGCATTGAAACCATTAAACCCAACCGCCTGAAAATCAATTTCACAACCAAAAATGAACTGATCAGGAGCGAGGATCAGCAGGCTACTGCATTGATTGAATCGAACTGGCTGATTGGAATTAAATCGCCGGGCTTGCGCACTGTTGTTGATCTTAGCTTGAGGGCTGGTCAGACAAAATTCGATCAATTCCCATTGTTTGGGTTCGATGATGCAACAAAGTCCTTTAAATATGAAACGAAAACGTTGATCGACAGCAAATCGGATGCAGGCGGAAACCTGAATTTGCCGCTTCAGTTGGGGAAAATTACCGATGCGCCGGGAATGTTGAATGCCGATTTCACGGTTCGTATTTTTGAACCTGGTGGCGATGCCAGTATCCGCCAGTTCACGAAGAAATATTCGCCGTTCAGTAAATATGCCGGACTTTTTATTGCCCGCGCCGACGAAAACAACGAATACATCAAAGTGGACGAAAATTCAGCAATGAAACTGGTTTCCGTTGATCCTTCAGGAGAAGCCACTTCGGATCAGCTTCAACTGATGGTTTATAAAATGGAATGGCGCTGGTGGTGGGAATCTTCCGATCAGAATATTGGAAGCTATATCTCGCGGAATAACTCCAGCCTTGTTTTGTCGAAAACGGTGGATATCAAGTCGACTCCGGTTTCTGTCAGCGAAGCGTTCAGCAAACTGGAATGGGGACGCTATCTGATTGTTGTTCAGTCAACATCTGGCCACACATGTAGCCAGACGGTTTATAACCGTCCCGATTACTATTACGAAGACCAGTCCTCCAGTCAGGCCACCATGTTGAGTTTCACTTCTGACAAGAAAAAATACACTGCCGGCGACAATATCCACATCAGTTTCCCTGCTCCTGATAAGGGAAGGGCGCTGATAACCATTGAAAACGGCACCAGCGTGACCGATAAATTTTGGGTAAACACGACTGCCGGAAACAACGATCTGAAGATAAAAGCAACTGAAGCAATGGCTCCGTGCGCCTACATTCACATAAGTCTGATTCAGCCTTTCGGACAGCGAAACAACGACAATCCAATCCGCATGTACGGTGTAATTCCAATTCCTGTTGAAAATCCGGGTTCGAGATTGTTTCCGGTACTGCAAATTCCCGCCGAGTTCCGTCCTGAAAGACAAATCAGCCTTTCAGTGAGCGAAAAAAACGGGAAAGCAATGAATTACACGATTGCCATGGTAGACGAAGGTTTGCTCGATCTGACCGGTTTTAATACGCCTGATCCGTGGGCCGGAATTTATCAGCGTGAAGCGCTTGGAGTGAAAACCTGGGATTTGTTCGACGATGTGCTCGGCGCTTTTGGCGGAAAGATTGAAAAATTATTTGCCATCGGTGGTGATATGAATCCTGTTGATCCTTCGAAAAATAAGGCCAACCGCTTTAAACCTGTTGTTCGCTTTGCGGGTCCTTTTAGCATAGAAAAAGGCCAGACACGTAAGCACACGTTCGATATTCCCGCCTACTCCGGATCGGTGCGAACCATGATTATTGCCGGAAACGAAGGTTCTTACGGAACTGATGAAAAAACCAGCGCGGTAAAAAGTCCGCTCATGTTACTGCCGGTTGCCCCGAGAAGTCTTGGCTTCGATGAAGAAATTACCATTCCGGTATCGGTTTTTGCACAGGATGCAGCGCTGAAAAATGTGCGTGTTAAGATTGAATGTTCCGAACATTTCAGCATCATTTCTGCCAGAGAAACAAATTTGAATTTTACTGAAATTGGTGAAAAAAGTGTTGAATTCAGGATAAAGACTTCGGAAATTTCCGGATTTGGAACCATCAACTTTACGGCTACTTCAGGAAACGAATCGACCAAATACGAAATCAATATTCCGGTAAAAACCAAAGAATTACCTGTTTCCAGAAATGTTTCCAAACTCCTGAAATCCGGAGAAGAAGCAAGTCATTCGCTGGTTCCGTTCGGAATAAAAGGAAGTAACAAAGCGGTGGTAACTGTCAGCGGACTTCCTTCGGTTAACCTGAATTCACGGTTGAATTACCTGATTCAGTACCCGCACGGATGCACAGAACAGACCATTTCGTCAGTTTTTCCACAACTCTATCTTTCAGAAATTCAGGAATTGGATCAGGAACAAAAAAGGCAAACCGGGAATAACATTCAGGCGGGAATTTCGAAACTGACAAAGCATCAGAATACAGATGGTTCGTTCGGTTTCTGGCCGGGAATGGCCGCAAACGACGAATGGCTGACCAATTATGCAGGACATTTTTTCAGCGAAGCGGAACTGAAAGGATTCACCATTCCGGTGCAAATGAAAAAAAGCTGGCTGACTTATCAGGCGCGAATGGCTTCCGACTGGAGGGGGACTTTGCCGTATCAGAAAGTGGTGCAGGCTTATCGATTATATACGCTGGCATTGGCTGACAAACCATCTTTTAGCGCAATGAACCGCTTGCGCGAAGACAAGAGCATGCCCACAGCAGGACGCTGGTTTTTGGCCGGAGCTTATGCCGAAGCTGGGCGGCCTGAAGCTGCTTACGAACTGATTGACATGCGGAATACGAGTCCGGCTGAAAATTTCAATGGTTTTACCTACGGCGATCAAACCCGCGACCGTGCCATGTTGCTGCTTTGTATGGTCAGGATGGATGATCAGAACAACATGTTTACGCTTTATGAGCACATTGCAAAAAGTTTGAACAGCGATGAATGGATGAATACCCAAACCACTTCGTTTGCACTGATTGCGGTGAGCAAAACGATGGAAAAGATGAACGCCGACCGGAAAGGTTTGTCGTATTTGTTGACCATCAACAAAAAAGTAAACGAAAGTATTAAAACTGCCGCGCTGTTCAGCACCGCTTTAACAACCGAGCTGCCAGCAGAACAACTGGTAAAGATCAAGAATACTTCCTCCGGAACCGTTTTTGTGAATTACTACACCGAAGGAATCCCGAAAGCCGGGCAATCGGTGAAAACGGATCGCAATCTGGAAACCACTGTCAAATTTATTGGCAAGGATAAAACGCCGATCGACATCACCAAACTGGCGCAGGGAACCGATTTTATGGCAGTTGTGCAAATCAGGAATAAATCGACCGAAGATGTTTCGGATTGTGCGCTGACTTTTCAGGTTCCATCGGGCTGGGAAATCAGGAACACGCGTATGTTTAACCAGACAACTTCAGTAAATGAAGACTCGTTTGATTACCGCGACTTCCGCGACGATAAAGTGATGACCTATTTTGACCTGAAAATAGGCCAATCGAAAACTTATCTGGTAATCTTGAATGCTTCGTATCTGGGAAAATACTATTTCCCGAATATCCAGACCGAAGCCATGTACGACAAGAATTATTTGTCGGTAATACCGGGGGTTTGGGTGGAGGTGAATAAATAAATTTTCATGAGATCCTGAAACAAGTTCAGGATGACGCTCCGAGTATCGTTTTGCCATCATCGGAGCGTCATGCCGAATTTATTTCGGCATCCCATAATATCATGAGGAATAAATAGAAAGATTTTATTAGTTGATGATTCACAAAAAATACCTCATTCGTACCTTGTTGTCGCTACTGGCATTACTGCTTCTTGCAGTAATGCTGGCGCCTTTGCCACGTTTTAACAAGCCTTGCTCAACGGTTGTGCTTGCTGCTGACGGGCAATTGCTGGGTGCCCGGATTGCTGCCGATGGGCAATGGCGGTTTCCTTCCAACGATACCGTTCCCGATAAATTCAAAACCTGCATCATTCAGTTTGAAGATCAGTATTTTCAATATCATCCGGGAATAAATCTCTTCGCCATTGGTCGTGCGATGGTGCAAAATATTCGGGCAAAAAAGGTGATCAGCGGCGGAAGTACCATCACCATGCAGGTGGCGCGCATGGCTGGAAACGGACGAAAACGAACCATCACCAATAAGCTGATTGAAATTCTGTCAGCCTTGAAACTGAAATTGTTGTACAGCAAAAAGTCGATACTTTCATTGTATGCTTCCAATGCTCCGTTTGGCGGTAATCTGGTTGGCATTGATGCTGCGTGCTGGCGATATTTCGGACACAGTGCTTCCCGTTTGTCATGGGCCGAAGCCGCTACACTCGCGGTATTGCCGAATGCGCCGTCGCTTATTTTCCCCGGAACCAACGATCAGAAACTGAAAATCAAGCGCGACAAATTGCTGAAGAAGCTTTTAAGCCGGGAAATCATCGATTCGCTGGATTGTGAACTGGCCATTGAAGAGAACCTTCCGGATAAACCTTTTGCGTTGCCCGACCATTCGTTTCACCTGACTGAACGGCTAAAGAAATCGAATTCAGGAGAACTGATTGTTACAGGCATTCACTACCAATTGCAACAGCAAGTTGTTGATTTGGTGCGCGAACACAGCAGCCAGCTTGCCTCACAGCATATTTTCAATGCATCAGCCATTGTGATTGATGTTAGAACCAATCAGGTGAGGGCATACATTGGCAATTCTCCGGCCAACAATCTTGGTACATTCAATAATCAGGTTGACATGATTAGCTCGCCACGCAGTACCGGCAGTATTCTGAAACCATTTTTGTATGCCGCCATGCTTTCCGACGGCGAAATGCTTCCAAATACATTGCTTCCCGACATTCCGGTTTATCTTTCAGGATACGCGCCGAAGAATTTCGATTACACTTTTCACGGAGCGGTGCCCGCGTCACAGGCTTTGTCGTGGTCGCTGAATATTCCGGCGATTTACATGCTCAAACGTTACGGCATCGACCGTTTTTTGGACAAGCTGAAACAATTCGGGTTCACATCGTTCAGGAAAAGCTCCGATCATTACGGACTTTCTCTGATTCTTGGCGGCGGTGAAACTTCCTTGTGGGAGCTTTGCTCCGCATACTCAGGTTTTTCGCGAACCCTGAATAATTACGACCTGAAACGTCAGTATTACAAGGAAAATTTTGAAGTTCCGTCGCTGATTCCCTCCCAACAAACCAATCAGTTGACACAGCATGAAAGCGTTGCAGATGCCGATGCCGTTTGGTTTACGTTTCAGGCATTGCTGGAAGTTAACCGGCCGGAAGGACAATCAGGATGGGAGAATTTTCAGTCGTCGAGGCGGGTTGCATGGAAAACCGGCACCAGCTTTGGATTTCGCGATGCCTGGGCCATTGCAACCACGCCCGATTATGTGGTGGGCGTTTGGGCGGGCAACTCGAACGGTGAAGGAAGACCGGGATTAACAGGCGTTACAGCAGCTGCGCCGCTCCTTTTTAATATCCTGAATTTGTTGCCCGAATCGGCTCCACATCCGCAACCCGACGGCGAAATCAACTTTACCGAAGTCTGTATCCACAGTGGATACCGGTTGGGGAAAAATTGCCCGGAAAGCAAAACGGTGGCCATTCCTGAAAAAGGGCTGAAAACCGCACCTTGTCCATATTGCCAATCCATTAAAATTGTTCAGGATCATTCCGGACAAAACAAAAACATCAATGTTTTGGACGAGGTGAAAGTTGAAAAATGGTTTGTTTTGCCTCCTGCCATGGAGTTTTATTTCAGAAAATACAATCCTTCGTATTTGTCGGTTCCTGTTAATTCAATTTCAGGAAAAGGCGAACAACAGGTAATGGAATTTATTTATCCTGGTTCCAACGATAAAATTTATATTCCACGGGCTGTGGACGGAAAACGAGGAAATGTAGTTTTTGAAGTGGCGCATCGCGAGGCTTCGGTGAAAATATTCTGGCACCTCGACAACCAATACATCGGAACCACAAGTTACATTCACCAGAAAGCATTGAACCCAACTATCGGCCAGCACCTGATTACGCTTACCGATGAACATGGCAACACGCTCAAACGTTTATTTACGATACTGAATTGATGCTTATTATTTCGTAATTTTGTACAAAATCACCAAATATGAAACGAGCCATCCCGATTAATCGGGACGCAGGATAATGATTATTGGCGAGTTCCATATGGCAATTAAAAAACAAATTACACACATATGAAAAGGGTAATAATTGTCCGACATGCTAAATCAGTTCCGTATGGTTACGACGATGATTTTAACCGCGACCTAACTGAACGGGGAGTCAACGATGCTGATAAAATCAGTTCCCGACTTAAAGAAATGAGAATCAATGCGGATTTGGTAATTGCCAGTCCCGCAACCAGAACAATGCACACTGCCAGAATTTTCTGCCAGAATCTCGGATTTGATGTCAAATCAATCAGGCAGGATCCCACTTTTTATGAAGGGATGACTACGCATGATTTTGTCGATTTGGTTCAGGAATTACCGGAAGAAGCTCAAACCGTTTTTGTTTTTGGGCACAATCCAACGGTTTATTACCTGGTTTACAATCTGGTAAAATATTTCAATGCCGACATGCCTACCTGCTCGACCGTTGCGCTCGATTTTGAGGTTCAAACATGGAAAGACGTATCGGCCAGAGGTGGAAAATTAGCATTTCAGCTTGTTCCAAAGGGGATGTAATGCTATAAGAAACAATAACGAATATCGAACAAGAAATAAGAAATAAGAAAGCTTCAAATCCGGCCGATCACATTTACCGCACAAACTTGAAACCTGGAACTTGGAACTTGAAACTCTTTAAATATCATGCATATTTTTTATACTCCTGAAATCTCAGGCAACAACTATACGCTCGACGAAACCGAATCAAAACATTGTGTTCGGGTTTTGAGGCTCGAAAAGGGCGACCAAATTACTTTGGTAGATGGCCGCGGTGGGTTTTATACCGCCGAAATTACTTATCCAAATCCAAAACGGTGTATGGTGGATGTGATTAAATCGGAGCAAAATTTCGGGCTCCGGAAATTTCAGGTTCACATTGCCATCGCGCCTACAAAAAGCATTGAACGGATCGAATGGTTTCTGGAGAAAGCCACTGAAATTGGTGTCAGTCGGGTAGCTCCGCTGCTTTGCCGTTATTCAGAACGCAAAGAAATAAAAGCTGACCGGCTGGAAAAAGTAATGGTTTCGGCCATGAAACAATCCCTGAAAGCTTATTTGCCGCAGCTTGATCCGCTCACTAAATTCAGTGATTTTATCTCGCAACCTTTCGATGGACAAAAGTTTATCGCTCATTGCGACGAACAACACCGTGATTTGCTAAAAAAAATGGTAGTCCCGCAACAGAACTACCTTATTTTAATTGGCCCCGAAGGCGATTTTTCTTCCGAAGAAATTGAACTGGCCATAAAAGCCGGTTTCCATCCGGTGAGTCTTGGCGACAGCCGCCTCCGCACCGAAACTGCAGGCGTGGTAGCTTGTCACACTTTTAATTTGCTGAACGACTGATTATTTCAGCCATTTGTCGAGCCACTGTTTAAAAACCCTTTGCCACAAAATTCCGTTTTGAGCTTGCAATACCCAATGGTTTTCGTCAGGAAAAATAAGCATTTGAGCTGGAACACCGCGTAAAACAGCGGCATTAAAAGCTGACATTCCCTGCGATGCAAGGATGCGGTAATCTTTCTCTCCGTGAATTACCAGAATCGGAGAATCCCATTTATCAACAAACAAATGCGGTGAATTGGCATACGATCTTTGCGCAATTGCATTCGATTTATCCCAGTATGATCCGCCCAAATCCCAGTTAACAAACCACATTTCTTCCGTTTCCAGATACTGCTGTTCAAGGTTGAACATGCCATCATGCGAAATAAAAGCTTTAAAACGTTTTTCGTGGTGACCGGCCAACCAGTAAACTGAGAATCCGCCGTAACTCGCGCCAACGCAACCAAGTTTGTCCGCGTCAACAAAAGGTTCTTTGGCCAATTCGTCAATAGCCGAAAGGTAATCTTTCATATTCTGACCGCCATAATCGCCACTGATTTGTTCCAGCCATTCTTTACCAAAACCGGGCAAACCGCGACGGTTAGGCGCAACAACGATGTAGCCGTTGGCAGCCATCTGCTGAAAATTCCAGCGATACGACCAAAACTGGCTCACTGTTCCCTGCGGGCCGCCCTGGCAATAAAGTACTGTCGGATATTTTTTGTTCGGATCGAAATGAGGCGGATAAATCACCCAGGTCAGCATTTGCTTGTTGTCGGTTGTTGTGATCCAGCGTTCCTCCACCTTCCCCATTGTAAGCTGATCCAAAATTGGTTTATTCAGGAATGAAAGTTCTGCTTCTGCGCCTGTTTTCGGATCGATGGTATAAATTTCATCGGGCTTACTTATCGAATGTTTTATGCCGATAAGCTTATCATTTGCTTCGGCTACAAAGGCATAATCGTGTACCCCACTGGTAACCGGTGCAATTTTTTTGTCAGCAACATCCAACCTGTAAATTTGTGTAAGGGCATGCCAGCAACTCACAAAAAAGATTGATTTACTGTCCGCACTCCAGGTCAGAGCATTTGAATTCCGATCAAAATCAACGGTTTGGTCTGATTTTTCACCAGTCTCCAGATTCAGGAGAAACAAGCGGCTTTTATCTGATTCATAACCATCGCGTTCCTGACTTTCCCAGGCAAGCCATTTTCCATCGGGTGAGAAAATAGGATTTAGGTCGTAACCCATCATACCTTCTGTTTTGTTTTCTGTTTTTCTGGTTTCGATGTTGTAGAAATAAATGTCCGAATTGGTTGAAAGCGCATATTCCTTGCCTGTTTTTTTGCGGCAAGTGTAGGCAATTGTTTTTCCATCAGGACTCCATGCCAGTTGTTCAACGCCACCAAAAGGCTTCATCGGACTTTCGTAAGGTTCGCCCTCCAGTAAATCCTGCACATTTTCAATTTTGCCATTCTTATAGTCAGCCACAAACGGATGCGGAACAGTTTGCGTCCATTCGTCCCAGTGTTTGTACATCAGATCGTTTTCCAGATGCGCATTGGCCAAAGGTAAATCAGGAAATAAATCATGAATATCCTGTTCCATTTTCACATCTGCCGTATATAAAATCTTTGATCCGTCGGGAGAATATTTAAATCCGGTAATTCCACCTTTTATCTCTGAAATCTGACCAGGCTCCGAACCGTCGGTATTCATTTCCCAAAGCTGCATATCACCTGATTTCGCCCACAAAAAGCCAATTTTCTTTCCGTCGGGATGCCAAACTGCTGAAGATTCCTTTTCAGGAGTTGAAGTGATTTTAACTGGTTCGCCGCCTGAAACCGGAACTGTGTATAAATCGCGGTACGACTTATTTTCTTCAATATTGAAATTTGTAACCGAATACAAAACGGTTGTTCCATCAGGCGAAACAACAGGTTCACCAATCCGGCCAAAACTCCACAATACTTCAGGAGTCATAATATCTGAAGCTAATTTGACAACTTCAGGCTGATCAATCTTTGTCATTTCTTTATTCGTTTTCGGGTTTGAACAGGAGAACAAAATGGCTCCAATGGCAATTAAATAGAAGGGCTTCATAGTGTTAACTGATTTTATTGGTTGTGATTGCAATAACCGGGGTGAAAGTAAATATTGTCGGCCAATAAAAAAATGAAAAGCACCTGCTTTTCACAAAACAGATGCTTTCACAAAAGAACGAATTGATTGATTCAATCTTAATACTTGTATTCTCCGGAATATTCAAAATCATCGCCATCAAGTTCTTTGGCAATCACCTTAAACTGAGTGCTGGTTTTTCCCACAATTTTCAGTGCACTCAAGTCAAAAGTTACCACTGCCGACATTGGAATATTCTCTTGGTCTTCGTTGTCATTGTGCCTTAACTCCAGAATTACAGGTTCAGTAATTGCTCCCGGCTGCTTCACCAGATTGATGAAATGAGTTTTACCTCCACCTCTAAAACGCAGTTCGAAGTTTAACATGCCATTTTTGATCCATCTGTCCCTTACATCAATAGGATCATTACCGATACTGTCTTCAATTGCAGGAGTAATATCGAGAATTCCTTTGTAAAGAATTTTTCTCAGAGAATTAATCTTAACATAGTAATGTTCGTCGTGGTTCTCATTGTTCTTGTTACCAATGATGGAAAAGTTAACCAATACACGATCATTGTCTTTTACCTGATGCCACCAATAATCAGTGCTAACCGGAAATAGAATCTCATTGTCGTCCATTACAATTTGTTGAACATCAGCATCCTTTTGAACCAATCCGTAACCCACCCATGCATCGTTGAGGGAATATCCGTCATCGTTAAGATCGCAGCCTGGCAAAAAGCTGAGCATGGCTCCCATCATTAAATAGAATACTAACTTTTTCATTTTTCTCTTTTTTTGAATAATTAATAATTTCTGATTGTTAATTGTTTACTTAGAAGATACGATAAGCTGAAAAATGGTTGCGTTGCCCAAACTTTTTTTTACGTTCCAGAATAAAAAATAAATTGGATATCCGTAATATTACCCAGCGTCATAAAAGTCATTCAGTTGTCATTAGGTAGTCATTAAGTTGTCAGGAAATGACAACGGAATGACAATAAATGACCACAACTGACTGATGCAAAATGCCAAATAGGTGCGATAAACGGTCACTCTTAAGAAATGAAATGATTTTGGCATAGCAATTGATAGTTCATATTTATATATTTACATTTCTATATATAAATGCATAAATATTGATTTAAAAAATACTAAAACAGTAAATTAAATTGTAAACAGTTATAAATCCATCAATTATGAAACGATTATTTTTAACACTGGCATCCGCTGCCATACTTATTTCAGCCTGCGGAAATCAAAAAACAGAAGCAAAACAGAACAATGCAAATGAAGCTGCGATTAGCAAAACCGGAACACAGGCTTCAGCAACCAAAAGTTCGGAACTGCTCAGCAAAGCACAATTCATAGCAAAAGTATGGGATTACACCAAATCGCCCAACGATTGGAAATACCTTGGTAACAAACCGGCGATCATTGATTTTTATGCTGATTGGTGCGGCCCATGTAAAATTGCGGCTCCTATACTCGAAGAAATTGGCGCTGAATATGCCGGCAAAGTTCAAATTTATAAAATAGATACTGAAAAAGAACGCGAACTTGCACAGGTTTTTGGAATCACAGGTATTCCCGCATTTTTGTACATTCCGGCAAATGGAAAACCGGTCATGATGTCAGGAATTGGCAGATCGAAAGAAGACACGAAAAAGATGTTCATCGAGAATATTGAAAAATATCTTTTGGTGAAGAATTAATTCTTTAACTGAAGTTGGAGCGCGACTTAAAGTCGCCCTCCAACCTATAAAGCAAAAACCCCGGAATAAATTTCGGGGTTTTTGCTTTATTTTAATTTATGATCAAAATTATTTTGCCCTTTCGAGAAGAATCGTTTTTGTTGGCTGATCGCAAACCTCCGCTGGTCCCCAGTACTGAATTGGGCCGGGATAAACAAATGATGTTTCGATCGCCCATTTTTCACGGTTCGCTACCAAAAACTTAAAAGGAGCGCTATCCAGCTCAACCAGCGCTTTTTGGATCACTGGCTTTTGGTGTCCATGACGCTGTTCCATGTTCATCATCATGGTAATCGGAACTCCGCCGGCAATCCATTCAGCTGCCGGGGCAGTCAGATTTCGAACCGACGACATGTAACCAGTTTTTCCTTCAGCAATCAGGAACGAAGCATTGTAACCCAGTGAATAGCAATAATCAGCATCAAAATTAGATGGTGCAGCACAACGGCCTTCATATCCGAAGAAATGATATTGCGTACCCAATTTGCCACTGAATTTGCCAGCTTTTTTCATTTCCTTCAATTGGCTTTTCACCATTTCACCCAAAAGTTTTTCAGTTTCAATGAGCGAAACCTGCACGTTTCCATGTGGGTCGCGATCGAGCGTTAACTGATCGGCTATTCCATTGGGGAGTGAAGTATATACTTTGGCTGATGTTGGCGATAAAATTCCGGCAACAAAAGCACGGCCTTCAGTTTTACTGCTGAACGATTTGAATTTCTTTTCAGTTTCAGAACCTTCTGCCAACAGGTCGTTCAATTCTGAAATCAGCGCTTTCATTTCAGGAACAAATTCAACCAAACCTTCAGGAATTAAAGCAACTCCAAAGTTTTCGCCATTGGCGGCACGTTTGGCAACGATATTTGCCATATATTCAACGATTTCGCCCAATGTTTGTTTCTTCTCAGCCACTTCTTCGGAAATCAGTGTAATATTTGGCTGGGTTTGTAAAGCACATTCCAAACCGATGTGAGAAGCAGAACGCCCCATCAGCTTAATAAAGTGCCAGTATTTTTTTGCCGAATTAGCATCACGTTCAATATTCCCAATCAATTCAGAATACACCTTGGTAGCAGTATCAAAACCAAATGAAGTTTCGATCATGTCGTTTTTAAGGTCGCCATCAATTGTTTTCGGACAGCCAATTACTTGAATGCCTGTATTTTTTTCGGCATAATATTCAGCTAAAACACATGCATTTGTATTACTGTCGTCGCCACCAATGACAATCAAAGCTTTAATATTCAATTGTTTCAGTATCTCAGCGCCTTTGTCAAACTGTGCAGATTCTTCAAGTTTGGTTCGTCCTGAACCAATGATATCGAAACCACCGGTATTGCGGAATTCGTCAATAATTGTTGCTGTCAGCTCAATATACTGGTGATCGACCAATCCGCCCGGACCGCCGAGGAAACCGTACAATTTACTTTCAGGATTGATATTTTTAATCCCATCGAAAATTCCTGAAATAACATTGTGACCCCCCGGAGCCTGACCACCCGAAAGGATCACGCCAACGTTCGCTGCCGCATATTGCTTTTTTTCGTTCGTCTTCTCGAATGCAATTAGTGGCATTCCGTAAGTATTTGGAAAAAGCTTCTCAATATCATTCTGATCGGCTACCGATTGGGTTTTTTCACCCTCAACCAGTTTTACTGAAGACTTTAATGAATTTGGAAGTTTTGGCTGATATTTAGCCCTTTCTGCTTGTAATGCGCTAATAGTCATAATTCTTATTTTTGTTAGGATTAACTTTTTAAAACCGGTGCAAAAATAAACTAAAACCACTGGTTTTGACATCAGATTGAAAGCATATTCAACCTATTTAAAGTAAATTTAAAGCCGTCAGATTATCCAACCAAAAAATCACCAATGTTCCCAATACTACTGCCTGTTCCCTTGTATAATTCGCTGTACTTGCATCGGGTACAGGTTATCACTGTAAACTTTCTGTTCTGAATATCGAAGAATCTGGAAAAGCCATTCCCGGTTGTACGAATTACATCGGTTTCTGCCTGAGTGTTTCCACATTTTGGGCAATGATACTTTGTGTGTTGCATGGCGATGAAAATTTTAAGTAAATAGTTCAATATTGTTTTGTCGCAATTGTTTTAATTGTTGTCGGAATGCCAGTTGCCAGTTGTTTTTCTGGATTACTGAGACTGATCACCGGATTCCTCTTCCGACTCTTCCTCTGTTGTTTTTGCTACCGTTCGCCGGGCATCCCGAAGTGCCTTGGCGATAATCCATTCAATTTGTCCGTTTGCACTGCGGAATTCCTGTGCCGCCCACTTTTCAAGGGCATCATATACATCAGGATCAATGCGCAACACAAATGATTTTTTCTTTGCCATAACTTTTCCTTTCCTCTTAATCAATCTAAAATCATTACGAACAAAAACCGCATTCGAAAAATGGTCTTACATGGTTTGAATTTGAATCCATTTTAAAATCTCTGTCAGAGCTATTGGAGAAAAAGTCTGCTCAATAGCTGCGTATTCTGCAGGTGAACCAGTTTTACAATCCTGAAACAAGTGATTTAAATTAGGAAGTTCGATTGTAGTAACTTTTTTATTTCCTCCTTTTGCCAACGCGTTCTTAATAGCTTCTAAATTCTCCTTGGGTGGAACCTGCAGGTCTTTTTCGCCATTGATTGCCAATACCGGGCATTTTACTTTTTCCAAAGCAATGGCCGGATTGTATTTTATAAAATAGAACATCCAGGGGTTCGCAATTTGATCAACCTGTAATTTTACAAAATCATCTTCACTCATACTTTCAGGCTTTTGAGCATTTGGATTGTCTTTCAATGCCTGTTTGAGATAACTTATCATATCAGTTTTTAATTGTTCCAGACTTGTTGACTTTGACACAATTTCAAAAACATCAATATTGGTCGTTTTAACTTTTTGTAAATCAGCATCACTTATACCAGAAGCTTTTCCAATTAATTCCTGCTGCAATAAAAGCAACTGATCACCAGGAATCCCGGTTCCAGCCAACAGCACAATAAAAGCAATATCTTTAGAATTGTCTGCAACCATTGGCGCTATTATTCCTCCCTCGCTGTGTCCGATTAAACCGATTTTTGTTTTATTTATTTCCTCTCTTGTTTTCAAAAAGTCAACACCCGCTTCAACATCTGATGCAAAATCTACGCTTGTTGCAGTTTTAAAGTCTCCTTTTGAAGCCGCGGTTCCCCTATCGTCGAAACGTAAAACCGCTATACCGTTTTTTGTCAGGAAGTCTGATAAAACAAGGAAAGGTTTGTGTCCCATTAGCTCTTCATCTCTATTCTGAGGACCACTTCCTGTAATTAGAACGACAGCCGGAAAACTACCTTCCTTTGATGGTAATGTTAAAGTTCCGGCCAATTGGATTCCTGCTTTTACATTTTCAAAAGTGACTTCTTCTTCGTAATAGGAATATGGTTTTTTAGGTTCCTGCGGTCGGACAGGTTTTTCCTTTTCAACCATTTCTTTGGAAAGGTTCAATGGGAATGACATACCACTCTGTTTGAAATCACCCACAATGACATTGTCTTTATCCAAAGTGCCTTGATATTCGACACCTAAATTGGCAACTGCCAATTTTAATATTTGGTTTTCGAAGCTCGTAGAAGTAACCGGGATGCCTTTTGCACCCTGGTCGGGACTATCCATTGTTGAGCTGAGTCCGGTATCCGTTTTACTGATATTAAATACTATTCGTAATTGTGTCCCCTGAACTTTTAGGATTCCGTTCCATTGACCTGTAATATTTTGACCGAATAACATATTGGAAATCAGAATTCCAATTGCAAAAATGATTGATTGCATTTTCATTTTACTGGTATTTAATGTTTCCTGTTTTTGACTTCATCATTTCGTCCATGGCATAAATGATTGCCTGCGACCTTTGTGTACCAAATAAAACCTTTTTCCCGTTTGTCAGAAAAAGTTGAAGCCCTATATTACCGCTCACATTGAATGCCTTGCCTTTCTTTGATAAAAAACTGCCTTTGATTCCCCAGCCACCATATTCCAAAATAGGTTTGTATTTCCGGATTTCATATCGTTGAATTTCTTCTTTTGAAATGATCCTGTTCTTATAAATCATTGGGAAGAACTTGTAATGAATTCCATCCTGATCAATCCAAACTTCGAGTTTCATTAAAAAAAAGAACCAAATCATAAGTCCAAGAAAGAAGGGCAGAAAAATCATTACTCCGTTTGGTGCCGGACTATCGCCCACCTGAATACCCCTTACAGTTTGCTGATAGAGTGTATAAATAGTCGTAACCATCACCGGAACCGTTGAGGCCAGTATCAGTACAATCCACCACCATTGTCTGAATTGCTGCGTTTCCTTAAACAGAACTTTATTCATCTTACTGATAAAGTGTGCCGGTGTTTACAACTGGCGTTGCTTCCTTGTCGCCGCACAATACAACCAAAAGATTACTCACCATGGTTGCTTTCTTGTCTTCATCAAGAGTTACAATGTCACGTTTGCTCAATTCTGCCAAAGCCATTTCAACCATGCTGACAGCGCCTTCAACAATTTTAAACCTGGCAGCCACAATAGCAGTGGCCTGTTGTCGTTTCAACATTGCCTGGGCAATTTCCTGTGCATAAGCGATGTAATTAATGCGGGCTTCAATCACATGAATTCCGGCAATGTCCAATCGTTCGCGAATTTCATTTTCAAGTTCGTGGTTTACCTCCTCGCCCCCATCACGAAGCGTTATTTTAGCATGATCATCTTCAATGTTGTCATACGGATACAAACCTGCCAGTTTGCGCAAAGCAGCCTCACTTTGCACAACTACGAAATGCTCGTATTCGTCTACTCCAAAAGCAGCCCTGTAAGTTTCTTCCACTTTCCAGACCAAAACGAGGCCGATCATAATCGGGTTTCCCAACTTATCATTCACTTTTATAGGTTCGCTGTTAAAATTGCGAGCCCGAAGTGAAAATTTCTTTTTAGCGAAGAAAGGATTGACCCATAAAAAGCCATTGTCTTTAATAGTTCCTTTATAAGCGCCAAACAGCACCAGCACATAGCTTTGATTAGGATCGACAGCCAAAAATCCAGGCGCAAGGATCACAAACATTACAATTAATACCAACGATGGGATGATAAATCCGTTGATAAATCCGGCAATAGCCATTGCAAGAAAAACTACTTCGAGCAAAAGGAACAAATAACCGGAACGCGCAGTAAATGACTTTTCCATAGTATTACATTTAAGTTGATTTGATATTAAAACGATATCACAAACTTAAATAAAAAAAAGCATCTCTTGCAAGATGCTTTGTAACATTTTTTCAGGCTCAATTCAAACTCAATTCAATATCACCGTTTGTCTTTGATTGAAGAACCTCGTATTGCGATGCAAAGTTTAAAATCGCATCAATACTGCGTGCAGAAGGTTCAAATTCAATTTGATCTATGTACAGGTTGTAATCTTCAGAATCACAGTCAGGAAATTGAAATTGTTCAGTTTCCTTATTCCCGGCTTGATAAGAATTGATCAAAAATTTAAAGGTAGAGAATTTACTCATAGGCATTATTTCCGAAATATTGGTTATGGAGAAATAACGCCAACAAATTAATAATATTGTAACAACACGATTAATTTTTTGTCAGGCACAAATTTTTCTTCTCAATCATTTTCCGAAGATTAATCAATGCATACCGCATACGTCCCAAAGCCGTATTAATACTGACATCAGTCAGATCGGCGATTTCCTTAAAACTAAGCCCCTGGAAATGGCGCATCATGATTACCTGTCGCTGATCGTCTGGCAATTCCTCGATCAGGAGGCGCACATCACTGGTAATTTGTTCATAAACCAGCTTGTCCTCAATATTCTCTTCCGAATATTTTGGTGAATTGAAAAGATCGATGCTGGAATCATCGTTTGACGTTGTGCTTAGTAATTTTTCTTTTCTGAAATGATCGATGATCAGATTGTGGGAAATACGAAGCACCCAGGAAATGAATTTACCATTCTCCGTATATTTTCCGGTTTTCAACGATCGGATTACTTTAATAAAAGTATCCTGAAAAATATCTTCGGCAAGATGATGGTTCTTTACAATGAGTACGATGTAGGTAAAAACTCTCTTTTTATGGCGGTTAATAAGGAGTTCAATTGCAGCCTGGTCGCCATCAACGAATTGTTTTACGAGCGAATTATCGCTCAGATCTTCTGTTCTGAACATTACTCTAAATTATTATGTGACTGTTTGTTTCAGTAATTAAAGAGTATAGTTCTGTCGATAGGCTGCCTTTTTTGAATTAGAGTTAAACAATTTACTAATTTTGTGATTGTAAAAATGAACCAATTATTTCAGAAAAACAAATTTTTTGCAAATATTATAACATAACGAATGAGTTTACCTTCAAATAACACACCTTACATCCAAATAAAGGGTGCCAGGGTTCACAATCTTAAAAACATCGACCTTAAAATCCACCGAAATAAATTAATTGTAATCAGCGGATTGTCAGGTTCAGGAAAATCGTCGCTCGCCTTCGACACGCTTTATGCGGAAGGTCAGCGCAGGTATGTGGAAAGTTTATCATCGTATGCCCGTCAGTTTCTGGGACGGATCAACAAACCAGAAGTTGATTATATCAAAGGCATTCCTCCGGCTATCGCAATCGAACAAAAAGTGAATACGCGGAATCCACGCTCTACAGTTGGTACTTCAACCGAAATTTACGATTACCTGAAACTTTTATTTGCCCGGATCGGACAAACGATCTCCCCTATTTCAGGAAAAGAAGTCAAACAGCACCATGTGAGCGATGTCACCAACTTCATCCAATCCTTTCCTGAAAATACACGCTTCATGATCGGTTCTCCATTGAAAATGAAAAATGGCCGGACGATGCTTCAGGAAGCAGAATTATTGCTGCAACAAGGTTTTTCCCGGCTTGAGATTGACAATGAAATCCTGAAAATTGATGAACTTCTGAAAGAAAACAAAGAGGTTAAATGCGGAGAATCAGCCTGTAACATTGTAATTGACAGGGCTACCGTATCAAATGAGGAAGACAATCTGAGCCGGATTGCCGATTCGGTACAAACGGCATTTTTTGAAGGGCGTGGCGAATGTGTGGTTAAAATTTATGCCGGAACAGAAGTCAAAGAAGAACATTTCTCGAACCTTTTTGAAGCCGACGGAATCGAATTTGAAGAGCCATCTGTACACATGTTCAGCTTTAACAATCCGTTGGGAGCCTGCAAAACCTGCGAGGGATACGGAAAAGTAATCGGCATTGATGAAGATCTGGTAATTCCGAACAAATCGCTGTCCGTATATCAGGAGGCAGTGGCCTGTTGGAAGGGTGACAAAATGAAAGAATGGAAAGACGAGCTCGTCAATTCCGCCGAAAAATTCAACTTCCCGATTCACAAGCCTTTTTACGATTTAAGTGATGAACAGAGAAATCTGCTATGGGCCGGGAACAAGTATTTTCAGGGGCTGAACCAATTCTTCAAGATGCTCGAAGAAAATACCTATAAAATACAATACCGCGTAATGCTTTCGAGATACAGGGGAAAAACCAACTGCCCGGATTGCCTAGGCACACGACTTAAAAAAGAAGCCGGTTATGTAAAAGTCGGAGGAATATCAATTCAGGATCTGGTTTTACTTCCTATTAATGAACTGACAGTTTTCTTTGCTAACCTGAAGCTTACTGAATACGAAACCAAGGTTGCAGAACGCATTCTGACCGAAATTAACAATCGCCTTGATTTTCTGAATGATGTTGGTCTGGGTTATCTTTCCCTGAATCGGCTTTCTTCTACCTTGTCGGGAGGTGAATCGCAGCGAATCAACCTGGCAACTTCGCTGGGTAGCAGTCTTGTAGGTTCGATGTATATTTTAGACGAGCCCAGCATCGGACTGCACTCACGAGATACGGAGCGGTTGATACGCGTTTTGCGTAAATTGCAAAAACTTGGCAATACGGTTTTGGTGGTAGAACATGACGAAGAAATCATCCGGTCGGCAGATGAAATCATTGATATCGGTCCGTTGGCAGGACGATTGGGCGGAGAAGTTGTTTTTCAGGGAACGCACGAGGACCTTGAAAGTTCCTCAGAAAGTATGACGGCCAAATACCTGACAGGAAGAGAAAAAATAGAAATACCGCTGACCCGGAGAAAATGGAACAATTACATTGAAATAACCGGCGCCCGCGAAAACAATCTAAAAAATGTAACCGTAAAGTTCCCGCTCAATACAATCTGTGTAGTCACCGGTGTAAGTGGTTCCGGAAAATCATCGCTTGTTTCTAAAGTTCTATATCCGGCGCTTGCCAAGATGTTTGGCGGATTCAGTGAAAAAACCGGACAACACGACCAAATCAGGGGCGACATTAACCTGATTACTTCCATCGAATTTGTTGACCAGAACCCGATCGGCAAATCGTCGCGTTCAAACCCGGTTACTTACCTGAAAGTTTACGATGAAATCCGCAAATTGTACTCCGAACTGCAAAGTTCAAAATTCAACGGATTCAAGCCCTCACATTTTTCGTTTAATATTGAAGGTGGAAGATGCGAAGAATGCCAGGGAGAAGGAGAAATTACTGTCGAAATGCAGTTCATGGCCGATGTTCACCTTGTCTGTGAAAGCTGTAAAGGGAAAAGATTCAGGGATGAAATTCTTGAAATTACCTTTGAAGGGAAAAATATCTTCGATATACTGGATTTAACTGTCAACGAAGCGATTGATTTCTTTGGAAGTCAAAAATCCACTTCAGCAAAAAAAATCGCACGGCTGTTGAAACCACTTCAGGATGTAGGTTTGGGATATGTAAAGCTCGGACAATCATCGAGTACATTGTCGGGTGGTGAAAGCCAACGGATCAAACTTGCGTCATTCCTTGCCAAAGAAAAAGGAAGCCCTTCCCTGTTCATTTTCGATGAACCAACCACCGGCCTGCATTTTCACGACATTCGCAAACTGCTCGATTCATTCAATGCGCTGATTGCCAGGGGACACAGCATTATCATTATTGAGCACAACCTGGACGTAATAAAATGTGCCGATTGGGTGATTGACATAGGGCCCGAAGGAGGAAAAGATGGCGGAAGGATTATTTTTGAAGGTAAACCCGAAGATATGGTGAACATTCAAGAATCATATACCGGCGCAGCATTGAAGGAGAAATTGTAATTGCAGAGACTAGCCAATGAGGTAGAACAGGGCAATGAGGTAGAGACAGGGCAGTGCCCTTTCTCTACAAACGAAACGACACAATACAAGCACCCCGATGTTGAGGTGAAAATGAAACCAACCGGGGTTGCCGACCTCAATGCCGGGGTCAAAATGAAACCCATCGAACAAAAAATGAAACCGATCAGGGTCGCGAACCCCGATGTTGAGGTGAAAATGAAACCAACCGGGGTCGCCGACCTCAATGCCGGGGTCAGAATGAAACCCATCGAACAAAAAATGAAACCGATCAGGGTCAAGAACCCCGATGTTGGGGTAGAAATGAAACCAACCGGGGTCACCGACCTCAATGCCGGGGTCAAAATGAAACCCATCGAACAAAAAATGAAACCAATCAGGGTCGGGAACCCCGATATCGGGGTGAAAATGAAACCAACCGGGGTCACCGACCTCAATGCGTTTGTAAAAATGAAACCCATCGAATAGAAACTGAAACCGATCAGGGTCGGGAACCCCGATGTTGGGGGTTAAATGATCGATAACGTAGAGACAGGGCATTGCCCTGTCTCTACAAACAAAAAAAAAGAGGCTGGAACTTTCGATCCAACCTCTTCGCAAAAAGAAAATATTTTTCTTATACACGTTTTTCTTTGATACGGGCTTTTTTGCCTGTAAGAGAACGTAAATAATACAATTTTGCCCTGCGGACGCTACCTTTTTTGTTCACTTCAATCAGGTCGATAAATGGTGAATAAAGAGGAAAAATCCTTTCAACACCAATACTTCCAGACATTTTGCGAACGGTAAACATTTTGGTAACTCCTTCACCTTTTACCTGAATAACTACGCCACGGTAGTTCTGAATACGTTCTTTGCTACCTTCACGAATCTTGTAATGAACAGTGATTGTATCACCTGCTTTAAAAGACGCATGTTCTTTTGTTTCAACAGCAAACGCGTTTTGTGCTACTTTAATTAAATCCATTGCTATAAGTTTTAGTGGCAATATTACATCAAATCAATGAGTAAGAGATTGCTGAAATGTGGCGCAAAAATAATAAAATTATTCGTTCCGCAACTTGCATTCCCAACAAATTACATGGCGAACTGAAAAAATCAATGACTTGGAGCACCGATCATTTTCAAATGATCGCCGGTGCTGTCAACAATTACTTTTTTCCACCATTCAGGATAACCTGGCTGGCTCGGACCTACAGGCATTCCAGTCTCTGAACGTTCAAAAACTCCATCTTTTTCTTTTTTGATGTTTCCATCAATAAATTTCACAATCAGGTACTGTGATAATTTCTTCCATTCCTTAGTCATTCCATTTGCCTGATTGACTGAATAATCGGTTAAAAACTGAAGCGCTTCCTTTTTCTTTCCGGCATTCCAAAGATTTTGAGCAGCCATGTCAACACTTGGTGTGTATGCTACAAATTTATCTTCCAGATTCTTCTGAACTTTCAACACATCAGGAATCATGGCATCGTAACGAAGGTATGCGAAATTCGAAACTGTATTAAATGTCCAGAACGCGGAAGTTTCTGACCATGTAAGCAAATCGCCGTTTCCTTCCTTAAAGCACTCCGGAATTTCAGTTATTCCGCAGTACATTGGTGCATAAACTGTACTGTAAGAATCGTCAACGCCAAACCAAAGAATTCCGCCAATTGGATTGGGCAACCACGAACGCGATTGGGCTACAAATGAAAAACCGGTCTGCTGGGTTGAAATTGCCCGTTCGTTTACGTAGTCAGCCGAATCAACTTCAAAAGTTAAAGGACGCCAGCGATAAGGCAATTTGAATGGACCTGCACCGGCATCTTTGGTCATGTCCAAAGCTGTTCCCTGGTAATGATCGCGCATCATCCCCATCACATCCTGAATTGTCAGTTTTTTATCAGGCTTAATCCATAAAGGCATCCGGTTAGATGGAAATTTATTATCTCCACCATGTTTCACAATTCCGAGTGCATATTCTTCGTATTGTTTCATTCCTGAAAACACTTTATTAAAACCGGCAAATACACGGGCATCGCTAAAACGTGCGCCACTGAAATCGACCGGAGCATAAACATCGGAAAAACTAAAATCCTTGTTGAGCCCATCGAACCAACCTTTTTCGCGTGCAAATGAGATAACATCCTTAGCAAACAAACAATTTGCCGGGTCGTTCATCGGGAAAGTTGTGATGCGTGCCTGATTGGCATGACCGCTGACATATCCGTCAGGAATGCGCTGAGCAACCCAAACGGCACCTTTTTCGCCATCGCCTTTGCCAATCATTTCCATGATCCAAACCTCATTTGGATCAGAAATTGAAAACGATTCGCCTGAACTTGCATAACCATATTTGTCCATCAAATCGGCAATTACTTCGATGGCTTCGCGGGCAGTTTTCGCACGTTGCAATGTTACATACATCAGGCTGCCGTAGTCCATAATTGCTCCTTTTTGCGTGGCCAGTTCTTCACGACCGCCATAGGTTGTTTCACCAATGGCCACCTGAAATTCGTTCATATTGCCAACGACACTGAAAGTATGGGCAACCTGAGGTATTCTACCCAAAAATTTACCGGTATCCCACTCATGAATATCGCGCATTGCATCAGCCGGATAATCTTTTGCAGGCTGAAAATACAATTCGCCATACAAAGTATGTGAATCGGCAGCATAGGTAATCATGGTTGAACCATCGGCAGATGCGCCTTTGGTAACTAAAAAATTCGTACATGCATTTGGAGACTGGATGCCTAAAACTGCTAAAAGAAGCATCAGCACTAAAACTCGTTGAAGATTTTTTATCATGATATAGTATCTATTTAGAATTTAAATTTCCCGACAAATATAATTAATCCTGAAGTGCAAAATTTACACTCAGGTTCCAACCGATAAAGAAGCCGGATTTTAAGTAATTGAACCATGAGAAAGATCAGGGAAAAAAGCAAACAGTGTTCAGTCCCAGTGTTCAGAGTTCAGGATACAATTTTCGAGATTCCCTGGTTATCCGAAAATATCATTTTTTCAGAAGGGCAACAGCCAGACAAATCCAGCCGGCAACAAAGGCCAGGCCTCCGATCGGTGTGATTGCTCCCAATATTTTTATTCCTGAAATGGAAAGAGCATATAAACTTCCTGAGAAAATTAGTATTCCAAAAATCATTAATATACCTGACCAGTTGAGCCATTTCGATTTAATACGAAATCCGATCAATCCAACGAGTAATAAACCAAGTGCGTGGTAAAACTGATATTCAACTCCCGTATTGAAAACAGCCAGCATATCCGGAGATAATATTTTTTTCAATGCATGTGCACCAAATGCGCCAAGCAAAACTCCCAAAGCCATAAAAACTGCGCCCGCCAATAATATTTGTTGATTTTTCATCTTTTTCTGTTTACTGAACACAACAACCAAAAGACTGTGTGGTTTTGTCGAATAAAAAATCCCGAAGGTTTTCTTCAGGATTTTCGCTATTTTTTTATTGTGAATTTTAATTTAATCCAGCTTGTGAATTACCAGTCCGGAGCGAAGTTTTGGTTCGAACCATGTAGTTTTAGGAGGCATGATATTTCCTGAATCGGCAATGTTGATCAACTGTTGCATGGAAACGGGGAACAAAGCGAAAGCAACTTTCATGTCACCGCCGTCAACCCGCTTTTTCAATTCGCCCAAGCCACGGATTCCACCAATAAAATCAATGCGGGTAGAAGTACGCAAATCGTCAATTCCCAGAATCTGATCCAGTACAAGGTTTGACAAAATGGTCACATCCAAAACGCCGATCGGATCGTTGTCGTTGAAAGTTCCGGGTTTTGCTGTCAGTTTGTACCAGCTTCCGGAGAGATACATGCTGAATTCGTGCAGTTTGGCAGGTTTGTAAATTTCGGTTCCGGCCAGTTCTACATCAAAACTTTGTGCCAGTTTTTCCAGTAATCCGGCTTCGGTCAAACCATTCAAATCTTTTACAGCACGGTTGTAGTCAATAATCTGCAACTGATTGTCAGGAAAATGAACCGCCATGAAAAAATTATATTCTTCGTTGCCGGTATGATTCGGGTTTTGACCTTGCTTTTCCAGTCCGATGCGTGCGGCAGCCGCTGTGCGGTGATGTCCGTCGGCAACATAAGTTGAAGGAACTTTGGTCGCGAACAACTCTTCGATTTTCTGGTTGACAGCAGCATCGTTGATTGTCCAGAAATGATGTCCGAAACCGTCTTCAGCAACAAAATCGTAATCGGCTTCATGATTGTCAACAATCGACGCCACAATGTCATCAATTTCAGGAACAGCACAATACGAAAAGAAAACAGGTTCAATGTTGGCATTCAGGTAACGGGTCAGAATCATGCGATCCTCTTCTTTGTCGGGGCGGGTCAATTCATGCTTTTTAATGATCCCTTTGTGGTAATCTTCGCACGAAGCTGCACCAACAATGCCATACTGGGTGCGGCCATTCATCGTTTGGGCATAAATGTAGTATTTAGCCTCCTCGTCCTGAACCAGCCAATCCTGCTCCTGAAATTTCTGAAAATTCTCTACCGATTTGAGATAGACCATTTCAGAATGAACATCGGTTCCTTCCGGACAATCAATTTCGGCACGGGTGATGTGAAGCAACGAACACTCCTTGCCTTCAGCCATTTGGGCCGCTTCGGTACTGTTCATTACGTCATATGGCAAACATGCCAGATCGCTGGCAATTGCTTGTGGCGGACGGAGTCCTTTGAATGGTTTTACGATAGCCATAAATTTGTATTTTTTTGAATTGTATTTTTATTTATTCCGGTATTTTTTATACAGAACCAATGCATAACTCCTGATCGCGACTTTGTTACCAGTCTGAAGATTGGTCGCTTTCGCCCAGGGCATTAGTAACGCAGTAATTCCTGCGACAAGTACCGCTTTAACCGGATTCATTTCAATTGAGAATATCCATACAATCAGGTAAATGATGTCGAATATAATCAGGAACAACATCAGATTATAAAAAACGATTTTGAATTTCAACGACATAACAAAGATTTACTATTAAACAATTTGCGATTTACAATTTGGTAAATCCTATTCTATTTCAATATTGTATTTTCCAAGCAGTCCGGGCAATCCTGACAGCGAAAATTTTGCTTTTTTAATTTTGTTCGCTTCCGGATCGAATGAATAATTTGCTGCGGTCCGGAAATCAGCCTTTTCAAGATTGCTTTCGTGAAAAACTGCCCGCGACAAATCGCAATTTGCAAATACTGCCATCGATAAATCCACTCCGGTAAAATCAACTTCTTTCAGCGAACAGTCGGTGAATTTTGCCTTCTTCATCTTTTTCCTGAAGAATGATGCGTAATCAAGTACACATTTCTGAAAATTCGCAGCAAAAAGGAAATCAGAACAATGGTCAAAATTAATTCCGATCAACTTGCAATCGGCAAAATGAACATCCTTCAAACCAGAACCGCTCAATTTAGCCATCGCAAAATTACAGCTTTCAAAGCGACAGTTTATGAAATCATTTTCTGAAAGAACACTGTTTGAAAAATCACAGTTAATGAAAACACAACTGTCAAATTCAGTATTCGAAATCCTTGCGCCTGAATAACTGATGTTCGTATAATTCTCCTTGTCGAATACTTTTTCCTTCATCGAAGTACTGTAAACTATTTATTTACGCGATAAGTCTGATCGTTCTTTTCGAAGAATGCAACTATTTGCTCAGCAGCAGCAACACCAGCATTCACATTGGCTTCAGACGTTTCGGCCCCTTGTTTTTTTGGTGTTGAATAATACCGAAGCTCATATTTTGCAGCCAATTCTTCATGACAGGAAGGAATAATATCACTGATATATTTAAAATCAGGACGTTCTTCCAGCATCTTTTTCAAGCCATCTTCATCGATCACTTCCTTCCGGGCGGTATTTACCAGTGTTGCTCCTTTTGGCATTTTATTCATCAGCTCGAAATTTACCGAATTCTTTGTTTTTTCGTTCGAAGGAATATGCAAAGATAAGTAATCGCTCTTGCTGAATAATTCGCCTATGGATTGGACAACGGTTACGTCATAAGGATCCATGCTTACTTTTGTCACACAAGGATCGAGTGCAATTACCCTCATGCCAAAACCCTGGGAAATCCGGGCAACCCGTCTACCAATATTTCCGCACCCGTAAACGCCAACTGTTTTTCCTTTTAATTCGGAGCCGGGACCACCTTTAAAATTGCTGCGGGCCATAAAAATCATCATCCCAATGGCCAATTCGGCAACAGCATTGGAGTTTTGCCCGGGCGTATTCATAGCAACTACCCCCTTTTCAGTACAGGCAGTCAAATCCAAATTATCGAAACCCGCACCAGCCCTCACTACAATTTTCAATTCTTTGGCGACATCGAGCACTTCACTGTCAACTACATCGCTTCTGACAATAATCGCATCAACATCTTTCACTGCTTCCAATAATTCCGATTTGGAAGTATATTTCTCCAGCAAAATTATTTCATAGCCAGCATCAGCAATCACTCCCTTTATTTGTCCAATAGCCGAAGGAGCAAACGGTTTTTCTGTAGCAATCAATACCCTTTTCATGTGTTTAGTTTTTCCCTTATAAAAAGAAAAGCAGAACCCCCATTCTGCTTTTCCATTGGATTTATTTAAGCTTTGTTTTTTCAAATTCTTTCATTGCATCAACCAATGCAATTACACTTTCCTTCGGAAGAGCATTGTAAGTTGAGGCACGATACCCACCAACAGATCGGTGACCTTCAAGTCCTAACATTCCCAATGATTTGGCATAGGTAAGAAATTCAGGTTCCCATTCTTTGTATTCGTCATTCATTACGAAGCAAATATTCATCACTGAACGATCGTTTGCGTCAGGAATATTTCCTTTAAACAATTTGTTGCGGTCGATTTCATCGTACAGAATTCCAGCCTTTTCAATGTTCATTTTTTCCATCACCTTAACGCCGCCCAATTCTTTCAACCATTTTAAGGTTTGAAGAGCTGCGAAAATCGGCACTACCGGAGGTGTATTGAACATCGATTCGTTTTCGATGTGGGTGCGGTAATTCAACATTGATGGAATTTTCCGGGTTACTTTACCCAATGCATCTTCTTTTACAATTACGAAGGTAACACCTGCCGGAGCAAGATTTTTCTGGGCTCCACCATAAATGACAGCATATTTTGAAACATCGATCGGACGGCTAAAAATGTCGGACGACATATCGGCAACCAATGGAACTTTGCAATCTATATCATAGCGAATTTCAGTTCCGTAGATGGTGTTGTTGGTTGTAATGTGAAAATAATCAACATCTTCAGGAATTGCATAACCTTTTGGTATGTGATTATAAGTACTTGCCTTTGAAGAAGCAACTTCGACAACTTCACCAAAAAATTTGGCTTCTTTCTGAGCTTTGTCTGCCCAGGTTCCGGTGTTTAAATAGGCAGCTTTTTTTTCAAGCATGTTGTAAGGTACCATCATAAATTGGCTACTGGCGCCACCACCCAAAAACAATACATGGTAACCTGCAGGAATGTCGAGCAATTCCTTGAAAAGTTGCTGCGCTTCGTTGTTTACTGCAACAAATTCTTTACTGCGGTGAGAAACTTCCATCAAAGAAAGTCCGGTTCCGGCAAAATCGATCAATGCTTCGGCTGTGTTTTTAATAGTGTATTGCGGCAGAATTGAGGGCCCCGCATAAAAATTATGCTTCTTCATAAGGTTATAAATTATGGGTTAAAGACTATTTACAATCAATTAAATGCAAATAATTGTTCAAAATAAACGATTATCCGCCAATGGATATCTGAGATAAATCAGACTGCAATAAGTTATAAAACATTCAATTATTAAGCTTCAAAATTCGAATAAAAAATCGAGGCAACCATCCTGAATCGGATTATTTTTTTTGCTTTTTAAATTTCAGTGTTACCACAACAAATAATATGACGTTTTTACGAAAAAACCAATTTAGAGAATCCCATTTTTATCAGCTGCATTTTTATGTTTCTGAAATATCTGTCAGGCGATCATCCTGAAACACGGGGATGGTGCGGGTTTGGTCAGCTGTCAGGCAATATTCGATGCTATCGTCCATTCCTTTCGATGCCAGCCGTCCCTTTTGAGCGGCTTTCTGAATGTATCCGTACAAATCATTTTTCGCGATGCTCCATAAATCGAGCGAAGCGGTAACTGCATCACAAACGGTTTCAAATTTTCCTGAATTTATAAGCCTTTCTGAAAGTGCACCGGCAAAAACCGCGTCTTCCAAACTGAAGCGGTCTTTCCATGAAGCGCAAAAAATAAGTACAGGCGAATCCTGTTCAATCAGCCAATCGGCCAAAGATGAAATATTCAGGAATGAACCGATTAAAACGGCTTTTGAATGACTGGCCATGTGAATACAGCGTGTCCCGTTGGTGGTGGAATACACTATTTCTTTGCCTTTCACTATTTCAGGAGTAAAATTAAAGGGAGAATTGCCAAAATCGGCAAAGTCGAGCACGTAGCCATCACGCTCCGAGGCGACCATGTAGCCCTGACGTTTCATTTCGCGCGCTTCCTCAACAGTTGAAACAGGTATAATTGCTTTTACGCCGTTGTGAATGGCCGCGCAAATCGACGAAGTTGCCCGTAAAATATCGACAATCACTACTAAATTATTGTCATCGGCATGTTTGTCGTAAATTGCGGGGGACAAACAAACCTCCAGCCGATTTTTTGGTTTTTCCATTTTCATGTAAAAGTCACAAAGATAAAGAAAGTCGCCAATCGTGCCCGATTTAACGAAACAGAAAATGGTATTTAAGGAAATGGTAAAGTTGAGGAAAAGTGTTCAGTGATCAGTCTCAGTGTTCAAAAAAGGAAAAATTATCTCCGGACCCTGAAATTATTCAAAAAAAAAACCTGCCGGAACAATACCGACAGGTTCACAATATCATTTCAAAAGAAGTTTTAAGCAGGATTTATGAATGGCATTTTAACAATCTTGGCCTTTAGAGCTTTTCCGCGTACGTTTAAAAACACTTCGGTGCCAATGGCAGAATACGCTTTGTTGACATATCCCATCCCAATGCCTTTGTTCAAAACCGGCGACATCGTTCCTGAAGTTACGCGGCCAATCACATTCCCGTCCTGATCGGTCAATTCGTAATCGTGGCGTGGAATTCCGCGGTCGATCATTTCAAATCCGCGAAGTTTGCGGTCCACACCTTCCTGCTTTTGCATAAGCAGAAAATCTTTGTCGATAAATTGATGACCGTTGAATTTGGTAATCCAGCTCAAGCCTGCTTCAATTGGCGAAGTAGTGTCGTCGATGTCGTTTCCATACAGGCAAAAGCCCATTTCGAGGCGCAATGTATCGCGGGCTGCCAGTCCGATTGGCTTGATTCCGAATTCGGCTCCGGCCTCAAAAATCTTGTTCCATAGCTGTTCCGCAACTTCGTTTCTGAAATACAATTCGAAACCGCCGGACCCGGTATATCCAGTGGCTGATATAATTACATCGTCAACGCCGCCGATTGACCCGGTAACGAAGGTGTAATACTTTATTTCAGACAAATTAATGTTGGTGAGCTTTTGAAGGGTTTCGGTTGCTTTTGGTCCCTGAATAGCCAACTGGCTCATGGCATCTGAAGCATTTTCGAGAATTGCTCCGTTTATATTTTGCGAAACAACCCAGTTCCAGTCTTTTTCGATGTTGGCTGCATTTACAACAAGCAGATACTTTTCAGGTGCATAATAATATACGAGCAAATCGTCAACAATTCCGCCTTTTCCGTTTGGAAAGCAAGAATACTGTGCCTGACCAAGCGCCAGTTTTGAAACATCATTGGTGGTTACACGCTGAACAAGCTCCATAGCTGCCGGGCCTTTCACCCAAAACTCACCCATGTGCGACACGTCAAACACTCCCACTGCTTCGCGAACAGTCATGTGTTCATCTTTGATTCCTGAATATTCGATTGGCATTTCAAAACCGGCAAACTCCAACATTTTGGCGCCGAGTTGTTTGTGTATCCGATTAAAGGCTGTTACTTGCATAAAATTGTTTTCAGTTTTTGAATGAGACAAAAATACCTGGTTACAGTTATTTAAATCATGAAAATTATCATTTGGCAAAGATATTAGTTTTTATCGCAACAGACCGCAACCACAGTTTCGAATAATTATTTTCCGTAATATTGCAAGCAAACAAACTATCTCAAAAACACATACCACAATGGCTCAACCACGATTTACAAATTTGGACTACCTGAAAGAAATTACAGGCGACGAACCTGAAGTTACGAAAGAATTTATTCAGATGTTCTTCGATCAGTTGCCCGAATTCAGAGATGGAATGAATAAATTTCTAGCTGAGAAAAAATGGAAAGAACTTGGTGAAATTGCCCATAAAGCCAAATCATCGGTTATGACTTTCGGTATGAACGACCTTGGGTTGCGACTAAAAGATTTGCAGTTGAAAACCCAAAAACTGGAAGACATTGAAAGCTATCCGGTATATGTTGAAGAATTTTTAAAAACCGTCGACGAGGCAGAAGTTGAACTAAAAGCCGATATGAGTAAGCTGTAAACTTTATGGATGATTTAAGCATTTTTCAGGACAAGGCGAACGTGCCAACGGACAGAGATTTAGCTGACAAATTGGGTTCAACCTATAACCTCTGGATTCAAATAAAGGAGTTCGTATTTGAAAAGTATCCAAAAGCAATTGCGGAATGGAATTATTCAGGGATAAAATACGGGTGGAATTTCAGGATAAAAGATAAAAAGCGAGCGATAATTTACTTTTTACCTAGGGATAATTATTTTAAGGTAGCATTTGTATTCGGGCAAAAAGCGACAGATTTTATTCTTGAAAGTGAAATTTCACCGGAGATTAAAAATGACCTGGAACAAGCAACAAAATATGCCGAAGGCCGGGGAATTAGAATAGATGTAAAAGATAACCTGATACTGACAGATATTAAAAAACTGATTGAGATTAAATTGGCCAACTAATTAAACCACAGATTCCACAAATTATCAGACAATAAATCTGTGCTAATCTGCGAAATCTGTGGTGAATATCAACTAAAGACTGTCGCCAAAATCCTGACGAAACTTCGCCACCAACTTGTCAACCCAATCGCCAATTGGTTGCAGTTTACCAACAAAGAAGCGCAATACAGGAGGTTCTTCAACCCATTCGAGTCCTCCGATTAAGTGGCGGTTGTCGAAAAGCCATTGAATGCGATCCTCTGCATATTTAATTTGCGATAATGTGAAAACCCTGCGGGGAAAAGCCAAACGGAGCAATTCAACGTCGGCCAGCACATCATCGCCATTTTCGTCGCGCACGCTCGAAATCGTACCGCGTTCCATACCGCGAATTCCGGAAGCGACAAACAGCGCGGCAGCAAGCGCTCCGGCAGGGTATTGGGTTTGCGGAACATGCGGAATAAACAGACCGGCATCGAGGTGGCAGCCCAAACCTCCGGCAGGCGTGATTACCGGAATTCCTTTGCTGTCGAGCGCATCAACCAGGTATTTGATAAAAGTAGGCGAATGACTGATCACATTGAAATCCAGCGTTTCAATCAAACCAACAGCCATCGCTTCAATTTCGCGAACGCTCATACCTCCGTATGTCAGGAATCCTTCGAAAAGCGGAACCCAGTCGCGCATTTTCATGTAAATATCATGATTGTTGGTACAAATTCCACCACCACGGGTGCAGCTCACTTTGCGGCCCGAGAAGTATGAAAAATCGGTATAACTCATCATCTCGTGCAGAATATCTTTGATAGGCATATCCGAATAACCTTCTTCGCGGATTTTAATGAAGTAAAGGTTTTCGTTGATCAAACTGGTGTCCATCAGCAACATGATGTTGTGCGCTTTGGCAATTGCCGAAACTTCACGCAGGTTGGCCATCGAAAATGGTTGTCCGCCAATCAGGTTGGTGCCAGCTTCGAAACGAATGTAAGCCACATTTTCGGCACCCCATTCTTCAATTACCTTGTTCAGCTTATTAATATCCATGTTTCCCTTAAACGGAAAATCGCTTTTTGTTTTCAGGGCTTCGTCTGTATATATTTCCTCAACAGTACTGCCAGCCATTTCGATGTGGGCTTTGGTAGTGGTGAAATGGTAGTTCATCGGAACAACAGTTCCCGGTCGGCAAAAAGACTTGGAAATGATGTGTTCGGCAGCACGTCCCTGGTGTACGGGCAAAAAATAATCCTGATTAAATACTTCTTTAATTGCTCCTACCAACTTGGTGTAACTGGCTGATCCTGCGTACGAATCGTCGGCAACACTCATCGCAGCCACCTGATTATCACTCATCGCATTGGTTCCCGAGTCGGTAAGCATGTCGAGAAAAACATCTTTGTTCATCAAAAGAAACGTGTTGAATCCGGCCCCATAGATGGCCTCTTTGCGTTCTTCGATGCGTAAAAGGTTTAGTTTCTGAACTACACGCACTTTGTGCATTTCAAGGGGAGTAACTTCACCGCTGTAAAATTTAACGGTTTTCAATTTTCCTGAATTTTCCATAAGATGATTCAAATTTATTGGTTGTTAGCTTGTAACCAAAACATACAAAAACTAACAACGAAACTAAATTCAAGGATCATCCATTAGTTTAATTTTGGCGATTGCGAGTTTACAAATAAATAATCTGCAATCAAAACAATAAAAAGAGTTTTGATTTGATATTTATCAGTCCTATTAGGTTTCAATTCATACGTTTCGTCTAGTACATTCCTTATTTTATCAATAAACCGAAAAATGAAGAAAGGCACTGTGATGTCTGTTTTAGGTCGTTCTATATTCATAATTAATCCATCCAAATATTGCAGATTCTTCCAAGTTGGTTAAGAGAGCATTCAAAGGTAAAAACACGTCATTTAGGCAAATTTTCTTTTCGAATCTGAATTTTGGCAATATCTTCACACTATTGATTAAGAACGCAATTAATTCCTGACCCAAATGGAACAAGATTGTTCAGAAAAAAAACACCTTCCGGAGAATTTCGAACTCTTCTATGATATGGTTGAGAATGCCAGGGATGGAATTAACATCACCCAAAACGGCGTTTTCAAATATGTGAACAAGGCATTTTGTGATATGCTCGGATATTCGCGCGAAGAGATGTGTTGCGTCAATGCAACCGACCTGCTTGCTTCTTCGGATAAGCAACGCATGATGGAACAGCATCTCCAGCGAATGCAGGGAATTGGGAAGTACGGACTTGATTACACCACATTGCTGCACAAAAACGGGTCGGAAGTGGAAATCGAATTCAACGTAACTCCCATCACTTATCAGGGCGAAAATGCCTCTTTTATCTCCATCCGCGACATTACCGAACGCAAACGGATGCAGGAAAAACTCGAACAAAGCGAGCATAAATACCGCAATCTGGTCGAGAACGCGCACGATGGCATCATCATCAACCAATTCGGAAAGTTTAAGTTTGTAAACCCTGCCTTTTGCAAAATGCTTGAATATTCGGAAGAGGAACTTCTGGAGAATGATTTTGCAAATTTCCTTGCTGAAGAAGACCGCGACCGACTGATGCAATACCACAAACTACGAATGGAAGGCGACCGCCATCACATGATTTACGAGGCAAAAGGCATTTCAAAGTCGGGGAGAATAATCCATTTCGAAATCAATACCACCTACATAGCGTACAACGGGCATCCCGCGACATTTATCATACTGCGCGACCATACCGAGCAAAAAATTCTCGAAGAAACTCTCAAATCCAGCGAGAAAAAATACCGTACCCTCATCGAAAAATCGCTGGATGGGATCATGATTTCGCAGGATTCAAAAGTGATAATGGTAAACAAAGCTTTTGCCGAGATGCTCGATTTTTCGGTAGAAGAATGTCTTCAGCAATTCGGTCCGCAAAATATTGAGCCTGAAGACAGGGATTGGGTAACCAAATACCATCTCGAAAGAATGAAGGGCAATTTAACCGACTTGACTTTTTCGCTTAGGTTAATCGGGAAAAATGGCAAAAAAGTAATTACCGAGTGTTCTTCAACAGCCATCGAGATTGACGGGCGACCCGCTTCGCTGATCAATTCGCGCGATATTACTTCACGAATAAAAATGCAGGAAGCCCTTGAAAAAAGCGAACGCAAATTCAGGGAACTTTCAGATTTACTGCCACAAATAATATACGAACTCGACATCAATGGCTATGTGACATACGTGAACAAAGCTGGTCGCGAAGCATTTGGCATGAAAGAAGGAGATACTAATCCACACGCATCGGATGCTGTAATTCCAGAAGAACGAATGCGGATGCAGGAAAATGTCAGGAATGCGTTGAATGGCAAACGGTCGAATTTATTTAACGAATACACGGCCCTTCGAATTGACGGTAGCACTTTCCCCGCCATCGTTTATGCCGCGCCAATGATTGAAAACGATCGAATTGCCGGGCTGCGGGGTTTGATTGTTGACATTTCGGAGCGGAAAACGATGGAAGAAGCGCTCCGGAAAAGCGAACAAAAATTCAGGGAACTGGCCGACCTGCTTCCACAAACAATTTTTGAACTCGACCTTGGTGGAAATGTTACTTATCTGAACAAAGCAGGCAAATTTGCTTTCGGCCTTTCGGAGAATGAAATTGGTTTTCAGGCTATTACTGGTGTCATTCCCGAAGACCACGAGAGACTGCTGGATAATATCAAAAAAGCTTTTGTTGAAAAAGGAAGAGATGGTGGGATGGAATATACCGCGTTGCGGCGCGATGGTACAACTTTCCCTATTGTTATCTACAGCAGTCCGATGACAGAGAACAACGAAATAAAGGGTATCCGCGGATTAATCGTTGATATTTCGGAACGCAAAGCGATGGAAGAAGCGCTCCGGAAAAGCGAAGAGCATTATCGTCAGGTTATCCAAAGTTTGCAGGAAGGTTTATTTGTGCTTCAGGATGAAAAATTCAGGTTTGTAAACGATGCCATTGTTGACATTCTGGGCTACACTGTTGAGGAAATGACGGGCAAACATTTCAGTACGGTAATTCCTCCTGAACTACGCGACGAGGCGGTCAGGAAAAATTTACGAAGAAGAACTGGACATGCTGATTCGTGGAGTTACGAATTCCGGCTTTTGCACAAAGACGGAAAAACACGGATCCCGGTAATTTTATCGACCAATCTGACTGAACTCGACGGAAAAACTGCGGTTGTGGGCACCGCCAAAGATATTACCGACCGTATAAAAGCCGAAGAAGAAATTAAAGCTGCCCACAAACGGCTCGAAGAAATCAACAGCGATTTGGAGCAAACCATCCGTGAACGTACCAAAGAGCTGACCAAAGCCAATACCCAATTGCTGAAGCTGCAAAAGGAAAACCTTCAGTCGCAGTTCGATGTACTGAAACAACAGGTGAACCCGCACTTCCTTTTCAACAGCCTGAATGTGTTGATTTCGCTCATCAGGCTCGAACCCGAACTGGCTGAAAAATTTACCGAACACCTGGCAAAAGTTTACCGGTACGTGCTCGAAAATAAGGACAATGAACTGGTGAACCTCAGCACCGAGATCAACTTTTTAGAGGCTTATATTTTCCTGATCAACATTCGGTTTATGGACAAAGTGGTGGTGAATATCCATATTCCTGATGAAAAAAAGAACCACCGTGTTATTCCGTTGGCCATGCAATTGCTGATTGAAAATGCCATCAAGCACAACGCCATGTCGAAAAAATCGCCATTGGTGATCGACATTTACATCGACGAAAATAACCAGTTGAACGTGGTAAACAACCTTCAGGAGCGTGAAGCCCACATGACATCAACCGGCGTTGGCCTGAAAAACATACAGAACCGCTACCGGTTGCTCAACAATACAATTCCGGTTTTCGATAAAACGAAAACGCATTTTATTGCACGAATTCCGTTGGTGACGGAATGAGGAAAAAGGAAATTAGTGTTCAGTGTTCGGTCGCAGTTTTCAGGAGAAGCAACCGTAGCGGCGGTAAATATTGTAGCCCTGATTTTAATCCGGGGGAAAAGAACCAAACGCCCGTTCGTCCGCGGGACAAGGTTGAACAAAAAGAAAATCTGATTTCGGACGGAACATCGAAAACAACAAACAGGAAACAGAATAAAAACGAATTTTAAAATGAAGATAGTTATTATTGAAGATGAAGAGTTTGCTGCACGCAGACTGGAGCGAATGATTAATGAGATTGATCCTGACATTAAAATTGTCGCCAAACTGGAATCGGTGGTTGGTTCGGTTGAATGGTTTAAAAATCATGATGTGCCTGACCTGATTTTTATGGACATTCACCTGGAAGACAACCTGAGTTTTGCAATATTCGACAGCATTTCAATCAGTTGCCCGATTGTGTTCACCACAGCAACCGACGAATTATCGACACGTGCTTTTAAGCTTAAGAAAATTGACTTCCTGCTGAAACCGATTGTTCAGGAGGAGTTGGTAAAAATGATTGTGAAATATACCAATGTGCCTGTTGGTGAGCGACAGATTTTAGATGCTGTACTTTTTGCTGACGTTGTGAAGAAACCATATGACAAAACTAATCTATAAAAATACCCAACCATGAACGTCCTGATTATTGAAGATGAACAACTGGCTGCACGCAGACTCGAAAGTATGGTGTTGGCCTATGACCCGGAAATAAAAGTAATGGCCAAACTCGAATCGGTGGAAGATTCGGTTAAGTGGTTTAAAAACAACCCTCATCCCGATTTGATTTTTCTCGACATTCACCTCGAAGACGACCTCAGTTTCGCCATTTTCGACAAGGTAAAGGTTGATTCGCCCATCATTTTCACCACTGCATTCGACGAATATGCCATTCGGGCTTTCAAACTGAAAAGCATCGACTACCTGCTAAAACCAATCGTTCAGGAAGAACTGAACAACGCCATTGCCAAGTACAAAGCCTGGAACGGACAGAAAAACGGCATCGATATGTCGGCGTTGTTCGACCTGATCAACAAAAAGGAAGTGAGCTACCGCGAGCGGTTTTCGGTTTCATACGGACAAAAAATCAGGTCCTTCGGCGTTTCAGAAATTGCCTATTTCTATTCGAAAGAAGGAATGACTTACGCCGTTTTAAACGACACCAAACATTATCCGGTTGATTATTCGCTCGATAATTTGCTGAACGAACTGAATCCAACAGATTTTTTCAGGATAAACCGGCAATATCTTATCAAGCATGGCTCTATTAAACAAGTGCATGTTTTTCCGAAAAGCCACCTGAAACTGGAACTCTCACCAAAACCGCCCGACGATACTTTTGTGAGCATTGATAAAGTGACGGCTTTTAAAAAGTGGCTGGGGGAATAAATTTTTATCGTAAAAAATCAGTCTCCGGAAGCTTCCCGCAAAATGCGAAAGCTATAAATGGAGTCAGTTGGACCTTCTGCAAAACGCGGAAGCTCCAATTGCAGTGAGTTTGACAATTCGCGAAACGCGAAAGAAATTGATCGTACAATTCAAATTTGAATCCTTCAAAAATCATGAATGCGTTAACAGAAAAAATGAATCAGGTGGCGCCAACCGTGATAGAAACTGAGCGGCTTATTCTAAAGCCGTTGTCATATCTGCAATTATTAAAATATATCAAAGCTGACAATTCGTTGGAAACAGAGTTGAATTTATGCGAAACCTCACGTACAATTTCGCCGGAACTGAAGGAGGCATTGGAACAAACCATTCTTCCCAATGTGGCCGATGCCAGCAAGAACTATTTGTATTCAACCCTTTGGACAGTTATTTCGAAGGCCGACAACAAAATGGTGGGCGACTTGTGCTTTGTTGGAGAACCAAATTCAAACGGTGAAGTTGAAATCGGCTACGGAACTTATGACGAATTTCAGCGCAGAGGTTTTATGACTGAAGCTGTTGGCGGTATGATTGAATGGGCAAAACAGCAAACTGAAGTGAAAGCAATGATCGCCTCAACCGATAAAACCAATGTGGCATCGGACACCATTCTGCAAAAAAATCAATTTGTTAAAACCGGCGAATCCGACGAATTGTACCACTGGAAACTGAATCTTTAAAATACACCCTAAGATGAAAATCAATCTGAAGCAATGGGAAATAACCGATGCTGAAGCTCTTGTAAAATACGCCGAAAACCCTCAAATCACCCGGTTTATGTCAGATGGTTTTGCCAATCTTTCCACTCCGGAAGGAGCAAGAAAATTCATTGAGTTTGCCAATTCAGGAACAGACAAAATTTATCGGGCCATTGAACTTGACGGCGAAGTAGTTGGAGGAATTGGCATTTCGGTTCAGACTGATATTTATCGAAAAAATGCTGAATTGGGTTACTGGCTCGCAGAACCTTTTTGGGGAAGGGGAATTATCAGCAGGGTTATTCCCATGATTGTTAAAGAAGGCTTTAATACACTTGACATTACGCGTATATTCGCCAAACCGTTCCATACCAATCCGGCTTCGCATCGGGTACTCGTAACGTCAGGATTTAAACTGGAAGCGATATTTGAAAAAACTGTTTTCAAAAACGGCGAATACATTAACGAATGTATCTTTGGGATCAGAAAATCATCGACCGACTAATGACATCATACCAAAAATTAGTTGTTTACCACTTTTCGGGAACAGGAAATTCTGAAAATGTAGCCAAATGGATGGCCGATATCGCCAATGAAAAGGGCATGGAAGTCAGCCTGATCAACATTATCAAAACCGAACGTCGGGGAATTGAGCCTCCTGAGCCGGAAACACTGGTGGCTTTTGTGTCGCCCATCCATGGCTTCAATTATCCGCCGGTAATGCTGAATTTTCTGATTCACTTCCCGAAAGGACAGAACAACGTTTTGCTCCTAAATACACGGGCCGGAATGCTCATCGGTAAATGGATTACTCCGGGGTTGACCGGAATTGCCTTTTACTTTTCAGCTTTAATCCTGAAATTGAAAGGCTACTCCATCAAATCCATGTTTCCGGTCGATTTGCCATCGAACTGGATTTCGGTGCACCCGGGGCTGAACAACCGGACGGTGAAATACCTGCACGACCGGAATCAGGAAAAAGTATATCGGTTTGCCCGAAAGGTATTTTCAGGTGGAAGCGATTTCCGTGGATTGTACGAAATCATTCAGGATACACTGGTTGCCCCCATTTCGCTGGGATACTATTTTATTGGGCGTTTCCTGTTTGCCAAAACATATTATGCTTCTGCTGATTGCAACAACTGCGATTTGTGTATCAAAGGCTGTCCGGTTAAAGCCATTAAAAAGGTCGATAACCGCCCATTCTGGACTTTCAAATGCGAAAGCTGTATGCGCTGCATGAGCAATTGTCCGAAACAAGCCATCGAAACCGGTCATGGATATATACTGGCATTTTCACTCCTCTTTTCGCTTCTGCTTTCAGGAATATTTTACACCTATTTCGCTGAACTATCTTCTGATATTGAACATACATTCACGGGCTTTATCCTGAATTCTGCTTTGTTTCTCGGAATTCTGGCCGTTTGGTACCGAATCATTCATTTTGCCATGCGATTCAGATTTGTTGAGCGCATGATTGTTTACACTTCGCTTACCAAATACAAGTTTTGGGGAAGAAGGTACAAAGCCCTGAAAAAAGCAGGGAAATAATTTACCGTATTGGTTTTATCAGCGATTTCAGCTTATTCATCACCCAAAATCATCGATTCAATTTTTTATTTTTCCGGGTAAAACAATTTGCTCACACTTTTACAGCAAAATCTAAAAACAGAGAATCATGAAAAAATTGGATTTTTACGGTGTCGGGCCCAAAATAGGCAGGATACTCATCCCGTGGTTGGCATTGACAATTGTTTTAAGCTACATTTCTGATCGCTTTAATTTTTACACTGAACAAAAATCAGGCATGACGATTGCCGGAACCATCTTGCTTGTTTTTGGGCTGATTTTCTACTTCTCATCAGTCAGGCTTTTGCTCAATGGGCTAAAAGAAGGAAAGCTGGTAACCAATGGCACATTCAGTCTTTGCCAAAACCCACTATACATGTCGTTTATTTTGTTTCTCATTCCGGCGATAGCATTGCTGCTTGATTCATGGTTGGTGCTTACCGCCAGTATAGTGGGGTTTATTTTGCTGAAAGTGCATGTGAAAAAGGAATATCAAATGCTCGAAGAGTTTTTTGGCAACGAATACCTGAAGTATAAAAACGAAACCCCTGAGTTTATACCTCTTCCGGTTAAGAAATGGTTCAGGCAGAAATAAACCATTATTAACTCAAAGCCATGAAAAAATATTAAAAAAAGGAGTTTACCAATGACTAGTGTTGTGTTAATTTAAAATTGACGGATAAAGTCTTTTCAGTTTTATCCGTGCTTGGTCGTTTGTAAACTGCCACTTGATTCTGGCAGTTTTATTGTTCCTGTGATTTTCCCATGCTTTTATTTCTGATGATATTTT
>JAIBEZ010000059.1 GCA_019459485.1 Prolixibacteraceae bacterium
AAAATAAAAATATTAAATAACATGAAAATGACGATTTTTTATGATGCGTACTTCGAAGAAAATTTCAAATTTGCCGAAACCCTTGCTATGACTATAATATTACACAAATGTGTGTCTGTAATTTAAAATGATTCTAAATAATTATGGTGTGCAGAAGAAAACCGGAAAAAGAGCTGGAGAACCTCAGTGGGTGTGGTGATTAGCAGTTGTTCTGCTCCGGCTGGTGCTGAATATTGACGCGCATTCCCCATCTTCTATAAACTAAGAAAATGAGTATCCGATTGTTTACCCATGTTATCAATTGCCGTCCCGATTCATCGGGACGGATAAATTAATGAGCTCGGTCATGGGCTTTAACCACCTCATTTTGGGCTAAAGCCCATAACCTTTGCTCAATTCAGCCCGTTGCCTAAAGGCAAACAGCCTGCCCCGATGAAAATCGGGGGCAAAGGATATCGCCCCGAATATGCAATTTCACTGATTAGAGCATTATCCTTTGCCGTCACATTTATGTGACGGGCTATTGTTATTTTGCCCCCTTATGTAACCGCTTTTTGAAGGCGAATTCTGTTTCCTGCCTGCGGCTGGCAGGCGTCCGAAAAGAAGGTTTTGCACTGACCTGATCGAACGGGAACAATTAACGATTAGCGATTGAAGATTAACGATTATGGATTAACGATTAACGATTAATGATTGCAGATTAACGATTAACGATTACAACAATTACAACAATTCAACCATTAACGATTAACGATTGCAGATTAACGATTAACGATTACAACAATTATAACAATTACAACAATTATAACCATTACAACAATTACAACAATTAACGATTAACGATTGAAGATTAACGATTAACGATTACAGCCCGCAACCTGAAACTCGCTATCGATCCAGCCAATTCTTAAACTCCTGTACCCGTTCGCGGGCAACAATGATGTCGGGATCGTCGACTCCGTCGATTTTCAGGCGGAGGCGGGAGTTGGTCCAGGCCAGAATGTTGGTACAGGCATCGATGGAAACAATGTATTTGCGGTTGATGCGGAAGAATTTATCGGGATCGAGCATCGGTTCCAGCTGGTCGAGCGCATAGTCGATGCAATAGGTGTGGGCGTTGCCGGTGCGAATAAAACTGGCTTTCTCCTGACTGAAAAATACCAGAATATCCTCAGCAGGTATGCTTTTTATTTTGTCGCCCACTTTCACCATAAAGCGCGATTTGTAAGCCTTTTCGGAAGTCGGTTTGCTGATGGAAAGTATCTTTTCGAGTGACAATCCGGGTGAAAAATGTTCAGCCTTCTCGATGGCTTGCCGGAGTCGTTCTTCTTCGATTGGTTTCAATAAATAGTCAATACCATTGGTCTGGAACGCCTCGATGGCATAATGATCGTAAGCAGTGGTAAAAATAATCGGGCAACGAACGGAAACCTGTTTGTAAATCTCAAAACTCACTCCATCGGCCAGTTGAATGTCGGAGAAAATCAGATCCGGTTCCGGATTGTTTTGCAGGTATTTCACCCCGTCGCGCACCGATTCGATTCGGGCAACCACCGTCATGTTGGGAGCAACTTTGGCGAGCAGCCGTTCGAGGTGATTGGCGGCCCGGGTTTCGTCTTCTAAGATTATGACACTTCGACTATACATTCTTCTAATTTTTAACCAACCGATTCTATCAAATAAATCAAACCTAAATTCTATTGAGTGTACGACAAAATTCCCCTTTTGACAAAATAACCACAACGTGGTTGAATATGAATAGCCCTGAGTGAAACTCAGGGATACGGGAAAGATAGGTTTTGCAACCCTGTAAAGGGTTGAATTTTTTCGTCTTTGATATTCAACCCTTTGCAGGGTTGTTGTTCTTTGTCATTATTTTCCCCCGTCCCGATGGCTATCGGGATCATCCGGGGCTATTAACATTAAATCCTTTCAGGATTTCAAAAACATTTTCATTTCTCCAGTGCTTTTAAAATGGGCAATCTCACCAAAAACCGTTCATCCGAAGTAATAATTTTGATGGGTCTTCCGGAAAAAAATGCATACTGCTGGGTGATGTTTTTCAGACCGGTTTTTTTCGAATCGTCGCCCGCATTTTTGGGTTGCACGTTGTTTTCAACTTCCAGCGCATCGCCGTTTTTCCGGATTGATATACGCAACGGGAAAGCTTCGGAAACTTCGTTGTGTTTCACCGCGTTTTCAATCAGCAATTGCAGGCTCATGGGCACAATGTAATCATCGGTGTTGGGATCAACATCAATTTCAATCTTCAGTTTCTCTTCGAAACGGGTTTTGAGCATATAGGTGTACGACCGGATAAATTCGAGTTCATCGCGAAGCGGAACCAACTCTTTGTCGCGGCTATCGAGCACATAGCGAAACAAATCGCTCATCTGCTGAATAAACTTCACTGCCATCGCCTGATCGTCATAAACCAGATCACTCAGTACATTCAGGCTGTTAAAAAGAAAATGCGGGTTAATCTGATTCCGGAGTGATTCGTATTTGTAAGCCAGCATTTCCACCTTCAGTTTTTCGGCCTGAACAAAGGAGCGTTTCCATGCCTGAAAGAAACCAACAGCGGTAAATATCAGCGAAATAATAAATGAAATCAGCAATGTATATGGAACCGACTTGATGATCCAGCCCCACGATTCAGAAGGTAATATGCCCTGCCAGATATAAAAATTAAAAAACTGAACCAAAATAAAAGCACTTACTGAATAGGTGATAAATACAATGATCTGGACAAATGTTTTTTTAACCGGTGTTTCAATCCATGAAATTTTTTGGTCGATGTAGCCATGAATCCATTGAATTCCGGTCCATTGCGTAATGCAGATACTGAATGCCCAGAGGAAACCGATCAGGAAAGTCCGCCCATCCGTTATAGCACCTGCCATAGAGAGAAAAAGGAGGAGGATACTCAAACCGGCATTGGCCAGAACAAAGAGCAATATACTGACGGGCTTATTTCCAAACCTGAATGGAGTCATTTGCAAATGGGTTTATGTTTCGATCGTTTTTGTAAAAGTAAAGTAAACAAAAATTGTCTTCATGTCTTTGATTTCCGGTTTTAACGGTACGTTTCCGATACCATTTTCTAAATAACTCGCAACTCACCCCGAAGTCCGCAGGCGGCCTTCCCCCCTCTCTTTCATAAAGAGAGGGGGAGAGCATCGCAGATGCGACGGGGTGAGTCAGGCTGAGACTTTTTTGGGGCTAAAGCCCAGTTCTTTTTGTGCCTCATGTCCGTTGGCTGAAGCCAACGGCAAAGGATATACCTCCGAATGAACAATTTAGCAGATAGGCGATATTCTTTGCCGTCTGCTTTAGCTGACGGACATGAAAATCCCATTTTCCAGAGGCTTTAGCCCAATGGCTTCCTTAGCTTGACGGCTATGGGGTGCGAGGGGGTGAGTCAGGCTTAAAAAAATTACCCACACCACTGTGACTGAACACTGCGACTGAACACTGTGACTGAACACTGTGACTGCCCACTTTCCTATTCGCAACCTTTCACCACAACTTCTGCCTGATCTTTTCCCCAGTTTGGATGAATGGGCGACTTGGGTTTGAAATTATCCCAGTTGGCCAGTAATTCTTTCGCTTTCGGGCAGAATGATTTTGGATCCTGGCCGGTATATTGAGCAGATCCCATGTCCATTTGAAGCTGTAACAACTGAGCCCGTGGGTTGGTGGCGTCCAAAGCCAGCGCTTTGCCAAGAGCCTGACCTGAAAGTCCGGAGTACTCCTGCCCTCTTTCCATTGGGTTTACTACCAAACGCCCCACCAGATAAAATGCCTGCAATACAGAAACTTCTGACTCTGCAGGAACCATTTCAAGCAGAGAGGTAACTGATTTTTCGGCAACATCCAGGTAACCATCTTTTTTGGTTACATCCTGTTCCATAAAACTCATCAGAATGTAGCACTGCGCATGGTAATACAAAGGCAGCCATTCGCTTTTTTCGGCAGCGGCAATCATCTGAAACTTATTGCCCAGGGCCTGAAAATCGGCCACACTCTGACAGGTTGCATACTGCCCGAGCGATTCGCCCATGGCCTGATAATACTCCGGCTTTTGAGCCATAGAAACTAAACTAACCAACACTACTGCAAGTGATAAAATGATCTTTTTCATGATTGTTTTTATTTAAGGTTAAACGTTTTAATCCAATTTGTCATTCAAAAACTTACTTTTCGAGGCTATCTGAAAGCGGCAGAGCCGCAAAATATTTGTAGCATAGAAGTGGATAAAAGCTGGTAAGGTGCAGCGCACCGCAATACTACAAATAATCATGTTTCTATATTTCGGTGCTCCGCACCTCGTTTGTCTGTTGCAACGTACATACTATAAATATCAACGGTGCCCTGCACCTAAAAATGCTTGTTTCATTTTACCCACAAACGTTTTAGAGCCTTTTTGAACTTTGAGGAACTTCCAATGACGTGAAACAAATGACCACTGATGACAGCCCTTTTCCTGAACACTGAGACTGATCACTGTTAACTTCCCTTTCATTCAATCTTATCCAACTGGTTTGCATTTCCTTTTCTTGTCAGGGTGATGAAACAGCCCAACACGTAAAACTGGTTCGAACCGGGTTGAATGGCGGTTCCCTGAAAATTACCGTTTGCATCGGGATTATTGCTGTACCGCTGGCCAAATTCATTTTTGAAATCGAGTACGTTGGTTACCGCTCCGTAAATAATAACGTGCTGTCGGTACAAAAAACTCCAGCTTAAATCCAGGCTTCGGTAAGCCAGCATTTTTTCGCCGTTAAATACCGGAGAATTCGGATCATTAAAAACACGTGGCGACGAATACCTGAAATTGGCTCCGGCCAGCGATCTCAGGTTACCGAACCAATGTTTGTAAACCATCGAAAAATTGTGTTTGCTCGCAAAAGTCGGAATTGCTTCCTCCGGAAAATTGCGGTAATCGCGTTTGGTATCTAAATACGAATATGAAATCCAATAGTCACCATTTTTGATCGTTTTTTTATCTCTCCAGAACAAATCGAGCCCTTTGGCATAACCTTTTCCGGAGTTATTGTAGCTGGTTGGCAGGTAAAATTCACCGCCAGTAAATTTCACCAAATCCTTGTAATCTTTGTAATACAACTCTACCCTGATTGTGCGGCTATTTACCGACGACTGAAAACTAAAGGTGTAATGATCGGCCCGTTCGGGTTTCAGCAAATCGGTGTAAAGCAGGTAATCGTCCACCGGATTTTGATAAAACCAACCGTAGGCCGCAGAAAACTGGCTTTTATCGGTGATTTTGTAAGCGGCAGAAAATCTGGGCGAAACAGTGAAACTATTCAGGTAATCCGAATATTCAACGCGACCGCCAACGCGGGTGACGAATTTGGTCGAGGCATAAATCTGCGCTTCAGTAAATCCGGCAAAAGTGTTATTGGTAAAGCTATTGTCATGCTTTTCGTTGGGCATTTGTACATTTTGTGAGAATTTCTTCGAGAACAATTCACCACCCATTTTCAGGATAAATTTTTCGCTGAACGGATACGAAAACACACTTTTCAGATGCGTTCCCTGAATTTGTTCGGCAACGGTGGTCTGTTCGAACTGTATATCATCGGTATTGTTGGTGAACGATGTTGCAGTGCTGACCGCCCACTTTTCGCCCAGCTTGTCGTTCCACGAAGCATTTACAAACTGATTTCCATTGTCAAGTTTGTAATCGGTGGGAGTTCCGCCTGCATCCGGATTTTGTTGACTGAGCGTAAAACTGCCGTTATCGAAATTCGAATAAAACTTGAACATGCCTGTTTTGCTCGTTTTCTGCCTGACGCTTACTGCACCGGTAACCGATTCGGGATACTTGCCCCAATCGTAATTCTGCGGGGTCAGACTCATGTAAGGAGCCAGATTGTTGTAACTCAAAGTTCCGGTAACTGCGCCGTTTTTCCACAATTTGGTTCCGGCAACTTCAGCGCCAACCGACAAAACCGATAAATCGAGCTGATCTTCGACGGGCATATCGTTGGTATTGAGCAGCAAAACCGATGAAAGTGCCTGGCCGTATTCAGCAGAATATCCGCCGGTGCTGAAAATTGTTCCTTTAAACATGAACGGGTTGAACCGCCCACGGGTTGCAAGATTGGGCGCGGACGAATTGTAGGGAACCGACACCAGCGAGCCGTCGATGTAGGTTTGCGATTCTTCACTGTCGCCACCTTTTACAAACAACCGACCCGATTCGCCGTTAACAGTGGTTCCGGGTAACGACTGCAAAGCGCCGTAAACATCGCCAACCGCACCAGCAGTTGTCACCATATCAATTGGCGTGATGGTTACTGCCTGTTTTTTGTCGCTGGCCTCGAAAGTTCCGGCAGTGATGGTTACTGCATTCAACTCATTAAATGCTTCTTTCAGCTTAACATTCAACCGGATCGTATCGCCTTTTAATTCCACTTTCAGTGAAAAAGGTTCGTAGCCCATAAATTCTACCAGCAATGTTTGCTGCCCGGTTTTCGATGTCCTGAATTTGAATTCACCATTTTCTCCGGAAGAGGCGCCATCGTATGTTCCCTGCAAGTAAGCATTGGCGCCCGGCATTGGTTCGCCTTTTTCCTGGATAACTTTTCCCGTGATTACCGTTTGAGAAAAACCATTCAGGCAAAATAAAAATAGGAAAATGTAAAAGAATGTTTTCATATCTGACTTCTTCAAGTTTCACGATTCAAAGGTGAAACAAAGTCGGTTGCACTCAAAAAAACAATTGCTGAACTGTCGGATTTTAGGGATGAAATGTAGTATCGGATCGGTTGGACTATATTCCAGTACTATTCAGAAATATGAAAGCTTTCCCAAAGTTTTTTCAAGTTTAAAAAAACTTTGCGAAAGCTATGCGTAAATCTGATTGTTCTATACTTTATAAACAATCGAATTGATGTTCATTCCTGCACCCACCGAACACAAAATAATGTAGTCGCCTTTGTTGATGGACTGACCTTCCATACGGCCTTTCAGTATTGTATCAAGCAAAGTGGGTACTGTTGCTGAAGATGAATTCCCAAGTTTTTCGATGCTCATCGGCATAATTCCTTCAGGAATATCCTTTTCGTTATAGAGCTTAAAAACGTTCTTCAAAATGGCTTCGTCCATTTTTTCGTTTGCCTGATGAATCAGTACTTTTTTGATGTCGCTCAACTGCAAACCGGCTTTTTCAATGCTTTCCTTTACAACTCCCGGAACAAAACTCAAAGCATAAACATATAATTTATGTCCTGCCATTTTTATAAACTGAATATTTCCGTTGAGATTCGGATTAAATGAATCTCCGTTGGTCAGCAAATTCCAATAGGTTACAGAGTCTGACCGGCTTGAATGAGAAAGTATTCCGGTAGGTTCTTCACTTTCAAAAGCTTCAACAATGGTGGCTCCTGCACCATCGGCATAAATCATCGTATCGCGGTCGTGCGGATCGGAAATTCTGGAAAGGACATCAGAGCCAACGACTACGCCTCTTGTATAAGTTTCACTCCGGATGTAGGCATCAGCAACGATCATTCCCTGAGTCCAACCCGGACATCCTGAAATAATATCGTGGCAAATACATGCAGGATTTGCAATGTTGAGCTTCGCTTTTACCTTGTTTGCAAGGCTGGGCAAAAGATCAACCTGCGTCGAACCAGGGTTGACATCGCCAAAATTGTGTCCGACTATCAGGAAATCGAGTGTTTCAGGATCAATTCCCGCAGATTCGCAGGCATCTTTAACGGCCAGTGCAGCCATATCAGAGTTCAGCATATCGTCGCTGAGCCAGCGGCGCTCGCTTATGTTGGTAATTTCCTTGAATTTCTGAATTATTTCGTCATTGGTTTTCTCTAACGGTTGTTTGGTTTTGGAATCAAAAAAACTATAATTCCTGAAATATTCGTTCCCAATCGTACGTGTAGGAATATAGCTTCCTGTTCCAACAATTTTAGTATATACCCGTTTAGTCATAATGCTATTTTCAGTGGCCACGCGGACCTTGATAATTAAATTGTTTTAATTCAAATTCTTTCCCATCGAATACTCCGTAAGAAAAGTGGTTGATCCAGTCGCCAAGGTTGATAAAACGGCTATTCCCACCTATCGGACAATTGACCATGATGTGCCGGTGCCCGAAAACGAAAAAATCAAACTTTTCCGTCCGAAGAATTGATTCCGCAAAAATAAACATTCCTTCCTTATTTGCACCCTTAAAACTTTCGCCGGAAATTCCTTTTGAAATTCTGGAATGTTTTGACCAACGGTGACCAAAAGAAAGCGAAAAGTTGGGATGAATACGGGCAAACAGCCATTGAAGTGTTTTGCTGGTAAACATTTTCTTCAGGAATAAATAACCTTTGTCCGACAGATCAAGGCCATCGCCATGCGCAAGAAAAAATTTCTTTTCGCCAAGTTCTGTCTTGAATTCATCGCGGTGCAAAATCATTCCAAGTTCCTGCGGCAGGTAATCAAAAACCCAGACATCGTGATTTCCCGTAAAAAAATGCACCTCGACACCGGAATCAGAAATCTCTGCGATTTTGCCCAAAGTACGGGTAAACCCTCGTGGAACAACTGTTTTGTATTCGAACCAGAAATCGAAGATATCGCCCATCAGAAACAAGTGCGACGCATCGTGTTTAATTTCGTTCAACCAGCTTACAAAGGCAAGTTCGCGCTCTTTGTTATTCTTTAAAGCCGGAGCACCCAAATGAACATCAGATACAAAATATGCTTTTTTATCCTGAGACATCATTATCTGGTAAGTTTGCCGATCAGCTTGTCAAGTTCCGGCCCCTGTATGTCTCTTGCCACAATGTTCCCCTCTTTATCAAGAACATAGTTTGAAGGAACTTTCTGTACATTATAGTTATGCAAAGCCGACACACTACCTTTCATATCGCCAACGTTTATCCAATTCAGTCCGTCCTGCTCAATGGCATCAATCCATGCACTTCGCTCGTTATCAACACTTACCTGATAAATTTCGAGCCCGCGTGATTTGTATTTGCTGTAAAGCTCGGTTAAGGCTTCATTCTGAATCCGCGAAGCTCGGTCTTTGGCCGACCAGAACTGAATCAACACAACTTTTCCGCGAAGTGATGAAAGTAAAATGTCTTTCCCATTGTAGTCAGGTAAATTGATATCAGGCGAATTTGTACCATGTTCATTAATAAACTCCCTAAGCTTGTTGTTTTTCTCATCGGCCATCAGCCTCATCGTATTGGCATACAATGCTTTCACATGCTCCGATTTTGGAAATACGGAATTCAACGCCGATGCAGCAACCTTTAATGACTGCAAATCCTGAACTACATAATTTGAGTCATCAAACTTCTGATAAAGCGCCAACACCGATGCCATCGAGAAGGGATGTTTCTGGACAAAATCGGTTGAATATTCTATTTGACTTTTTTTAATGTCAATCAACTGCTGCTCCCACCTGGCTTTCTCAGCGCCATAACCTTCACGTGTTCTGAATACAATCAACCTCGAACGGATGGAATCCAGCTTGTGCTTTGTAACTGTAAGCCGGTTATTCAGTTCCTGAACCAGCAATGAGCCTGGTGATCCTTCAACAATATAGTCGCGCGAGAAATTTGCAGCATCACCGTAAACAGTAATTTTCTCGGTAGTATCGACCAAAAGAGTCAGAAAATTCTGGCCGGAAAGGCGCAACAGAAAGAAATTTGGATAATCGATTTTTCCTTTGAATTCAAAAGACCCATCTTTTTCTATTTTCACCGAATCGATCGGTACACTGGCAGCCACTTTCAACTCGTCCAGATAGAGATATTTCTCTTCGGCGTTGGTAATTTTTCCGCTAATAACGAATCCATTTGGTTTTTTGCAGGCAGAAATAAAAGCTGCAAGAACAAGCAAAATCAAAAATATTTTTTTCACAGTACTACTTTTTACAATCATTGGAGGGCATAAAAATAATAATTTCAACCGAACGGTTGTTCCTTTTTCAATATTGACACCTTAATTAACTATTTTTGACCCGAATTTTAATCCTTCAATTTGTGAAGATACACAGAAACCTAAATAGTTTCCAGGCCCAAAACCCCGTTCTTACAATCGGAACCTTTGATGGAGTTCATTTGGGACACCGAAAAATTATAGCCAGGCTGCACGATCTGGCAAAAACAATCAACGGGGAATCTGTTATTTTCACGTTCGATCCGCATCCGCGTAAAGTAGTTGCTCCGGGCGAAACCACTTTGCGCCTTTTAACTACTCTGGAAGAAAAGATCGTCTTGTTTGAGCAATCCGGCATTGATCACCTGATTATTTATCCTTTCACGCCTGAATTTTCGAAACTGACTTATGAAGAATTTGTTGAACAAGTGCTGGTTGGCAAAATACACACAAAATTTCTGGTGGTAGGGTACGATCACAAATTCGGGAAGAACCGTCAGGGCGATTTTGAATTTCTGAAAAAATGTGCCGACCGCCATGAATTTCAGATAGAGAAACTGGATGTATTGCTGATGAACGAATCGAATATCAGTTCTACCAAAATTCGTGAGGCCATTCAGCAAGGAGATTTTGAGACAGCCAACGCTTTTCTGGGATACCCGTTTACACTGCACGGAACTGTTGTTGAAGGCCAAAAGCTCGGGCGAAAAATTCAGTTTCCAACAGCCAATATTCAGGCTTCCGATCCGGATAAAATTATTCCCGGATATGGCGTTTATGCAGTTGAAATAACCGTGAAGAACCAAACATTTCGGGGAATGCTGAACATTGGAAGCCGGCCAACTGTTAACAACAACGCTGACAATCGTAGCATTGAAGTTCACATATTCGATTTTGAATCAGACATCTATGGAGAACCTATTGAACTGGTGTTTTTCAAAAAATTGAGGGAAGAACAGAAATTTTTGTCGATTGATGCGTTGAAAGAACAGTTGGTAAAAGATAAAACGGATACCATTGCATTTTTTCGGAAAACGGAATAAACACAAGGATTCAGCGTTCAGAAAAAAGATTGTAACATACATTAATACAATAAATATATCCTTTTAATTAACTTCGCACTCAAATTTAAATTTCAGAAATGACAACAATAACATTGGAACAAACGACTTATAAAGTTGCAGATATATCGCTTGCAGCCTTCGGTCGGAAAGAGATTGAAATTGCAGAAAAAGAAATGCCCGGACTGATGTCTGTCAGGAAAAAATATTCCGCAGCCAAACCGCTGAAAGGTTCGCGCATCATGGGTTCGCTCCACATGACCATACAAACCGCCGTGCTGATTGAAACACTCGTTGAACTCGGCGCTGAAGTGCGCTGGGCAAGTTGTAACATTTTCAGCACACAGGATCATGCTGCCGCTGCCATCGCTGCAGCAGGAATTCCGGTTTTTGCATGGAAAGGCGAATCGCTGGCCGAATACTGGTGGTGTACCGAACGTGCACTCGATTTTGGCGACGGTCTCGGACCAAACTTGATTGTTGACGACGGAGGCGATGCTACGATGATGATTCACCGTGGTTATGAAGCCGAAAGAAATCCATCAATCCTCGACCTGCCGGTTGAAGCGGAAGATGAAATTGAGCTGAACAATGCACTGAAAGAAGTTTTGGCTTTCGATCCTCAGCGCTGGAGCCGTCAGGCGCCATTGATCAAAGGTGTTTCGGAGGAAACAACCACCGGCGTACACCGTTTGTACCAAATGAAAAATGAAGGCAAACTTTTATTCCCTGCCTTCAACGTAAATGATTCGGTTACCAAATCAAAATTCGACAACCTATATGGCTGCCGAGAATCGCTGGCTGATGGAATCAAACGTGCAACGGATGTCATGATTGCCGGAAAAGTGGTGATTGTGGCTGGTTACGGCGATGTTGGCAAAGGTTGTGCCCACTCAATGCGTAGTTACGGAGCCCGTGTAATTGTGACCGAAATTGATCCGATTTGCGCCCTTCAGGCTGCCATGGAAGGTTTTGAAGTGAAAACAATGGACGACGCCGTTTCAGAAGGAAACATTTTTGTGACTACCACCGGAAACAAGGATATTATCACCGGAGAACACATGGCTGCGATGAAAGACCAGGCAATTGTTTGCAACATCGGCCATTTCGACAATGAAATTCAGGTTGTACGCCTCGAAAAATGGGATGGCATCCGCAAAACGAATATCAAACCTCAGGTCGATAAATACACTTATGCTGACGGACACTCTATTTTTCTGCTTGCTGAAGGCCGTTTGGTAAATCTTGGTTGTGCCACCGGTCACCCATCGTTTGTAATGTCGAATTCGTTCACCAACCAAACATTGGCACAGCTCGAACTTTGGAAGAATGATTATCCGGTAGATGTTTACCGTTTACCAAAAGCCCTCGACGAAGAAGTTGCCCGTTTACACCTTGAACAACTCGGCGTTAAACTGACTATTTTAACACCCGATCAGGCTGATTATTTGGGAATTTCTGCGGAAGGACCTTACAAACCGGATCATTACAGGTATTAAGACAAGTTCAAAGTTTAAAGTCAAAAGTTTAAACTTTGGCACTGATATAATTAAAAAAGGAGCTCTTTACGGGCTCCTTTTTATATTTGGATTAATTCCTGACAACTATGCGACCTCCCGTGTAAGAAGTGCGGTATTGTTTCAAAGGTTCAGTTGCGGGGCCCTTCACCGGACTGCCATTTCCACCGGAAAGAATGTATTGAGAACCACAGCAGGGGCATTCGGCTATACCGCTACCATCAGTTGTAACCCTGCAGGTTGACGAAACTTCATGGGTGCAGGCAGCATCGAAGGCAAGAAAAGGATTTGAACTGTCGATCTGATCGCGAAAAATAATGATTCCACCAAAACCGGCATTCTTAAAATAAACTGAACCTCCCGGAATATTAAACTCAATGTAACTGGTAGGATTAAAATCCATATTGACGGTTGCATAAGGAATAATCGAAGTGTAGTCGTCTTTACATCCACTTATTCCCGTCAGGAAAAACAAGCAAATAAAAACTGTTTTTAATCTGTTAACCGAAAGCTGAGCCATTTTTTGTATCTTTAATGCTTTAATTAGAACAAAGAAAAGGACAAATTATTTTATTCTGTCTCAAAAACATTCAAAATGGAAGATTATATATTTCTGATTGTTGCTGTTGCGTTGTCAATTTATGCAGCCATCAATAAAAACAAGAAGAACAAAGAAGAACCCGTTCTTTTAGAAGAGGAAGAAGAATTGGAAGAGAACAATGCACGGAATTTTTTCATGGATCAATTGCTGGGCGAAGATTTTCTGGAAGAACCGATCGTAAAGAAACCTAAACCGGTAAAAATCGCACAGATTCCTGCCAGGCCTGAATTTAAAAGCGGACTCGACATGAATAATAAAGGGCTGTTCAAATCAAGGTTTGTAAGCACCTTGCCCGAACGGACAAAACGCCCATCTGTTTCAAGCATGAGCATACAGCCCGAAGAAGAGGAAGATAATCTGATGGAAGAAAGAAGCAGCTACCTCGATGATTTTTCGTTACGAAAGGCAGTTATATACTCCCAGATTCTGGAACGAAAATATTAGCCACACATAATCACAAGGATTTATTGACAGGTTGTTGAATGCCTTTTTTTATCTGCAAATAAAAAGAACAAGGACTGAAACTTTTTATTATTCAGATAATTAAATGTTTTATAAAACATACTGGTTAGTTAAGGTGAAAATTTTTTATATGTTTGTATCCCGAAAGAGTTCCGCAATAGCCGGAATTCTTTTTTGTTTTAATAGTGTTTAAAGAAAGAATAAAAACCATGAAGAAGGTTACTTATATTACAGAAGAAGGCCTGAAAAAATTGAAAGATGAACTCGATCGTCTTATAACAATTGAGCGCCCAAAAATTTCGAAAGCAATTGGTGAAGCAATTGAAAAAGGTGATATCTCGGAGAATGCCGAATACGATGCAGCAAAAGATGCTCAGGGTATGTTGGAAGCAAAGATGTCGGTACTGAGCGAACAAATTGCTACCGCCAGAATAATCGATGAATCGAAAATTAATACTACCAGTGTTCAGATACTTAACAAGGTTACGATTCTGAACAAAACGAACAATACCACCATGCAATATACCATTGTGTCAGAACCCGAAGCAGATCTGAAAGTTGGAAAGATTTCGATCCAAACGCCGATTGCCAAAGGTCTGCTGGGTAAAAAACTTGGTGATGTAGTTGAAATTCAGGTACCATCAGGTAAAATGCAATTCGAAATTATAGATATCGCAATCTGACAATTGACAAAATGGCCAGCATTTTTACCAAAATTGTAAACGGAGAAATACCTTCATGGAAAGTAGCAGAAGATGAAAACTTCTTCGCTTTTCTGGATATTTTCCCCGTTGCCAAAGGTCACACCCTGGTGATTCCCAAAAAGGAAGTCGATTATCTGTTCGATCTGGACGATGAAACCTACATTGGATTGCAACTGTTTGCCAAAAAAGTAGCGCTTGGAATTCAGAAAGCCGTTCCGTGCAAAAAAGTCGGAGTAATGGTTTTGGGATTGGAAGTGCCTCATGCACACATTCATTTGGTACCGATGCAGACGGAGGCCGATTTGCTTCACTTCTCAAAAAAATTATCTTTCAGCAAAGAAGAAATGGCTGAAATCACTGCTGCCATTGCAAAAGAAATTGAATTAGGATAATGTTCCGATTTAAAAATTCAAGATACAGAGATCCCGGGAAACCGGGATTTTTTTTGCCCTGGAATGAACCTTTATTGGCGAAAATTACCAATTGTTGATCATGACTCAGGATGAAGGTAAATACTTCCCAATGGCGGATCCGGAGTTTCGAGTTTAAGAAAGAATGGTAATTATTTTTTGAATTACATTATTTAAAACTGCCTCATTTAGCGAAGCTGCTTTTTTAATAATAATTGCCTTATCAGCAGTAAAAATACGGTTAGGGCGGATGTTACTTGATACTGGTAATTTGTTGGTTTTATAATCACTGGATTCAATTGCAATAGCGTATTTGTCTTTTGTTTGCTGGCTGGTGATCTGGCAAAGTATAATATCATCGCCTTGCAAGTTGGCTAATACAAGGGCTGGCCTTTTTTTACTCCCCGAAAGGTCAGAAAAAGGGAAAGAGATCACAACGATATCGCCTTTTACAAATTTCTCCATGCTTCATCTTCTTCGGTTGAGAGCCAGTCTTTTGCTAGTGCTTTTTCACTTGCAAAATGCGTATAAACTTTGTCATTGTCAATGGATGGATTCGTTTCCTTACGAATAACCTCGCCAAGTTTAACCTTTTCCTTATAAGGCAATTGTTTTACAAGGTCAACTACCTGATTGAAACTAAGCGAAATATTTATGTTGCCTGCTAAAGTTTTCATAGTGTCTTGAAGTATTTATTGTTGGCAAATTTACAAAAAGAAAAAAGACAAAACTTCTAAAATATTATCAAATTCAATGTCACTACTTCACCCTTCCCGGATTCTTCTTTACAAAATCGCCCCAGCTTTTTACTCCTGATTTTGTTACCGGATTTTTCATTTGCAGATAATGGCAAACGGCTACTGCCACGGCATCGGTGGCGTCCAGCTCTTTCGGAAGTTCGTTCAGGGCAAACATGTTTTTAAGAAAAAAAGCCACCTGTTCTTTGGCTGCCCGTCCCATTCCGGTGATCGATTGTTTCACTTTCAACGGGGCATATTCAGAAACGGGGATGTTTCGGCTCAACGCCAGTCCCATTACAACTCCCTGTGCGCGTCCCAGTTTAAGCATTGCCTGAATGTCCTTTCCGTAAAAAGGTGATTCAATTGCCAGTTCATTCGGCTGTAACTCATCCAGAAGTAATACAGTACGGTCGAAAATATTTTTCAGTTTCTGATAGTGATCCGATCCTGTGGTTTTGATGACGCCAACCTGCAGAATACGTGGTTTGTTGTTCAATACTTCAATCAGTCCGTAACCCATCACGTTGGTTCCGGGGTCGATGCCAAGAATCTTTATTGGTTTAATGTCCATGAATAATTTACTAAAATTTCAAAGTTAATGCTTCTGCTGAAACCAAATTCCTGAAACAATAAATGCAAGGCCGATAAAAGTGGTGATGTAAATTGTTTCACCCAAAATAAAATGAATGAATATCAGTGAAAGAAAGGGTGACAAAAAAGTCAGATTGCCGGTTTTTGCATTGTTTTCGCTGTAATGCATTGCTTTCATCCACAAAATATATGTAATTCCGAGCTCAAATAAACCAATATAAATTGCTGCCGGAAGTGCCTTTACTTCAGGAAAATGAAAATCAGTAAAAAGAAACGCAGCAATCAGCAAATAAACCAGGCCAAATGCAAAATTCCAGAACAGTTTGAATAACTGATCGCGTTTGTCTTTCACACTTAAAATCCAGAAAAGCGCCCAGATAACGCTGCTTCCAACAGCCAGCAATACGCCGGTGAGGTTTGTATTGGCCATTCCTGAAAAACTACCCTGCGATGAAATGAAAATCACCCCAACGAAACTGATGAGGATGGCAACAATGTTACGCCCGGTAATTTTTTGCCCGAGCATTGGAGCTGAAAGCAATGCCAGCATAATGGGCCAAATCATGTTCAGCGGCTGTGCAACCTGTGCCGGAAGCAAGCTGTATGCCTGAAATAATATGAGATAATAACCGAATGGATTCAATGCTCCCAGTAAAGCTGATTTCCCCAGTCCTGACCATGAAACGGTGAACAAGTCCTTCAATTTACCCTGAAAAAGGATGACCACGAAAAAGGTAAGCAATGAAAATACGGAAGCAGTCAAAATCAGGTAAAGCGGCGAAAGTGTTTTCAGTCCTATTTTAAAAGCGGTGGCAACTGTTGACCACAGAACAACTGAAAGCAACGCATAAATGTAAGCTTTCGATAATTGCTTCATGGGTTCGGTTCTTTCCCTTCAAAAAACAGTTCCTCTTTCGTCTTCGCTGAATCCGGTTTACCGTCAGTTTTAACTGAATCCTGCATCTTTCGGAACTCTGTTCTTGCGTCCACCACGTAAACACTTCCGGGATAATCTGTCAGCATTTTTTTATAAAGTTCCATTGCCTCCGGTTTTCTGTTCAATCTGGTTTCATAGATTGCTGCCAGCTGAAAAAGTGCATCATCAGCCAACATGTCCCAACTATTTTCTTTCACGATTGATTCAAGCAACACGGCGGCTTCTTCATATTTTCCCTGCTTCTGAAAGACACCGGCTTTGCGGAAATTCACATCATCGGTAAGCGAATGAAATGCATACAATTTACTGATAGAATCGAGTGCAGCCAAAGCTTCCGAAGAATGGTTGCGGAACAAATGCAAATCGGCACGGGCAAACATCCGGAGCGGAGTTGCAGTAGAATCATCTTCCATATTCTCGCTGATAAAAAGGGCCAATTCCATGGCATCGTTGGCAATCAGCTTTGAAGTGCTGGCTTTCAAAGCATCGAGCTGCGCTTTGGCCCATGCAAAGTTTCCCATGTAATAACCCAGTTTGGCCTTTTTGAACTTCACATCGTCGGCAAGCAAATTGCTTTTGTTGCTTTCAATCACCTGCGAATAAGTGATCACTGCTTCCCACAAATCGCCCGAATAAACATAAATGTCAGACAATTCAGCCTTCATAAGCGAAATCTGTTGCTGATTAATTCCTTTCAAGGCCAATCCATCAGTTAAAACCTGAATGGCTTCAGCAGGTTTGTCGAGGTAAAAAGCCAGTAAATGCGCATATTGTGTCTGAAGTCCGGAGATTTCAGGAGAAATACCCAGGATGGCAAACGTTTGCGAAAACTGGTCTTTCAACGCATTGGCTTGTGTCAAATCCAGCGTTCCGGATTCCACAAAACGGTTGTAATACATTTGCATCCTTTGCTGGCTGGCCAGATTGTAGTATTCCGCCCGTTTCCCTTTGCTGATAAGATAATCGTAAGCTTTTACCGCCTCGTCGTAATTTTTATTGGTGGCCGACACATTTGCCATTGCGAAAATATTGCCGTCTTCCATGCCCGTTCGTTTGTCGAGCGATATGGCCTGGCGGGTAGCTGCAGTAAAGTTTTTATCCTGAATAAATAGCCAGATCAACAAGCGCGTGTATAAAATCTGCCCGGGATCCTGCTGAGTCCGTTTCAGGATATACGTCTTCAATTGATTGCTGATTTCCTGATCGTTGTCAACCGACAAAACTGACTGAAGATTGCTTTTTACAATTTCAAGGTTGGTTTCATTTTGCTTCGACCATTCCAGGTATTCGTTCATCATCGCATCGTAGTTGCGGAGATAATAATAAATTCGCCCCAGTTCGTAGTTAAACAAGCCGGGATTTCCAGCCCTTCCTTTGACATAAACTTTTTCGGCATAAGCAAATTCACGCCGGTTTATAAACTGATTTGACAAGTTTTGAAATGCTGCCGGATTATTTGGAAGCAATGAGATTGCTTTTTCGTACATTTTTTCTGATTCGGCTACCTGACCCTGTGCCTTTTTCAGAAAACCCCACTGAACGTACCAATACGAATCGGCTGAATTTCCACGAATCCCTTTCCTGATCTCTTTCTCCGCTTTTTCAAAATCCGGAATACCCAACAGACAATCGAGGTAAATATTGAAATATCCTTCAGATTTGGTGTTCGCATACAATTGCCCGTAAAGTTCGGCAGCTTTACTAAACTCTTTGTTCTGATAATACTGACTGGCCAGAATTGACATATTCTGTACGTCAGTATTTTGCCCCCAAACGACTACGGGTGCCAACAGAAATATGATCCAGACCAAAGTCTTCATGAAAGCTTTTTAAAAATTGAACTACAAAAATAACAATCAAAAGCTTTCGCAACCGGTAAATCTGAGATTTGTGGAAGGATTTGAACTGCGCTACCGAACTTACTTCGGTTTTAAAAAGTAATTTTGCGAAAATTTGTACCCGATGACAATAGAAATGAAAGGAAGGGAACGGCTTCCGCGGTGGATGAAAATGCAAATGCCCAAAGGCGAAAGTTATTCGAAGGTTAAAAATCTGGTTGCCGAACACCAGCTTCACACAATATGCACCAGCGGCAATTGCCCCAATATTGGCGAATGTTGGAACCGCGGAACCGCCACCTTTATGATTTTGGGCGACATTTGCACCCGAAACTGTAAATTCTGCGGGGTAACAACCGGTAAACCTTTTGCGCCTGATGCCGAAGAACCCAAACGGATTGCCGAATCAGTGCGTGTGATGCAACTGAAACATGCCGTAATCACCTCGGTTGACCGCGACGATTTGCCCGATTTGGGAGCCAACTTTTGGGCGGAAACCATTCGGGAGGTAAAACAACTAAATCATGAAACGAGCATTGAAGTACTGATTCCCGATTTTCAGGGGAAAGCGGAGCTGATACAAAAAGTGATAGAAGCCGGCCCGGAAGTAATTTCACACAATATGGAAACCGTTGAACGGCTCACTCCGCAAATTCGCAGCGCAGCCAAATACCGCACCAGTCTGGAAGTGATTCGCTTCGTTGCAGCTTCCGGAGTTGTTGCCAAATCGGGCATAATGCTTGGTTTGGGCGAAACCGAAACCGAGGTATTGCAGGTAATGGACGACCTTCGGGCAGTTGGCTGTAAAGTGATGACCATCGGGCAATATTTAGCGCCAACGCTGGTTCACATTCAGGTAAAAGAATACATTACTCCTGAACAATTTGAACGCTACCGAACAATCGGACTCGAAAAGGGTTTTTCATACGTGGAAAGCAGTCCGTTGGTGCGATCATCGTATCGGGCAGATGCACATGTAAAGGCATGAATCCAAAAGTGAGCGAACTTTTCACTAATTTTGAATCAATCCTTTTAAATCTGAATTGATGTTTACCGTTGAAAAAGCATGGCACGAAAACGAAATGATTTGCATGATTCTTTCTGATAAAAAAGAGATCCGTTTCCCTGTTTATCTGAATGAAAAATTGAGAAATGCCACGCAATCCCAAGCCTGCAATATTGAAATAATTTCTGGCGGAACTGGATTAAACTGGCCCGAATTAGATGAGGATTTATCAGTAACCGGTATTCTGGAAGGCAGGTTCGGAAAAGTTTAGAATTAATAATATTTCACACAAATGGCCAATTTCAATTACGAAGACCTCGGTCTGAAAGACTACAAAGAATGCTGGGATTATCAGGAAACGATACATGCCCGGGTGGTTGCCGACAAACTGGAGAACAAAAAAAGCAGCGATATCAATCGTTTTTTGCTGGTCGAGCATCCGCATGTTTACACGCTTGGTAAAAGCGGCGACGAACACAACCTGCTCATCAATGGCGATTTTCTGAAAAAAATCGATGCCGTTTATTACAAAATCAACCGCGGCGGCGACATTACCTATCATGGTCCCGGCCAATTGGTTGGCTACCCGATCATTGATCTTGAAAACTATAAAGTCGGGGTGAAAGACTTCATTTTCAAAATGGAACAGGCCATCATTCAAACCATCGCCGAATACGGTTTGGAAGGCAGCCTGAAAGATGGAGCCACTGGCGTTTGGCTGGATCCAACCATTCCGGCAAAGTCGCGAAAAATAAGTGCGATTGGCGTGCGTATCAGCCGGTATGTTTCCATGCACGGTTTCGCGCTAAATGTGAATACCGACATGCGCTATTTCAACTATATCAATCCCTGCGGATTCATTACTTACGGAGTCACTTCCATCGAAAAGGAACTTGGGAGAAAAATCGATATGCAGGAAGTGAAAGAGATTGTGAAAACGAAGTTCAATCAGATTTATTGATCAGGACTGTCTATGCGCCTGCTCCAGAAATTTCTCCCTGAAATCAAATATTTGCCGAAGTTGTTTCTTCACAAAAATGAAATGCGCGATTCGTCCCAGAAATCCGAACGGCAATTTGTAAGAAACGCGGTCGGTCATTAAAACTCCTTTCCCCTGAACTTCGAAATGATGTTCGTGGTGCCACATGCTGTATGGACCAAACCGCTGTTCGTCCACAAAAAACCGGCCTTCAGAAACATGGGTTATTTCAGTCACCCAATTGGTTGTAAAGCCTGGAAAAGGTGATACTTTATAGGTAATTATTTGTCCTGTGTACATTTTACCTGCCGCTCCTGAAGTGATTATAAAACCCATGTGTTCAGGAGTTATTTTTGAAAGATTGCCGGGCGATGAGAAAAAATCCCATGCTTCGGCGATTGGTATTCCTATGAATTGTTTTACTTCCAACGTGTAAATGCCGGAATGTGATTTGATTGAAATCATGATGAATTATTTTTTATATCGGATATTAAACCGGGAAGCGATGGTATTGTTTAATGATGTTTCAAATTCAATAAACAAAATGGGTTTGGTTCTGCATTTAGCCGATAAAATACACCTGTTTCGCAAAGCTCAAAAGCATCCAAAAATAAAATTTATAACTTTGGCCGTTCCTTAAAATTAAAATCACTTTAAAACAACATACAATGGCATTGATTAACGAGAATTACCTGAAACTTCAGGCGGGGTATTTGTTTCCCGAAATTGGAAGAAGAGTGCGCGAATTTGCAGCGGCCAACCCGGATAAAAATATCATCAGAATGGGGATCGGCGATGTTACACAACCGCTGGTGCCGGCAGTAATAAAGGCTTTCCACGAAGGCGTTGAAGAATTGGCCAACGCTGCCACCTTCAAAGGTTACGGACCCGAACAGGGCTACGATTTTTTGCGCGATGCCATCGCTTTGAACGATTACCAAAACCGCGGAGTTGACATTTCCGCCGACGATATTTTCGTATCAGATGGTTCGAAATGCGATACCGGAAACATTCAGGAAATATTTGGCGCAGGCAACAAAATTGCGATTTGCGATCCGGTTTATCCGGTTTATGCAGACACTACCGTTATGTCGGGGAAAACCGGCACGATGCAAAGCAATGGATATTTCGACGGAATTATTTACATGCCCTGCAACGAGGCAAATGGTTTTATTCCTGAATTGCCCACCGAACGTCCCGACCTGATTTTCCTTTGCTATCCGAACAATCCGACTGGAACCGTTGCAAGCAAAGAAGAACTGAAAAAATGGGTGGACTATGCCCACGCCAATAAGTGTATTATTCTGTACGATGCAGCTTATGAATCCTACATTACCGACAATTCGATTCCCCGTTCAATATTTGAGATTGAAGGCGCAAAAGAGGTTGCGCTCGAATTCCGCAGCTTCTCGAAAACCGCTGGTTTCACCGGAACCCGCTGCGCATTTACAGTTATTCCGAAAGAACTGAAAGCTTACGACAGTGAAGGAAATGCCCATCAGGTAAAACCGCTTTGGAATCGCCGCCATACCACCAAATTCAACGGAGTTTCGTATCCGGTGCAGAAAGCGGCTGCTGCGATTTATTCCGAAGAGGGTAAAAAGCAAGTAAAAGAAGTGGTTAATTATTACCTGGAAAATGCCCGAATCATGCTTGAAAGTCTGAAAGAAACCGGCTTCACAGTTTTTGGCGGAGTGAATGCGCCTTATGTGTGGGTTAAAACTCCTGACAGCTTGAAATCATGGGACTTCTTCGATAAGCTGCTGATTGAAGCCAATGTGGTTGGTACACCAGGCTCCGGATTTGGCCCGTCGGGCGAAGGTTATTTCCGCTTTTCAGCATTTGCCGACCGGGCCAATGTGCTGGATGCAATGGAAAGAATTAAAAATCTGAAGTAAAGTTTTCAACCACGGATTTCACGGATCTACGCAGATTAAAATCTGTGACTCCCGTGGTTAATTTTCACCCTAAAATCAGTTCTGGTTTTTATATCCTATTGGCTTGCGGGATCTAACTTCTTCTTGTTTAGTGATCAGTTCATCAAGATAATTAAAAACAAGCTCAATGTTCTTGTCCTGATTTTGAAGCTTTTTCTTAATCTCTTCGATTTCTATCTTCAGGCTTAAAGTATCTGTCAACATTTGCCTTATACGCGTGAAGATTCTCATGATTTGAATGTTGACACTTATTGCTTTTTGCTGTTCAACACGCTTGAAAGCATCAAAACTCCATGTTCAGTGAAAGCCATTGGTGCATAACGAGAACCACCCCAACTTGAGGTCGCAAATTGCGACCTCAAGTTGGAATATTCGTCGTCTGTCAATTCAAACATGAAATCCTCCGGGAACCTAAACAGATTGCGCTTGACAGCTTCTTTTAACCTTTTGGTTTCTACACTATATAACTCTGCTAAATCTCTGTCAATCATAACTTTCCGATCTCTGATCAGATAAATTTTATCCATGATTCGTTCATCAGGAATCAAAATACCGGCATTTTCTATTGTCATCGGGTGAATATATTGTGATAAGCAATAAGTCAATATTAAAATTGGAGGTCACAATTTGCGACCTCCAATTTATGAAATTCTTCTTTTGCTAATTTGGATAGAATTCCTGATTGTGAATTCTACGGTTTCTTTGCCTAAAAATTATCCGCTTCGATTTCGAAATAAGCTTGCGAATGTTCGCAAACAGGACATTTCAAGGGTGGTTTGGCCGATTCGTGCAGGAATCCGCAAACACGGCATTTCCAAACAACTTTTCCTTCGCGCTCAAATACTTTACCTTCTTCGAGGTTCTGGTACAATTTGCGGTAGCGTTCTTCGTGGGCTTTTTCAATTTTTGCAATCGACCGGAACAATAATCCGATTCTTTTGAATCCTTCTTCGTCGGCAATGCGTGCAAATTCAGGATACAATTCGGTCCACTCTTCGTTTTCGCCTTCAGCGGCAGCTTTCAGGTTTTCCATTGTGGTTCCGATTTTTCCGGCCGGATAGGTGGCTGTAATCTCTACCATACGACCTTCCAGTTGTTTGAAAAACTGTTTGGCATGTGAACGTTCGTTCTCTGCAGTTTCCAAAAAGAGGGCGGCAATTTGTTCCAATCCTTCTTTCTGTGCAACTTTTGCTGCAAACTCATAACGGTTGCGGGCTTGTGATTCGCCTGCAAATGCTTTCAACAGATTTTTTTCTGTTTGCGATCCTGCTAATTCCATGTGTAAATATTTTTAAGTGAAATTGAATTTATTGAATTGAAATATTCCCTAAAGCTACAATTTTGAAACCCAATCGTAATGGCTTCTATGTAATTTAGATCCATTCAAAATTGGGAAGGCGCTATTTTGGTCGAATATTTTTTGAATATTTTTCATAGTTGATATCTGTATTATTACCCATGTCATAAAAGTTATTCAATTGTCATTTGGTAGCCATTTAGTTGCCAGGAAATGACATATGAATGACAATAAATGACCACAACTGACTGATGAAAAATGCCAAAAAGGTATGTAAACGATCATTCATATTTTCCATTTATTACAGCCTTGAAAATATTTAGCAATTTGTTTACCTCGCGACAGCTGTTTTTTTGTTGCAGGAACACAAAAAATAACGACATTTGCATCCTTTAAGCCTTAGTTCATGACAATAAACGAAATACAGAAAGAGATCGTCGGGGAGTTTTCAGCTTTCGAAGACTGGATGGATAAATACAGTTACCTGATTGAGTTGGGCAACGATTTGAAAGATCTGGATCCGAAAGACAAAATAGATCAGTATATAATAAAAGGCTGTCAGTCGAGGGTTTGGCTTGTTTCTGATTTTCAGGACGGCAAAATCATTTTTCGCGGCGAAAGTGATGCGGTGATTGTGAAAGGATTGGTAGCCCTTCTGCTGCGGGTAGTTTCGAACAGAACTCCGCAGGAAATACTGAACAATGAACTCTTTTTTATCGACGAAATCGGTTTGAAACAACATCTTTCACCGACCCGGTCGAACGGTTTATTGGCCATGATCAAACAAATTAAACTCTATGCTGTTGCATACAATAGAATTTCAGAAAAAGGAGATTGAGTGATGGATACCAGAATTGATTTGATAATTGAACGTCTGAAAGACGTGTATGATCCTGAGATACCGGTCAATATTTACGATTTGGGATTAATCTACAATGTGGACGTTGACGATGCCAACCAGGCAAATATCATAATGACATTGACATCTCCCGGCTGCCCGGTTGCTGATATGCTGGTTGAGGATGTTCGTCAGGCGGCGTTGGGTGTCGATAATGTGGCAACTGTTGACGTTGAATTGACTTTTGATCCGCCCTGGGATAAATCGATGATGAGCGAAGAAGCACGGCTGGAGCTCGGCTTTTTTTAATGGTTTAAAGATATACAACCAGCTCCGGCTGGTTTTTTTATGCAGTTCTCTCATTCAGCATCAAATCTTTCAGCGTGAAATAGAAGACAGAACCTCTTCCGGGTTCGGAATCAATCCAAATTTCGCCGCCCAGTAATTCGACCAGTTTTTGGGTGATGGCCAATCCAAGGCCTGTACCCCTATATATTTTTGCTGAATTTTCATTCAATTTCCGAAATCGGTGAAAAATAGCCTCGTGATGTTCCTTTTTTATTCCAATGCCCGTATCCTTCACAAATAGAACGATTTCCTGTTTTTCTGACAGAAAATAACCGAATTCAATAAAGCCTGATTCGGTAAACTTCAACGCATTGGTAAGTAAATTGATAAATATCTGTTTCACACGTATTCTATCTGAAAACACGAACAATTCCATCTCCGGTGAAATTTTGTTCGTATGCAGATCAAGTTGCTGATTTTTATTGCTTTGATTAAATTCCAGAAACATTTCGTCAATCAGGCTGTCGATACTAAAATCCTGCATTTTCAGAGCAAGTTGCTGTGTTTCAATTTTCGAAAGATCAATGATTTCGTCAATCAAAACGAGCAGCGATTCGGTATTTGATTCGATCATGTCCGTATAAGAATTCCGTGTTTCTTCGTTAAGTTCGGAGTCACACAACAATGAAGAAAATCCGACAATAGAGTTCAAAGGTGTTCGAATCTCATGCGACACATTGGCCAGAAAAGCTGATTTTAAGTTGTCTGATTCTTCCGCTTTTTTCTTGGCTTCCAAAAGATTGATATTTGTTTCCTTCAGTCGTTTGTTAGCGTTTTCCAGTTCAGAAACAGCATTGTTGAGTTGCATTTGAGCATCTTCCAGCTGTTGGTTTTGATGTCGAATTTTTTTAAACTGTTTGTTGATTTTTTTTTCAGCTTTTTTTGTTTTTCTAAATGCATATGACAAAACAAGAACGATAAAAACAAGGAGAGCCAACGCGCTTATCAGTGCGAAAAAATATTTTTTGTTTAAAATGGTCGGTTTATTAATCACCAGGGCGCCATCTGGAATTCTGGCGACAGGGATATTAAACCGTGAAAGTTCATTTGCATCAAAGAAAAAATTCTGTTTAGTAAAATTGATATGGTCGTACAAACTACGATCATTCGAATTCATCAGGTTAATGAGCAATTCCATCACCATTTCACCATGTAATAAACCACTTTGGAAAGCTCCACCCAGTATTCCTCCGCCCAGGTATTTCGGATCATTTGAAAATATTGGGACATCGATGCCCTTACCAATCATTTGAGCTACAATTTCGGGTTCAACAAAGCTACCGTCAATATCCTGACTTATTCCAGCATAAAAGACAGCATCATATTTCTTTCCGGTAAAATCCAAATTATAAATCGATCCAATATTGGTCGAATCTGGAAAGTCAATTATTAAATCATTGTATTTATTCCCATGTTCTGCAAATTCTTTTCTATAAACCTTCCCTGTTGTTGTATTATCTACCAAAACCATTATTTTCTTCGAATCAGGCAATATCTTTCTTATCAAATAAATGACTGAATCGGAATTAGCGCTTTCCTCGAAACCAAAATATTCAGTTCCTTCAAAATGGTAATTTTTTGGATTTGAGATACCGGCAAACACAACTGGTATTTGAGGGAAAAGAGTTTCCTTATATTTAATTATAAGATCCAATGCATCGTTATCGGTCACAATTATTCCGCTGAATTTGATACCGGCAAATTTCTCCTCAATATATTTTTTCTCCAATTCAAATTTGGTCTGTCCAAATTTTTTTGCATCCAGATCATCAATGTACAAAGTAATTTCAGGATGTGATTTTAATGTTTTCTGAATTCCTACATTGATGCTATCTGTCCATTGATATCCCCTATGGTATGAATTTACAAGTAAAACATTAATATTTCCCGGTCTGGCAGAAAGCCCAAACGACCATAAAAGAGGGAATAAAATCAAAATAGGAATTAAGCAATCACGAATCAGTTTTTTCAATGGGAATCATTTTTTGATTTTCAACCTTGAAATTTAAGAATTATTTTCGAGCGTCAAAAGATAAATTTAGTGTTGATAAAGATTCCCAAACAAGAAATAAAAAAGCGGAAGCCTCCACGAAGCCGCCGCTTTGCCAATATCAAAATATCGATTATTTCGGAGCCCTTGGCTTGATTGAAAGGTTCAACTCATCCAATTGTTCCGGAGAAATGGTTGACGGGCTGTCCATCATCACATCGCGGCCCGAGTTGTTTTTCGGGAAAGCAATGGTATCGCGGATACTTTCCAGTCCGGCAAACATCGATGTCAGACGGTCGAATCCGAAGGCGATACCGGCATGTGGCGGCGCTCCGAATTTAAAGGCATCCATCAGAAACCCAAACTGGTAATCAGCTTGTTCCGGAGTAAAGCCAAGCATTCCAAACATTTTTGCCTGAAGCGCCTTGTCGAAAATACGGACAGAACCTCCGCCAATTTCAACACCGTTGATTACCAAATCGTACGCGTTGGCACGAACGGCTCCCGGATTGGTTTCGAGAAGGCCAATATCTTCGGGTTTTGGCGCGGTAAACGGATGGTGCATGGCATAGAAACGTGCTGTATCTTCATCCCATTCGAGCAATGGAAAATCGACCACCCACAATGGCTGAAACACATTTTTATCGCGCAATCCCAGCTGATTGGCCATTTCCAGGCGCATGTCGCCAATGGCTTTCAGCATTTTTTCCTTCACTCCCGAAAGAAGTAAAATCAGGTCGCCGGGTTTGGCGCCAAACACTTCTGCCCATTTCTGCAAATCTTCGGGAGAATAGAATTTATCGACCGAGGATTTGATGGTTCCATCGGTATTCACTTTCGCATAAACCAACCCTTTGGCGCCAACCTGCGGACGTTTCACCCATTCAGTCAGCGCATCCAACTGTTTGCGGGTATATTCAGCGCAACCTTCGGCACAAATTCCGCCGATGAATTCGGCATCGTCGAATACGGGGAATCCTTTTCCTTTAACCAGATCGGTCAGGTTTTTAATTTTCATACCGAAACGAATGTCCGGTTTGTCCGATCCGTAGCTTTCCATAGCTTCAGAATAAGCCATCCTCGGAAATTCAGTAATCTCAATTCCTTTGATTTCCTTGAACAGATATTTGGTAAGTCCTTCGAACATGTTCAGGATGTCCTCCTGTTCAACGAACGACATTTCGCAGTCGATCTGGGTAAACTCGGGCTGGCGGTCGGCGCGTAAATCTTCGTCGCGGAAACATTTCACAATCTGGTAATAGCGGTCGAATCCTGCCACCATCAGCAATTGTTTCAACTGTTGCGGAGATTGTGGTAAAGCGTAAAATTCGCCCGGATTCATGCGCGAAGGAACCACAAAGTCGCGTGCACCTTCCGGAGTTGATTTTATCAGAACCGGAGTCTCCGTTTCAATAAAATTTTGACTGTCTAAATATGTTCTGGTGGCGAATGCCATTTTCGAACGCAAAATAAGCGTATCGCGAACAGGCGCACGACGCAGGTCGAGGTAACGGTATTTCATGCGGATTTCGTCGCCGCCATCGCTTTCGTCTTCGATTGTAAACGGCGGAGTTTCCGAGCTATTCAGGATATTGAGTGCAGTTACGGCCAGTTCCACTTCGCCGGTCGGGATATTTTTGTTTTTGCTGCTGCGTTCGCGAACAGTTCCGGTTGCCTGAACCACATACTCACGGCCAAGCTGATTGCCCATTGCGGCAACCGACTGCTCCGTTTTTTCATCGAAAACCAACTGGGTAATGCCATAACGGTCGCGAAGATCGATAAAAGTCATGCCTCCAAGGTTTCTGACGCGCTGCACCCAGCCTGCGAGGGTTACCACTGAACCCTGATGATTGATGCGGATTTCTCCGCATGTATGTGTTCTGTACATATTTGTATCTATTTTGTTCGCTGCAAAAATAAGGAGTTTTTGGAATAATTGGCTGGGAAATGTCAGTTTCGGGATTAACATCAGGAAAATTAAAAAATATGAGCTTTTAATGTAAAAAAATACCTAAAAAAATACTACATAATGATATTTATTAATACATTGCTCCCTTAATTATCAAATGAAGATTGTTCAAATTTATCCTGATGTATTTGTGTGACCATTGATGATTTCAAGAATATAAACCCAAATTGTATTTTTTATGAAACGAGCCATAGAATTATTCGCTCAATGGAGAATGATCATTGGCGAGTTCCATATGGCAATTAAAAATCAAATTATAGACATATGAAAAATCGCATCACTTTTTTTATCGTTTCTTTCTTTATTGTTACTCAAATTTACGCACAACAACCGCCAAAAATCAAATTCGAGAAAGTTTCTGAAGAAGAGTTAAAAATGACTGTTTACGAGTCGGATACAACTGCTGAGGCAGTAATTCTTTTCGACAGTGGAAGTTCGGAGATCAAGTATGATAAGCAAAAAGAGCGATTCATGCTTAACTATGAACGGTTTGTCAGGATAAAAATTTTAAAGCAAACAGGTACTGACTGGGGAAATTTTTCCATTCCACTCTATTCTTCACCTCAGAATAAGGAGGAAATAGCATCAGTTAAAGGAACAACATTCAATATTGAAGATGGGAAAGTGGCTAAAACCGAAATGAAAAAGGAATCGGTGTTCAGGGAAAGGGAAAATAAATATTGGGAGATGGTTCGCCTATCGCTTCCTTCGGTCAAAATTGGTTCGGTGATTGACTTAAAATACTCCATTTATTCACCACTTCTGTGGAACCTTCAGGAATGGGAATTTCAATATTTAGTTCCAGTCAAGTGGAGCCAATATGAGGTAATTTACCCGGAATATTTTAGTTACAACCAATCTTCGATGGGGTATCACAGAATGAATGCACCTGTGCATACAACGAGAAACGAGACCATAAACTTTACTTCAAGCAGCACAACTCCGGGAAGCGCATTGAGCGGCGGCGGGCAGCGACAACTCGAAAGCCACTCGATCTCCTACCTGGCAAACATTTATAACTTTTCGGCCTATGATATTCCGGCAATGAAAGAGGAACCCTACCTGTCAACCCTTGATAATTATACTACAAAGGTGAAATTTGAGTTGGCAGTAACGGATTTTACAAAAATTGGAGGGGCATATAAAAGCTATACCAATTCGTGGAAGGAGATTGCCACTGACTTACTTAATGACGAAGATTTTGGAGGGCAAATCAAATCGGCCAATTATGCGAAGGACGAGATTGCCACCATAATTAACGGGAAAGCTGATGAAAAACAGAAGGCAATGGCTATTTATAACTATGTACAGCACAATATAAAATGGAATGGATCCAGATCATACATGCCAGCAAAACAATTAAGGAGAATATTTACTGAAAAAAATGGCAATTCGGCCGAAATTAACCTATTGCTGATAGCAATGTTGAACGAAGCCGGTATTGAAGCAAATCCGGTTATCATGAGTACCCGCGATAATGGTATGCTTCCACTGTCACATGCGACATTAAGCGATTGCAATTATGTAGTTGCCAGTGTTGCAATTAATGGAACTCCGGTTCTTCTTGATGCCACAGAAGTAAATTTATCTGCCGGATTGCTCCCTTATAGGTGCCTCAATGGCACGGGGCGAATGATAAAAAGAGACATTGTTGACGATGTAGCTTTAACCAATGTTAAGTCGACAAGCAATACCCTCGTATTTATGGAACTAAAAGATGACAAATTTTCCGGCAATGTAGTATCGAGCGAAACAGGGCTAAATGCTTTTAATTTTCGTGAATCGGTGAAAAAGGCCGGCGGCCAGAAGGAATATTTCGACAAACTTAGGAATAGTTCGACCGATATACTATTCAATGACTATAAGTACACCAACGTTGACAGTACGCACCAGCAACTTGAAAAGCGATATACAATCGAACTCCAGAATCAGTCGGAATCTGATGCTGATATCATTTATATTGATCCGATTTTACTTGTGCGGACGACCAAGAATCCATTTACATCGCCTACCCGTGAATATCCGGTCGATTTTGGCGTTGCTTCTGACGAAATTTATCAATTGAATTTGATTGTTCCCGATGGTTACACCGTTGAAGAACTGCCACAAAGCAAGTCGTACGCACTCGAAGAGAAAAGCGCAATCTTCATTTACAGAATTCAAAAGACTGATAACAGGATTACACTTTCTACGCGCTTAAACATCGCCAAAACACTCTTTTTGCCGGCAGAATACCCAATGCTAAAAGATTTCTTCGACATTGTTGTCGCAAAAGAATCGGAACAAATAGTGCTTAAAAAAATAACTAACTGATGAAGCTGAAAGTTTTATTGTCAATGGGCTTTTTACTGGTTTTGGTGGCTTCGCTCACAGGAAAAGAGAAGGATCAGTTTTTTTACCCGGCTTCAACCATTTCGGATGTCATGAAAAAAGACGCGTACGCTGTATGCCGCAAATACAGGCACGAATTTGAGCTCATAGATTATGGCAAGGCCATCGAAAAGGTGCATTTGGTAGTTACAGTTCTCGAAGAAAATGGCGATCATTTTGGACAACTCGTTCTTCCCTATGACAACTCGAAAAAAATAAAATCAATTTCAGGAAGAATATACGACGCAGCAGGTATATCGGACGATAAGCTTAAAAACAGTGCCATTCAGGATGTGAATTATACTTCGTCCGGTCAAATGTACGACGATTTACGATTAAAACTGGCCGATTTCAAGATCAAGGTTTATCCTTATACTATTGAATATCAATATGAAATTGAGCATGATGGGTTGATTGGTTATCCTGATTGGCAGCCAATAGAAGACTACCGGCTTTCCGTAGAAAAGTCCTCCTTTCATGTTTCATATCCTGAAAATCTTGAAATACGCGTCAGAGAGGTAAACATTCCATCCGGTTGCAGAACAGAGAAAAATGAAACCGGAACACACTTCGATGAATGGAAGCTCGATTCAATTGCTGCCTGGAGGTCGGAACCCATGTCGCCGCCACTTTACACCCAAACTTCGCGGGTAATAATTGCCCCTACAAATTTCACCTACGATTCCTCTGATGGGAAAATGACCTCATGGAATGAATTGGGCAAATGGGTTTCAGGATTGAACAACGGGCGCGACCAATTGCCTTTGCCAAGACAAGCCGAAATACGCAACCTTACCGGAGAAATCAAAGATACTACACTGGCAGTGAATGCACTTTACCAATACATGCAGAAACGTACCCGTTATGTGGGTATTCAACTCGGATTGGGAGGTTTTCAGCCTTTTCCCGCCGAAACAGTTGACCGGCTTGGATATGGCGATTGCAAAGCGCTCTCAAACTACATGAAATCGCTGCTGAATTGTGTGGGCATTCCATCGTTGTATGTACTTGCAGGGGCGGGTCCCAATTTGGGTATAACCATGCCCGACTTTCCAACGATTAACCAAAACAACCACGCGATTCTTTGCGTACCGTCGCGCAACGACACCATTTGGCTGGAATGCACGAGTCAGGACCAGCCGGGCGGTTATCTGGGTACATTTGTAGCCGGGCGTAAGGTAATGCTCATTACTCCGGAAGGTGGAAAACTGACAGTTACTCCGTTGCTTACATCCAAACAGAATTTGCAATTTCGTGCGGCCGATGTACAAATCGATCCTGATGGTGCTATGAAGGCAACTGTAAAAACCAGGTATTCGGGATATCAGTACGACAATGTTTCATCACTTTTCGACGAAAGTAAGGAAGATCAGGAAAAGGAACTCCTTGAAAGTATTGGGATTCCGGGCCTTGTGCTTAATTCGTTCGGATATGAGGTGAAAAAGGATAAAATTCCGGAAGCAATTGAATCACTGACAATGACGTCGGCAAAGTACGCTACCAAAACCGGAACCCGCCTTTTTATCCCGATGAATATGCTGAATCAGCGGAAAAGTAATCCGGCCAGGGTTGATAGCCGAAAGATGCCGGTTGAACAAAAATACTCGTTTCATGACAAAGACTCCATTGTTTTTCAGTTGCCAAAAGGTTATCAGGTTGAAACCATTCCGCGCGACAAAACTATTACTACTGAATATGGTGATTATACCTCAAAGATGACGGTTCAAAATGACCTTGCTATTTATGTTCGGGAGGTGAAAATCAATCCCGGTTTTTGGCCAAAAGAAAATTACAAGGAGGTGGTAGAATTTTATTCCAATATCGTAAGCAACGACAAAGCCAAATTGGTGCTGAAGGAACAGGTGCAATAATGTAAGCAAAGTATACATGCTTCTATATGCAATCCCAATTCTCAACCCCTCGAATTCGATGGGTTTAAAACTGGCGGTATAAAGCTATCTGATTTGTAGGATGGTCACATCGGTTTGTTGTACATTGATTTTTGCCATAAGGAACTCATAAAGGTTATTTCAGCATTTTGCGGTTTTCAACATTTGCGAGTACCTGCATTTGTTGTATGGCTATTTTATTCAGACGAATCAAACGCTCCCGTTGAGAAACTCCATCGTTAATAAGCACAGCGTTTATGTTTTCCATGTTCGAAAGGCATATCAACTCGTTGATATTTGAATAATCGCGAACATTCCCTTTCAGTTCGGGGTTTGCTTCTCTCCATTGTTTGGCGATAATGCCGTAAAGCGCCACATTGAGCACATCGGCTTCGCTGGCGTAAACCACCGATGTTTGCTCTTTGGTCAATTCGGCAGGTATCAAATGTTGTTTGATGGCATCGGTGTGTATGTGGTAGTTTATTTTTGCCAGTTCTCGTTTGGCCGTCCACCCGAGTTGTCTTTGCTCTTCTTCTTTCAGACGTTGGAATTCATTTATCAAATACAGCTTAAACCGAACGCTGATAGCTGAACCAAATTCAAATGCAATATCTTTATGTGCATAGGTACCACCGTATTTCCCCTTTCTTACAATTACTCCAACGGCATTCGTCTTTTCAATCCATTCCGAAACGCTTAATACGAAACTAGCTAGCCCCGCCTGAGATTTAAAGTGGTCAAATTCGACCACTTTAAAATTGGGATTATTAATCTGCTCCCAAGTGCCCATAAATTCAAGTGTATAACGGTTCCTTAGCCAGTTTTTTATAATATCGGCTGCCCGGCTTTCACTTTCTTTGGCATTTGCCATATCCGTCAGCGAAATGTAATCTGTTTCGTTGATTTGCAGGATGGTTACATCGGTTTGTTGTACATTGATTTTTGCCATAGTTGGGCTTTGTTCATATTATACCTTTGTTTTCAAGAAAAAATCGTCCAATGCTTCTTTTAATTTTTTATTTTTCATTGACTTCGCTTTTTCTCTGATATCATTTGATTGAAAAAATGACACTTTATATCTTTGGGAACTCGAAGATATTGATTGCAATTTTGTAAATGCTTCATCTGTAAAACCACTGGTCGACCAAAATTCAAATTCAAGAGTTTTTTGTTTCCACGTTTCTTGGTTTTCTGCCCAATTTTTAAAAACAGGTATTTTTCTGCCTAACCAATTATCAACAATCTTTATATCAATTTTGGATTTAACAGCTTTACATTCAGCAATTACAATCTTATTTGGGTAATTAGCTACAACATCCATTTCATGACGAGATCCGTTTTCGAAAATTTCTCGACCTAAGTCAATACTACTATTACTATCAATTGAATGAATGTGGCCAACAACAAATTCAAAGAAAGTGCCTCTCATGTTATTTGCTAAACCTTCATTATATTTACTTAGTTCCTTAATTAAGTCAAGATATTTTTCTGGCGTTTTTTTCAAGCTAGCTCCTGCATTATCCAGAATAGTAATTAATTCTTTTAGTGTATCAGCATATTTTTGACCAAATAATTCTGCTATAAAGCCAACGACGATACCATTTTGCTTCAAAAGTAGAAGTGCTTCTTTATCTAAATCGTCAACTATTAAAAAAGGAATTAATTTTCCCGCATTGTTAAAGCTCTGTATGTGTTTTATTTTCTCAACAAAAAATAATACATCTTCTTTAAATATTGGTGTTCCAATGATAATGTCAGCTAATAAGAACCCTGCTTTCCCATTATGAATCAATCCGGTAACAGTTGATAATCCCTTAAATGCCCATCGAAATTTACCATATTCCGCAAACGTTTCACCAGAATTATAGGATATTAATCCAATGTTTTTTGTTAAAGATCCAAAGTTGGACAATAAAGATGACTTTATTAAGTCAATTGTTGTGTTGGCAAGAGAATTCGGTCTAACTTGTCCAAGTTTCGGTGATAAATAATAATAATCCCCATTATAGGCTAATATTCCCTCACTAATAAACATTTGCATCACCTTTTCAAATGGCAAATGTTTTTTTAATGGGAGTATTGGATAATTGGTAAAGCACTCTAAATATTTTCTTTCTACAACACCGCCATGCAATCTAATCGCATTCAAACAGTACCAATATTTCCTTCCATTTTCAAATAGTGAAGTTATAAGAACACTAAATAGACCTCCATCTTTCTCATGAATTGGTAAAAAACAAAGTGACTGATTGCTTTTAAAGAATCCTTTAATTTTCCCAATTGCTTTATTCCTAGCTACACGCTGACTTGCAGTATTATTCGGTATTGAATCAACGATCTCAAGTTTTTTAACAAGTTCACTTGACATCATTGGGCCACAGTCAAATAATATTTTTTCGATTGTTGTCATATGACTCTATATATAAACAACTCTTTAGAGTTGAAAGCTACATTTTTTTTTTCGAGTATTTCCTTGTAAAATGGGCTTTTCAATAATAAAACATTCACTTTTTGATGTCATATCAGGTTTTACTTATATTATACAGGTACCTAATTAGTCTTGCTGAGAACTAATTTCTATCTCCAAATTATAGGTTGTATTTCGCGCAAACACCCGCCGCTACTCGCCCTGTTGAGTTTTTCGCCGTCCTGTCGGTAGGAAAGCCTCCCTGTTAAAGGAAATCGTTGTCCTGTTAGTGGGAAACCCCGTCCTGTTGAGTTTTTTGCCTCCCTGTTAAGATTTTTGTTGTCCTGTTAAAAGGGAAGCCGTCCTGTTAAGGAGAACACTGTCCTTTCGCGGGTTTCAGAGTTTTTTTTAAAATAATCGCCGTAAAACAAAAAGGATTCCATCCCAAAAGAAAGGATGGAATCCCTTTGATCTTTTTCTCCGGTTAGTTTACCGGAGTGGTTGTTTCTTTTTCCTTTGTGCTGGCATTTTTCACCTTCCAGTAGTCGCTGTTATAACCCTTCAGGCGGTCGGGGGTACGCCAGAAAGCAAATTTGCCACATTCGCGAATTTCGTCAACGGCCTGTTTCAGGTAGGTAAAGGCTTTGTCGCGGATGAGCATCGCTTCGCTGTCTTCTTTGCGTTCGCCGTTGGTAGCGCCCAGCAAGTCACCCATACGGTCGGAAACGTCGGCAGCTGTGTCGAGCAAGGGCATATCAAAATTAATGACCGCAAGCGGTTCGGAGTTTGCTTTCCCTAAAACAGAAAGGTCGTTCAAATCCTGCACCATATCGGCGTTGGTGTCGCCCTGTGCAATCTCGTCAACTCTTGACAGCAGCCCGTCGAATTTGCGGAAGGCAAAACGAAAATCGTGAATCAGTTGGTCGCGCAGGTCGAAAGCCGCCGGTGCTTCGTCTTTCCAGGCCTGTTCGGCATCCTGGCGGGTGTTGCGCTCCTTTATCCAAAGCGATTGCGCCTCGCGGCAGGCACCTGCCCGGACAGGCAAGGTAAGTACAAAGTTCCAGTCGAGGCCAACTTTCGTTAATTCTTGCTGGTCGTCTTTACACCAGTGGTAAAGGTTTTCGGCTTCCTGTACAAACACATCGATAGGAATGTTGGGCGTAAGAACGTCTGCTGAATTGATTGCAGAAATGACGGGTAACAGTTCATTGTAGTCGTTAGTTGATGACATAAATTAATAATTTTAATTGGGTTTATGACAAGCAAGTTACGGCAAATTATTGAAACAAACGGTCTGTTGTGAACAAAATTTTTGTGAAATACAGTTTTTTTAGATTGAATTTTCCGTAAGAAGGACAAATCAAGGTGCCTGCAAATAACAAATTACTTTTTACTTTTGACACTTCGACTTTGCACATTGCATCGCCGTACAACTTTTTACCTGACCTCATGGATCTTTTTAACGACGAATATTATATGCGACAAGCGCTTCAGGAAGCTGAACGAGCCAACAGCGAAGGCGAAATTCCGGTTGGCGCGGTGGTGGTTTCGCAAAATCGCATTATTGCCCGTGCCCACAACCTCACTGAAACACTGACCGATGTAACTGCTCACGCCGAAATGCAAGCAATTACTTCCGCAGCCAATTTGCTCGGCGGAAAATACCTGAATGAATGTGCTTTGTATGTTACGCTGGAACCATGTGTGATGTGTGCCGGAGCTTTGGGCTGGTCGCAGATTGGCAAAGTAGTTTATGGAGCTTCCGACGAAAAACGGGGTTTCCGCAAATTTGCTCCGGAAGCTTTGCATCCCAAAACCGAGGTTGTTTTTGGCATTCTGGAAAACGAATGCGCACAATTAATGAAGGAATTTTTTCAGGGGAAGAGATAAAAGACAAAACCTGATGTCCGTTCGCTAAAGCGGAACAGCCTGTCCCGATTTTTATCGGGAGCAAAGGCTTAGCTTTGGATAACGATATTGCTATATTGGAATGTTGATATCCTTTGCCGTTTGGCTTTAGCCGACGGGCATCAATTTACCTCTTCAACAACAAACCCCACCTTTTTCAAATCATCCCAATAGCCCGGATAGGACTTAGTGATTACCATCGGATCGAGAATTTCAACGGGTCCGTAGGCTTGGCAAGCCGGGGCAAAGGCCAAAGCCATGCGGTGATCGTGGTAGGTTTCGATTTCAGGAACAGCCTGTTTTTCGAGCGGAAAAGTACCGTCCCATTTCAGTTCTCCGTGCGCCGGTTCGGTAAGCTGCGCTCCAAATTTGGCCAGTTCGTCCTGAAGGGCGGCAATGCGGTTGGTTTCTTTTATTTTCAGGGTTTCCAATCCGGTAAAATGAAACTGGATTTGTTTCATCACGCACAAAACCGCGAAAGTCTGTGCCACATCCGGATTTTCAATAAAATTAAGTTGCAAAAATTTCGGGAGCGGTTGACCATTTTTTACCAGACGCGATCCTTTTTCTGTGGCAATGGTTTGAATTCCCAATTCTTCGAACCATTTGGCAATCATCGCGTCTCCCTGCAAGCTTTCGGTGGTCAATCCGGTTAATTCCAGATCAACCTCACCGGCCAAAACAGCCATTTCGTACCAGTATGACGCACCCGACCAATCTGCCTCCACCGAAAACGGACGGGCTTTGTATTGTTGCTCTGCGATGCGGATTTCGTTGCCTTTCCACACATGCTGAACACCGAACTGCTCCATCAGTTTCAGTGTCATTTCGATGTATGGGCGCGACATGATTTTATTTTTCAGGCGCAATGTAAGCCCATCTTCAACAGTCGGGGCAATCATCAGCAAGGCGGAAATATACTGACTGCTCACGCTTCCATCTAATTCGAGCACACAGCCCTTCAGGTGCGATCCGTAAATTTTTAACGGAGGGAAGCCATCGTTTTCGAGGTATTCAATTTTTGCACCGAGTTTATTCAAGGCATCCACCAAAATGCCAATTGGGCGCTGTTTCATGCGATCCGATCCGGTAATTGTCCACTCGCCAACGATCTGCGAAAGAAATGCGGTCAGAAAACGCATCGCAGTTCCGGCATGGCCAATATCGAAGTGGTTTGTGTTCGAGTTAAAAACCTGTTCCATCACCCGCGTATCGTCGCTATCCGATAAATTTTCAATCGGGTACGGGCTGTAACTCAGCGCATGAATAATCAACGCCCGGTTGGCGATGCTTTTCGATGCCGGAAGAACGATGCTTCCCTTCAGGGTTTTATCGGATTTGGAAACGAGGTATTTCATTAGAAAAACAGACAATAGATGTAAGACAATAGATGTAAGATTAGTTCCAAGTTTCAAATTCCAGGTTCCAAGTTGGGCGTCCACTTGGAACCTGGAACCTGAAACTTGGAATTTTACTCAAGATTCGGGATTCTAATACTCGAGACTCCCGCAGTACTCAAGGGCTTCAACAATCAATTCTTTCGGGCAATCAACATTGATTTCCACTTTCCCGATTTCAGGAATCAACGTAAAATTGATGCGTTTGCCTTCGTTCTTTTTATCGTGGGTCATGAGTTGATACAAAGCTTCAAAATCACTTTCCTGAATGTCGAATTTTCCGTATTTTTCAAGCAACCAGCCCGAGATAGAATCAAGTTCGCTAATATTCAATCCACATTGTTTTACCGACAAATAAAGCTCTGCAATCATTCCGTAAACCACCGCGTAACCATGCAAAATAGGGTGACCGGTTTTCATGGCATAACTCTCAAACGCATGGCCAATGGTATGCCCAAAATTCAGCGCTTTGCGAATATTTTGCTCAGTCAGGTCGTTCAGAACATGCCATTCTTTGATAGCAACCGAATGTGCAATGATCTCCTGAAGTGCATCGTAATCGATGTTTTCCATATCGAAAGCCAGCAACTCATCCCAGTGCTCGCGACTTTTTATCAGGCCGTGTTTGAGCATTTCAGCATAACCCGAAAGAAAATTTGCGTGGTCAATGGTTTTCAGGAAATTTGTATTGATGATGACAGAATTGGGTTCCATGAAAACCCCGATTTCGTTTTTCAGGCCATTGAAATTGAAACCGGTTTTTCCCCCAATTGACGCATCGACTTGTGCCAGCAAGGTAGTGGGGATGTTCACAAAGTCCATTCCCCGCTTGAATGTTGAAGCAGCAAATCCACCCAGATCGGTCAGCATTCCACCGCCCACATTGATCAGCAGCGATTTACGGTCGGCGCCGTTGTTGCTCATAAAATCCCAAACGAGCCCAACCGATTGAATATTTTTGTTTTCCTCTCCTGAAGGAATTGCGATGTACTTAATTGAAAATTCGTCGATTACAGTCTGAATCAAGGGAAGACAAAAACCTGCCGCAGTTTGATCGGTAAGTAAAAACACCTTCCCGGCAGGATAATTTCGAACAATTTTCTGAAGTTCATCTTCAATGTGCTGCGAAAAGACGATATTTGAATGTACTTTTGAATCTGTCATAAAGTAAAATTTAACTTCGGCAAAGTTAACAAAGCTCAGATTTTGTAAGCAAAAAGGACTTAATATTTACAATTTTATCCTAGAACATGGAAATTTCGAATCAAAAAAGAAGTAAACAAATCAAACGCTACTTTAATATCATCGGTATTGTCATCGTTTTGACGGGACTTGGATTGCTTTGGCTAAAGAACGATATCGGGGTAATTATAGCGGTGGGTGTATTTGTTGTTTATGTAGGACTATCACAATTTGCCAATCTTTGTTTTGTGTCTTTCAGCACCGCCAACGACAAAGTTCTGATTAAATATTACCCCATTATTTCTATCCTGAAAAAAGATTACGGTTCGATTGAATTTGCACAAAAGGCACTGGTTAACTTCAGAATTGAGAAGGCAATGGGATTTAAGGATCTTGAGATCGCGATCAGAACCAAACGCGGAATTGCGGAATATCCCATGATCAGCTTGTCCGCGCTCAGCAAAGTGGAAATTGAGCAGATTGTTAATGCCTTGAGTGAAATTATTAGAAATAAGAAGAAGGGTATCTAATTAGGTTCTCAAGATGGAAACCCCTGAAAATCTCGCCTATAAAATAGCAATTTCGCTGATTCCGGGAATTGGAGCAGTGACCGCCCGAAACCTGATTGCATACATCGGGAGTGTTGAAGGCGTGTTTCAGGAGAAAGAGAAAACCCTGATGAAAATACCTGGCATTGGCGAAGTGAATGCACAAAGAGTAGTAAGGCAAAATGTACTTGAACGCGCAAAAAGGGAAGTTGACTTTATCCTGAAAAATCGAATCAAAACATTCTTTTATCTGGATGAAAATTACCCCACCCGCCTGAAGAATTGCAGCGATGCCCCGATAATCCTATATTTCAGAGGAAATGCGAATTTGAACGGACAGCGAATTATTTCGGTAGTTGGAACCCGAAACGCAACCAATTACGGAAAAGAATTGTGCGATGAGCTAATCCGCAACTTTTCCGAGCGCAGTTATCCGGTTCTGGTGGTTTCGGGACTTGCATACGGCATTGATATTCACGCGCACAAGGCCTGCCTGAAATACAATATTCCGACGGTTGGCGTTTTTGCCCATGGGCTCGACACCATTTATCCCGTACTTCATGCGCCCATCGCCGCCAAAATGCTCGAAAAGGGCGGCGTGCTTACCGATTTCATCAGCGAATCGAAAATCGATAGACAGAATTTTTTGCGCCGAAACCGCATTATTGCTGGCTTGGCCGATGCCACCATCGTGGTCGAATCGGCTGAAAAAGGCGGCGCGCTGGTGACTGCCGACATTGCCAATTCATACAACCGCGATGTATTTGCGTTTCCCGGTCGCAGCAACGATCCGTTTTCGAAGGGCTGCAACAAGCTAATTAAACTGAACGAAGCGGTTTTAATCGAAAATGTGGCCGACATAGAAAAAGCAATGAACTGGGATGTAAAAATTTCATCGGCCAGAGTTTTTCAAACTTCGCTTTTTGTGGAATTAACTCCGGAAGAACAAAAATTGGTGGATCTGCTAAAAGGAGGCGACCGCTTTGTTGACGAAATTACCATTGAAACCCAAATGCCTATGAGCCGTGTTTCGGCACTGCTCCTCGGACTTGAATTTAAAGGCATGATAATTAGTTTGCCGGGGAAAATGTACCGATTGAAGTAACAAACAGGTCTCACCCAAAAGTATTTTTAGCACATAACTTACCCGAAAAAAATAAAAAGACAAATCTGTCCGCTAATAACTACATTTGTAACGATTGTTACAATTAAAGATCTGCAATCCGAATACTTTTGCAGCATTATTATCCGACTTCATGACAAAAAACAACATACTCAGAAAACTCCGGAAGTTCCATAAATGGCCGGGAATCGTAATTACGCTGTTTGTTATTTTATTTTCAATCTCCGGAATTTTCATGAATCACCGGAGCCTGATTTCAGCGGTTGATGTAAAACGGTCAGTTCTGCCTGACGATTACAGCTACCAAAACTGGAACAAAGCGGCTGTAAAATCGGTCTGTCATCTTGGCGGCGATTCGTCGCTGGTGTACGGAAACATCGGAATCTGGCTCACCACAGACAATTTCAACACTTTTCAGGATTGGAATACAGGGTTTCCAAAGGGAATTGACAACAGAAAGATTTCGAAAATAATAAAAACTCCTGACGGAAAATTGTTTGCCGGAACGTATTTCGGCTTGTATCAATTTTCGGTTCAGGATCACAAATGGCAAAAAGTGGCGCTTCCTGTCTCCGAAGAAAGGGTCACCGATTTGATCATGAAGCAGAATGAGTTGATCGTTCAAACCCGTTCATTCTTGCTGAAAAGTGGCGATGGAAAAGTATTTCATTCCATTTCCATTCCGGCGCCTGTTAACACTGATCGTAAAGTGAGTTTGTTCAAAACCCTTTGGTTGCTGCACAGCGGCGAATTATTTGGACTGACCGGAAAACTGATGGTTGATTTATTTGGTGTAGCGATACTGATTATTTCGCTCACCGGATTGCTACACTTTATTTTTCCGGGCTGGCTGAAACGCCGACGGGAAAAGAAAAAGGACAATGCAAAACTGGTATCCGCCCGAAATTTCAATTTGAAATGGCACAACCGTCTGGGCTGGATTTTTATTCCTTTCCTGATTTTTGTAACCATCACCGGAATGTTTCTTCGCCCGCCACTGTTGATTCCTATTGCCAACTCAGTGGTTTCTCCCATTCCCGGAACAGTGTTGAGCTCGCCAAATCCCTGGTACGACAAGCTTCGCCGAGTTACATACGACGAACAGCAGCAAATTTTCCTGTTCTCTACCAACGACGGGTTCTTTTTTACCGACGAAAATTTTGAGAGCCCGATGCGACAACCTATGAACCAGCCTCCGGTAAGCGTGATGGGCTGCAATGTGCTGGAGCAAAAAGGAGAAAATACGTATCTGGTAGGATCGTTCAATGGGCTGTTTCTTTGGAATCCGTTTACCGGTCAGGTTGCCGATTATCTCTCCGGAAGTAACTATGAAGCGCCAAAAGTTGCCGGACCGCCCATCTCTAAAGACATGATCGACGGATGGTTTGCAGATCCTTCAGGAAATGAATTCTATTTCGATTACAATTACGGCGTTTTACCCATCCGGACGAACGCTCAATTTGGCGAAATGAGCGAAGAAATTATACTGAAAAGTCCTATTTCATTGTGGAACCTTTCGCTCGAAATTCACACCGGACGCATCTTCGAACCACTTTTGGGCATGTTTTACATTCTGTACGTTCCAATTGCCGGAATCTGCATTTTGATTGTGCTGATCAGCGGATTCTTTATCTGGTGGATTGGGTACCGGAAGAAATCAAAGAGTAAAAAAGTACCCTAAAACGCGTCACCCCGAATTTATTTCGGGGTCTGTCATGATATTGGATCCTGAAACAAGTTCAGGATGACTCCATCCAACTATGCATCAATTTCTTTCAGAAACGCCGGCGCTTTCCTGTGTTTGGTGGCCTGTTCGTATGCAAACGCCAGTTTGATCAATGTAGCTTCGCTCCATGCACGACCAAAAAATGAAATTCCGACAGGTAAACCATGTACATATCCGACCGGAACTGTAATGTTTGGATAACCCGAAATGGCCGCAACATCCGAACTTCCTCCACCAAAATGGTCGCCGTTCACCCAGTCGATTTTCCATGCCGGTCCGTTGGTTGGCGCAATCAAAGCATCAAGTTGGTGTTCGTCCATTAATTTATCGATGCCGTCCTTCTGTGTAAATCTTTTCGAATTTTTCAGCGCTTCCAGATAAACAGGATCTTCCAACCCGGTCGTTTTTTCAGCAGTTTCAAATATTTCCTGACCAAACCATTTCATTTCCATATCGGCATTCTTTTTATTGAATTCAATCAAATCTGCCAAATTTTGAACTTTCAATCCTGTTCGGGTCATCAGGTAAGCATTCAGGTCGGCTTTAAATTCTGAAATCAGAACCTGCCATTCAGCACTTCCCCATTCGTCGCGCTTTTCAAATTTGAGGTTTTCAATGATAATTGCGCCACCATCCTTCATCTTTTGGATGGCTTCGCTCATTAATTTATCTACTTCGGTACTAAACCCAAAATAGTCGGAAGCAATGCCAATCCGCGCATTCTTCAAACCATTGATATCCAAAGATGGCGTGTAATCCTCCGCTTTTTCAGCCAGCAATCCCAGTAAAATGGCAGCATCAGAAACGGTTCTTGCCATTGGTCCGGCTGTATCCTGACTGTGTGAAATCGGAATGATTCCATCGCCGCTCCACAATCCAACAGTCGGTTTGATGCCCACAATTCCGTTAATTCCCGAAGGACAAACAATCGAACCATCGGTTTCGGTGCCGATTCCAATCGCGCACAAATTGGCTGAAACTGCCGCTCCTGTTCCCGAACTCGAACCGCAGGGACTTCGATCCAGACAAAACGGATTGCGAACCTGCCCGCCTCGCCCACTCCAGCCGCTGGATGATTTGGTAGAACGGAAATTAGCCCATTCGCTCAAATTGGTTTTTCCCAGAAGAACAGCACCGGCTTCGCGTAATTTTCGAACTATAATAGCATCATCGGGAGCCGGACTTCCAACCAATGCCAGCGATCCGGCAGTGGTTTGCATCTGGTCGCCGGTATCGATATTGTCTTTAATCAGCACCGGAATTCCGTGCATCGGTCCGCGCAATTTACCTGCCATGCGCTCAACATCCAATTTTTGTGCAATGGCAATCGCTTCCGGATTCATCTCAATAACTGCCCGCAATTCAGGACCATTGTTGTTAACCAACTCGATCCGGTCAAGGTATTTCCGTGTAATTTCTTCAGATGTTAGTTTCCCCGAACTCATTTGCTCCTGAAGCTGGGAAATAGTCAATTCATTCAGTTCAAAATCAGCAAAATTAACTGAAGATTCGGCTTTGGTTGCTGGCTGAACGCATGAGCTCAAAGGAGCGAGTGCAAGTGTTCCACCACCCAAAACTGCGGTTTTAAAGAAATTTCGGCGTTTCATAAGCTTGGTGTAAAATTGAAACGTCAATTTAAGAAAAGTTCTTTTGGTTCTGTAAATTCAGGAAAAAGAAAAGTCGCTCAGAATTTTTCTTGGCGACTTGTTAAAACTAGTCAGGGCTTCACTTGAAGTGAAACCCTGACTAAATCTAGTGAATTGTGAATATTTTAATAATTATCAAGCTACTTCATAAGTAACTCCATTTGGTTGAACCATCTTTTTTGAAGCTTCAAGAATCTCAATACCTAACCTGGACAAGCCAGAACCAAAAAGGAAAAACGCGTAACTTTACTGAATGAAACTATTAACTGAAACCTACCAAAGCGAAATATCCTGCGTACTTTCATGTTTCGACAGGTTAATTCTCAGTGGCACAATGCC
>JAIBEZ010000030.1 GCA_019459485.1 Prolixibacteraceae bacterium
AAAACAAGCCGCCGGTTGCTGTAGCCAATGCAGATCCATTAACATTGGTGTTGGTCCCAGGTCGGCAGGTTACGGCGCAGCTAATTGGCAAAGGTTCGGCTGATCCGGACGGCACAATTGCAAGCTATAACTGGTCGTTATCTTCGGGACCAACAAGTGGTTCTGTAATAAGCAATCCAAACAGTGAAAATACCATAGTTTCATTTAATCAGCCGGGAACATACCAATTCAAACTAACAGTAACCGATAACAGAGGGGCAACTGATGCAACTACTGTTACTGTTACTGTAACCCAGGAAATAGTTGTACAAAAAACATGTGCAACGCTCGATAGCATCATTTCAGACTTCAGTGCCCTAAACACTGCTGATACTGCCGAAAATTTTAAATTATTTACTGCTCGCTATGTTGACTATAAGGAAATCAGGGCGTTTTACAACCTAATGGTTTCGTCCAAGGTTCAAAGTACCACAGTCGCTGATCAGATTAAATTCTTTATTGAGCAAAAAATTGAATCAAGACTTGCTACCTGGATCGACAATTTAAAACCGTTTTTACTGGATTTTGAAAATTTGAGGCTCTTGGCTCTGCTCATGCTTAATTTACATACCAAGCTCGCTTATTATATCTCGTGCATTCAGAAAGACGATGTAACTAAAGCGGCAGTGAAAATGGAAGGCGCTTTAAGTTCGGCTATTAATTCATTGGATGGAATTCTTCAGGTTGTAGCCAATTTTCCTGATAATCATCGAAATGTGCTCATTACCCTTCGGTCAGTTACAAATACTGAACGAACCAGAGTTAAAAACAACAATGAGGAAACTGTAAAGCCAGTTTATGTTGATATCCTGGAAAAAATCTTAAGCATATTCAAAGAAATGAATTTATAACATGACCGGCTCACTACATACCATTCGCAAACAAGTCGTGCAATTTCAATACAATGGAAATGCAGATGGTTTTGCGCTGCAAAAGGAAGTGAGCGACTGGTGCAATTTTACCCTGATTCCTGAGATTGAGCAGCAACTGGATTTGTTGGAACTGGGTGATAATTTTGTCACCATTGATAAGCTTGAAATTGAGGCAACAGCCAATAAAAATGACTGGCAGCAGAAGATTCGGGATGAATTGATTTCGAGCCTGAAGCAAAAACTAAGCAACTATAAACCATCGCTCAAAGAAGCCGGCAAAGTTAAAAGTATAAGCAAATCCGGGAAACTGGATGAGCTTATGCTTTTTTACTTTGAATTTGGGTATTTGCCCTGGTGGGGAAAAGCGATGATAACCGACGATTTTGAAACTGTTTTACGGGAATGGATTACAGAAGAAATATCGTCCTTGCGAGCTAAATCCATCAGTGAAAGATTAAAGCAACAAATATCAAGAAGCCAGATCGAAAGAATCTTAAATCAAGTTCCGAAAGAACTCTTTTTTCAATTGCTGAAAAACATTTACAAACAGGAAATTGAGATTATCAGCCATACAGAATCACTTTTGAAAGAAGTGATTGTAAGCAATACTTCAGCCACACAGAAAAAAGCAATTAAAGAAACTGTTTACCGATTTTTGTTGACCATGATGATTGAAAATGAAGGGATCATCAATACCGATGTGTTGATACAGTTTGTTTACAAAGAAGTGAAGCAAACAAAAACCACTTTGAAGTTGCTTAAGCCGTCTTCCGAAAGAATCGGAAAAACAGCGAACCCGGTTGAAATTGCCTGGCTACAGTTTTTATTAAAAGAGATAAAAAGCCAAAAAAGTGGTCGTGAAAATCAGGATCCTTCGGTAAATAAGAATAAAGCAATAACAGGGCAAAATCAGGAAGAAAAGGAAAACAGACTTCAATACAATAAATTAATTGATAAGCTAACTGATCCTGCAAAAAAAAGTCGAGACAATTTGGTGGCCGAACTTCAGGAAGGCATTTACATTGACAATGCCGGAGCGGTAATTTTTGCCGCCTTCCTCCCTGCCCTGTTTAAACAACTGGCATTAGTGAGAGACGGAGTAATCCAAAATCCAGATTTGGCCGCATTGATTATTCAGTACTGCGTAACAGGTAGTGCAAAAATTGCTGAGTACGAATTGGTACTTCCCAAAATTCTGTGCGGATTAGCTATCGAATTTCCTGTGAATACAAATATCCGGATCGATGCCGGCCAGATGAAAGAAGTTGACGAAATGCTTCTGTCTTTGATCGAATACTGGTCGGTACTTAAAAACACCTCCATCGACGGTTTGAGAGAATCATTTTTTAAGCGAAGTGGAAAATTGGGTATGGTCAACAACGAATGGGTTCTTCAGGTAGAACAAAAACCTTTTGATATGCTGTTACAACAATTGCCATGGAGTATTTCGATGATCAAACTGCCGTGGATGACCAACTTATTAAAAACAGAATGGGTCTAGTTATACATCTTAAAAAACTTGAGAATTATGAATTATCCGAACAGAATAATAAAACCTGGTGAAACTGATGCTGAAATTGTTAAAGCCATACAGCAAAAGCTGAATGAATCAGGATGCGGGCCGGTTGAAGTAATTGGCATATTTGGTCCAAAAACGACCAATGCGGTTAAGTTATTTCAGGCAACTCATCGTGATCAAAATGGAAATGCGTTGGAGATAGATGGCAAAATTGGTTCTGTCACATGGGCCATTCTGTTTGGAGAGCAAATCAAACCACTTGTTCAGACATCAACAAACCCACTTTTAAATGAAGCATTGAATATTGCCATTTCTCAGATCGGTGTTATGGAAGATCCTCCCGGTAGCAATAAAGGTAAAAAGGTGGAAGAATATCTTGCCAGTGTTGGTTTAGGTGGTGGACAATTTTGGTGTGCCGCATTTGTGTACTGGTGTTTTCAAAAAGCATGTGAAAATACAGGAAAGCAAAATCCACTATTTAAGACAGGACATTGCATGACCCATTGGAACAAAACAACCGCAAAAAAGACGCTTGCTTCTGATGCCGTGAATAATCCAATGCTTATAAGACCAGGACAGATATTTATCATCAACACTGGTGGTGCCAGCGGACACACCGGAATAATTGAAAAAGTTGATGGCGGATTTATTTATACGATTGAAGGGAATAGTGATCCTGCAGGAAGTAGCAATGGAATTGGAGTTTTTCGGAATACAAGAAAAATAGCGAAGATAAACAAAGGATTTCTTGAATATTAAAGCTTCTCAAACATCATGTTTTCTGTCGCAGAAAAGACAAATCAACCCGCAACTGTTGTCCAACAAAAAGCACAGCAGCAATCCTTTTTCAGAAAGGCGGAGGAAGAGTCATTTTTTGGCAGCAACGAACGTCCATCCTTTTTTAATGCACCCGTCCAAGCCAAATTAGCCGTTAGCAGCCCAGACGATCCTCAGGAAAAAGAAGCAGATGCAGTTGCCGAAACGGTAATGCGAATGCCCGATCCGGTAACATCGATTTCGGCCAGCAGCGAAGAAAAATTAGACAAAAAAGAGGAAGAAGAAGTTCAACCTAAAATTGAAGCCCCGACAATAAGCAAAATAAGCCGTAAAGAAGACGAAGGCGAAGAAATTCAGGCCAAACATATTTCGGTTTACCGCATGACCGACGAAAGCCTGGATTCCGGATTCAGCGATTCGTATTCAACCGGCGACGGTGCCACAGAAACTATCAGCAGAAAAAAAACGGGTACATATCAATCAGATATTATTCAGCGTAGCGGAAGGAGTCCGCCGCGCGAATCCATTCCATTCGAACAAACCTTATCATCTTCCAAAGGGTCTGGCAGTGCGCTACCAGGCGATACCCGCGAATTTATGGAGAGCCGGTTTAATGCCGACTTCAGCAATGTGCGCATACACACCGGTGCGACAGCCCAATCCATGAACAGTAATATTCATGCGCAGGCGTTTGCACATGGGAATGATATTTATTTCAATGAGGGAAAATTCTCACCTCAAACCGAGAGTGGCGGGACTTTGCTCGCCCATGAGTTAACACATACCATCCAACAGGGCGCCAGTCCGGCAAAAACGTCAACCAGCATTGCCCCCAAAACCATTGCCCGAAAGAATATTATACAGCGAAGCTATGCAGGAGTTCCGGTGCAGCTAACCAATGCTGTTGAAAAAGCGAAAACCGTTGAAGGAAAAATAGATGCCAACAAACCACAGGCCGATGGCTACCGCACAGGTTGGGAGCATCTGGTCGATATTTTTAAAACAACATTTGGCGAAGACAAGGTGATCAGCGGTGGTGGCGGAACCTTTGTAGAAGGCGCTGTAGCCGAGCAGGACATTAAGAAGAAACGGGAACAGAGCGGTGTAATGGTAGTTGATAAAACCACTGTTACCAGTGCCAATGGAATACCAAAAACTACCACAGGATCACGTGATGCGATGCCAAGCTGGTGTGGCATATTTGCGTTCTGGGCTTTAAACAAATCGGGCGTACCGATGCCTAAATGGAAATTAGGCGAACGGATGATTAAACCCGAAGCAGCCAGACTTCCGGGCAGCCCGCCAATGCCGGGCGATATCGCCTACCGGAATGCTTATTCTCATTTTGCTATTGTTGAAAGTGTTGCAGGAAACACCGTTAAAACCGTTAACGGAAATACTGCCGGTGAAGACAATCTGGGCGGACAGGTTCAAACCAAGGAACATCCGTTGAGCGATTGGACAGCCTTCTTCAACCCGCTTTTGATTATGCAGGGCAGTTTGGGAAGCGGTGAAAGCGCGGTAGAAGAAAAACCCAAAACACTGAAAGAATTAAGGAAAGAATTGTTTAATGTCAGCCGGAAGGAAGACGCTGAACAGGAAAAAACGGAAGATTCCAGCGAGACAACCGTTCAGGCAAAACCCGAATTAAGTACCTGGTCAATTGGCCCTGATGGAACTTTAAATACCAACAATACAATTCAGCAGAAAACAGAACCTGAAGAATTACAGAAAAAAGAAGAGGAAACTCAGGAAGAAGAAAAGGTAGTTTCACCCAAATTATTTTCCGTTCAGAAGAAAAACGGCAATGGTAGCGAAGTTGAAAAAGACGAGGCGCAAAGTGAATTCATACCTTCTGCTTCACCCGAACCAGTTCAAACGAAACAAGTTGAAAATATAGATACCAGCCATTTGGCATCAAGTGGCAATACGCTGGCCATGTCCGCCGAAGTCCACAGCCGTGGACCCCCGGTCCGGTTACACAACAGTGGAAATATTATTCAGGGCGGCTGGTTCGATGATGCACTTTCGCTTGTAGATTCTGCCATCGATTTTGTGGCCGAAGGTTTGGAAGCCGGAAAACGTTTGTTGCTGAATGAAGCGAGAGACTTTGTAATGGCAATTCCGGGTTACAAAGCTTTACGGGTGGTTTTAGCCGAAGACCCGATAACAGGCGAAGAAATTGAACGCAACGGCCATAATTTTATTGAAGCGGCATTTGACATTATGCCCGGCGGCAATTTGCTGTATGATAAACTGAATGAGCTCGGCGCGTTAACTGAAGCCGAACAGTGGATTGACAGAAGAATTGTTGGTATAGAAGCTTTGGTCGGCAATGTGGTGAGCAGAGTTGAAACTTTCTGGAATGGATTAACACTGGAAAGCCTTGCATCACCTACGCAGATTTTTGAAGACGCCGGAAACATCATTCACGGCACTATCAGCGACATTGTCAATTTTGCCAAAGATGCCGCAACAGAGTTGCTCGAAATTGTAAAGCGCTGGCTGCTAACTCAGATTGTCGATTTCATTAAAGAGCATACAACCGCTTATCCTTTGCTAACGGTTATTTTGGGTGAAGATCCAATAACCGGAGCAGTAGTAGAAAGAAATGGCACCACTATTCTAAGCGCCATACTCGAACTGGGCGGTGAAGAAGGTATTCAGCAACGCACACAAATGCAGGAAACGGGTACTTTCCAGAAAGCTGCCGACTGGATTGACCGTGGAATTAGTGTGTTTGGCAATTTACTGGAGACGATCACGAACAATTTCGATCTGATCTGGAGTATTGTTTCCATTGATGCATTGATGCATCCGATAGACAAGTTTAACGAGATATACAACACGTTTGCTGTACCGGTTGCCGATGTATTGAAGTTTATGGCTGATACGGCAGTCATTATTCTGCAATTCATTAAAGAGGTAATGATGCAAAGGCTGAGTGCCTGGGCAAGAACAGTGAGGGGCTATTTCCTTGTAACGGTAATTATTGGTAAGGATCCGTTTACTGATGCCGTAGTTGAACGGAACACGGAAAACATCATTCACGGGTTCATGAGTTTGATGGCAGGTGGTGAAGAACAGTTCCAGCAGATGAAAGAATCCGGAAGCATTACACGGGCAACGGAACGGATTGATGCGGCGGTGGCAAGGCTGAATATGACTCCTGCCGCAATCGTGCAATTGTTCATTGACTTGTGGAGGGGCTTTACCCTTAACGATTTGGCACATCCAATAGAGGCATTCCAGCGAATCATTGACACTTTTGGAGAACCTATCGGCAGGTTAATCGCTTTTGTGGTGGAGATAGTAAAAATTGTGGTGGTGGTTATTCTGGAAATTATGAATTTTCCGTTTGACCTGATCAACAACATCATAGCCCGAACTCTGGCGGCTTTCGAAAGTATCAAACGTGATCCAATCGGATTCCTGAAAAATCTGCTGAGAGCCATCAAACAGGGCTTTATTCAGTTCTTTGACAATATTGTTACGCATCTTATTAATGGTGTCGTTGGGTGGTTGATGAGTGAATTACGGGATGCCGGAATACCTGAACTCACCGACTTCTCACTGCGTGGTGTAATAGGATGGGTACTTGAAGTACTTGGCATCAGCATGGAAAAGATTTGGGAAAAACTTGCGGCTCATCCACGTATTGGTCCTGAAAGAGTTGCCAGACTGAGAGGAATGATTAACACGCTGGAAGGAATCTGGACGTTTATCAGGGATGTGCAGGAAAGGGGCGTTGCGGCGATCTGGGAAAAAATTCAGGAACAATTAACCAATTTGTGGAACACGGTTATTGACGCTGTGAAAAACTGGGTGATGGAAAGAATTGTAACACAGGTAACCGCAAGGTTGCTGAGTATGCTTGACCCAACAGGTATAATGGCAGTAGTAAACAGTTGCATTGCCATTTACAGCGCCATTCAGAGTTTTATCAAATACCTGCGCGAAATGCTTGAAGTGATCAATTCGTTTGTAAATGGTGTGGCAGATATTGCAGAAGGGAATGTAATAACTGCTGCTACCTATCTGGAAAATACCATGGGAAGGGCAATGCCGATTGTAATCGGATTCCTTGCCAATCAGGTTGGTTTAGGTGGAATAGGAAGGCGCGTAGGCGAAATGATTGAAAGCGTCAGAGAAATGGTTGATCAGGCATTGACCTGGCTGGTGAATAAGGCCGTTGACACGGGAATGAATTTATTGGATAGGGCGATGGCGATGGGGAGAAGCGCTGTGAGTACAGTGATGGGTTGGTTAGGTCTGTCTCATCCTTTCAGAACTCAAGCAGGTGAAACTCATACTATATCAATTGAAGAAACTAATGGCCATATGAAACTGATGTTGGCTAGCAGGAAAGACAGTTACGAAAGGAAAATTGAAAATATCGACATTGATACAACAGATCCAATAAAAGTAGCTGCTAAGTCTAGTGCATTAGCAACTGCTGCATCAATTGATTTAATTTTGAGAAACAGGCGAAACGAAGATCCGGCTCAAAGAGCGAATATACGAAGAGAGCTGAATACTCTCATTGTTGCGCTGGAAAGAGACACAGCATTGATAATGCCACCCGAAAATGCAGGCAGAAATTTAATAATAAATCCAAATGATCTGATACAAATATTACAGGGTCAAAGTCGGAAGTTCGCAGTTGTTGAAAGCATACTTGACGAAGGGGGAAATATGTTTTTAATATACAGAAACCATGAGACAGAAGCAAGGTTCAGGGGCAGGGTTTCTTTGGGAGAAATGAACAGGCTTTGGTGGAGAGGCAGTATAGAGGGGACGGTTCTTACTCCAGAACAATTGACAACTTATAACGCTCATGGCCCAAATTCGCCTTGGCCAGATATGAGAATCGCAAGGGCCGTTTTAAATCATAGAAGAGCAAATGTTCAAAGGAATTTTAATAGTTCAAAAGAATGGGAGCATAAAATTGAGCAAAGTACGGGATTGGCACAGGTACATTCTGCAATGAATTTATTTTGGGTAGATGGAGACTTTAACAGGTGGCTAGGTACCGAATTAGGACGGCCAAGGCAAAGGGAAATTGTTGAGGGAGATAGCATCAGATTGGTTAGTTGGAGAGAATATTTGCAGTTAAGAGGTGATGATGATGCAAGAACGGCACTAAAAGAAAGACTTTATAGAATCAGAGGATACAGAGAAGTTGATCATGATGATGGCCGTGGATTTTGGAGAGAATTGGCCAGATGACCAGGAACAGATTTTAAAGCTTGAAACCAACATTTTTTTTGAGAAATAAAAGCTGTAATCTTTTAATAAAAAAAAGTAGTTATTATGAAACCAACAATATACCGCCGCGTTCGCCGTCACCCTGCCAGCAGGGAAGCAGCATCTTTTAACAAAGAAAAGCAACAAGAACAAGCGTTCTTTGGCGAATCCTCGCACGATCCTTTCTTTAAACCTTCAAATGGTATGACGGCTGAGCCAACTATTCAGCTTAAACCTTTCGGTTCAGCTGCCGAGTCTATTCAGCGGAAGGAAGAAAAAAAGGATGAAGACACCAAGGTGAGCCGAAAACCGGAAGAAGAAAAAGACAAGGTGCAGAAAAAAGCACAGAATCCGCAAGAGGAAGACAAGGTTCAGAAAAAGGAGGAAAAAAAGGAATATGAAAAAGTAATGAAAAAAGCGGAGGAGAATGACAAAAAAGAAGAAAAATTACAACGCAAGGAAACTGCGGCATCTTCTTCGGGAACCGCGTCAACTTACATCGGTTCGATGCACGGGAAAGGAAATCCGCTCTCTGCTGATGCGAATGCATTCTTTTCATCCAGAATGGGTTACGATTTCAGTGAGGTGAAAGTGCATACCGATAAAGAAGCTTCCGACTCGGCAAAAGATCTGAACGCAAAAGCTTTTACCGTAAAAAACAACATCGTATTCAATGAGGGGCAATACAATCCTGAATCAACAGAAGGAAAAAGACTGATGGCTCACGAATTGGCGCACGTGGTGCAGCAAGGCTCATCTAAAAAGGAAAAGAAACAGACAACTAATAATGATTTGGGCAGCCATACCAACGGCTCCACCGTTCAACGAATGCCATTGCTGAATGCTGTTGCAGAAAAAGCGGCCATTGCACATAACCGCAAATTGTTCGACAATAAGTCAGTAATGATTATTCAACTCATTACTGGCACTAAAGTGGATGGTGATATGGGTCCGCTTACTGCAGAATCCATTGCCAGCTTTCAAACGGCCAATGGTCTGGCAGCAAACGGAAAGGTAGATGATGCTACGTTGGACGCGCTGTTTACAAATAGGGTAACTCGCGGGCGGCAGGAACATGCTATTCAGTTGGTGGTTGATTACAATAATTTCGACAGATCGGATGTACTAAATTTCCATTTTGACCCTGCGATCATTTTATCTGATACCGTATTTCAACCCGGTGGTATGCGTGTCGTCACACTGGGTGTCTTTGCTTTTCTTAGCGCCACGTTTTTAAAAGCACTAATTGGAATTGAATTGTTGAAACCACCACCCGCGGTTCCGGCAATAGGACCAAAACCAACGCTGCTTACATCCGCGAAAGAAACGAGCGCTATCAGTTACAATCGCACTAAATATCAGGACTCACGTGCCGTTCGTGCCATACAAGGGTTGGTAGGAGCCACCCCCGGCGGAAAGTTTGACAGCGATACTGTCGAAAGGGTAGCTGATTTTCAATCAACCAACGGAATTTCAATTGATGGAAAAGTAGGGGAAGAAACACTGGGAGTGATTGTACCTCAACTGAATGTGGCAAACCAGCAAGATACAGCCATCAGACTGATCATGGATTTTTATAACATGAACACTTTTGGCGCATTGATAGAGATATTTTTCGACCCTACTTTGACGGGAGCCAATGCAGAAACGCCGAGCAAGGACATTCCAGGCCCGGACATTGTAAAGATAGGGCCATCGGCTTTTACACAGGGTTATGCCGGTCTGGTGCATACCATTGCCCATGAATTGGAACATGTTCGCCAAAACAAATTGGGAATTGCCGATATTCCTTTATCTGAATTCCTGGGCGAAGCCATCGAAATTATCAGCAAAGACATGCCCGATGAAAATGTGGCCGGTTTTTTTGACGATGCCGGTAGGGCTATGGACAATTGGGATTTAATGAAGTTGCCGGACCAAAAAAAGAACTGGAAAAAGTTTTTATCCGTAAGAAATGCCGTAAGGCGCCGTTTTGCTGCGGCAACAGCCGCTGAGCAGGCAATTCATTTGGCATTGATGACACGCTACAACGCCACAGTAAAACCATCATAGGAATAGTAAAATATATAAACAACAATAAAAAAAATGCTTGAATTAACCGCAAATTTCCAATCAGTATCTGCTTATTTAAACCAGCCCTTTTGGGTTGAAATTACTTTAAAAAATGCAGGCGATTCTCCTTTGCTCATCAATACACGTTTTGCAATGGGGTATAAAATAAGCATTTCCAGAGAGCTTTATGC
>JAIBEZ010000082.1 GCA_019459485.1 Prolixibacteraceae bacterium
TTTAGTACATGACAAAAATATAAATAGCTGATAATCAGCAAAATAAGTGTTAAAATATTTGGATAATACTCTGAATATCAGTATCTTACGAAATATTTCCATATCAATTAGTAAGAATAATGACACCCAGAGTAGAGCATAAAAATAGTGAATTAGTTTCCATTTTCCATAAACAAACAGGTTGGAATCTGGCGCGCGTAAAGTTCTTTGTTTTAATGATCAGTTCACTTTGTAAAGTGCAAACAGTTGGTTTCGAGAAACTTGCTTCTGCATTTGACAGTAGTGCGGATACCAGCTCTTCCCTGCGGAGAATACAACGGTTTATGGCCACGTACCTCCTAGATAAGGATTTGATAGCTAGATTGATATTCAGGCTGTTGCCACACAAACCGCCTTACCGTCTAGCCATGGACCGGACGAATTGGAAGTTTGGACAGCAGAATATCAATGTATTGGTGATCGCAGTTGTTTATCATGGAGTTGCTTTTCCGCTGTTATTCAAGTTGTTGCCAAAATTTGGCAATTCAAATACTAATGAACGCATTGAATTGATCGAACGGTTTATCCGTCTTTTCGGTTCAGCTTCACTGGATTGCTTGACCGCAGATCGCGAGTTTGTTGGCGAAAATTGGATCAAATACCTGAATAAGAAACGGGTCCGTTACTATATCCGCATCCGCGAGAACTTTTGGGTACTGCAACCGCACAATGGCAAACAAGTTAAGGCTAGCTGGCTATTTTCTGATTTGCCACTAAATGGTTGCAGGGTGAATCATCGAATTGTTTATCTGAACAACCAACTGTGTTATCTCTCTGGTTCAAAAGTAAAAGACAAAGATGGAAAACCTGAATTGCAGATTGTTATCTCGTTCAACAAACCAGAAGATGCTCTGGAGATTTACAAAGAACGTTGGCAGATTGAAACAGCTTTCAGGGCTTTAAAAACAAGTGGGTTTAATATTGAAGATACTCACCTGACTGAAATTGAACGGATTGAAAAACTGTTTGCCTTGGTGATAGTCGCCTTCACCTGGGCGTATTTGGTCGGAGATTATCTGCACAAATACATTAAACCAATCAAGGTCAAAAAGCATGGGAAAAAAGCCAAAAGTTTGTTCAAATATGGATTAACTTATATAGCTTCAGTGCTGTTAAACGCTTTGTTCCAAGATGATATAGGAATTTTTAAATTTTTGTCATGTACTTAGGCGCGCCATATAAGATAACAAGGATTGTTTAATGAATCCGGACCTATAGCTTTGAAGTGAACTTACAGCGCCAAGAGCATTCCATTTTTGGCTTGAAAATGGAACATTATTGGCCGACATCAAACTTGATTCTGTTTCAAATTGTGTTTGGCTCTGTAACAATGTGAAACCAAAATCGTGTTTCCCCAAGGTTTTGTCATAGTACAACAGATTGTCGAGCGTATAAGACACGCGTTGTATTTTATCCAATGAAGCAAAAGCAGAACCGCTTCTGATTACAGATTTGCCATCGACATAAATCCCATCGCGCCAGGTTTCGATATCCGGACCAAAATTGGTGCGAAATCTTAATCCCTTCAGCACAGGAATAAGGGTTCCAAAATCCAGCTGGCCATAAAAACTACCAAAGGCACGTAGAGTAACCCGTTGGTCCTGAGAATATTTTTCCTCATCGATAATTGTCTTGATGGCAATGTCGCCACCCGGATAGTCAATGCGGTTGCCATCAGCATCATACGGCAATGCGTACGTAAAAATACCATAAGCACTTTCGTACAAACCACTTCTGGAAGACACAGCAACGTTACCTGCAGTAGATTGTCCATATTCCTGTATGCTGTAAGAACTGTTTAGCTTTGCACCAAAAGAGAACCATTTGACAGGCGTAATATCTATACTTACATTCGCACTGTAACGTTTCAGGCCTTGCCCTTTTACTACCCCTTTACTATCCAAATATCCAAAAGAGCCATAAGCTTTCATTTTATCTGTTCCGCCACTTGCACTCAACGTGTTTTGTGTGGTAATACCCGTGCGGGTAACGAAATCTGTAAAATCGGTAGTTGTTAATTTTGATCCGTCCCAGGTACCACTTGCCCAACCTTTGTTTATATTGTTCGTGGCCGTGACATCACCGGTAAAAATTGCAGCATCATTCGCCTGTGTGGGCTGATCACCTCTTGGAAAAGTAGAAGTATTTGAGTAATATTTTGCCCAACGACGGTAATCGACATAATCGCCTGCATTAAACAAAGGCGAATATTCATGCATATTTTCTGAGGTCACTGAAGAATCAAAATTCAAGGTAAATTTTCCGGATTTTCCCGCCTTCGTTGTAATTAGAACAACGCCATTGGCTCCCCGTGAACCATAAATCGCTGTAGCCGATGCGTCTTTTAAAATATCAATAGACTCAATGTCGTTAGGGTTCAGATTGTCAATTCCTCCCAATGTCACCTTGTTTGAGGAAACGTTCGATGCATCTACAGTTCCGGTTACCAACGGAATACCATCAATAACATATAGCGGAGAGTTCGAAGCTGTCAGCGAGCGTACCCCGCGAATTGTGATACTGCCAACCGCTCCGGGACGTTCATTCGAAGTGATATCAACCCCGGCTGCCCTTCCCTGCATCGCTTCAACTGCATTCTTCACCGGGCGTGCATTAATTTCTTCGGAACTTACGCTTGTAAGAGCACCGGTAACATCCGATTTCTTTTGCACACCATAACCGATGGCAACAACTTCTTCAATTCCGATTGCATCTTCCATCAATGAAACGTCAATGGTAGCTTTTCCACTAACCGAAACCTCCTGCATCTTCATTCCAACAAATGAGAATTGTAAAGTCGCATTTTCAGAAATGTTTGAAAGGGAATAATTTCCGTTGTTATCAGTAATCGAACCATTGGTCGTGCCTTTTACAACGACGGAAACACCTGGCAGCGCTTCGCCTGAAGAGTCGGTTACTTTACCGGAAACTGATTTTTGCTGCTGAGAATTGTTTTCAATACCACCGTCTGTTTTTGGAACAATCATTATCAGTTTGTTCCTGACGGTGTATGTCATGTTTTCCGCGTTCAGCACCTGATCGAGAATATCAAAAATAGAGGCATTTTTGAATTCAGCGGTTACCTCTTTAGAATTCTGGATCATTTCATTTTTATAAAAGATCGAAAATTCAGAGTTCGCTTCAATTTTACTGAACACGCTTTCGAGAGTTTCATTTTGAAACTTCAGATTCAGCTTTGTTTGCTGTGAGTACGAACTGGCCGTGACTTGCATCAGGGCCAAAAAAAACAACAAAGTTGTTACTTTCATAATGTTTAACATTTTTCTAAGCACACGGCATCTACGATGCCTTTGCTTCGGATCGTTTTTTTTCATAGTTTTACTTCGATTTAAATGAGTATTTATATCACATTACACCGACGTCAGACGAGTTGCCGCTCATCTGGCGTCTTTTTTTTAATTCACAGTTATTGTAATTTTTCGCAATTCAGTTTTATTGTATTTAATGGGCGTATAAACCTTGATAGCGTCCAGCACCTGCCAGATGGTTTCCTCATTTTTAAAGGTTCCGGTAAAGTTAACTTCCCTGCCAGATTTGTTATCAAGTGTAATATCAACATCGTACCAGTTTTCCAATCGTTGCATCAGTTCTGATAACGGGATGTTCTTAAAATTGAATTTATGATCGACCCATCCCGAAGATTGCGACGCATCAACTTCCACAATTTGGAACTTGTGATCTTTTAATATCAGGGCCTGTCCGGGTTTTAAAACCTGTTCGTCGTCTTCCAAATGGACATTTACCTTTCCACTGAGTAGTGTAATTTCCTTTCGTCCAAACTCGTCATAGGCCATTACATTAAAGCTCGTACCCATAACTTCCACAGAGCATTCATTGGTTTTTACAACAAATGGAGCTTGTTCGTTGCGGGCAACTTTAAAAAAGGCCTCTCCTTTTAATTCAACCTGACGGTGATTTGCCGAAAACGAGTTGTAAACCAATCTTGAATTGGCATTCAACCAAACTTCCGAACCATCGGGCAATGTTACCATCGACTTTTCGCCGCGTGGAGTTTCAAATACCAGTTGTTCCTGATTGAAATGATTTCCGGAGAGAAAATAAGTTAAAACACTTCCAACCAACAATCCCAGTACAAGTATGGCTGCAACAGATGCCACCTGAACCCAAAGCCGACGGGTTACCGGCATTTTTGCGACAACAGAATCCTGCTTATTGATTTTGTATTCGAGTTGGTTCCAGTTTTTACGGCCAGTTTCATCCAATTCAGGATTTTGTGTCCATTCCTGTTTTGCCTTTTCGAAGTACCGGCGATTATTTGAATCCTGAAGGTAATCAGTGAGCAGTTCATACTCATCGTCAGACAGTTGCCCCCGGAAGTATCGTTTTATAATATCTTGAAATTGAGTAGTATGCATGGGTATTATTTAAACCTTTGCATATATAACTGAATTGGGTAGCTTTTACCCATCATTGGAAAGGACTTTTTTTATACGATTGTCCGTTTGATTACCTATTTGGAATTTTGCGTCAGTCAATTGTTGTCATTCATTGTCGTTCTGTTGTAATTTCGAGGCAACTTAGTGACCACTCAATGACAATTGAATGACTTTTAATGACATTAGGTAAATTTACGGATATCCATTTTTTATCAAAACTCCAGGTTTTTCATTACCAGCAAAATAAGCGCTATGGGAAGTTCTTCGGAAAAGTTTGCGCGGAACGATTGCAGGGCGCGGTTCAGATGCCGTTCCACATTTTTGATATTGATATCCAGTTTTTCAGCAATTTCTTTGTTCTTCAGACCATTCATACGGCTCAGCATAAAAACTTCGCGGCAACGATCGGGCAAATTCTGAATTGTTTTTTCGATCTTCATTTTCAATTCCTGCTCAATCAGCACATAAGGTTCGTTTCCCACAAAGTCGATGCGGTACAACTCTTCGTATTTCGATGCAATGTGAATTTCCTGCAAACGGTTGTTCACCATTTTCATATGTTTGATGTAGTCGATGCAGCGGTTGCGTACCAAACGGAAAAGAAAGCCTTCGATATTGAGGTTTTCGATTTCAGCCTTTTTCTCCCAAACCTTTACAAATACCTCCTGAACAATGTCCTGAGAGATACCGTCATCTTTTACAACATTCCGGGCAAAGTCATTTAATCGGAGAAAATAGATGGAAAACAAAAGTTCAAGCGCTTTCTGATCACCAGTTTTGATCTGATCAAAAAGTTCGTCTGCACGTCGCTTGCTTTTGTTTTCAGCTTGTTTTAACATTCTATTTCCAAAATTAATCTCAATGCTATGATACGTATTTCAATTCCGTCCGAAAAAAGGCAAATCCTTTGTTTGTCATCTAACCGCGGACGGCTTTTAATTTTTCTTTCATCCCGGGGTTGCGTTCGTTCCTCACTTACCCCGGGTTATTGATATATAGCCCGTTCGGGGCAAAAAAACAAACAAATTCTAATGCGTCAAACCTTTAAACGAAAATTATTTTCTGATCTTTTCGATCCACAAATTCCGGAACTGAATTTTTGATCCTTCGGCCTGCAAACCGATTGCACCTTTGGTCAACGAACAATTTGTGGCTATACTCTGAACCAAGCCGTTTACCTTTATTTCAACTGTATTTCCCCGGCAGGTTATATCGAAACTGTTCCATTCGCCTGCCGGTGTTTCGTTCGATGGATGCAATTTGGGCACAACCGGCTTAACTGTTTCTGTCGAAGTATAAACGCTGTCGCGAATGGTTGCTTTCTCTCCTACCCCATGCACGATAAAGTCACCGGCATTTTCGTGTTTTAACTGCGACTGATAATGGGTAACCCATATTTTATCGGGCCCGGTAGTATGCAAGAGAATTCCGCTGTTGGTTGGTTTTTCAGGATAACACCATTCTACGTGCAGCCGATAATTTGAATATTCTTTATTTGTGCGAATATAACCAACCGGAACTCCAACGGTTTCGATCGTTCCATTTTTAACATAGAAGAAGTTTTCAGGATTAACTGCCGGATCTTCAACATATATTGTCCAACCTTTAAGGTTTTTACCGTTGAACAATGATTGTTTCTTTTGAGAAAATCCTGCAAATGCCAGAAATACAAAAATTGAAATAAGAATATATTTCATAAATTTAATTGTTGAGTCCACTCCGAGAAGTCAGAAAGTCAAATTCAGTCCTTCGGGATAACTAATCGACTTTTCGGAATAGACTTAATAGTTTAAGTCTGTCAAATGTAAAATATATTCCTGAAGTTTACACAACATCTTCCATCAGGAATCTTTCAGGCAGATTTTTTATACTTTTCCGCAAAATGATTGAAGTATAAAGAAATAAACATAATTGATACAAATGAAATCTCAAATTGATTCTATTTCGCTCTCTTCCATATACAAACGAAACAAAAGCGACCGCGACATATTTCAGGAACTGATGCCAACAAAAGTTAAAGAAGTACTCCTGCTGGCAACACTTTACGACAGTTATTCAATTGTGCGCGAAGGACAGTTCACCGATAAAATCTTTGGTGAATTTCTTCAGCTTAACTTATACACCTATCCGCGATTTACAAGCGCAAATACCGAGGAAGATGCACTCCGGATGGTAAAAACACGCGATTTCGACATGGTTATCATCATGGTCGGGGTCGATAAAAACATTCCGGTACGGGCGGCTAAAGCCATTTTTAAACTGAAACAGTCGCTCCCTATTTTGCTTTTGGTAAACAACAATGGCGACCTGCGCTATTTTCAAACCAGCAACGAGAAGATAGAATCAATCGACAGGGTATTTGTTTGGAACGGAAACTCCAATGTCTTCCTTGCGATGATCAAGTACATCGAGGACAAGCAGAATGTGGAAGAAGATACCAAAAACGGAAGCGTCCGGGTAATTCTGCTGGTGGAAGATTCGATACAGTATTATTCGCGGTATTTGCCGATGTTATATACCAACATCATGACTCAAACACAGAACCTGGTGGAGGATAAATCGGCTGACGAACTGCACAAAATAATGAAAATGAGGGCCCGCCCCAAAGTGATTCTGGTAAGCAGCTACGAAGACGCGGTTTTCATCATTAACAAATACAAGGATTTTCTTCTGAGTGTTATTTCTGATGTTAAGTTTCAAAGAAATGGCGTGGACGATGAAAATGCAGGTGTTGATTTGCTCAGGTATGTAAATTCGACACTGCGTTTCCCGATTCCCATTTTGCTGCAGAGCCACGATGTGAACAATGCCCAGCGAGCCCGCGATGTTGGTGCCGATTTTATCAACAAAAACTCTGAAAGCTTATCACTCGACATTCACAATTACATCTATAAAAGACTTGGTTTTGGCAACTTTGTGTTTAAAGATACCGAAGGAAATCCAATTATGATTGCCCGCAACATGGCCGAATTTCAGGAAATGTTCAAAATTATTCCTGAAATGGCTTTGGCATACCATGGGCAGCGCAATTCGTTTTCAACCTGGCTGATGGCCCGCGGCGAAATCAATATTGCAGAACAGCTACTGCCCTACCGCTTCGAAGATTTCAAGAATTCGGACGACCTGCGGAAGTTTTGTCTGGATGTATTCGAAAAAGTGCGTATCCAGAAACTTCGCGGGAGCATCATCGATTTCGATCCGACACTCGTTACCGGAAAACGTTTTGTGATGCGACTCGGAAGCGGTTCGCTCGGAGGAAAAGGCCGGGGAATGGCTTTTATGTGTAATTTTATCGAGAACATTGAATTCGCTAAAATTTTACCTGAAATAAATATCCGTGTTCCGGCCACAGCAGTAATCGGGGCTTCTGATTTCGATAAATTCCTTGAAACCAATGACCTTTATGAGGAAATATATTCGACAAACGATTACGAACGTATCAAAAGCATTTTTCTTGAATCGCAGTTTAGCGAAGAGCTAAAGGATCGCCTCCACAAATACCTTGAAAAAATGGGAAAACCGCTGGCCATCCGTTCTTCAGGCTTGTTTGAAGATTCGCTCACCCAACCATTTTCAGGAGTTTATGCTACTTACCTTATTCCCAATAACCACCCCGATATTGAGGTGCGTTTCCAGCAACTCGAAACAGCCATTAAACTGGTTTATGCCAGCATTTTTACCGAATCGGCCATGTCGTATTTCGATGCAGTAAAATACAAAATCGAAGAGGAGAAAATGGCGGTGATTATTCAGGAAGTTGTTGGCCACCAATATGGTGATCATTATTATCCGTCAATCAGCGGAGTGGCACAATCGTACAATTTCTACCCTGTCTCGTACATGGAACCCGAAGATGGGTTCGCAGTTTCGGCCATCGGACTGGGAATGTATGTAGTTGGGGGCGAGAGTGCTTATCGTTATTGTCCTAAATATCCTGAAATCAACACAACAGGCATTCACGATCTGGTACGCGACTCGCAAAAAGAATTTTACGCGATCGATATGGACCACAGCCAGTTCGATCTTGAAAATGGAGGTGAAAATGCCGCTATCAGGAAAATGAAGATTTCATTTGCTGAAAAAGATGGCGTACTGCAACATTGTGCATCGGTGTATGATTACGAAAACGACTGCCTGATTCCCGGAGTTGACAGCCCCGGATTGAGGGTGATAGATTTCGCCAACATTTTGAAATACAAACACATTCCACTTGCCGATACGCTGATGTTATTGCTGAAATTATTCCGCGAAGCAATGGGTTCGCCCGTAGAAATTGAGTATGCGGTCGATCTGGAAAAAGGTCACAACAAGCTTCCAACCTTTTACCTGCTGCAAATTAAACCATTGATCAGGAGAGACGAAGAACTGATCGTGAATATAGGAAAAATCGTTCCTGAAAAGACCCTGATGTACGCAAAACGCGGGATGGGAAATGGTTTTGTTACCGGAATTAAAGATGTAATTTTTGTTGACCCTGAAAAATTCGACAAAATGAAAACACGCGAAATAGCTGCAGAAATCAACCAGTTTAACCGCAAAATGGATTTCCTGAACAAGGAGTACATCCTGATTGGCCCGGGCCGCTGGGGCACGCGCGATCCGTTTACAGGAATCCCTGTTTTATGGGCAAACATATCGAAAGCCCGAATCATTGTTGAAATGGGGCTCAATGAATTTCCACTCGACGGATCGCTTGGTTCACACTTTTTCCACAATGTAACTTCAATGAATGTCGGTTATTTTACCATTCCGCACAATTCAGCCGATGCGATGATCAACATTGATTTGTTGAAAAAAATGCCCGCAATCGAAGAAGGAAAATACATCAAACATGTATGTTTTACCAACGACCTCAACATTGTAATGGACGGAAAAAACCGCCAGGCGTTGATTTCATTTTAGGATTAAACTACGCATGAAGACTCCTTCCCTGTCGGAAAAGCCCTGATCGTTATTGGGTTAGTAAACACCGTTCGCCACCAATTAAAAAAAGAAGGTATTCACTCCGGATGGCGCGAGATTGTGCGGATCATGAACACCCAAAAAGCAGTGACGACTTTAGCCCAAAACAGCCACGAAGAAGTGATCATGATACAACATTGTTCAGAACCAAACCAACTGGCACGGAAACTTTACGATGCCCTGAAATACAAATATGCACCCTTCGTAAAACGAAAATCCTTAGTACGCAAATCCGAACTCGGAAATTGCCAATTCATTGAACAACAAGAATTCCATTCGGATTAACTGCATATTGGGTAAAAAAAAAATGATCTCGATTCAACTTTAAAAGTACCCTATCTGAAGCTCTTTTACAAGCATCAAAAAAGGTCAAATTGAATCAATTAGAATCAATTTAAATTTAAATTTAAATACAGAAAGGTACACGATTTAGCGAGACCTATCGGTGAATTTATGAAACTGGTCTCGATTTAGGTCTCTTTAGATTGACTTCAGTTGAATAATCTGGTGGTTTGACCCAACGAAAAGGCACTTAAATTATTGAATTTAAGTGCCTTTAGTGATATTTGATATCAAAGTCGTGACCCAGCTGGAAGTTGAACCAGACACGATTACGTATTGAATATCAATATTTTATAAAACACTAAATTCAAAGGGTCTCGCTAAAGTCCCTCTTTGTATTTCAATTTCGTATTGGTAAATGTAAGTAATTTCAGTTGAATATTTTCAATTCAAACCATCAATTACTTTCATCATTTCCAAAATAGTTCCTTTGGGTTTGATCTTTCCTTCAGCATAATCATCCAATTCTCCAACAATGTTTTCAGGCATATAAACAGTCCTGATTTCTCCTTTAAAGGAAGTTTCTCTCATTCCTTTCTCACCAAGAAGATGTGTTATAGCTTCAACAAATTTATCAGCCGTTTCCTGCGTGTCAAACAGGAGGCTTGACAAACGTTGTTTTTTGTAATAGACAGTTAATTCTGCCACGGTTTTTTGTTTCTCTGCCATACCATTTAAATATTATTCTTTTTGTTTTCCTTTGATTCGTTTTAGCTCTTTGTCAAAGTCGGATTCAAATAACAGATCTTGCACTATACGGTATTTCTCAAACTCGCTTTCAGCAAAATCTTTAGCCATTTGAGCTGTAACCTTTCCGCTATTCTGCAATACTTCGCGTTCGTCAGCTTCCAGAAACTTATCAAGGCGTTTAGCCCAGTCTTCCATCGTCATGGGGACATGCTTTTTTGCACGGTCTTCCGCTAAATCCAAATAAGCGTTGACAATGCGCCCTAACGATTCCAGTTCCGTTTCGGTCAAATAATTTTTTGCAATTAAAATGTCTGTTTTTACTATTTTACCGTCCGGGCTTTTATCCCAGGAAGTCAATCCCATGTGTTCTTTTTCAGCATTCGCTCTTGAAGTAATGAGTTCTGCCGCCGTATAACCATGAACGGCATAATGCAGTTTATTTTGTACTTTGGCAAAGAATTCTTTTGTAACTATCGCATCTTTGTTGTAATCCATCGCGGTGGAATAAATATCCGTAATCTTTTGATAAAAACGTCGTTCACTTAAACGGATTTCACGAATTTCTGAAAGCAAATGCTCAAAATAATCTTCACCGAGAAACGCCCCGTTTTCCATGCGTTTTTTATCGATAACATAACCCCGAATGGCATAGTCCCTCAAAACAGACGTTGCCCATTGGCGGAAAGCTGTTGCCCGCTTGGAATTCACACGGTATCCAACCGCAATAATCGCATCCAAATTGTAATGCCTGGTTTTGTAGGCTTTACCATCTGATGCAGTTACCGAGAATTCCTCGGTAACTGAATTTTCATCCAGCTCATTCTCTTTGAATATGTTTTTCAGATGCAGTGATATGTTATCGGTAGAGCAATCGAACAACGCAGCCATCAATTTTTGGCTTAGCCAGATTGTCTCATCCTGAACACGCACTTCAATCCCGTCTTCTTTTGCCTGATTGGTAAAGATTAGAAATTCAGCCGTACTGTTACGGATTTGTAGTGTCTGTTTTTTTGCCATCTTTTTATTATAACCATTTAAAGCTTTGGGATTATTATTCCACACACTTTAACTGAGATTAAAATATAAAAATTGTTGAGCAGCATTTTTGTTTCGTCCAGTATGAGGGAACAAGGTGGGTATTCTGCTTCTAACATTCCTATCTTACGTGTTCTTTAACCTGAGCAACAAATGTTTCTGCTGGCTTAAAAGAAGGAACAAAGTGTTCCGGAATAATGACTACAGTGTTTTTGGAAATATTACGTGCAGTTTTCACTGCTCTTCTTTTTATGATAAAGCTACCGAAACCACGAAAATAGACATTTCTTCCTTCAGTTAAAGATTCCTTCACTGTTTCCATAAGAGCCTCAACAGCTTTTTGCACGGTCACTCTTTCAATTCCGGTATTTTTACTTACCTCGTTAACGATATCTGCTTTTGTCATCTCTTAAAAATTTAATTATCAGTATTTTATGTTTCTAAAACAATTATTATACAAATATAAAGTTATTTAATTAAAAACATTATAGTCCATTCCTTACAATTTTGGAAACATGAACACTAGAGGTACAAACACCATCGTTCATGTTGATACAAAAATACCTGAAGCGATTATTTTTTTGATCTATTCTTCGATGGTAAAAGGAATAATGCAAAAGAGAATTTTTATCCTACTTTATTGGCAGCCAGAATTTAAAGGTCGTTCCATTTCCTATTTCTGATTCAAGATAAATCTCTCCTCCCATAAGTTCAATAAGGTTCTTTACAATTGCCAATCCCAGGCCTGTTCCCCCATATAGCCGGGTAGTTGAATCAGTGGCCTGCCTGAAGCGTTCAAAAATGGCGGATTGAACAGCCTTTTCAATACCTATTCCGGTATCTGACACAAAAAAGGTTATTTGTTGTTCTGTAATTTCCATGACCCCAAATTCGATTTCTCCATGATGAGTAAATTTGCCGGAGTTGCTCAATAAATTGCTTACAATTTGGTTAAACCGAACCTTATCCGTGTTCATTGAAACCGGAAAATCGGGAATCTTTAATTTCAGAACAATATTTTCTTTTCCGGTTTCCGAAATCTTCCTTTGAAATTGGACAAAGAGTTCATTCAACGTTTGCAATAAATCGATAGGTCTTTTAATGATCTTCACCTGTCCGGTATCCAACTTCGAAATATCAAGTATATCATCAATAATCTGAAGCAGGTTGTCCGCATTTCGGTTAATAATGGAAAAATATTCTTCTTTGACTTCCTGGGACAATTCACTGTCTTCGGTAAGCATGTCTGAGAATCCAAGGATCGAATTCAGTGGGGTTCGGATTTCATGGCTCATATTGGCCAGAAAGGCTGATTTTAGTCGATCACTTTCTTCGGCTTTCTCCTTGGACATTTTTAAATCAGCAATGATCATTTTCTTTTCAGTAATATCTTCTTTAGCTTCGATATAGTGAGTGATGTTGCCAGATTTATTGACTATGGAGGAAATAACAGCACTCTCCCAATATAACTCCCCATTTTTCTTCCGGTTGTGGAATTCTCCTCTCCATTCTTTGCCGCGTCGAATTGTTTTCCAAAGATTATCGTAAAATTCCTTGGGCTGTTCACCCGATTTTAAAATGCCTGGCTTTTTCCCGATCACTTCTTCAGCACCATATCCTGTTGTTTCGGTAAATTTGGGATTTACATATTCAATAGTCCCCCTTGGATTGGTTATGACAATGCTTACCGGACTTTGTTCCGTTGATCGGCCAAGGAGCAGAAGAAGATCTTCAGCTTTTTTCCGCTCGGTAAAATCCTGGTAAATGATCTGAAGTTGGGGAGTGTCATCCCAATTGATGGTTTTACGCAGAACTTGAATGTGGCGGATTTGCCCATCTTTTCGGACAATGTCTATCTCGTATTCCGGGTCAACATATTCTCCATTTTTCCGCTTCTCTTTTCTTTGCTCATGTAATTTCAGGCTTTCTTCCGTATAACGTTTTTCAACACGGGTTTGCGTAAATTCTTCGAAACAGCTAAATCCATATATGGATAGTAATGCCTTATTGACGTAAAGCGTTTGCCCGTTAGAGGTAAGAATTCGCATACCAAGCGGAGATTCATCCATCGACCGCCTGAAGTTTTCTTCGGATCTGCGCAAAGATTTTTCTGCTAACAATCGCTTTTTGTCGGTCGCCAGCAATAGTCCCATAAGCAGTGTTCCCAGCGGCAAAACCAGCATCACAGGAATCCAGATTTCTTCAATAATATGTACACCGGCAGACCCGGGTAGCAATAACTGACAAGCCAGCATGCACAAATGAGAAACAACACCCATTCCGAAAAGCATGGGTATTTTCAATAATTCAGGTTTGTTATAGTGTAAACGGCGAAAGGCAAATCCAACCAGTACAGAAGTAAAAATAGTTGCCGTTCCGGCCCAAACACCGGCGCCTCCCAGGTAGGTACGGTATGCTGCTGCAATTAGGGCGGAAATGATTCCGGTAATTCCCCCGCCAAACAAACCGGACAATGTCAGTACAATAGATCGTCCGTCGTAAATAACCCCGGTATTATACTGAATTGACATTTTCATCGCTGCAACAGTGATGGTTCCAAACAATATTCCGCCGATTATTTTGCAGCCGAAAGTGTCTGCTTTGCAGGTACGGGTCAATATTCCGTAGAGGACCGACAGGGCTATAAGCAGGGACGAATTCTGAATAAGGTCGTTAAACATTTCAATTCCTCATTTAGGGAAGTATCAGTTGATTTTGGCGTGGAAAACTATTAAAAATTACTGATAATTAAATGAGATTTTGTATTTATAATCCAAACTTATGGGTAATCTAATACATACAGGAGTTTACTTGACGACAATGAGAATTGTACAGTTGACAGTGAGCTGGCAAAGTTAAAAAGCTGCAATACAAAATCCGGCATGGTGGTTAAAGTGTGTATTTCTAAAATGCACTATTTTGCTGCAAAATAAAAATAGATCTATTAGCGACCAAAAAAAAGAGGCTTTTCGCCTCTCTTCTTTCAGAACTTGATCTGATCTTCCACTTCTTTGATCTTTTCATCCAAAGTGGATTTGATTTCCTCCATCACAGCGGATACTACGGGAGTATTGGAGGTTTTAAACTCTTTTCCAGAGGCGTCTCGAAGAAATACCGTTGCACCCAAACCATCGGCACCCAGAGAGAAGGTCTGGAGGTTTCTGCGGGTCTCGGTCAGCTTGCGCCACTTTTCAATGAGCATGCTCAAATCTTCCACTTTCTGGATACGTTTTTCCAATGAAGGAACTTCGGCAACGGCTTTTTCATCTTTCTTAACTACTTCCAAAGTAGTTTTAGGTTGTTCAACACTTTCAGCATCGTTTTTTTTAGCTGCATTATTCATATTCATGTACTCTTGCCCTAGAGATTTATTTTGGCATCTGGCACGCCGGTTAAAATTTCGGCATAACCGGACATTGAGCTGTCACGGATAAGGTCAACGGGGTGCATGTCAGTTTCATGCCCGAAATGGGCAATCCATGAAACTGAACGCATCCGAAGGAAACGAGCCACGAAAAGCGAGTTCCCCTTTACCGTTCCGTGAAGCGATCAATATCTTTGCTCGCAATTTTAAATGGAGTGATTTTACCTTTCAAATATTGAGAACGAACAAAAAAGGGGCATCGCCCCTAGAATTCAAACATTAACTGCTGAGATATTTTTGCTACCGGTGCTTGCTGGGCAATTAACTCTTGTTTCTTTTCCGGTAACCTTAACACCATGTAGCTTTCGGATTCTGTAATCTCCCTGATGTATGGAACTCCTTTCTCCGGGTGAAGTTCAATTCTCCAACTTCCGTAAAAACGGTTCATCAGCGTATCCATCCAGCAGACTTCTCCCAAAAGTCCATTCAGGCAAAGATTAATCAAACACATCATGGAACAAGTCCGGTCAATATCAGCACCGAAAAACAATGAATTCCGGCTTATTTTTGCAGCAGCCAGCAACATCCGTCCTGAACCACAACAGCAATCGGCCACCCGCTCCCCAAAACCAGCCGGGTTCAATATCCGGGCCATCATATCGCATATCGGTTCCGGGGTGAAAAACTGCCCATTCCTGCCATAGCTTAGATATTCCATGTAAAAGTCACCAAAGCCATCTTTAAGCCCATCACCGTTGTTGTCCATCTCGATGACCAATGCCCCAAAAGCTTCAGCCATCAGGTAGGCATCCGGTTTTTCATAATTTCGGACAATCTCATGATAGCGATCTTCCTTTGCTCCCAATGATAAGGCGCAAACTACCATTTCGAGGAAATCATCAAAAACAGAATGCAAACCATATTTATAACCGATTTGCAGGATATACTGTGAAAAATTTTTTAACTGTTCCATATCTTGAATTTTTAATTGTTTGTAACTGTAAAATTTTGAGATAAAAAAGGCGAAGGCTAAACCGCCTCCGCCATTTGGTCAACCAATGCTATACTGGCTGCCGGGTTTAGATAGGATTGATGCTCCAGGATATAATCCACAGCCTTTTGAGCCATCGAGGCAGCTGTCAAAAGCATCTTTTTATCTTCCTTGAATTTGCCAATCCAGCTTTTGATGTAAGCGGCACTGTTATCGATGGTGGCATTCTGGATGCCTGTCATGTAACACAGGTAGGCTGCTCCCATTTCGGCAACCAGTTCTTCAACGCTATAATCCTGTGAACCAAACTTGTGATTGGAAAGTTTTTCATGCCTCCCTGTACGGTTAATATGCCCCGTACTATGGGTTGCTTCATGATACAAAACGGAATAATATTGTTCATCACAAAAGAAAGTCCGTGGATTGGGCATCCCGATGTAATCCCCGGAAGGCGAATAAAAGGCATGTGTCTGGTTAAGCCTTATTTCAGGACTGTCGTACCAGAATTCAATTAACTGTTCTGCCTGACCAATCGGGTCAAACTCATGGTCATGTGCTTCAGTGGCTGGAATCTTGCTTTCATCAATACCTTCGGTTTGTTTCAGGTTGAAAACAGTGTAATACCTAACCTGGACAAGCCAGAACCAAAAAGGAAAAACGCGTAACTTTACTGAATGAAACTATTAACTGAAACCTACCAAAGCGAAATATCCTGCGTACTTTCATGTTTCGACAGGTTAATTCTCAGTGGCACAATGCC